>JBBSUN010000011.1:0-87629 GCA_038234335.1 Mycobacteriales bacterium
GGGTGTGGTCCTCAGCGTGAGCGGTCGTGTCAGAACCACCACTCAAGCCCGATGGGCCACACCCGCCCCACACGACACACCGGTCACGGCACAACGGACGCCCAGGTCACAGGCCCACGAGCCGACTTTGCCGGGGCCCTGGAAGGTGGGCCAAGGTGAAGTCCTCCAGCGTCTTGACGGCGGGGAAGTGGGCGGCGGCGATCCGCATCCGGGTGCCGTTCGCGGTCCGGGAAGCGACCTGGCGACCAGGACCGCGGCGAGGTACTCCTCGTGCGACCAGCCCTCGGTGCGGGCCTGATCACCGAGGGAGGCGAAGGTCGAGGCGATGACCGGAGTCTTCAGCTCGTGGGCGCAGAACGTGATCTGACCGGCAGCGTCCTTGCCGGCCCCCGCTGTCCCCGTCACGGTGGTGCTGGTGGTGCTCATCGAACGACCTGCAGGTCCGGACGGGCGGCCGGGGTGTCGGTGGTGTTCAGGGCGAACAGGGCGTCGTAGTCGCTCAGTGCCCGCATCTTCACCGAGGTGCCCCTGGGCGGGTCCGCGGGGCGCGACGGAGCTTGCGGCGAACGCGGTCCGCAGCCGTTTCGCGGCCGCGACGTGAGCCGGGTCGGTGACGACCTGCCGCGCCGCCCAGCAGCGGGGGGTGATCGGCCACGACCGCACCGGCGCAGGTGACACGAACCCGCCCCAGGCCGGCGTCGATGTCGACGAAGCGCCCGATGACGTCGAGGTCGACGAAGTAGTCGTTTCCCGCGACACGCACGTAGTAGTCCCGGGCCAGTCGCACCCCGCAGCGGCAGTGCCGTCGCCGGGACCACCCGGGGCAGGGCGCCCATCGCGGCGACGTCGGCGTCGAGCATGTCCACCGGTCGCCCGGACCAGGCGGGTGTTCGCCCGCGGCAGCCAGCCGGCGAGCTGGGTGTTGAAGTCGGCCCCGCCGGTGAACTCCCGCCCGGCATGAACGAGGTCTGCAGGAACCCGTTGGCCCGCTCGACCATGCCCTTGGCCTCCGGGTCGCGGGCCGCGGTCTGATAGATCCGGGTCCCTAACGTCCCGGCGAAGCCCCGCGCCGGCACCGTGAGGCGGTGGTGTTGCCCGATCCTGGCCTCGTTGTCCCACACCAACATCTTGGGCACCGCCCCGATCCCGGACAGCAGCTGCCACGTCCCGGCCAGCAGGTCCCAGGACACCCGTGCGGGCAGCATCAGCGCCATCACGAACCACGAGTACGCCGCGACCATCGTCAGCACCGGCGGGGCGACCATCGCCCCGGCGCCGTCGGGGACGACCTTCAGCGGGAACCACAGGTCGCACTGCACGATCTCCCGGGCCCGGGCCCGGGCCCGGGCCCCGGCCGCATACGTCGTCCGGTCGGCTGGGTCCGCTCCTCGAAACGACGGCCGGATCAGCGCGACCCGGGCCCGCCGCACCGACGGCGCTCCACCCCACCCGACCCGCTCGGAGATCACCGTGGCCGGCAAGTCGGGGAACCGCCCCAGCAAGCTCCTCCGATCGCCGGTTCGAATACCTCCACGGCCGACCCCGCCGGACGCCGGCACCTCGGCGGCTCGAGCGCGGCCAACGCCGCCCACACCGTGTTCCGATCCACCCCCAGCCGCCGCGCGATCATGGTGATCCCCAACCCCTCGCTGCGATGCAGCAGCCGGATCTCAACCCAGTCGTCCACCGTGATCACTCCCTCACTGGTCAGCGAAGGGGGTCAACATTCGCCCAGCGTCAGCCAGGGGGTCAGCCGTCACGCGGCGTCGTCAGACCGTGGCGATGGACGGATGTATCGGTCACAAGAGTCCGGCCACCGCAGCGCTGCCCAACCCCACTACGGGGTCCGGTGGGTCCTGCGCGCTGAGCCCGAGCTGCTCAATAACCGTCATTGCGACCGGCTCACCCCGATATCCGCCGACGAGGCCGACGTCTACTCCGAGGCCACCTGGTGGTCCGACCAGCGCGTCGTGACCGCCGACCGCATCCCGACCGCACCACCGCCCCTGCCACCGTCATCGATGGCCGCACCACCACCGGGGTCCCAACCTCCCTCTCCGGGCTCGTCACCCTCGTACGCGCGGCGCGACGGGCCGGTGAGAACGTGGCCTACCTTGAGTGCTCCAGAACATCGAACGGCCCGACCGAGGCCGTCCAAACGGCGGGCTCGAGCACCTCCGCGGCACCGCTGGGCCGCCGCAACCTTCACCAGTTGCATCACCAGGTCAACGCTCGACACTGGAAGGTTCAGACCCCGGCCAGCCTCTCGTCTGCACTTCGCCGGTATGGGTGCGACAGGCCGCTCCCGCGACGACGCCGGGGTGCTGCGACTACGAGCCCGGACAGGACCGCACCGGCGATCAGCCCGATAGCGGCCGCTGTCCATAGCGGCTGTGCCTGCCGCTCCGTGCTGACGTAGTCACCCCACTCGCGCACGGCCAGGCCGGGGGTAATCGGAGCCAGTTCACCCGTGGCGACCGGGCCGGGCAGCGCGCGGACCCTGGCGAGGAAGACTTCGGGGAAGGCGCTCGCGAGGCGCCGGCTGCGCGTCTCGTCACGGTCGTCGACCGCGACGCTGAACGTCAGGGCCCCGTCTGGACGGGTCACCGCGAGACGGCTCTGGACCTGTGCGGCGGTGAGCCCGGGTGCTGCCCGGTCACGGAGGTCCTGAGCCACAATTGGGCCAGTGGCGAGCTCAACCAGGGTCGCGATCTGGATCGCGCGCACTGGCGGCGTGGCGGACGTGCCGACAACGAACTCGACGGTCGACGAGTATTGAGGAGGCGCGACTGTCGAGGTAAAGCCCGCCAGGACTGCGCTCGCGCTGGCTACGAGGGCCACGAACGCCGCCGCTGGTCGGTAGGTGTTGGTCAGGGGCCAGGCCCCAAGGACTGGTCGCAGAATGGGCTGCCGGGGCTCTGGCTCGTCGGAAAACCGGCCCCCGTAGGCGAGCACTCCCAGGGCTATCAGCATCCAGAGGAGCTTGTTGTTGACGACGGACAGGAAGAACGAGGCGCCGAGAAACGCGACCAGCATCATGGGCAGGGACCGCAAGGCCGGATCGCCGGTCAAGCGTCCCGCTACCCGGAGGTTCCGCCCCGTCATCACGAGGACGACGAGGAAGAGCACGAATCCGACGAGGCCGTACTCCACCAGCTGCTCGAGGTAGATGTTGTGCACCTCGATACCGCTGGTCAGCAGGAGATGGCTGCGGACCAGCTCAACGCCGGGCACGGTCGTCAACAGCTCCACACTCTTCGAGACAAAGTTCCCGCCGCCGATCCCGAGGAGAGTGTGCTGCTGCCACTCGTGGAATGCGACATACCAGATGTCCAGCCGCCCGCTGGCGCGGTCGGTCGCAATCCGGGTCAAGGAGAAACGCTGGTCCAGTGTGAGTACCAGCGTGGCTGCGGCGGCAAAGGTGACCAACCCGACCACGCCTGCCGACCGTCGCCTCCGAGCCAACCACGGCCCAAGATCTCCTCGCAGCAACAAGACGTACACCACCACCGCTGCGATGACGAGGCCGCCCCGGGACTGCGTGACGAAGACCGAGGCAAGCAGCACCGGTAGCATCACATAGCCGAACCAGCGTCGGCCCCGGGGCGCGGTTGCGGCCAACATCGCGGCCGCCGGAAGGGCCACCACCTGGTAGAGCGAGAAGATGTTTGGATCACCCTGCAGACCCACGGCGCGGTGGTCTCCACCCGCGGCTTGAATGAATGCAATGACGGAGGCAAAGAGCGCGCCCGCGACGTAGGTGCGGAGTAGCGAACGAACCTGTGCACGGTCCTCCACGAGCAGAACAAAGCCCAGGAAGTAGGCCCCGGCAAGCCCGAGTTGCCCCATGGCGAACAGCCAGGCACGAGTGTCCTCGGCCCAGAGCGCGCTTGCCCAAGCCCAACTCAAGAACGCGACGACCGGGATGAGTGCCGCCGTGGACGAGAGCGCCCGGGGGCGCCACGACGTGAAGGCGATCCGACCGAACACCACCACCACCGCGGCTACGGCAAGGACGCGCCCCACCCGCGCAGGCCCCAGCCCGAGCGACTCGACGAACACCGAGAGGACCATGAGGTGCAGCAACAGCTGGACGTCCCGCCAGAGCGCGGACACGGCGACGACCCCGGTGACGGCGAGCCCGACCAGTGCGACCGGAGCACCGAGAACTGACGCACCCGCCGAGACGATGACGATGGCGGTGACAAAGATCCACCGGCTGCTACCGGTGGCCAACGCGGCGGACAGGAAGCGCATTGCCCCAATGTAGACGGTAGAGCCTCTGGCGGGCGCGACCCGCGGTGAATTCGCCGACGATGTGCGCGGCATCAACCGGGGGTACGAGGGGTGGCCGTCGCGGGCGAGGCCAAGTAGCCGTAGCTCTCTGCGCTACGTGAGGTCGGTGCGAACCGCGCTGTGCCGCTCGTCCTGAGCCTCGGGTCGAGGAAGCGGTTGCCGCCAGCGTCCTCGAGGCCTCGGACGCCGGCCTCGACCACGCCCGAGGAGCGCCACCCGATGTTGTCGTGCACGGCGTTGCCGGAGCCCCGCAGACCGAACGCGGTGACGTTGGCGCGTCCAGCGGCCGTTCCTATCATGATGTTGCGGTAGATCTCGTTGTTCCGCGAGCGCCAGGCCACCTGGATGTTCGAAGGACCCTCGTTGTCGATCATCGTGTTGTAGCGGATGGTCAGATTGCCCACCGGCGGTCCTGCACTGTCGGCGGGGCCGATCTTGACGGCCCTGCCGTTCGGGCTCCCGACCAGCAAGCAGTTCTCGACGACGCCACCCCCCAGCCCCGAATTGAGGTAGATGAGGTGGTCCTCGTTCGTGCCGTTGGCAGGCTCGGTGTCGTGGACGTAGAGCCTGCGGAGCGCGAACCGGCGGGAGTCGCCGGCAACGAGCAGCGCGGCGAACGACCTCGCGTCCGAGATCTCCGCGTCGGTCAGCTCCCAGTCCGTCCCGCCGCTGATCTTGACCATGTGTTGGTCGTCGCGGTTGCGGTCGTCCCAGGTGACGTTCAGTCCCTCGATGTGCCACCACGAGGGATTGTCGATCCAGAGCAGTCCTTTCAGAAGCGGACGCTGGCCTGGAGCCGGCCGCACCACGATCGGCTCTGTGCGGGTTCCCGGTGCCACCTGGAGGTCGACTTGTTCGTGGTAGGTGCCGCCGCGGAGCAGGAGCGTGTCACCCGCCGTGAGTGCGGACAGGCCGTCGGTCAAGGTGCCAAACGGGTCATCAGCACTTCCGGTGCCGCCGGAGCGGTCCAAGGGAGCCGCGTAGAACACCCGTCCGGTCTCCGCTGCGGCAGGTCTGGGCGGCACGACGGGTGCCGCTGGGGCAGACGAACAGGAAGCGCAGAGCAAGAGCAAGACCGCGACGCCGTGACGGAACCCGCGAAGACGCACCTCAGGCCGGTGGAGAGCAGGAGAGGGCAGCTGCCACCAGCAGATCTCCGAACTGCCGACTCACCTGGTCCCAATCGCGGAAGGCGGCAGCGGTGACCGTGGCTGCAGCTCCGGCCCGAGCGAGGGTTGCCGGCGATGAGAGCAGGGTCACGACGTGTTCCGCGAGCTCGCGAGGTGACCTACCCAGACGGGCGTGGTCACCGACCGGCAGGGCCCTGGCCGCCTCTGGGGAGCAGACGACAGGCGTGCCGGTTGCCATTGCCTCGAGCACCGTGTTCTTCGTTCCGCGGCCGAGGCTGCCGGGATACACGACCATCGCTGCCCGTTCGTAGACAGCCCGAACATCCGGGACATCCGCAAGCACCTCTATGCCCGGTCCGGCCAGCTGCCGAACGGCGGCAACCGGACGTCGGCCCGCGATGAGCAGGCGCACACCAGGTCGATGGTGCCGGACCAGGGGAAGGACGTCGTCGACGAGCTCCCGCACTGCCCTCACGTTCGGCGCGTAGTCGAGCGTTCCCACGAACGCCAGCACGTCCCCATCGGGCTGCTTGCCCGTGCAGGCCCGGAAATAGGAGAGGTCCACGCCGTTCGGCAGGGCCTCCACCGGTCGACCGAGCTGGGCGGAAAGACCCGCGGCGTCGGCGGCATTCACGACGAGGTAGCGGGAAGCGACGGCGGACGTGCGCTCCTCGAGGCGACGGGCCCGTGCCGCCTGCAGCCGGTCGTACGTCCTGGTCGGACCGGAGCCGGCCTCCGCTCGTTGCGCCCAGAAGGACGACCAGGGATCCACCTCGTGGACGAGAAGGGGTCGCCCGAGCCCGCGCGCGGATGAAAAAGAGTGCAACCCGTGCAGGTAGACGACATCGGCCTCGCGAGCCAGACGCCTCACGGTGTCGTCACCGCCGCTGCGCTGCCAGGTCGCTCGCGGCAATCGGGTCAACGCCTGGGCGGCGGCGGCCACCGCACGAGTACGGACGGGCAGGCGGGTGGCGCTGCGACATCGGTCCAGAACAGCCTGTGCGGGCTCCGCCGCCCGGTCGGCAAACCAAACCAGGTCGATGTCGAACCCGTCGGGCAGCCGGGGCAGCAGCTCTGCGGTGATGAGGGTGGACCCGTTCGCGTGCCGGGCGTCCAGCGTCGGCGGGCTCTCGCAGACCGCGAGCAGCCTCACCGCTTGCGGTCCTCTCGGGTGGCGGCACGCAGGTAGAGGTCGCCCATCCGGGAGCGAAGCTGCGCCGTGTCGTGGTGCTCGCGGGCCCGTTCCCGTGCCGACGCGCCGAGCTGTCGCCGCAGCGCGGGGTCGGTCAGCAGCCGCCGCAGGGCGGATGCGAGCTCGTCGGGCGCGTGCGGGGGCACAACGAACCCGTCGATGCCGTCACGGACGACGTCAGGGTTGGCTCCCACAGCGGTGACGAGGACAGGGAGCCCGCTCGCCATTGCCTCCAGAATTGCGATCGGTTGTCCTTCCCAGTGGGACGGCAGTACGAAGATGTCGGCGTCATGCAGGTGCTGTCGTACCTGCTTGCCGCTCCGGGAGCCGAGCAGGGCATCCCCGTGGCCGGAGGTTACCAGGGCTTCCCGCAGGATCCGGGCCTCTTCCTCGCCGACCTCGGCCGAGCCACCGACGACCTGCAGCCGATAGGCCGGGGCACCCGAGGCGCCCAGCAGCTGGAGTGCCGTCACCAGGTCCTCGAGGCCCTTGCGCCGGCTGAGGGTTCCGACGTAGAGCACGGTGGGAGGGTCCCCGACCAGGGGCGCAGGCTCGTAGTCCACGGTGTCCACCGCGTTGTCCACGACCTCGACTGGCGTGCTGGGCACGAGGGGGCCCAGCGCAGCCGAACCGGCCCGGCTCACCGTCAGCACGACGTCGGACACGGCGAGCAGTCGTAGCAGCAGCCGCACCGGGCGGCTGGGGGCGAACGCCTCCGGCCGTCCGGAGTTCACCCGTCCGGAGTGCACGTGGCACAGGACTGCGGCGCCGCCGAGGCGGGCAGCAGCGCACACGGACAGGGCCCTCAGCAGCGGCAGCGCCGGCATGAGAGCGGTCTGCACGTGCACGACGTCGGCATGCCGAGCGGCCAGGAAGGTGCGCCTCGCGTCGTCGACGGCGTTGACGGCGTTCTCGATGCTCCACGACCCAGCCAGTCGTTCCGCCTTGCGGGTCGTGTTGAGCAGCGTGATGTCCGCAATGGCGGCCAGGTCGCGGTCTTCGACCAGGGTGCTCGCAAAGCTCGAAATGCCGCCGCGGGCGGGGGGGCCCTGCGCGACAAGCACGACCCTGGGTCGTGCGCCGGTGGCGTACAGTTTGGTGCCTCCTATCTGACGTCTGGAAAATTTGCGCTACCGAAACGGTGCGGTACTCCCGCGATGTACTGTAGTTGCTGAGGTCGATGGCTCATCCGCTGCGGCTCGACCGAGGCATGGGTCAGAAGTGCCTCCGTCCGTAGGGGTCACGGTGAGCTGTCGTCTGCCCCCTTACTTGCGGGGCTGATCATGGCCTTGCAAACCCGTCTTGGCGCGAAGGTAAAGGGTCGTATGACATCGTCAGTTTCGTCCGAAACGAATACCGGTGGGCTGCCGGCCCAGATGGCTCATCTGGCGCGTCACTACGCGCCGCTGATCCTGGCCCTCGTACTCCTGTCCGGGGCCGCGTTCGGGGGAGCCGCACGGCTGCGTTCAGACCAGCACGTGTCGCTGGTCAGCTTCATCGTGCAGACCTCCAGCGGGGCCAGCGACGCGGACAGCCAGATCCGCACGCTGCAGTCGCTGCTGCACAGCGACGTGGTGGCCGCCGACTTGGTCCGGGCGACGAACGTTCCCTTTACCACGCAGCAGGTTCTTGACCGGATGACGGTCTCCAGACCGCCTGGTGCAGGCGTCCTGGCCGCCTCCTTCTCGGACTCGAGTGCAGACATCAGTCGGCTGCTGGCTGAGCAGCTGATCCCGGTCTTCCTGAACCGCGTTCAAGAACTCGCCCAGCCTCAGCCCGGACAGCTAGCGGTCAACTACTCAGTGCGGACGTGGGGTTCGGGGACCGTCACTTCGGCTGTGGAGGCACCACCCGTGCTGCGGGACGCGCTTGTCGGGCTGGTTCTCGGCGCTCTGCTGGTGCTTGCGCTGCTCGCCGGCCGGGCTCGTCGGCGGCCGATCCTGTTGGACCCCGAGCAAGCGGCGCGTGCCTACGGGTTGCCATTGTTCGGCGCGCTGACTGATGCCGAGGTGGAGCTGCGACCGGCATTGCGTGCGTTGATCGCCGAACGTTCCCACGCCGTCTGGCCGGACCAGATCCGCTCAGTGCTCGTGCTGCGTTCCGGAGCGACCGTCGGCCGTGCGGGTCTCGTTGTCGAGCTCGCGGCGGCGGCGTATCCGGGCCGCGAGAGTGTCGTCGTCGATGCCACCGATGGAGGACTGGGGTCGCTCACCAATGTTGTAGGTGCCTCCGCGCTCCCAGGCGTGCCGGAGGTGCTGGCTCGGACCGCTGAGCTGAAGCGGGTCCTCATCAGGCTGACCGGCAAGGGCGCTCCAGTGGCCGCAGTCGACCAGCCGGTCTGGCTCCTTGGCGCCGGCCCGCGGCCGTCATCCCCGCGACCACACCGGGCGCGGCGTGCGAGGCGCTGGAGTCGGAGGAGGCCGGCCGTCGGCGATCGCCCGGCCCTGGACGGCGACCGGTTCGCCGACCTCATCGAGCGCCTCGCGGAGACGATGGGTGTGGTCGTCGAAGCTGCGCCGGACGCGGGCTCGGCCCGGAGCTGGCAGTTCCTGGCCAGAGGGGTGGACGCAGTGCTGGTGGTCGCCGAGATCGGTTCGGCGACGGTGCAGCAAGCTGAGAACCTTGGTGCGGCGGTGCGACTGTTGACCGACCGTCCCGCGGCGGTCCTGGTGCTCGGTCATCAGCGCTCGGTCCCCCGGACTGCCGGGTCGTCAGACGTCGACACGGTCGACGGTGTCCTGGAGGACTCGACCCAGCGGGCCTAGGATGCGTCGAGAAGTGGCGATCTGCAGCGTCGCTGATCGCGTTGGTGCGGCTGGCGGAGTGTCCGCCCGCATATTGGGGCTTGTGCTCGCCAGGTAGGGGCCGGCCTCTCGCGCAGAACGTGGTTCTCGGGTCTGAAGGCGCTGTGTGGACGTTCCCCGGGCGGATCCTGGCTTGCTCGACCGGGCATTAGGCTCGGTCTTGGTGGGGCAATCCAGGTTGAGCCAGCCAAGCGTGACCGTGCTGAGGGCCCGCCCAGCATGGCCGACCGGCAGCTCCCGAGCGCGCTCGATGGCAACCGAGACCCCACCGTCAGTGGTCAAGGCCATAGCCGGGATGCGGTTTCTCCGTTGCCCGGGCCGGGTCCAGATCGGTGGGCGCCCCGGGACTCCCCCCTCGACGGTGCACGCGATCCTGGTGCGGCGCCGCACCAACCGGCAGCACCGCATCGACCGGGTCACCGGGGACTACCGACCCGCTGCGAGGACGAGCACCCCGGCTCGGGGGTCCACGTCGACGCCCACCTCGTTCGACAAAATCCCTAGCGGCGGCGTTCACCGGTGCGTCGGTCGACAGCCGGGCAAGCGGAACGCCCCGGCCACGACCGGACCGCCGAGGGGATGCCGAATGCAAACCCCGAACCGGCACGGCCTTTGTTACACCGTCATCAACGACCGACCCCGCCTCGCGCATGCCGAGATCGACGCAGACGACAAGGCCACCACCGCGATCGGGGTCCTGCACGACGCGACCGCCTGGTTCGCCGAGCGCGGTGCCACCGTCGAGCGCAAGGGGTCCTCGCCGCCAACGCTTCCTGCTCAGGGTCCCACGCCTCACGAGATACCTGCACCGAGCTCAACATCGTCGACAAGCGGGGACCCGCCCCTAACTGACGCGGGACCGCCGGCACGGTCGAACGCTTCCACCGCACGCTCGGCCACCGCTACGCCGACGCCCGCTTCGGCGGGGTCGAGATCAACCGCCGAGAAGCCCTCCCAGCGTGCCTGGGACCCACGACCACCGCCCACTCAGTGCACTCGCAGCCGCACCCCCGATCAGCCGCCTGACCAACTTCCGCGGACACCACCACCAGGTCGGCCCGTGCAATGACGTCGCAGAGCTGGTTGCCACGGTGGTGATGGAACCAGTCGAGCCGCACTTCGGGGGCCCGCTTGGCGAAGATCCCGCGCAGACTCCTAGGCTTTGCATGGATGGACGTTGCTGTGCCTTATCCACTCAACCCGTTCTCGCCGGCTTGCGGCAGAGAAAGACGTGATCCTTGTCCGGTCGAAGCCCGTAGCGCGCGACGTCCTCAGAGCTCACCTCGAATGGATTCGGTTCGACGACAAAACCCGCACCGCGCAGGAGGTCTGCGTAGTCGCGACCGTAGACCCGGACGTGGTCCCACTGGCCGAAGTGTCGTCTCCGACCTTTGTGCGACGTGATCGTGCTGTCCTCGTATGTCGACTCGCGACGCTCGTCGACCGGTGCATCGAGAATGGCCCAGCCGCCAGGGGCCAGGACACGCGCAAACTGGCGCACCGCTTCGTGGTCGTCCGGCACGTGCTCGAACACGTGTGAGCACAACGCGACGTCGAAGGCCCCGCCCTCATGGGGGAGGTCCGTGACGTCCAGGAAGTGCTTAGGATCGGCAATATCGCCATGCACGTAACCGGTCCCGTGAGTTCGAGCGAGCCGATCGCGGAGGAAGCGCTCGGGCGCCACGTGCAACACCAACTGTGGACGGACGAACAGGTCGGTGCATCGCTCGAGGTACAGCCAAAGGAGGCGGTGGCGCTCGAGTGACCCGCACCGCGGGCACCGAGCGTCATCGCGACGGTTGAAGCGCGTGAAACGGCTGAAAGACGAGCCGCACAGGGGGCAAGTCACGTCCGTGCCACGGTGAGTGAGGCAATCCAACGTGTCCCGTGCTGAGCGACCGAGTTGGAGCAGGCCTTCCGGGAGGGAGCCTCGCAACCAGGCTCGGACCTCCTTGAGAGGAATCATCACGCTGCCGCCTTAGTGTTTGGCATCATCGGATGTCTCTAGGATACAGGCCATCGCACCCGTCTCGTCATCACGGGACTACGCGCAAGGCTCGAACCGACGACCGACGGGACAACGCCGGTCAGCGGTAGCGTCGGACGGTGGCCTCATCGGGATCGAGAACCGGCACGACGGTAGACGGAACGTGCTACCGGTAGCGGTCCACTGGCGGCAACTCTCCACCAGCTGCGGCTCGGCCGGTCCACGTTCGTTCGGGGTTCATCCTGACGACGTTGACCACGGTTCTTGAACCAGGAATTGAAGAAGGGTGTCGACACGGTCCCGTTGTTGTGACGCACCACCAGACTCGCCCTGCCGAGGCCAGCGTCTTCGGCTCACGGCGTTGACGAGCGGGGCACGCTCACCCCGTCGGCGTCACCCGGACGACTTCGTCGTCGCTGCCGTTGTCCGTGGTCAGGTACAGATCGCCGTCCGGGCCCTGCTGCACCGAGCGGATGCGGCCCAGGGTCCCGCGCAGCTCGGCGGGGACGACCTCGCCGGTGACCGCGCCCGCGGCGTCGAGCTGCAGGGCGATCACCTTCTGTCCCTTCAGCGCGGCCATGACGAAGGCCCCGTCGAGGCTGCCCCACTGCGGGCCGTCCAGGAACGCCGCCCCGGAGATGGCCTCGGTCGGGTCGCCGGAGCTCCACACGGCCTCGACCGCGTCGGGGAACCGTGCCAGGTCGGTCATCGGGACGCTCTCGTCGTAGCTGTCGACGGTGCCGCCCTGGCTCGGGTCCCAGCCGGAGTTGGCGCCGCGAGCGTCGAGGTTCACCTCGTCGTCGATGTCGGGTCCGTGCTCGGCGGTGAACACCTGGTCGGTGCCCGGACGCACCGCGATGCCCTGAAGGTTGCGGTGGCCGGTGCTCCAGACGTAGGGGTCCGCCGGGAACGGGGGGTCCGCGAGCGGCTTCCCCGTCTCCAGGTCCGCCCGCAGGGTCTTGCCGCCGAGGCTGCCGAGGTCCTGCGGGGCGTCGGGGTCCGCGGTGTCGCCGGTGGTGACCATGAGGTTGCCGTCGGGATCGAGGCCGAGGCGGCAGCCGGAGTGCCGACCCGACGGGTTCAGCGGCAGCCCGGTGAGCAGCGGCTGCGCGGCAGCCGTCGCAGCGCTGCCGTCCTCGGACAGGGTCCAGGTGAGCACCCGGATGTCGACGGGGTCGCCGTTCTCGGTGTGCGACTGACAGGTGGAGAACTCGCGGCTGGTCGCGAAGTCGGGGTGCACCAGCAGGCCCAGCAGCCCGCTCTCCCCCTGGGCGAACACGTCGTCGAGGTCCATCGACACCGGCTGGGCCCGCCCGTCGGCGACCCGCTGGACCCGTCCGGCCCGCTCGGTGACGAGCATGCTGCCGTCGGGCAGGAAGCCCAGGTCCCACGGGTGCTCCAGCCCGCCGACGACGGTGCTCACCGCGAGCGCCGGCACCCCGGGGGCGTCCGGGGTGCCGGCGGCCCCGGCGGGACCGGTCGAGGTGGAGGTGCCGGTCGCGCTGCCGCAGGCGGTGAGCACCGCGGTGGTCAGGACGGCCAGGGCGGCGGTGCGGCGCATGGGACCAGTGTGCCGCGGGGGGTGTGCGCCGGCTGTCCGGTTCACTGCCCGCGGGACCGGGCCACGCCGAGGACGGCGGCACCCACCCCGGCGGCGTAGGCGACGAGGTCGAGCGGGTCGAAGCCCGCGCCCAGGACCAGCCGAGCGGGTGGGAACGCCGCGGCCGCGGCGGCGGGCACCGGGGTGAGCTGCAGCAGCTCCACCGCCCAGCACCACCCCAGCCCGGCGACGGCCAGGACCCGCAGCGGCGCGGTGGGCACGAGCACCCACACCCCCACCACCACGAGCGCGGCGTAGAGCGCGTCGCCCAGCTTGTCGGCGCCGGGCAGGGAGCTCGCGTGGACCGCGAGCCCGAGCACCAGGACCAGCGCGGCGCTGACCAGTGGGACGGTGCGGGACACGGTTCCGAGTGTGCCTTCCGCCACCCCGGTGGGGGTCCTGGTGGCGCGGCGGGGGGCTGCCTGGCGACCTAGGATCAGCCCCACGGCTGCTCCCGTTGTCCTGGGGAGCGGTCTGTCTGCGTGTCCGCTCAACCCGTGTCTGGAGCGTCTCTCGTGACCACCCCCGCCCCCCTGTCCGGCCTGCTCGCCGCGATCACCGGTGACCCGGCGCTGGCCGCCGTCGCCGCCGCCGCCGGTCGCGCCGAGCTCGAGCTGGAGGGCCCCACCGCGGCCCGGCCGTTCGTCGTCGCCGCCCTGGTCGCCGCCCTGCCCCCGACCGCCCCCGTGCTGGTCGTCACGGCCACCGGCCGGGAGTCCGACGACCTCGGCGCCAGCCTCGCCGACCTGCTGGGCGCCGACCACGTGGCCGTCCTGCCCTCCTGGGAGACGCTGCCGCACGAGCGGCTCTCCCCGCGGGCCGACACCTCCGGGCGCCGCCTGGAGATCCTGCGCCGCCTGGCCCACCCCGAGCCGGGCGCCGAGCTGCGCGCGGTCGTCACCACGGTCCGCTCCCTGGTGCAGCCGATGTCCCCGGGCCTGGGCGACATCGAGCCCGTGCGGATCCGCGTGGGGCAGGACCACCCGCTGGACAGCCTCGCCGAGCGCCTCGTCGAGCTGGCCTACACGCGCGTGGACATGGTCGGCAAGCGCGGCGAGTTCGCCGTCCGCGGCGGCATCCTGGACGTGTTCCCCCCGACGGCCGAGCACCCGGTGCGGGTGGAGCTGTGGGGTGACGAGGTCACCGAGCTGCGGGCGTTCTCCGTCGCCGACCAGCGCACCCTGGCCGAGCTGGAGGTCCCCGAGCTGCTCGCCCCCGGGTGCCGCGAGATGCTGCTCACCGCCGACGTGCGCGAGCGGGCCGGCGCCCTCGCCCTGGCCCACCCCGAGGACGCCGCCCTGGTCGAGATGCTGGACAAGCTCTCCGCCGGGGTGCCGGTGGAGGGCATGGAGGCGCTGCTGCCCGTGCTGCGCGGGGAGGACCTGGTGCTGCTGGCGCAGGAGCTGCCCGAGGGTGCCCACGTGCTGCTGTGCGACCCGGAGAAGGTCCGCACCCGCGCCACCGACCTGGTGCGCACCGGGCAGGAGTTCCTGGAGGCCAGCTGGACGGCCGCGTCCGTGGGGGGCGAGGCGCCGCTGGACACCTCCGCGCTGGGCGGGTCCGCCTACCGCAGCCTCACCCAGGTCCGCGCCGTCACGGCGGCGGCGGGGGTGCCGTGGTGGTCGCTGAGTCCGCTGGTCTCGGGCCGCGACGCCACCGACGGGGTGCTGACCCTGGACCTGAGCGCCGTCGCCGGCGCCCGCGGCGAGGAGGAGCGGATCGCGGCGACGTTCGCCTCGCTGCGCGCGCACGCGGCCGGCGGAGGAGCCGGGGTGGTCGTGGTCGCCGGGGCCGGGACCGCGGCGCGCGTGATGGAGCGCCTGGCCGAGGCCGAGGTGCCGTCCGTGCACGGCGAGCCCGGGGCGACGCCGGCCGCCGGGCGCGTCACCGTCCTGCAGGGTTGCCTGGCCGACGGTCTCGTCGCCCCCGGTGCGGGGCTCGTCGTCATCAGCGAGACCGACCTCACCGGCAACCGGGTGGCCACCGCGGGCGACGGCAAGCGGATGCCCGCCAAGCGGCGCAACGTCGTCGACCCGCTGGCCCTGAGCGCCGGCGACCTGGTGGTCCACGACCAGCACGGCATCGGCCGCTTCGTCGAGATGACCGAGCGCACCATCGGCGGCGCGCGCCGGGAGTACCTCGTCCTGGAGTACGGCGCCAGCAAGCGCGGCCAGGGCGGCGACAAGTTGTACGTCCCGATGGAGAGCCTCGACCAGCTCAGCCGCTACGTCGGCGGCGAGATGCCCGGGCTCAGCAAGCTCGGCGGATCGGACTGGCAGAACACGAAGCGCAAGGCGCGCAAGGCGGTCCGCGAGATCGCCGGCGAGCTGGTCTCGCTGTACGCCGCGCGCCAGGCGGCGCCCGGGCACGCCTTCGGCCCCGACACCCCGTGGCAGCGCGAGCTCGAGGACGCCTTCCCGTTCGTGGAGACCGCCGACCAGCTCACCGCGATCAACGACGTCAAGGCCGACATGGAGAAGGCCGTCCCCATGGACCGCGTGATCTGCGGCGACGTGGGCTACGGCAAGACCGAGATCGCGGTGCGGGCGGCGTTCAAGGCGGTGCAGGACGGCAAGCAGGTGGCCGTGCTCGCCCCGACCACGCTGCTCAGCCAGCAGCACCTGGCCACCTTCGCCGAGCGGATGGGCGCCTTTCCCGTCGTCATCAAGGGGCTCTCGCGCTTCACCGACGCCAAGGACGCGACGACGACGCTCGCGGGTCTCGCCGACGGCACCGTCGACATCGTCATCGGCACCCACCGGCTGCTGCAGACCGGCGTCGTCTGGAAGGACCTCGGCCTCGTCGTCGTCGACGAGGAGCAGCGCTTCGGCGTCGAGCACAAGGAGCACATCAAGGCGATGCGCACCGCGGTGGACGTGCTCACCATGAGCGCGACCCCCATCCCGCGGACCCTGGAGATGAGCCTCGCCGGCATCCGGGAGATGTCGACGATCCTGACCCCGCCGGAGGAGCGGCACCCGATCCTCACCTACGTCGGCGGCTACCAGGACAAGCAGGTCGCCGCCGCCCTGCGCCGGGAGCTGCTGCGCGACGGGCAGGTGTTCTACGTCCACAACCGGGTCTCCAGCATCGACAAGGCGGCCGCACGCATCCGCGAGCTGGTGCCCGAGGCGCGGGTCGCGGTGGCCCACGGCCAGATGAACGAGGACCTGCTGGAGCGCACCGTGCAGGGCTTCTGGGAGCGCGAGTTCGACGTGCTGGTGTGCACCACCATCATCGAGACCGGCCTGGACATCTCCAACGCCAACACCCTGCTCATCGAGCGCGCCGACTCCCTCGGCCTGAGCCAGCTGCACCAGCTGCGCGGACGGGTGGGCCGCTCCCGCGAGCGCGGGTACGCCTACTTCCTGTACCCGCCGGAGAAGCCGCTCACCGAGACCGCCTACGACCGGCTGCGGACCATCGCGGAGAACTCCGACCTCGGGGCCGGCATGGCCGTGGCCATGAAGGACCTGGAGATCCGCGGCGCCGGCAACGTGCTGGGCGCCGAGCAGTCCGGGCACGTCGCCGGGGTCGGCTTCGACCTCTACATCCGCCTCGTCGGCGAGGCGGTGGAGGCCTTCCGGGCCGTGGCCGACGGCAACGGGGTCCCGCTGCGCGAGGAGGTCAAGGACGTGCGGGTGGACCTGCCGGTGGACGCGCACATCCCGCCCGACTGGGTCACCAGCGACCGGCTGCGCCTGGAGGCCTACCGCAAGACGGCCGCGGCGACCACGCGCGAGGAGCTGGCGAAGGTGGTCGAGGAGCTCGTGGACCGCTACGGCGAGCTGCCCGAGCCGGTGCAGAACCTCATGGCCGTCGCCCGGCTGCGGCTGCTGTGCCGCGAGCACGAGGTCACCGAGGTCACCGCCGCCGGCACCACGCTGAAGGTCGGCCCGCTGGAGCTCGCGGAGTCCCAGCAGATGCGGCTCAAGCGGGTGTGGCCGGGCTCGAGCTGGCGGCCGACGTCGAAGCTGGTGAGCCTGCCGCTGCCGCGCGCGGGCGGTGGAGGCATCGGCTCCGGGCGGCTGCGCGACGTCGACCTGCTCCAGTACGTCGCCGACCTGCTGCTCCAGCTCGACGGCAAGCCCGCCGGCACGGTGTCGGTGCAGGCCTCCCCGGTGGCCGAGCGGGTGCGTGAGAAGGTGTGAGGCGTGAGAGAACCCCGCACGCTGGCCGTCGCGTCCCTGGCGGCGGTGGCGCTGCTGGTGTCGGGCTGCGCTGACACCACCGCACCGGGCACGGCGGCCTACGTGGGCTCGGACACCGTCACCGTCGACACGCTGCAGGCCCAGGTCGACGACGTGCTCGCCTACCGCACCGGGGCGGGGGCGATCGAGGGCACCGACGTGCGCACCAACCTGCCGCTGGTGACCCAGCAGGTGCTGAGCCAGGACGTGCTCCACGAGCTGGTGGCCGACGCGGTGGCCCGCACCGGGTTCACCGTCGACGAGGCGGCGATCGCCGGGCAGGTCGCGCAGCTCGACGCCGAGACGCTCCTGGCCCAGCCCGGGCAGGCCTACCTGACGCCCGACACCCTGCCGGTCCTGGTCCGCGACCAGGTGGTGCTCTCCCAGCTCGGGAAGCAGGCGTGGGACAGCCTCGCCGTGACCGTCGACCTGGTGCCCGCGGCGAACCGGTCGGACGCCGAGACCGCGGCGACGGAGATGGCGGTCGGCGACGACGCGTCGGCCGCCGTGGTGGCCCGGGCCAAGGCGGCCGGCCAGCAGGCCGAGTCCGGCGTCACGCTGTCCCCGTCGCAGATCGGGGGCGCCCAGAGCCCCGCCGCCGGGCTGCTGGCCACGCCGCTGTTCGCCGCGCCGCAGGGCAGCGCGATCGCGCTGTCGCTGGCCGGCGGGGCCGGCCAGGCCGGGCAGGCGCCCACCGAGCAGTGGTTCTCGATGCGGATCGTGTCCCGCAGCACCGACGCTGCGGCGTCGAAGGAGGCCGGTGCCACCACCGCAGCCGACGCCCCGATCGGCAACGCGCTGAGCCTCGGGCTGAGCCTGCTGCCCGAGCTCGCCGGACGGCCCGAGGTGCGGCTGAACCCCCGCTACGGCAAGTACGACGAGACGACCGCGCAGGTGATCGCCGAGAGCGACGTGCCCGCGTCCGTCGTCGTTCGGGGCTGAGCACGTGACGGTGGTCCTGCTGGACCCGCGCCGTCCCGACGTGGTGCCGCTGGCCGCGCTCGCCCTGCTGCGCGACCCGGTGGCGGTGACCCCGGAGGTGGTGCCGGGAAGCCTGGAGGTGGTGGCTCCGGGGTCGGTGGCGCAGGTGCTGGTGAGCACCGACGCCGCCCACCCCGAGGTGCTGGCTCGGATCGCCGCCGGGGAGCGCGTGGTGGCGGCCGCGCCGGTGGCGGGGGAGCACCTGCTCGACGCGGTCGCGGTGATGGACCGGCTGCGCGCACCCGGCGGCTGCCCGTGGGACGCCGAGCAGACCCACGACTCGCTGCGCCGCTACCTCGTCGAGGAGTGCTACGAGCTGCTTGACGCCCTCGAGCACGGGGTTCGCGCCGACGTGCTCGAGGAGCTGGGCGACGTGCTGCTGCAGGTGCTGTTCCACGCCCGGGTGGCCGCCGACGCGTCCGACGGGTTCACCGTCGACGAGGTGGCCGACGTCCTCGTGGCCAAGCTGGTGCACCGGCACCCGCACGTGTTCGGCGGCTCCGAGGTGGTGGCCGACAGCACGGCCCAGGAGCGGCGGTGGGACGAGCTGAAGGCGGAGGAGAAGCAGCGCGCCTCCAGCGTGGACGGCGTGGCCCTGGCCCAACCGGCCCTGGCCCTGGCCGCCAAGCTCGTCTCCCGCGCCCGCCGCGCCGGGCTGCCCGCCGAGCTGGTGCCGCCGGAGCTCGCCGGGCTCGACGGCGATGCCGAGGACACCCTGCGCCGGGCTGCCCTCGCCTTCGCCGCGCGGGTCCGGGCCGCCGAGCTGGCCGCCGGCGCCGGGGTGCTCGGCCCGGACGCCTGGCGCGCGCACTGGCCGCCCCCCGCCCCCTGACCCCCCTCCCCGCGTTTTGCGTGCACAACGTCGTTCCGGGTCGATGTGTGGCGCGTTGTGCACGCAGAACGTCGTTCAGCGACCGGCCAGGGCACCGATGACGCGGCCAGAGATCTGCTGGGGACGGCTGAGGTCCTCTGCGGTGATGAAGACCACCACCCAGCCGGCGTCCTCCATCCGCTGCACCCGTTCGCGGTCCCGACCGACACGGAACGGCGAGCCGTGCCACTTCCCGTCGTACTCCACGGCCACCTTCTGCTCGAGGAAACCCAGGTCGACGGCACCGATCGGTCCGTGGCGGTCGACGACCACCAGCTGGGGCTCCGGGGCCAGACCCGCCTGGACCAGCAGGACCCGCACCACCGACTCGGGCACGGACTCGCTGCGCGGGTCGAGCAGGTCGGCCACCTCCCGGGCGGCCCCGATGCCGTGGTCGTGCCGTCCGCCCAGGTAGGCAGCGAGGGTGTCGACGCCGAGCAGGCGGGCGCGGACCATCCGGTCGACCTCACCGACCGACCAGGGCACGTCGCCACGCCGGGCGATGTCGAGCGCGGCCTGGCGCGGCGTCGCGAGTCGTATCCCCCGCCACGGCACGGACTCGACGGGGTGCGTGGTCGTGCGGACGGCGAGGCCGGGACGGTGCGGCCGCAGCGCGCGGTCCGGGCTCAGCAGCTCCACCGGGTCACCCGCTCGAGCCAGGTCGACCCCGCGCAGGGTGGCTGCCGACCGTCCGGTGATCACGGTGCTGGGAGCGCAGACCATCGCAACGGCGCGGCAGCGAAGCTGGTGGGTCACGGTCACGGCGCGAGGTGCGTAGACGTCGTGCACCACGCGGCGCAGCAGGGGGCTGCGCAGCTGGCCGGGCGTCAGGTCGCCCGCGGCGGTCGCGACCGAGCCGACGAACAGGTCGGGGATCGGGGGAAGCATGTTCCTGGTGGGCACCGGATCAGTCTTCGGTGGTCCTCGACCCGGTGCACGAGGTTGTCCACAGGGCTGGGGACAACCACCTCTGCGGCGTTGTGCGCGCAGAACGGCCCAAGATTGCCCCCAGAACGACGTTGTGCACGCACAGCGCGGGATGAGGGCAGCGCGGGATGAGGGCAGCGCGGGACGAGGGGCAGCGCGGGACGAGGGGCAGCGCGGGAGGGGGCCGGGGTCAGGAGAAGAGCGGCGAACCCCAGAACTCGCCCGGCCCGGGGCCGGGGGGACAGGCGAACAGGGCGGAGCCGTTGTGCTCGAGGTACTCCGTCAGCGCGTCCTTCGACGCGAGCGCGGCCTGCATGGGCACGTACTGGGTCCGCGGGTCGCGGCAGAAGGCGACGAAGAACAGCCCGGCGTCGAGGTGGCCCACGCCGTCCGAGCCGTCGGTGAAGTTGTAGCCGCGGCGCAGCAGCTGGATCCCACCGAGCGACTGCGGCGAGGCGAGCCGGACGTGCGCGTCCGCCGCGATGACCGGACCGTCCGGGCCGACGACCCCGAGGTCCACCGGGTCGAACTCGGCCACCTGGCCCAGCGGGGCCCCGGTGCGCTTGGTCCGCCCGATGATCTGCTCCTGCTCGCCCAGCGGGGCACGGTCCCAGTTCTCGATGTGCATGCGGATGCGCCGGGCCACGAGGTAGGAGCCCCCGGCGAGCCACGCGGCGCCGTCACCGTCGGAGACCCACACGTGCTCGTCGAGCGCGGCCGGGTCCTCGGCCTTGAGGTTGCTGGTGCCGTCCTTGAACCCGAACATGTTGCGGTGGGTGACCTGGGCGGTCGAGGTCGACGAGGTCCGGCCGAACCCGAGCTGCGACCAGCGCACGCTCACCACCCCGGTGCCGATCCGGGCGAGGTTGCGGATGGCGTGCACGGCCACCTGCGGGTCGTCGGCGCACGCCTGCACGCAGAGGTCGCCGCCGGAGCGGGCCGGGTCGAGGTCGTCGTGGGGGAACGCCGGGAGCTCGGCCAGGGCGGCGGGGCGGCGCTCGGCCAGGCCGAAGCGGTCCGTGCCGTCGGCGGCGGTGAACAGGGTGGGCCCGAAGCCGACGGTGAGGGTCAGCGACGCCGCCCCCAGGTCGAGGGCCTCCCCGGTGTCGTCGGGCGGTGCGTGGGCGCCGCCGCCGGTGGCCCCGTCCTCGGTGGTCTCCTGCCCGGCCGTCATCCGTTCCGCCGCCGAGGTCCACTCCCGCAGCAGCGCCACCAGCTCGTCGCGGGAGTCGGTGACCACGTCGAAGGCGGCGAAGTGCATGCGGTCCTGCGCGGGGGTGACGATCCCGGCCTGGTGGGTGCCGCGGAAGGCGACGACGGGTGCGACCGGGTCGGCCGCGGGGCCGCTCCCGCGCCCGGCCACCGCCCCGACGGCTCCCGCACCGGCCACGGCGGCACCGGCGCCGGCCAGGCCCAGCAGGCGTCGTCGCGAGAGGGACGAGCTCACTGCCCGGCCACCACCGCGGCGACCTGGCTCAGCGGCTCGGCCAGCGCGTCCACCTTCTCCGAGAGCGTCTTCACGTCGGCGGGGGTGAGCGCGGTGTAGAGGACGTAGCCGTCGCCGTCGCGGTAGGTCTCCAGCGTGGCGTCGACGGCGTCGAAGCGGGTGCGCAGCTGGGCCTCCAGGTCGGGGGCACGCTCGGCCAGCACCGGCTGCAGTGCGGCGATCGCGGCCCGGGAGCCGTCGACGTTGGCCCGGAAGTCCCACAGGTCGGTGTGCGAGTAGCGGTCCTCCTCGCCGGTGATCTTGCCGGTGGCGACCTCGTCCATGAGGTCCTTGGCCCCGTTGGCCAGCTGCACGGGGGTCAGCTCGACGGTGGCCGAGCGGTCGACGACCTCCTGCACGTTGGCCAGCAGCTGGTCGGCCATCGTGCCGGAGTCGGGCTGCAGCCCGTCCTGCCACAGGTCCTTCTCCAGGCGGTGCCAGCCGGTGAACGCCTGGCCCGGCTCGAGGGTGTCCTCGCGGCCGTCGGTGACGGGGTCGAGGTCGCCGAAGGTCTCCGCGACGGGCTCGATGCGCTCCCAGTACGTGCGGGCCACCGGGTACAGCGCCTTGGCCGCGTCGACCCGGCCCGCGGAGACCGCGGTGGTGAACTCCGTGGTCTTCTGCACCAGCGCCGCGGTCTGGCTCTGCACGTAGCGGCCGTAGCCGGCGGTGGCCTCGGCGAGGCGGGTGTCGGTGTCGACCTGGCGCACGGCGTCCCCGGTGACGGTGAAGTCGGCGCGGATGCCGTCGCCGACCATGCCGGGCTTGCAGGCGGTGGTGTAGGTGCCGGAGTCGGGGATCTCGACGATGAGACGACGGTCGATGCCGGGGGCCACGTTCTCGACCTCGCCCATGATCCGGTCACCCTCGCCGTAGAGGTAGAACTCGGTCGTCTCCGTGCCGGTGTTGCGGACCTGGAAGGTGAGGGTGCCGGCGTCGGCGGTGGTGGCGGAGACCTCGCACGCGGTGTCGGTGGCGTTCACGGTGATCGCGCCGGAGCTCTCGGAGGTGTCGGACGCCGAGCCGGCGGCGGGGTTGGCGGTGCAGCCGGTGACGAGCGCGAGCGCGGCCAGGGGCAGCAGGGCGGTACGGGTGCGGGTCATCGGGGATCCTTCACGATCGGGCGGCCGCGGGGGCGGCGACGGGGCTGGCGGGGGCGGCGGCCGCGCGGGCCGGGCGCAGGAACAGCGTCAGCACGACGACGACGTAGGTGAGCCAGACGACGACCTCGAGCACGGTGGACGCGGGGGAGAAGTTGAGGACGCCCTTGAGCAGGGTCCCGTACCAGGAGCCGGGCGGGACGGCCGCGGAGACGTCGAAGGCCAGGGTGTTGAGCCCGGGCAGGATCGCGGCCTCCTGGAGGTCGTGCACCCCGTAGGCGAGGATCCCGGCGGCCACGACCACCAGCAGGATCCCGGTGACCCGGAAGAAGCGGCCGAGGTCGATCTGCACCGCGCCGCGGTACATCCCGGCGCCCAGCGCCACCGCGGTCGCGATGCCGACGAGGAAGCCGAGCAGGGGCCGGGTGGTGCCCTCGCCGCTGGACTGCACGGCGGAGAAGAAGAACAGCGCCGTCTCCAGGCCCTCGCGGGCCACGGCGAGGAACGCCATCCCGACCACGGCGCCCGAGCCGACCTGCAGCGCCGCGTCGAGGCCCCGCTTCAGCTCGCCGGACATGCTGCGGGCGGCGGTGCGCATCCACAGCACCATCGCGGTGACCAGGGCGACGGCGAGGATGGAGCCGAACCCGCCGACGGCCTCCTGGGCGCGGAAGGTGAGCGTGGACGTGCCGTAGGTGAGCAGCGCCCCGACGCCGACGCTCAGCGCGACGGCGGCGCCGACGCCCGTCCACACCCAGCGCAGGGCGTCCCGCCGTCCGGTCCTGACCAGGAAGGCGACCAGGATGACGACGACGATCGACGCCTCGAGCCCCTCGCGGAGCCCGATCAGCGCGGTGGTCAGCACGGCGAGCTCCTCGCGTCGGGAATCAGGTGAGGCTCGCCTTGGTTAGGTTTGCCTTGCCTTGGGGAAGGTACACGCTGACGTCGGGGTCCGCGACGGGTTCCGGCACACTCGAGGAGGTGCCCGTCCGCCTGCTCCTGCTCCCGCTGCTGCTCGCCGGGTGCGCCCTGCCGTCGGTGGGGCCGGAGGTGTCCCTGCCCGCAGCCGTGGCCCCGCCCGGTCCCGGGGCCGCGAT
The DNA here is from genome assembly GCA_038234335.1 of Mycobacteriales bacterium. Taxonomy (GTDB): domain Bacteria; phylum Actinomycetota; class Actinomycetes; order Mycobacteriales; family Mycobacteriaceae; genus Rhodococcus_D. The sequence continues at coordinate 23,662 of JBBSUN010000011.1, forward strand.
GCCGGCGCTGGAGCTGGACGCCCCCGGCCGCGGTGCCGACCAGCTCGCAGCCTGGTCGCAGGGCCTCGCGGCCACCACGGGGGTGCCGGCGCGGGCGCTGCAGGCCTACGGCTGGGCGGCGGCGGTCACCGGGGGCGAGGACCCGGGCTGCAGGATCGGCTGGACCACGCTCGCCGGGATCGGCAGCGTGGAGTCCCGCCACGGGAGCTACCGCGGCGCGAGCCTGGACGCCGACAACCGGGCCGTCCCGCCCATCCGCGGCCTCCCGCTGGACGGTCGTCCGGGCCTGGCCGAGGTCGCCGACACCGATGGCGGGCGCCTGGACGGCGACCCGCAGCTCGACCGGGCCGTCGGGCCGATGCAGTTCATCCCCGGCACGTGGGCCCGCTGGGGCGCCGACGGCGACGGCGACGGCGTGCGCGACCCCGACGACCTCGACGACGCCGCGCTCGCCGCGGCCCGGTACCTCTGCGCCAGCGGCGGCGATCTCGCCACCGCGCAGGGGTGGCGACGCGCGGTGCTCACCTACAACCGCTCCTCGGCCTACGTCGACGACGTCCTCCAGCGGGCGGCCGGCTACGCCGACGGACCGGTCTGAACCCGTCCCCTGATCGGGTGAACGGAGGGCGCGCGCCGCGGAGGGGGCCGGGCCCGCCCAGCCGATAGGCTCGGACCCGCCCGGCGCAGCACCCCCGCGCCCCACCCCGCACGAGAAGGAGACCCCACCGTGGCCGTCATCGAGCAGGTCGGAGCCCGCGAGATCCTGGACTCCCGCGGCAACCCGACCGTCGAGGTGGAGGTCGCGCTGGACGACGGCACGTTCTCCCGCGCCGCGGTCCCGTCAGGCGCCTCCACCGGCGCCCACGAGGCCGTCGAGCTGCGCGACGGCGACCACCGCTACGGCGGCAAGGGCGTGCAGCGGGCCGTGCGCGCCGTGCGGGACGAGATCGGTCCCGAGCTCATCGGCGTCGACGCCACCGACCAGCGCCTGGTCGACCAGAAGCTCGTCGACCTCGACGGCACCGGGGACAAGTCCCGCCTCGGCGCGAACTCCCTGCTCGGGGTGAGCCTGGCCGTGGCCCGCGCCGCCGCCGACTCCTCCGGCCTGGAGCTGTTCCGCTACGTCGGCGGCCCCAACGCCCACGTCCTGCCGGTGCCGATGATGAACATCCTGAACGGGGGTGCGCACGCCGACAGCGGCGTCGACGTGCAGGAGTTCATGGTCGCGCCGATCGGTGCCCCCACGTTCTCGGAGGGCCTGCGCTGGGGCGCGGAGGTCTACCACGCGCTGAAGTCGGTGCTCAAGGAGCAGGGCCTCTCGACGGGCCTGGGTGACGAGGGCGGCTTCGCGCCCGCGGTCGCCGGCACCCGGGAGGCGCTGGACCTCATCGGCGTCGCCGTCGACCGGGCCGGGCTGACCCTGGGTCGCGACGTCGCGCTGGCCCTGGACGTGGCGGCCACCGAGTTCCACAGCGCCGAGGGGTACGCCTTCGAGGGCAGCACCCGCACCGCCGACGAGATGACGGCCTTCTACGCGGAGCTGCTGGACGGGTACTCGCTGGTCAGCATCGAGGACCCGCTCGGCGAGGACGACTGGGACGGCTGGGTCGCGATGACGGCGGCGCTGGGCGACCGCGTGCAGATCGTCGGCGACGACCTGTTCGTCACCAACCCGGAGCGCCTGGAGGACGGCATCAACCGCGGGGCGGCCAACGCCCTGCTGGTGAAGGTCAACCAGATCGGCACCCTGAGCGAGACCCTGGACGCGGTCAGCCTCGCCCAGACCAGCGGGTACCGCTGCATGATGAGCCACCGCTCCGGCGAGACCGAGGACACCACCATCGCCGACCTCGCGGTGGCCACCAACGCCGGCCAGATCAAGACCGGCGCCCCCGCCCGCAGCGAGCGCGTGGCCAAGTACAACCAGCTGCTGCGCATCGAGGAGATCCTCGGCGACGCCGCCCGCTACGCCGGGGACCTCGCCTTCCCCCGGTTCACCCCCCGGGCCTGATCGGTGCGCCAGATCCGGTGGCGACGGCTGCTCGGGGCCCGGCTGCCCCGCACCGGCCTCAGCACCGGGCGGGCCGCCGTCCTCGCGCTGGTGGTGTGTGCGCTGGCGCTGACCCTGGCGGTGCCCCTGCGCACGTACGTGTCCCAGCGCCAGGAGCTCGCCGGCACCGCGCGCACCCAGGCCGAGCTGACCGCCGAGGTGGCGCAGCTGCAGGGTCAGCTCGACCAGCTCGACGACCCGGCCTACGTGCGCGCCCAGGCCCGGGAGCGGCTGCAGTACGTGCTCCCGGGGCAGACGCCGTACGAGGTGCAGCTGCCCGCCGGGAAGGCGGGCGCGAGCCCCGCCGAGCAGGGTGTCGACCCGTCGCCCGGACCCTGGTTCTCCGACCTGTGGTCGTCGGTGCGGAGCGGCGGGTGAGCGCGCCCCACCCCCGCGGGCCCGTCCAGCCCCCCGAGCCGGTCGCGCAGGCGGACCTGGACGTGGTGGCCGCCCAGCTGGGGCGTCCGCCCCGCGCGGTGCGGGCCGTCGCGCACCGCTGCCCCTGCGGCCAGCCGACCGTGGTGCAGACCGCGCCGCGACTGCCCGACGGCACCCCGTTCCCGACGCTGTACTACCTGACCTGCCCCCGGCTCACGGCGGCGGCCAGCACCCTCGAGGCCGACGGCGTGATGCGGGAGATGACCGAGCGCCTCGGCACCGATCCCGAGCTCGCGCAGGGCTACCGGCAGGCGCACGAGAGCTACCTGGCCGAGCGCGACGCCATCGAGTCCCTGGGCACGGGGGTGACCGCCGGGGGCATGCCCGACCGGGTCAAGTGCCTGCACGTCCTGGTGGCGGACGCCCTGGCCCGCGGTACGGGGGTCAACCCGCTCGGCGACGAGGCCCTGGCGATCATCGGGCCCTGGTGGCACGCCGGCCCGTGCGCACGGAGGAGTGCCGACGCACAGTGACCTCGCCCGTGACCTCGCCCTCGAGTTCGCCCTCGAGTTCGCCGGTCCCGGTGCCGACGTCCCTGCCGACGGCCGTCACACAGGGGTCGTGACGACGGCGATGACGACGAGCGGAGCGCGTGGGTGCAGGTGCGGGTGCGGGACCGGCTGAGGAACGGCGTCGAGCAGGTCGGCGGCAAGACGGGCGCGGTCTGGTCCAGGTTCAGGGCGGCCGAGGGGACGACGCGGACCGCGGTGGTGGGCAGCTCGACGGCGGTGGTGCTGCTCGTCGGCATCGGCGCCCAGTCGCTGCTGGTCGGCCCGCCGGTCGCCGCACCGACGCAGGCCGACGCGGCCGCCCCGGTCGCGGAGGTGGTGACCAGCCCGGTCGCCGAGGTCTCGGTGCGGGAGCGGTCGTTCCTGCGTGGCCTCCGGGAGCGGCGGATCGCCCCCGCTGCGCAGCCGGCGGTCACCGGGGCCGCCGCCCACCCCGCCGCTGCCGCACCGGCCCCGCTGCTGCTGCCCGGTCCCACCAGCACCCTGGGGATACCCGTCGTGGCGATCACCGCGTACCAGGCGGCGGCGGACCAGCTGGCCGCGAGCGACCCGGGCTGCCACCTGCCGTGGACCCTGGTCGCCGGCATCGGGCGGATCGAGTCCGGTCACGCCCGCGGTGGCCGGGTCGACGCGACGGGGCGGACGGGCACCCCCGTCCTCGGGCCCGTCCTGGACGGGACCGCCGGCAACGCGGCCATCCGCGACACCGACGGTGGCCGCCTCGACGGCGACACCACCTGGGACCACGCCGTCGGCCCCATGCAGTTCATCCCGAGCACCTGGGCCCGGTGGTCCTCGGACGGCAACGGTGACGGCACCGCCGACCCGAGCAACATCCACGACGCCGCCCTGGCCGCCGGGCGCTACCTCTGCGCCTCCGGCCGTGACCTCAGCACCCCCACCGGGGCCGGGGCCGCGGTCCTGACCTACAACCACTCCGCGCCCTACGTCACCGAGGTCCTCGCCTGGGCGGCCGCCTACGCCACCGGCGTGCTACCCCAGGAGGTCGCCACGGTGGCGCCGGCGGCGCCGGCAGCGCCGGCGGTGCCGCCGGTGCCGGCGGGGCCGATCGTGCCGACGACCACCGCGGCCCCGGTCCTGGCGGCCGCGCCCGTCCCCGCCACCGGTCCCGCGCCGCCGCGCGCGCCGGCCCCCGGCCCCGCGCCGGTCAGCCCCGGGCCGGTGACGTCGACGCGGCTCGACCCGGGCCCGGTCCGCCCCGCGCCGACCGACCCGATGCCGACCACACCGGCCCCGGTCGGTCCGGTGCCGCCCCGCCCCGCGCCGGTGACCACCACGGTGACGACGACGGTGACGACGACGGTGACGACGAGGAAGCCCGCCCCTACGCTGACCCCGAGTCCCGTCCCGACCGCACCGGGCGCCCTCGCCCCGGTGGCGGACGGCTGACCCGCACGTCCCCCGAGGAGCCCCCGTGACCCGTGTGGCAGCGATCGACTGCGGCACCAACTCCGTGCGGCTGCTCGTCGCCGACCTGGGCGACCTGGGCGACCTGAGCGACCCTGCCGACGGGGGATCGGGCGGGCTCGTCGACGTGCACCGCGAGATGCGCATCGTCCGGCTCGGCCAGGGGGTCGACGCCACCGGCTCGTTCGCGCCCGAGGCCATCGAGCGCACCCGGGTCGCGCTGCTCGCCTACGCGGGCACCATCGCCGACACCGGGGCCGAGCGGGTGCGCATGGTGGCCACCTCCGCCACCCGGGACGCCGCCAACCGCGCGGACTTCTTCGCGATGGTCCGCGACGTGCTCGGGGTCGATGCGGAGGTCGTCACCGGTGACACCGAGGCGCGGCTGAGCTTCGCCGGAGCGGTCGGCGAGCTCGACCCCGCGCAGGGACCGTTCCTCGTCGTCGACCTCGGCGGGGGCTCCACCGAGCTGGTGCTGGGCGACGGCGACCAGGAGGGTCACGGGGTGCGGGCGGCGTTCTCGGCCGACATCGGCTGTGTCCGGCTCACCGAGCGCGCCCTGCCGGGGGACCCCCCGTCGGCGGAGCAGGTCGCGACCGCGGAGCGGGTGGCCGGCGAGGTCCTCGCCGCGGCGCTCGAGGCCGTGCCGGTGGAGCAGGCGCGCACCTGGGTGGGGGTCGCCGGCACCTTCACCACGCTGGCGGCGCTGGCCGCGGGGCTCCCGGCCTACGACTCCTCGGCCATCCACCTGGCCCGCACCCCGCTGGAGCGGCTGCACGAGGTGTGCGACGACGTGGTCGGGATGACCCGGGCCCAGCGCGCCGAGCTGGGCCCGATGCACGCCGGGCGGGTCGACGTGATCGGCGCCGGCGCGGTGATCACCCGGGTGCTGGCCCGCGAGGTCGCCGCCCGCGCCGGGATCACCGAGCTCGTGGTCAGCGAGCACGACATCCTCGACGGCATCGCGCTCTCGCTGCGATGAGCGGTCCCGACTCCCTGGCCCGCATCGACGCGGAGGTGGCCGCGTGCCGAGCCTGCCCCCGGCTGGTGGCCTGGCGGGAGGAGGTGGCCACGGTGAAGCGGGCCGCCTACCGCGACCAGACCTACTGGGGCCGTGGCGTCCCCGGGTTGGGTCCCGACGACGCTCAGGTGCTCGTCGTCGGGCTCGCCCCGGCCGCGCACGGGGCCAACCGCACCGGTCGGATGTTCACCGGCGACCGCTCCGGGGACGTCCTGTTCGCAGCGCTGCACGCGGCCGGGATGGCCACCCGGCCGACCTCGACGGCCGCCGACGACGGGATGGAGCTCGTCGGCACCCGGATCTCGGCGCCGGTGCACTGCGCGCCCCCGGACAACCGGCCCACCCCGGCCGAGCGCGACGCGTGCGTGCCCTACCTGCGCCGCGAGCTCGAGCTGCTGCGGCCCACCCTGCGCGCGGTGGTGGTGCTGGGCGGGTTCGGCTGGCAGGCCTTCCTGCCCGTCGCGCGCGCCGCGGGCTGGGTGGTGCCCGTCCCGCGACCGCGCTTCGGCCACGGGGTGCGGCTCGAGCTGGCCCACACCGACGGTGGGCCGTCGATCACCGTGCACGGCTGCTACCACGTGAGCCAGCAGAACACCTTCACCGGACGGCTCACCCCGGAGATGCTCCTCGAGGTCCTGCGTGCGGCTCGCCCCCCGGCTTCCTGATCGATGCAGGAGGTGGAAGGATCACCGCAGTGAGCACCCAGAGCGGCCCCACCCGCATTCTCGTCGTCGGCGGCGGCTACGTCGGCATGTACACCGCGCTGCGCCTGCAGAAGAAGCTGAAGGCCAAGGAAGCGCAGATCACGGTCGTGGACCCGCAGCCCCACATGACCTACCAGCCCTTCCTGCCCGAGGCCGCGGCCGGCTCCATCGAGCCGCGCCACGTCGTGGTCCCCCTGCGCCGTGCGCTGAAGAAGTGCCACGTGCTGACCGGCCGGGTCGACCGCGTCGAGCACGCCACCAAGCGGGCGTGGGTGTCCAACTCCGACGGCTCCACCGAGATCCTCGACTACGACCTCATCGTCATGGCGCCGGGCTCCATCGCGCGCACGCTGCCCGTCCCGGGCCTGCCCGAGCAGGGCATCGCGTTCAAGACCATCGGCGAGGCCATCTACCTGCGCAACCACGTGCTGAGCCGGCTCGACGCCGCCTCGGTCACCCAGGACCCGGAGCGGCGCCGTCGGCTGCTCACGTTCCTGGTCGTCGGGGGTGGGTACGCCGGCATCGAGGCACTGGCCGAGCTGGAGGACATGGCGCGCTACGCGTGCCGCTACTACCAGGGCATCAGCCCCGAGGACATGCGCTGGGTGCTGGTCGAGGCCACCGGGCGGGTCATGCCCGAGGTGAGCCCCAAGATGGGCGTCTACACCATCGAGCGCCTCGCCGAGCGGGGCATCCAGGTGTACCTGGAGACCCGGGTGGACACCATGGTCGACGGGAACGTGCGGCTCTCCGACGGCACGGAGTTCTCCACCGAGACCATCGTGTGGACCGCCGGGGTCAAGGCGAACCCCATGCTGGCCAACACCGACCTGCCGCTGGACGAGCGCGGCCGGCTGCGGTGCACCACGCAGCTCGCGGTCACCGGGGTCTCCGGGGCGTGGAGCGGTGGCGACTGTGCGGCTGTGCCCGACCTCTCCAAGGCCGACACCGACCCCAACGCCACCTGCAGCCCGTCGGCCCAGCACGCCGTGCGACAGGCGAAGGTGCTGGCGAACAACGTCATCGCGTTCGTCCAGGGCGGCGAGGGCAAGGACTACGAGCACGCCTACGTGGGCTCGGTGGCCAGCCTCGGGCTCTACCGCGGCGTGGCCGACGTCTACGGGATCAAGCTGAAGGGTCTGCCGGCGTGGGGGATGCACCGCGCGTACCACCTCTCGCGCATGCCCACCACGAACCGCAAGGTCCGCATCGGCGTCGACTGGCTGATGGCGCTGCTGTTCCGCCGCGAGGTCGTCGCGCTCGCGCAGATCAACGACCCCAAGGCCGAGTTCGACCGCGCCGCTGCGAGCTGAGACCACCGGGGCCGCCCCGGTGGGTCCGCCCCCGTAGCCCAACCGGCAGAGGCAGGCCTCTTAAAAGGGTCCGAGTGTGGGTTCGAGTCCCACCGGGGGCACGCTCGGTCTGCCGGTAGGGTGTGCTTTGTCCGTTTCTCCCGGGGAACTCCCGGCCACGGGCGGACGTTGACCTGGCAGGCGGGAGATCCCGCCGATGATGAAGGGACGACAACGGTGCGCGAGAGCAGCAACCCGGTGTTCCGCAACCTGCCGAAGTCGCAGGGCGGCTCCGCCGGCTTCGGTGGAACCACCATCCAGAACCCCTACGCCCAGCAGGCCTACACGCCGCCCGAGGCACCCACCCGGTCGATGACGATCGACGACGTGGTCACCAAGACCGCCAGCACCCTCGGCGTGCTCGTCGTCTTCGCCGCGCTCACCGCGTTCTTCGTCGACCGCAACCCCGGCCTGGCGCTGCCCGCCATGCTCGTCGGCGGGATCGTCGGGTTCGTCCTGGTCCTGGTGGCGAGCTTCGGCAACAAGGCGAACAAGCCGGTCGTCCTGACGTACGCAGCCTTCGAGGGCCTGTTCGTCGGCGCCGTCTCCTGGGTCTTCGAGTCGGGCACCGTGGGTACCGTCGTGCCCCAGGCGGTCATCGGCACCATCGGCGTCTTCGTCGGCATGCTCGTGGTCTACAAGACCGGGGCCATCCGCGTCACCCCGCGCCTGACCAAGATGATCTTCGCCGGCCTCATCGGCGTCGTGGTCCTCGTGGTCGCGAACCTCGTCGCCGGGATCTTCGTCGACGGCGGGCTGGGCCTGCGCGACGGTGGCCCGCTGTCCATCGTCTTCAGCCTGGTCGTCATCGGCATCGCCGCCTTCAGCTTCCTGCTCGACTTCGACCAGGCCGACAAGCTGATCCGCGCCGGCGCCCCGGAGAAGATGGCGTGGAGCGTCGCCCTGGGCCTCACCGTGACCCTGGTCTGGCTCTACATCGAGATCCTGCGGCTGCTGAGCTACTTCAACCGCAGCTGAGCTCGTCTTCCCGCCGGCCCGCACCCGACCACCACGGGGGTGCGGGCCGGCGTCGTCTCCGTCCCGTGCTCGCCGTGTCGGCAGGGCGCATCCGCAGCGCGACGAGGGCCGCGCGGCAGTCGCCGCGGGGCCCTCGTCGCGCGTGGTGGTCGGCGTGCCCGGTCGGGGCCACGCGCACAGCGTCGTGGCCGCCGTTGGGTGTGCCGCAGCTACCAACCCGGGGGATCAGCTCAGGCGCTCGAGCACCATCGCCATGCCCTGGCCGCCACCGACGCACATGGTCTCCAGGCCGAACGTGCCGTCGTGGGTGGAGAGGTTGTTCAGCAGGGTGGTGGTGATCCGGGCGCCGGTCATGCCGAACGGGTGCCCCACCGCGATCGCACCACCGGAGACGTTGAGCTTGTCCTCGTCGATGCCGAGCTCGCGCGCGGAGCCGATGACCTGCACCGCGAAGGCCTCGTTGATCTCCACCAGGTCGATGTCGCTCATGCTCATGCCGGCCAGGGCCAGCGCACGCCTCGACGCCTCGATCGGGCCGAGGCCCATCACCTCGGGGGACAGGCCGGAGACGCCGGTGGAGACCACGCGGGCCAGCGGGGTCAGCCCCAGCTCCTTGGCCTTGGTGTCGCTCATGATGACCAGCGCGGCCGCCCCGTCGTTCAGGGGGCAGGCGTTGCCGGCGGTGATGAGGCCGTCGGGACGGAAGACGGGCTTGAGCCCGCTGATGCCCTCGTAGGTGGTGCCGGCGCGGGGGCCGTCGTCGGTGCTGACGACGGTGCCGTCGGTCAGGGTCACCGGGGTGATCTCCCGCGAGAAGAAGCCGGACTTGATGGCCTCCTCCGCCCGGTTCTGGCTGCGCACGCCCCAGCGGTCCATCTCCTCGCGGGTGATGCCCGTCATCTGCGCGACGTTCTCCGCCGTCTCGCCCATGGAGATGTAGGCGTCCGGGATGTTCGCGTCGGTGCGCGGGTCGTGCCACTCGACCCCGCCCTCGGAGGCGGTGGCCGTGCGGGCCTCGGCGTCGGCGAACAGCGGGTTCTTCGTGTCGGGCAGGGAGTCGGAGTTGCCCTTGGCGAAGCCGGAGACGCTCTCGACGCCGGCGGAGATGAACACGTCGCCCTCGCCGGCCTTGATGGCGTGCAGCGCCATCCGGGTGGTCTGCAGCGAGGAGGAGCAGTAGCGGGTCACGGTGGTGCCGGGCAGCCCGTCGTAACCCAGGCCCACCGCGACGACGCGGGCCATGTTGAAGCCCTGCATGCCGCCGGGCAGGCCGCAGCCCAGCATCAGGTCGTTGATCTCGTTCGGCTCGACCTCGGGCACCTTGGCCAGGGCGGCAGCGACCATCTGCATGGCCAGGTCGTCCGGGCGCATGCCGGCCAGCGAGCCCTTGAAGGCGCGGCCGATGGGGGAGCGGGCGGTCGAGACGATGACGGCCTCGGGCATCAGGGAGCTCCTTCGTTCGTGACGCAGGGTGGGAACCACCACGTTACTGCTCGGTACGCCCGGTGCCGTGCGCACCCATCCGCAGCAGCCGGGCGGCCGCGCGGCCACCGCGGCGGGCCCGTTGCTGCAGCGCCCGGTTCACCGCGGCGGTGACCCGGACGGTGGGCCGCCGGGCCTCCGCGGTGGCGGAACGCAGCGGCGGCTGCGCCAGCGGCCCGCCGCCCCACACGCCGAGCTCGGAGCACAGCGCGGGCAGCAGCAGGCTCACCGCGGCCTCGTAGCCGGCGGCGGAGGGGTGGAACTGGTCGGGGGAGAACAGCGCCTCCGGCCGGGTCAGAAACTCCGGGGAGAGCAGGTCGGCCACCGCCACCGGGTGTCCGCCGGCGGCGAGCACCGCGGAGCGCTGCGCCTTGGCCAGCTGCAGGCTCCAGGTCCGCACCAGGCTGCGCAGCGGCTGGGGGATGGGCCGGATGGCCCCCAGGTCCGGGCAGGTGCCCGCCACCACGACGGACCCCAGCCGGCGCAGGCGCGCCACCGCGTCCCCGAGTCGCTGCGCGGCCGCGGCCGGCGGCATCTTCCCGGAGACGTCGTTGGCGCCGATGATGACCACCGCCGCGTCCGGGGCGCCGCCGGTGAGCGGGTCGGCCAGCGCGGTGTCGACCTGGGCGGCCAGCGCCCGGGAGTTCGCCCCCACCACGGCGTGGGTGACGAGGCGGACGGGACGGTCGGTCTCCTCGGCCAGACCGCGGGCCAGGAGCACCCCGGGCAGCTCCTCCACGCTCTCGCAGCCCAACCCGGCGGCGGTGGAGTCACCCAGCAGGAGCAGCGTCAGCGGTCCGGGCCCGTCCGGACCGGGTGCGTCGGGGCGGGGCGGTCCGCCGGTGGGGGCGTAGACCCCGTCGGCGCGCGGCGGCGTCCGGTCGGCGCGGCTGATGATGGTGCGGGCCGTCGCCGACTGCGCCAGCAGCAGCCGGTAAGCCATCCCGGCCGCGCCGCCCGCGGAGCCGGCCCCGAGGGCCGCTGCCACACCCACGGTCCGTGCCCGCACCACGACCCACCTCTCTCCGCTCCGGCCGACACGGTAGTCCGACGGGCGGGGGCGCCGGGCACCGCCGAGCCTGAGACGATGGGGGCATGCGCATCGCCGAGCACGTCATCGACCTCGTCGGGAACACCCCGCTCGTCCGGCTCGGGTCGGTGACGTCCGGCAGGGGGGCGAGCGTCGTCGCCAAGGTCGAGTACCTGAACCCGGGTGGGAGCGTGAAGGACCGGATCGCGGTGAAGATGGTCGACGCCGCCGAGGCGTCGGGTGAGCTGCAGCCCGGGGGCACCATCGTCGAGCCGACCTCCGGCAACACCGGCGTCGGCCTGGCGCTCGTCGCGCTGCGGCGCGGGTACCACTGCATCTTCGTGTGCCCGGACAAGGTCAGCGAGGACAAGCGCAACGTGCTGCGCGCCTACGGGGCCGAGGTCGTCGTGTGCCCGACGGCGGTGCCGCCCGAGCACCCGGACAGCTACTACTCCGTCTCCGACCGGCTCTCCGCGCAGCCCGGGGCGTGGAAGCCGAACCAGTACGCCAACCCGGCGGGCCCGGCCAGCCACTACGAGACGACCGGGCCGGAGATCTGGGCCGACACCGACGGCCAGGTCACCCACTTCGTGTGCGGCGTGGGCACCGGCGGCACCATCACCGGCACCGGCCGCTACCTCAAGGAGGTCAGCGGCGGGAAGGTGCAGGTCATCGGGGTGGACCCGGAGGGCTCGGTGTACTCCGGCGGCACCGGGCGCCCGTACCTCACCGAGGGCGTGGGTGAGGACTTCTGGCCCGCGGCCTACGACCCGTCCGTCCCCGACTCCATCGAGGCCGTCTCCGACGCGGACGCGTTCAACATGACCCGCCGCCTGGCCCGCGAGGAGGGCCTGCTCGTCGGCGGCTCGTGCGGCATGGCCACCGTGGGTGCCCTGCGCGTCGCGGAGACGCTGCCCGCCGACGCGCTCGTCGTGGTGCTGCTGCCCGACGGGGGCCGCGGCTACCTCTCGAAGATCTTCAACGACGAGTGGATGAGCTCCTACGGCTTCCTGCGGACCCCGCTGGACGGGCACGAGGCCCAGACCCGGGTGGGCGACGTGCTGCGCGGCAAGAGCGGGAAGCTGCCCGACCTGGTGCACACCCACCCCGGGGAGACCGTGCGCGACGCCATCGAGATCCTCCGCGAGTACGGCGTCAGCCAGATGCCGGTGGTCGGGGCGGAGCCGCCCGTGGTCGCCGGCGAGGTGGCCGGCAGCGTCAGCGAGCGCGACCTGCTCGACGCCGTGTTCGCCGGGCGTGCGCAGCTGGCCGACCCGGTGAGCAAGCACATGAGCCCACCGCTGCCGCTGCTCGGTGCCGGTGAGCCGGTGGCTGCGGCCACCGAGCTGCTGAGCACCATCGACGCGGTCATGGTCGTCGACGACGGCAAGCCCGTGGGTGTGCTCACCCGGCACGACCTGCTCGGGTACCTCAGCGACGCCTCCTGAGGGCGTTCCCCGGTTCCGGCACCGGGTGGGACGGGAACCGCTAGCGTCGCCAGCCTCTGACGACCACCCCTGAGCTCGAGGTGAGACGTGACCGACCAGCCCGTCGACGACGGTCCGCGCTCCTCCGCGGTCCCCACGCCGCACCTCGACCTGCCCGCCGAGGTCGCCCCGGAGCTGGCCCAGGAACAGGCGGCAGCCGACCGGACCCAGGTGGTGCGGGGGGTCACCGCGGCAGCCGACCGGACCCAGGTGGTGCGGGGGGTCACCGCGGCAGCCGACCGGACCCAGGTGGTGCGGGGGGTGCCGGCGCCAGCCGACCTGACCCAGGTGGTGCGGGGGGTGCCGGCGGCGCCGGCCGCGCCGGCGCCGGCACCCCAGGCCCCGCCCTGGCACGCGCCCGCGCCGCCGGCCCCCTCCTGGGTCCACCAGGCACCGGTCCCGCAGGCACCTGCCCCGCTCCCGCCGTGGTTCCCCCCGCACCAGGGATCCCCGCAGTGGCCGCCCGCACCCCAGCAGGCCGGGGGCCGGGTGCTGCTGGACACCCGCTTCTTCCCGCTCGCGCTCGTCCTCCACCTGTTCGGGCCGAGGGTGCTGGTCGACGGCCACGAGGTCCGCGCCCGGTGGGGGCAGGTCCCGATCGACGTGGCGGCCGGGTACCACCGCTTGCGGGTCGGCACCCGGTACCTGTTCGGCGTGGTGGCCTGGGCCGAGCTGGACGTGCTGGTGCAGCCCGGTCAGCAGGTGCCGGTGTTCTACACCACCCCGGCGACCGTGTTCGTCGCCGGCTCGATCGGGTTCCAGCGCCAGCCCGTCCGGGGGGCGGTGCTCGTGGGGGTGCTGACGGCCGTCGTCGTCCTCGTCGCCCTGCTCGGCGCCATCCTGGGGTCCACGGGCTGAGTGCCGCCAGCCGCGTAGCGGCGAGTGCCTAGGCTGGGGTGATGAGCGAGCCCACCACCGACCACCCGGACCAGACCCCCACGCAGGGCTTCGCCACCCGCGCCATCCACGCCGGGCAGGCGCCGGACCCGACGACGGGCTCGGTCATCGTGCCCATCCACGCGACGTCCACCTACGCGCAGGACGGCGTGGGCGGGCTCCGGCAGGGCTACGAGTACTCCCGCACCGGCAACCCGACCCGCCGGGCGCTCGAGGAGTGCATCGCGGCGCTGGAGGGCGGCCGCCACGGTCTCGCGTTCGCCTCCGGCATGGCGGCCACCGATGCGTTGCTCCGCGCCACGCTGCGCCCCGGCGACCACCTCGTCATCCCCGACGACGCCTACGGCGGCACGTTCCGCCTCATCGACAAGGTGTTCTCCGAGTGGGGCATCACCCACACCCCCGCGCCGGTCTCCGACGTCGACGCCGTCCGCGCCGCGATCTGCCCGGAGACCAGGCTGGTGTGGACGGAGACGCCGACCAACCCGCTGCTGAACATCGGGGACATCGCCGCGCTCGCGCAGGTCGCCCACGAGGCCGGTACGAAGCTGGTCGTCGACAACACCTTCGCCTCGCCCTACCTGCAGAACCCGCTGGCCCACGGCGCCGACGTCGTCCTGCACTCGACGACGAAGTACGTCGGTGGGCACTCCGACGTCGTCGGCGGCTCCCTCGTCACCGACGACGACGAGCTGCGCGAGCAGCTGGCGTTCCTGCAGAACGGGTCCGGCGGGGTGCCCGGCCCGTTCGACGCGTTCCTCACGATGCGGGGCGCCAAGACCCTCGCCCTGCGCATGGAGGCGCACAGCACCAACGCCGAGCGGGTCGTGGAGATGCTGACCTCGCACCCGGCGGTGGCGAGCGTGATCTACCCCGGCCTGGAGAGCCACCCCGGCCACGCCGTGGCGCAGCGGCAGATGCGTCGCTTCGGCGGGATGGTGTCGCTGCGGATGGCCGGTGGGCACGAAGCCGCCCGTCGGCTGTGCTCGTCGACGGAGCTGTTCACCCTGGCCGAGAGCCTGGGTGGGGTGGAGTCGCTCATCGAGCTGCCCGCGGCGATGACCCACGCGTCCACGGCCGGCTCGATGCTCGAGGTCCCGGACGACCTGGTGCGCCTGAGCGTGGGCATCGAGGACGGTGCCGACCTCGTGGCCGACCTGGAGCAGGCGCTCTCCCGCTGAGCGGACACCGGGCGGGACCGCCTCAGGGGCGGTCGCCACCCGGGTTCGCGGCGGGCAGCGTGGAGAGCGGGGCACCCGGCACGACGAGGTCACCGGCGGCGATGCAGCCTCCCTGCAGCTCCAGGACCCCGTTGCCACGGGCCACGAGGGTGCCCGGGTCGTCGCAGCCGGCGTCGCGCACCGTGAGGACGGCGGCGGCGACGAGCCCGACCAGCAGGACGAACGTCGCGAGCAGGGCGGTGGGGGAGCGCCACGCCGCAGGCGCCGCGCCGCGTCGCCCGGCCTGCCTCACGTCCACCACACGAGCCACGGTACGTGCGGAGCGCGGGTGCCGCCGGGGTCGCGGACGGGGCTGGCAGGATCACCTTCCGTGGAGCAACCCTCACCGACGCTGGTCGGCCTCGACCGCATCCGGGCGGCGGCAAGCCTGCTGGCCCCGATCATCCGACCGACCCCGGTGGTCGCCTCCCGGGTGCTGAGCGAGCGCACCGGGGTCCAGGTGCACCTGAAGTGCGAGAACCTGCAGCGGACCGGCTCGTTCAAGATCCGGGGCGCTTACACCCGGATCCACGGGCTCACCGACGAGGAGCGGGCCCGGGGCGTGGTGGCGGCGAGCGCGGGCAACCACGCGCAGGGGGTGGCGCTCGCCGCGGACCTGCTCGGTGCCCGCTCCACGGTGTTCATGCCCACCGGGGCGCCGCTGCCCAAGCTGGCCGCCACCCGCGCCTACGGGGCCGACGTGCACCTCGTCGGGGCCGTGCTGGAGGACGCGCTGGCCGAGGCGGTCGCGTTCAGCGAGCGCACCGGGGCCGTGTTCATCCACCCCTTCGACCACGTCGACGTCGTCGCCGGTCAGGGCACCGTGGGTCTGGAGATCGTGGAGGCGCTGCCCGAGGTCGCCACCGTGCTGGTGTGCACCGGCGGCGGGGGGCTCGTCGCCGGCATCGCGGCGGCGGTGAAGGCGCTCAAGCCGGACGTGCGGGTGGTGGCCGTGCAGGCCGAGGAGGCCGCGGCCTGGCCCGCCTCCCTCGCCGCGGGGCGCCCGGTGCGGCTGGAGCAGATGTCGACGATGGCCGACGGGATCGCGGTGGGGGCCCCCGGACCGGTCACCTTCGCGCACGTGTCCCAGCTGGTCGACGACGTGGTGACCGTGAGCGAGGACGCCCTGAGCCGGGCGCTGGTGCTGTGCCTGGAGCGGTCGAAGATGCTCGTCGAGCCGGCGGGCGCGGCGGCGGTGGCGGCCCTGCTCGACGGCGTGGTGCCGGACCTGGCGGGCCCGGTGTGCGCGGTGGTCAGCGGGGGCAACGTGGACCCGCTGCTGCTGGTGCACGTGGTGCAGCACGGTCTCGCTGCGGCCGGGCGGTTCCTCGCCCTGCGGGTGACCATCCCGGACTCCCCGGGCTCGCTCGTCGGGCTGCTCACCACGGTCAGCGCAGCCGGGGCCAACGTCGTCGACGTGGCGCACTCCCGGCTCTCGGGCACCCTGGCCCTCGGCGAGGTGGAGGTGGCGCTGACGGTGGAGACCCGGGGCCCCGAGCACTGTGCCGCGCTCGTGGCGCGGCTGGGCGGGGCGGGGTTCGTGGTCCAGGACGAGGTGCCCGCCGCCTGAGCACCGCCGCGTGAGCACCGACGGGCCCCGACCGCAGCGGCGGTCGGGGCCCGGGTCGGACGATCGGGGCGCTCAGGGGCGGTAGGGCTCCGCGCTGGTCAGCGTCACCTTCATGGTGCCCCCGCCGGGGAGGTTGTACTCCCGCGTCTCGCCGACCTTGGCGTCGATGAGGGCCTTGCCCAGCGGGGAGCTCGGCGAGTAGACCTCGAGGTCGCCGTGCCGACCCTCCTCGCGGTTCGCGATGAGGAACGTCTCGTGGTCGGACTCGTCGCCGTCGTAGTGGACCTTCACGACCGAGCCGGGGAGCGCGACGCCGGACTTGGTGGGGGCCTCGCCGACCTTCGCGTTGTTCAGCAGCTCCTGCAGCTGCCGGATGCGCCGCTCCTGCTGGGCCTGCTCCTCGCGCGCCGCGTGGTAACCCCCGTTCTCCTTGAGGTCACCCTCCTCGCGGCGGTCGTTGATCTCCGCGGCGATGACCACCCGGTTCTCGATCAGCGTGTCCAGCTCCGCCTTGAGCCGCTCGTGCGACTCCTGCGTCAGCCAGGTCACCTGCGTGTCGGTCATCGGTGCTCACTTCCTCGGTGGGGTTTCTCGGGGCAGCTGCTCAGGGCACTGCCAGCACGGTCGTACGCGGCCGGGACGGCCCCGCACAACGGAAAACACGGCCCACCCAAGGGGCCGTGACTGTGATCGAGGATACCACGCGGGCGGGTCCGGCCCGGTGTTCGCGCAGGTCAGCCGACCTGTCCCCGGCGCTGCGTCAGGCCGGTACGAGGTAGCTGGGCACGTCCGTGCCGCACCCGTACACGTCGGCCGCGACGGGCGGCTGCGAGGTGCTCACCGAGCTGTCGACGCTGAACAGCCGCTGGTCGGAGGGCGGCACGTACACCTCGCGGCGACCGGTCTCGCTGCCGTCGAGCGAGCGGGCCCGGACGATGCACACCACGGCCCGCGCGGGGTCGGACCGGGTGACGTCGATCCGCACGTCGATCGTCGTGGGCCCGGCCAGGGAGAAGCCCGTCAGCTCGGCGCTGACCGGCTTGTCGGCGAGGTTGGTGTAGCCCAGGTAGGCCACCGCGAGGCCGAACAGCGCGCCGGCGACGGAGAGCGCGACGGTCCGGCGCCGGCTGCCGCGGGTCTCCTCGGCGGCCGGCGCGCGGGACGCGTTGCGGGAGTAGCGCCCGGCGGGTGGGGACGTGCTCACGGGGCTCCTGGAGGTCGCGGGCGGGCGGGTGGCGTCGCGAGCACGGCACCGGGGTGGGATCATCGACGCGCGGCCCGGCGTTGGACCGGGTGCTGCTGCTCGACGATACGTCCACCGGGCGAGCGCGGCGGCGCACCACGGCACGGCGGCCCAGCCGCTGTCCACGGCACGGCAGCGATTCACGGGAACGATCCACGGGAACGATCCACGGCAGCGATCCACGGCACCGAGACGGATGAGGACCACAGCGTTGAGCGGACTGAGCGGGTTGAGGTTGATGGCGGTGCACGCGCACCCCGACGACGAGTCGAGCAAGGGTGCGGCGAGCACGGCCAAGTACGTGAGCGACGGCGCCGAGGTGACCGTGGTGAGCCTCACCGGGGGCGAGCGGGGCAGCATCCTGAACCCGGCCATGGACACCCCGGGCATCCACGAGCGCATCCACGAGGTGCGCATCGAGGAGATGCGCCGGGCCGCGGAGGTCCTCGGCATCCGGCACGTCTGGCTCGGCTACGTCGACTCCGGCCTGCCCGAGGGTGACCCGCTGCCCCCGCTGCCGGAGGGGTGCTTCGCCCTGGCCGACCTCGACGAGGCGACCGGGAAGCTGGTCCGCGTGATCCGCGAGCTCCGGCCGCACGTGATGACCACCTACGACGAGTCCGGCGGCTACCCGCACCCCGACCACATCCGCTGCCACGAGGTCTCCGTGGCCGCGTTCGAGGCGGCCGGGGACCCGGATCGCTACCCGGACGCCGGGGAGCCGTGGACGCCGCTGAAGCTGTACTACTCCCACGGGTTCAGCCGGCGGCGCCTGGAGCTGTTCGACGGGGCCATGACCGAGCGCGGCCTCGAGTCGCCGTTCACCGAGTGGCTGGCCGGGTGGGACCCGGCCCGGCCCGACGTGATGGAACGGGTGACCACCCAGGTGGAGTGTGCCGAGTTCTTCCCCGTGCGCGACGAGGCGCTGCGCGCGCACGCGACCCAGGTCGACCCCGTCGGACGGTTCTTCGCGGTGCCCATGGAGCTGCAGCAGCAGCTGTGGCCCACCGAGGAGTACGAGCTGGCCCGCTCCCTGGTCGACACCACGCTGCCCGAGGACGACCTGTTCGCCGGTGTCCGCGAGCGGGTGCAGCAGTGATGGTCGCCGGCTCGCTGACCCGGCTCGCCTGGGCGTCGACGGAGGTGCTGGGGCAGTCCGACCCGACCACCCCGAGCGCGCCGCCCAACCCCAACTCCTCGGGCGCGGAGTTCGGCAAGGCGGCGCCGATCGCCCTGGTGATCATCCTGCTGCTGCTGGTGTCGCTGATCCTGCTCATCCGCTCGATGAACGGGCACGTGAAGAAGCTCCCGGAGAGCTTCGGGTCGACCGGTGCCGACGGGCCCACCGGGCGCGGGCCGGGGTAGGCGGTCACGCCTCGGCGCTGCGCTCCTTGACCGAGGAGGCGTACACGTCGACGTACTCCTGCTCCGAGAGCGCCACGATGGCGAGCATGATCTGGTCGACGATCGCCCGCTCGGCCCAGCGGTCGCCGGCCATGCCGTCGTAGCGGGAGAAGTCCAGCGGCTCCCCGAACCGGATCTCGACCCGGTGCGGGCGCCACATCGTCGTGCCCGGCGGGTTCAGCTTGTCGGTGCCGATGACGGCGACGGGCACCACGGGGGCGCCGGTCTCCAGGGCGACCTTGGCCACCCCGGTCCGGCCCTTGTAGAGCCGGCCGTCCGGCGAGCGGGTGCCCTCGGGGTAGATGCCGAAGGCCTTGCCGCTGCGCACCACCTCGATGACCGCCTCGACCGAGGCCGACGCCGCGGACGCCGTCTCGCGGTCCACCGGGATCATGCCGATCGCGGTGAAGAACCACGCCTTGGCCCGGCCCCGGAACCCGGTCCCGGTGACGTACTCGTGCTTGCCCAGGAAGAACACCGGCCGGCTCATGACCAGGGGGACGACGAACGAGTCGGCCACCGCGAGGTGGTTGCCGGCCAGGACGACGCCGCCGGTGGCGGGCACGTGCTCCACCCCGGTGACCCGCGGCCGCGAGAGCAGCAGCATCAGCGGTCCCGGGAACACGTGGCGCAGCACCTGGTAGAGCACGGCACGAACCTAACAGCGCGGCGGGCTCACCCCTCGCGGCGCGGCAGCGCCACGGTGAAGGTGGTGCCGGCGCCCGGTTCGCTGCGCACGCCGACGGTGCCGCCGTGCGCGGTGACCAGGGCGTCCACGATGGACAGGCCCAGCCCGGTGCCCCCGCTGGCGCGGGTGCGCGAGGTGTCGGCCCGGTAGAAGCGCTCGAAGGCCCGCTCGGCGTCGGCGGCCGCCATGCCCGGCCCGGTGTCGGCGACCTCCCAGACCGCGTCGTCGCCGCGGGTGCCGACCCGGACGGTGACCGCGGCGTCGTCGGGGGTGTGGGTGAGCGCGTTGGCGACCAGGTTGCCCAGCACCTGGCGCAGCCGTCCGGCGTCGCCGCGGACCTCCGGGGTGCCCGGGCCCTGGAGCACCTGCAGGGTGATGCGCCGCCCGGGGGCGACGGCCCGCGCGTCGTGCACCGCGTCGGCGGCCAGGGCGAGCAGGTCGACCGGGTGGTGCTCGAGCGGGCGCTGCGCGTCCAGGCGGGCCAGCTGCAGCAGGTCCTCCACGAGCACCCCCATCCGGCGCGCCTCGCCCTCGATGCGCTCCAGCAGCCGGGCCACCGCCGCGGGGTCGCCCGCCGCCCCCTGCCGGTACAGCTCGGCGAAGCCCCGGATGGTGGTCAGCGGGGTGCGGAGCTCGTGGCTGGCGTCGCCGACGAAGCGCCGCATCCGCTCCTCGGACCGCACGGCCCGCTCCGCGGAGGCCGCCGAGTCGTCCACCGCGCCCTGGATCTGGGCGAGCATCCCGTTCAGGGCCAGCGACAGCCGTCCCACCTCCGTCCCCGGGTCGCCGACCGGCACCCGGGCGTCGAGGTCGCCGCCGGCGATGGCGGCCGCGGTGCGCTCGACCTCGCCGAGGGGGCGCAGGCTGCGGCGGACCACGAGCGAGGTGATCCCGGCCAGCAGGGCCAGCACCACCACACCGATGACGGCGAGCACCTCGCGCAGCCGGGTGATGGCCTCGGCGTCGTCGGCCAGCGGGGTCGCGACGGTGACCACGGCGTCGGGCCCCTCGGGGAAGGTGCCGGCGAAGGAGACCGCCCGCCACCGCTGACCGTCGCCGGCGCGGACGGTGTACGGCTCCGCGGTGGCGATCTCGGTGCTCGTCGGGGCGGGCAGGTCGGTCGCGGCGGAGCCGGAGCTGGACGCGGGGTCGGAGCGGACGACCACGAAGGTCCCGTCGGGGGAGGCGAACGCGACGTAGTAGCGGCTGAAGGGTTGGCCGTCGGTGTCGCCGGGTCCGGCGCGGGAGCCGCGTCCCCCCGCGGCGAAGGGCTGCGCGGCCGAGATCAGCTGGCCGTCGGTGCGGGCGCCGAGGAAGCCGGCGAGCTGTGTCGTCGCGGCCACCCCGGAGGCGACCAGGCCCAGGGCGACCAGCGCGACCAGCGCCAGCACCAGGCTCACCCGCAGCGGCAGCCCCTGCCGCCGGGCCGGTGCGCTCACGCCCGCGGCTGGCGCAGCACGTAACCGACCCCGCGCAGGGTGTGCAGCAGCCGGGGCTCGGTGGTGTCGATCTTGCGGCGCAGGTAGGAGATGTAGCTCTCGACGACGTTGACCTCCCCGCCGAAGTCGTAGTGCCACACGTGGTCCAGGATGCGCGGCTTGGAGAGCACGGTCCCGGCGTTCACCAGGAGGTAGCGCAGCAGCGTGAACTCGGTGGGGGACAGGCTGACCGGCTCCCCGGCCTTCCACGCCTCGTGGGTGTCGTCGTCGAGCTCGATGTCGGCGAAGGTCATCCGCGAGCTCGACGGCAGGTCGGTGAGGGCACCGCTGCGGCGCAGGACGGCTCGCACCCGGGCGACGACCTCCTCGAGGCTGAACGGCTTGGTCACGTAGTCGTCACCGCCGAGGGTGAGGCCGGTGATCTTGTCCTCCACCGAGTCCCGTGCCGTGAGGAACAGCACCGGCGCCCGGACCCCGTCGTCGCGCAGGCGGCGCAGCAGCCCGAAGCCGTCCATGCCCGGCATCATGACGTCGAGCACCAGCAGGTCGGGCCGGAAGCCGCGGGCGGCGTCCAGGGCCTGCACCCCGTCGGCCGCCGTCGCCACGTCGAAGCCGACGAAGCGCAGGCTGGTGGCGAGCAGCTCGACGATGTTGGGCTCGTCGTCGACGACGAGGATGCGGGCCTCGGGGGCGGCGGGGGTCATGGGGGCCAGCATCCCGCCCCGCTCCGAGCCGTGGCTGTCAAGAACCTGTGGGTCGGCTGTGAGCACACCCACTCCCGCACCCCGGTCCGAGGTCGGATCGGGGCGCACGGAGTGCTCAGCCGGGGGCGGTGCCGGGCTCCGGTGCGCGGGCGTAGGTGGCGGTGTACACCGAGCGGTCCTCCAGGGCCCGGGCGGTGAGGCCGGCGCCGGTGCAGGCCGCGAGGACCGGGACGAGCAGGGCGACGTCGATGCCGGTGAGCTCGAGGACGAGCACGATCGAGGAGACCGGGCCCTGGGTGGCGGCGGCGAGCACGGCGGCCGCACCGACCACGGCGAACGCGCCCACCGGGGCCCCGGGCCAGACGTGCGTCCACACCAGCGCGGTCGCCCCGCCGAGCACCGCGCCGGTGGACAGGACGGGGGTGAACAGCCCACCGGTGGCCCCGGCGCGCAGGCAGGCCAGGGTGGCCAGCGGCTTCAGCACGACGAGCGCGGCGAGCAGCGCGAGGCTGCCGGTGCCGTCGAAGGCGATCTGGGTGGGGCCCTTGCCGTTGCCCAGGACCTCCGGGCGGAGGATCGCCAGCCCGCCGAGGGCGGTGAGCACCGGGATCGCGGTGAGCGGCAGGGCCCGCCCCGTCGGGCGGTGCCGCTTCGCCCAGCCCACCCCGCGCACGAGGGCGACGGCGACGAGCCCGGCGACCGGGCCGAACAGCACCGACCACACCAGCAGCGAGGCCGACGTGCCGTACGCCGGGATGCGGTACACCGGCTCCTGGGGGATGACGATCCAGGCGACGACGGTGGCCAGCAGCGCGCTGACCAGCAGCGGGGCGACGGTGCGCAGCGCCAGGGTGCCGAGCAGGACCTCCGCGGCGAACAACGCCCCGCCGAGGGGCACGTTGTAGACCGCGGCCATGCCGGCCCCGGCGCCGGAGGCGAGCAGGAGCCGCACCTGCCCCGTGTCCAGGCTGACCCAGCGGCCGAAGGTCTGCCCGAGCGCGGCGCCGAGCTCCTTGGGGGCGGCCTCCCGGCCGAGCGAGGAGCCCATGGCCACGGTGACGATCTGCAGCACCCCCCCGGCCACGGTGCTGCGCAGGCCCATCGGACCCTCCTGCAGCCAGAGGGCGTCCGACACCCCGCGGCTGCGGCGCCCCCACCGCTGCAGCGCCCAGCCACCGAGCCCGACGAGCAGCCCCGCGAGGGCCAGCACGAGCACCCGGCGCCCGGCGCCGGACTGCTCGACCCCGCGCAGGAAGCGCTCCTCCGCGGCCCCGAACGCGACGTGCTGGACGACCCGCAGCAGCAGGGTCAGGGCGGCACCGCCGAGCCCGGCGCCGATCCCGGTGGCCACCAGCACCGCCCAGAAGCGCGCGCCGCGCAGCCCGGTGTCGACGACGTCGTTCGGCTGCCCGGTGCGCAGCGGAGCCCGGACCGTCGGGCGGAGCGGGGGCCGGCGCACGGGGCGAGTCTGGCGCACACCTGGTCGTGCGCGGGTGTGCGATGTGGACCCAATGCCGTTTGAGGTGTAATGATGTAATGACAGAACAACAACGAGGAGGTCGGTGATGGACGGACGAGGACGTGGGTTCGGGACGGGGTTCTCGCGCGGTGGCGGCCCGGGGTCCGGCCCCGGGGGCGGACGGGGTCGGGGCGGTCCTGGCGGTCGGGGTGGTCCGGGCCGTCGGGGCGGGCCGGGAGCCGAGGAGCTGCCGGGCACGGGCGACGCGGCCGCCTGGTTCGCCGGGCGGCTGCCCGGCACGTGGTTCACCGGTCCGGCGGAGCTGACCGTCGACCGCGAGGAGATCCTGGTCCTCGGCGAGCTGGCGGCCGCCGACCTGGCGGAGCCGGCCGCCGAGGGCGGGCTCGACGCCGCCACCGAGCAGGGCCGGATCAGCCGCTTCCGCGAGGAGACGCGACAGGCGCGCATCGAGATCGCCGAGCAGGCGCAGCTGCGCTACGGCCGCACGGTCGCCTGGGGTGCTCGTCTGGGGGGCACCGAGGAGGTCTTCACCACGATCTCGGTACCGGTGATGACGCGACTGCGCCAGCCCGAGCGGCTGGTGCTGGACACGCTGGTCGACTCCGGGGTGGCCCGCTCCCGCTCGGACGCGCTCGCCTGGGCGGTGCGCCTGGTGGGGGAGCACTCCGGGGAGTGGCTCGACGAGCTGCGCACCGCCCTGCGGACCGTGGAGGAGGTCCGCGCGAAGGGGCCCGGCGCCGGCTGAGCGACCCGCCCCAGCGACCCCGACCCCGCTCCGTGATCTACGTCACGAGCGGGGTCGGTGGCTTGACACCGTGACGCCGCTTCCCCGATCGTCTCCGCCAGGTCACGAGCACCAGCGTCAAGCCCCGGCTCGCTGGTCGGCAACCCTCCTCCGTGGCGGGGTGCTCCGGGTGACGACCAGGCTCCGGCGCGTCCCGCCCGGAGCAAGCACGGGCCCCCGCGCCCCCGGTTCGAGTGGGTTGACCGCCATGCACCGCACCTCCTGCGTCCCGCCCACCTGCCGTCACCGGCTGGTCCTGCTCGCCGTCCACGTCCTGGCCGTCGCCGACGTGGACTGTCGCCGCTCCTAGCGCCCCGGCCGCCGATCCGCGCGGCCCCCGCCCGGCACCCCCGCTCGACCCCCGCTCGTCGTGTCCGACCGGCCCGGCGGGCCCGGTCCGCCACTCGTGCGCAACCGGCGGCTCGGGTCCTCCCCGCGCCGGTCCGCCCCGTCCCGCTCCGGGTTCGCCGGAGCCCGTCCCCAGGAGTCTGCTGTGCCCGAACCACGCACCGCCCGTGCATCACCCGTCGACACGGAGCGTCGAACGACCGCAGCCCAGGGCGTCCGCCTCACCGGCGTGGGCCGCACCTTCGGCCACGGCCCGGTCGGGCGGACGGTGCTCGCCGGGCTGGACCTGGAGATCGGCGCCGGTGAGGTCGTCGCCCTGCTCGGTGCCTCCGGCTCCGGCAAGTCGACCGTCCTGCGGCTCGTCGCGGGTCTCGACGCCCCGACCGAGGGTGTGGTGGCGGTCGGGGGTGAGCCCGTGCGCGGGGTCGAGCCCCGGGCCGCGGTGGTGTTCCAGGAGCCCCGGCTGCTGCCGTGGCGCAGCCTGGCCGCCAACGTCGCCTTCGGCCTGCCGGACGGCACGTCCCGGGCGGACGGCCGCGCGGCGGTGGAGCGCTGGCTGGAGGCGGTCGGGCTCGGCGGCTCGGCCGCGCACCGCCCCCGTGAGGTCTCCGGGGGCATGGCCCAGCGGGCCGCCCTGGCCCGCGCCCTCGTTCGCGAGCCGGGGGTGCTGCTGCTCGACGAGCCGTTCGCCGCGCTGGACGCGCTGACCCGGCTGCGGATGCAGGACCTGCTCGACGCGCTGCAGCGGCAGGCCGGGACCACCGTCCTGCTCGTCACCCACGACGTCGACGAGGCGCTGCAGCTCGCCGACCGGGTGCTCGTGCTCGGCGCACCGACCGACGACCCGGACGGGCCGGCCGGGGTGCGGCGCGAGGTCACCGTGCCCCGGCGCCGTCCCCGCGACCGGGGTGACCGCGTCCTCGCGGGTCTGCGCACCGAGCTGCTCGACGAGCTCGGCGTGCCCCGCCTGGTCTCGGCCTGACCCCCGCTCGACCCGTCCCCGCTCGACCCACCGAAGGAGACCCACCGTGACGAACCCCCGAAACCTCCTGCTCCGTGTCGGCGCGCTCGCCGCAGCCGCGGGGCTGCTCGTCGGCTGCGCCGCCGGGGAGAACGCCAACGGCAGCACCACCACCACCGCCGCCGGCGCGAGCGCCACGCTGAACCTCGACTACGCCTACTACAACCCGGAGAGCCTGGTCATCAAGGACCAGGGCTGGCTGGAGCAGGCGCTGCCCGGCACCACCGTCACCTGGGTGCTCTCGGCGGGCAGCAACAAGGCCAACGAGAACCTGCGGGCCGGGGTCGTCGACGTCGGCTCCACCGCGGGCACTCCGGCCCTGCTGGCCCGGGCCAACGGCGCGGCGCAGCAGGTGATCGACGTCTACAGCCGACCGGAGTGGTCGGCCATCGTCGTGGGGAAGGACTCGCCCGTCACCGACGTGGCCCAGCTGAAGGGCCGCAAGATCGCCGCCACCCTGGGTACCGACCCCTACTTCTTCCTGCTGCAGTCCCTCGCCGCAGCCGGTCTCAGCGCCGACGACGTGCAGATCGTCAACCTGCAGCACGCCGACGGGAAGACCGCGCTCGAGCGCGGCGACGTCGACGCCTGGGCCGGGCTCGATCCCTTCATGGCCCAGACCGAGCTCGGTGCCGGGTCGAAGCTCATCTACCGGAACCCGGAGTTCAACTCCTACGGGCTGCTCAACGCGAACGAGAGCTTCCTGGACAGCCGCCCGAAGGACGCGCAGGTGGTCGTGGACACCTACGAGCGGGCGCGGGCGTGGATCGAGGAGAACCCCGACCGGACGGCGCAGATCCTCGCCGACGCCGCGTCGATCGACCTCGCGGTCGCCCAGCGCCAGCTCACCGACCGCACCGACGTCGCGATCGACCCGGTGCCCGGCGACGCCCAGACCGCCGTGTTCACCAACATCCTGCCGCTGCTCGTGCAGGGGGGTCAGGTCCGCTCGGAGGCCGAGGCCCGCACCGCGCTGGACTCGCTCTACGCCCCGAGCTTCGCCCGGCAGGCGCAGGGCACGCCCGCGACGGGTCGCTGAGGCGTGGTCACGACCGTCGTCCGCACGCACGCCCCCTCGCGTCCGCCCGCACCCGGCAACCGCAGGGGTGCCGGGTCGTCCCGGGTGGCCCTCGGGCTCGTCGTCCCCGTGGTGCTGCTCCTGGGGTGGCAGCTCCTGGCCACGTCGGGGCGCTTCACCGTGAGCCAGCTGCCCACCCCCGGCGACGTGACCACCGCACTCGGCGAGCTGGTGCGCCGCGGCGAGCTGTGGCGCAACGTCGCCATCAGCACCCAGCGGGTGGGCCTGGGGTTCCTGGCCGGAGCGGGCGCCGGGCTCGTGCTCGGTGGCCTGGTCGGGCTGTCGGTCCCGGTGCGCCTGCTGCTCGGACCCACCGTGCAGGCCCTGCGCGCGGTGCCCTCGCTGGCCTGGGTGCCGCTGCTGCTGCTCTGGCTCGGCATCGGGGAGACCCCCAAGATCGTGCTCGTGGCGATCGGTGCCTTCTTCCCCGTCTACACCACCGTCGCGGCGGCGCTGGGGCACGTCGACGCCCACCTGGTCGAGGTGGGCCGGGCCAACGGGCGCAGCGGCCTCCGGCTGTTCCTCCAGGTGCAGCTGCCCGCGATCGCTCCGGGAACGCTCGCCGGGCTGCGCCTCGGGCTGGCCCAGGGCTGGTTGTTCCTGGTCGCGGCCGAGCTCATCGCATCGTCGATCGGGCTGGGGTTCCTGCTGATCAACAGCCAGAACACCGGTCGCACCGACATCCTGTTCCTGGCGATCATCCTGCTGGCGCTGCTCGGCAAGCTCACCGACGGGGTGCTGGGGCTGCTGGAGCGGCAGGTGCTGCGGCGCTTCGGCTGAGCCGGCCCGGCCCGGTCAAGCCTCGTGGCGCCCGCCGTCGGCGGTCAGCGGGGTCGCGCTGTCGCCCATGTAGCGCCGCAGCTTGGCGGTGCCGCTGGAGACCGTCCCACCGGCCGAGCCGTCGGCCGGGGTGGTCGGGTCGGTGTGCTGCGTGCCGTCGTCGGCCCGAGCGTCGTCGTCGGTCCGCGGGGCGGGCCCGGACTGCGGACCGTCGGTGGCCTGCGGGGCGGGGACGCCGTCGCCGCCCTCGCCGTCGCCGCCCTCGTTGTCGCCGCCCTCGTTGTCGCCGCCCTCGTTGTCGCCGCCCTCGTTGTCGCCGCCCTGGATCCCGTAGTACGTGTACAGCTCGTCCTCCTGGGCGGGGGTGAGCTCGTCGTCCTCGTCGATCCTCGGGGCGTCCTTGATGGTGGCCTTGCCGTGGGGCACGTGCAGGTCGTCGCCCTCCGCGGTCGCCTCGTGCAGGGGGACGAAGGTGGAGCGGCTGCCGAACAGGCCCGTCTTCACGGTGACCCACTCGGGCTCGCCCGTCCGGTTGTCCAGGTACACCCGGCCGACCGAGCCGACCTTGTCGCCGTCGACGTCGTACAGGGTGCCGTTGCTGATGGCGCCGATCTGGGCTGTGGTGATCACGGTGCTCCTCTGGTGGGTCCGGTGCTGGAGCACATCATGGCGCGCCCGGCGGCGGAGCTGTGACCTCGGTCCGCTCGGACCGCAGGTCGACGGCCAGCTCCACCCCGGTGCGCCGCCGCGTCACCCGCTCCACGGGCGCGACCGTCTGCGCGCCGGTCACGGGGATCGGCTCGAGCACCTCCGTGCGGACGGAGTCGGTGACGGTCTCCCCGCCGGTGACGACGAGTGCCCCCCGCCGGCAACGGCGAGGGGCACTCCGGGGGCACCCGGTCGGGGTGCGGGTAGCTCAGCGGCTGACCGCGCTGCGCCGCTCGTAGGCGACGATGCCGATCGCGGCGAAG
Organism: Mycobacteriales bacterium; assembly: GCA_038234335.1. Taxonomy (GTDB): domain Bacteria; phylum Actinomycetota; class Actinomycetes; order Mycobacteriales; family Mycobacteriaceae; genus Rhodococcus_D. The sequence goes on from JBBSUN010000011.1 coordinate 51,768, forward strand.
GCGACCTGCAGGATGTGCTGGATCCAGTTGATGCCGTCGGTGTGGTTCACCCCGAGGAGGTAGGCGACGAAGGTGCCGAGCAGGGCCGCGACGACGCCGATGCCGAAGGTGACGCCGAGGCTGATGTTCTGCTTGCCGGGCAGGACGAGCCGGCCGAGGGCGCCGACGACGATGCCGAAGATGACGGCCGTGAAGATGGCGGTGAACATGGTCGCGCTCCTTCGCTGGGTGGCGGACCGGTTCCGTCGGTCGACGGGAGGGGGGCGGGCGCCGGGCGGGTCCGACCACCGTACGACAGCGTGGAGTGGATTACGCTGTACAGAAGCCGGAGTGCTTCCGGACACCTGCCGTCGTCACGACGGCGCGAACCCCCAGGAGTGCGCATGAGCTTCATCGACGACGCCAAGAACAAGGCCGAGGAGCTGGCCGGCAAGGCCAAGGAGTTCGTCGGCGACAAGACCGGCAACCAGGACCTCGAGGCCGAGGGCAAGAAGGACCAGGCCAGCGGCAACATCAAGCAGGCCGGCGAGGACGTCAAGGACACGTTCAACTAGGTCCTCGACGCGCGGCTGCCGCCGGGTGACCCACGGGTCGCCCGGCGGTGTCGACCCGTGGGTCCGTCCGCGGGCTCCGGCAACCGGGAGCAGCCCTGCGCTGGGCCGGTCACCGGAGTCGTCAGCGCCTTCACGATCGCCGTGCTGGTCGTGCTGTTCCCGGTGGCGACGCGACGCGCGTCGCGCACGTAGGATCGGGTGCTGCCGGGTCCTCCGGTCGCCGGCGGAGAACCGGTGGGACGCACCGATTCTCGCGAGGAGGCGGCATGGCGGACCTGGACCAGCCACAGGTTTCCGTCTCCCGACGGGCGACGGCCTCCCGGCGCGGCACCGGCCGGGGTCCGCTGAGCCGGTCCGAGATCCTGCACGCCGCGATCGAGCTCATCGACGACGAGGGGCTGCGCGCGCTCACCATGCGCAAGCTCGGCGCCCGTCTGGGCGTCGAGGCGATGGCGCTCTACCACCACGTGCCCAGCCGCGACCAGCTGCTCGACGGCATCGTCGAGAAGGTCATCGACGACCTCTACGACGACCCGATGGTGCACGGTGACGCCCCCGACGGGTGGCAGCCCTACCTGCAGCGCCTCGCCCACGGCGTGCGCCGCATCGCGCTCACCCACCCCGAGGTGTTCCCCCTCATCGCGACCCGTCCGCCCTCGGCGCCGTGGATCAAGCCGCCCTTGCGCAGCCTGCGGTGGATGGAGTCGTTCCTGTCCACCCTGGCCAGCTGTGGGTTCAGCGACTCCGACGCCGCCACCGCCTACCGCTCGTTCTCCAGCTTCCTGCTCGGCCACATGCTGCTGGAGGTCTCCGCGCTCGGGGTGGACACCGGGCCGATCGAGGAGGCCGACCCGGACTCCACCCCCAGGACCGACCTCTCCGCCTACCCGACCGTCGAGCGGCTGGAGCGCGAGCTCTCGCAGGACCACGCCGCCGTCGAGTTCGAGGTGGCCCTGGAGAGCTTGATCCTGCGGCTCGAGGACGTGCTCAAGACCTGATCCTCAGGCGTAGATGGTCAACCAGATCGCGACGTAGTGGCAGAGCGCGGCGAGCACCGTCGCCGTGTGGAAGACCTCGTGGTAGCCGAAGCTGCGGGGCCACGGGTCGGGGCGGCGGATGCCGTACGCGAGCCCGCCGAGGGAGTAGAACAGGCCGCCGACCAGCAGCAGCGCCAGCGCGGCAACCCCCGCGGCGTGCAGCAGGTCGGGCAGGACGAACACCGCCACCCAGCCCAGCGCCAGGTAGAGCGGCACTCCCAGCCAGCGCGGGGCGTCGGGCCACGACGTCTTCAGCAGCACGCCCAGCGCCGCCCCCACCCAGACCACCGCCAGCACGATGTCGCCGGTGCGCTCGGGCATGGCCAGCAGCGCGAACGGGGTGTAGCTCCCCGCGATGAACACGAAGATCATCGAGTGGTCGAGGCGCTTCATCCGGCGTCGCGCCACCGGGGTGTGCCACGTCCGGCGGTGGTACAGCGCGCTGACCCCGAACAGGCCCGACACGGTGGCCGAGTACACGGCCGTCCCCAGCGCCGCCCGGGTCGAGACGGTGGAGGCGGCCAGCGCCACCAGCGTGGCCCCGGTGACCACCGACACCACGAACGACCACAGGTGGATCCACCCGCGCGCGCGGGGCTTCAGCGCGGGCGGCACCGGGGTCAGGGTGGTCACCTCGACCACGGTACGGAGCCGTGCGCCGCACGGGGGACGGATGTGGCGGGGACGACCCTGCCGGCCGGAGCCCGGCGGGACGATCCTGCCGGCCCCGGGCCGAGCGTAGGGTCCTCCGTTGTGCGAACGCCCCGGCTCCTCTACGGCGCGTACGAGCGGCGGCTCGCCCGGCAGCTCGACGGCATGCAGCACCCCCGCCACGTCGGCCTCATGTGCGACGGCAACCGGCGCTGGGCCCGGGAGGCCGGCTTCCTGGACGTCACCCACGGCCACCGGGCCGGGGCGCAGAAGATCGCCGAGGTGCTGGGCTGGTGTGACGACGCGGGCGTCGAGGTGGTCACCCTCTACCTGCTCTCCACCGACAACCTCCTGCGTCCGGCGGCCGAGCTCGAGCCGCTGCTGGAGATCATCACCGACGTCGTGGACGAGCTGAGCGGGGACGACGCGAACTGGCAGCTGCGGGTCGTGGGCTCGCTGGACGCGCTGCCCCCCGCCACGGCGACGCGCCTGAAGGAGGCGGCCGAGCGCACCGTGGGCCGACCGGGCGCCCAGGTGAACATCGCCGTCGGCTACGGCGGTCGCCAGGAGATCGTGGACGCGGTGCGCTCGCTCATCGCCGAGCACCCGCGGGCCGACACCACCACCCTGGCCGAGGCGGTCACGGTGGAGGCGATCAGCGCGAACCTCTACACCTCGGGCCAGCCCGACCCGGACCTGCTCATCCGCACCTCCGGCGAGCAGCGGCTCTCCGGGTTCCTGCTGTGGCAGAGCGCGCACTCGGAGTTCTGGTTCACCGACGCGTACTGGCCGGAGTTCCGGCGCGTCGACTTCCTGCGCGCGCTGCGGGACTACGCCGCGCGGCACCGCCGGTACGGCGGCTGACGGGCCGGGTGCTCAGGCGCGGGCGGCGCGGACCTCCGCCATGACCTCGTCGGTGTGCTGGCCCAGCGTCGGGGCGTGGGTGCGCAGCCCGGCGGGCGTGGCCGAGAAGCGCACGGGGCTGCCGATGCTCCGGTACTCACCCTCCGTGGGGTGGGTGACCACGTCCAGCAGGTGACCCCCCTGCACGTACGGGTCGGCGGTGGCGTCGGCGATGTCGAGCACCGGGGCGAAGGGCACCGAGTGCTCCGCGCACAGCTGCGCCCACTCGGCCGTCGTCCGCTCCAGCGCCACCTCGTGGATGGCGCCGTACAGCTGCGACCAGTGGCTCGCGCGTGCGGACGGTGTCGCGAAGCGGGGGTCGACGGCCAGCTCGGAGCGGCCCGCGGCGGTGAAGAACGCGGTGATGTCACGGGTGTTGTACGGCAGGATGCAGGCCCAGCCGTCCTTGGTCCGAGCGGCGGCGTGCTGGTCGGCCAGCGAGCGCAGGTAGCCCACCTCGCCCTCGGGCGGGTCGAAGATGGCGCCGCCCAGGTGCTCCACCAGGGCGAAGGCGAGCAGCACGTCGGTCATGGGGACCTCGACGTGCTGGCCCTCACCGGTCGCCCGCTGGTGCACCAGCGCCGCGAGGACGGAGTAGACGATGGTGAGCGCGCACACCTTGTCGGCGATGATCGTCGGCACGTAGGTGGGGGTGCCGGTGGCCCGGCGCATGAGGTCGGTGAGCCCGGAGGCCGACTGCACGATCTCGTCGTAGGCGGCCCGGTCGGCGAGGGGGGAGTCGCTGCGGAAGCCCTGCGCGGTGGCGTGCACCAGGCGTGGGTTGATCGCGTGGACCTGGTCCGGGGCCAGACCCAGGCGGGCCAGGGCACCGGGGCGCATGTTGGTGACCAGCACGTCAGCGGTGCCGAGCAGGGCGACGAGGTCCTCCTGGCCCGCCGGGGTCTTGAGGTCCAGCACGACGGAGCGCTTGTTGCGGTTGACCTGCAGCGCCAGCGCGCCCATGCCGACGTGGCGCTGGGGCACCGTGGTGCGGGTGGAGTCCCCGGCCGGTGACTCGACCTTGATGACGTCGGCACCGAGGTCGCCCATGATCTGGCAGGCGTAGGGCCCCATGACCACCGACGACAGGTCGATCACCCGGACCCCCTCCAGCGGTCCGTTCACGGCGGGGTCCCCCGGGTCTCGTCACGGTTCGTGGTGCGCATGACGACAGCCTCCCAGGGCCGCAGCACCCCGTCGGCGGGGGGTGTCGCGAGGCTGGAGAGCACGAGCTCGCCGGCAAGGTCCACCGGGTTGGCGACCGCGGTGCTGGAGAGGTTCGCGACGACGGTCAGCGTCGTCGTCGGCGTGGTCCGGGTGAACGCGTACAGCTGCTCGTGCTCGGGCACCAGCATGGTGAACACCCCGTCGACGACGCACGCCTCGGTGTGTCGCAGGGCGATCAGCGCCCGGTAGTGGTGGAACACCGAACCCGGGTCGGCCCGCTGGGCGGCCGCGTTGACCTCGACGTGATCGGGGTTGACCTCGATCCACGGGGTGCCGGTGGTGAACCCGGCGTGCTCGTGGTGCGTCCACTGCACCGGGGTGCGGGCGTGGTCGCGGCTGGCCACCGCGAGCTGGGCCAGCAGGGTGTCCTCCTCGGCGCCCTGTGCGCGCGCCTGGTGGACGTGGTTGAGCGACTCCAGGTCCCGGTACTGCTCGAGCCGGGTGAACGGTGCGTTCGCCATGCCCAGCTCCTCGCCCTGGTAGACGTAGGGCGTCCCGCGGTGCAGGTGCAGCACGGTGGCCAACGCCTTCGCGGAGGCGACGCGGTGGGTGGGGGAGTCGTCGCCGAAGCGGCTGACGGCGCGCGGCTGGTCGTGGTTGTCCCAGTACAGCGAGTTCCACCCCGTCTCGGCCAGCTCGGTCTGCCAGCGGCCCAGCGTCGCCTTCATCGCGCGCCAGCTCAGCGGCAGCACGTCCCACTTGGTGGTGCCCCGGTCGATCGTGACGTGCTCGAACTGGAACACCATGTCGACCTCGGCGTTGGCCGGGTCGGTGTAGCGGCGGGCCTGCGCGGTGCTCACGCCTGGCATCTCCCCGACGGTCAGCGGGGCGGGCTCGCGGCCGGCGAACACCTCCCGGTGCACCTCCTGCAGGTGCTCCTCCAGCCGCGGGCCGTTGCGGAACAGCGGTCCGCCGTCGCCGAACAGGGCGCCGGGGGCGAGCACACCGTCGGGCAGGCCGTCGACCTTGGAGATCATGTTGATGACGTCCATCCGGAAGCCGTCGACCCCGCGGGTCAGCCACCAGCGCATCATCTCGTGCACCGCCGCCCGGACCTCCGGGTTCTCCCATTCCAGGTCGGGCTGCTTCGGGGAGAACAGGTGCAGGTACCACTGGCCCGAGGCCGCGTCACGCGTCCAGGCGGGCCCGGAGAAGGCCGAGCCCCAGTTGTTCGGCGGGAGCTCGCCGTGCTCGCCGCGCCCGTCGCGCCAGGTGTACCAGCTGCGCTTCGGGTCGTCGGTGGCGGAGCGGGAGGAGACGAACCACGGGTGCTCGTCGGAGGTGTGGTTGACCACGAGGTCCATCACCAGCTTCATGCCGCGGGCGTGCAGCGCGGCGAGGAGCTCGTCGAGGTCGGCCAGGGTGCCGAAGGTGGGGTCGACGTCGCGGTAGTCGCTGATGTCGTAGCCGTTGTCGTCCTGCGGGGAGCGGTACACCGGGGAGAGCCAGACGACGTCGACGCCGAGCGCCTCGAGGTGGTCCAGGTGCGCGGTGATCCCGGGGATGTCCCCGATCCCGTCGCCGCTCGAGTCGGCGAAGCTGCGCGGGTACACCTGGTAGACCACCGCGTCGGACCACCAGGGCCGCGCCGGGGGCTGCTCGGGGACGCTCATGGCGGTCATGCTGCCAGGGGACCCGCCTCGCTAGCCTGCACCCCGTGGACGAGACGACGCTGGTGCGCGAGTACCTCCTGCTGGGCCTGCGGTTCGACCGGCTCGAGGCGGGCTTCGTCGACGCCTACACCGGCGACCCGGCGCTGCGGCGCCAGACCGACAACGAGCCCCGACCCGACCCCGCCGTGCTCGCCTCCCGGGCCGCGACGCTGCGCGGGGAGCTGCCCGGCGCCGGGCTCGCGGCGGAGCGGGAGCGCTTCCTCGACGTGCACCTGCGGGCCCTGGAGTGCAGCGGGCAGAAGATGGCCGGCCAGGAGATCGGGTTCGTCGACGAGGTGGACGCCTACTTCGACGTGCACATCACCCCCGGCGACCCCGAGCAGTACCGGGCCGCGCACCGTGCCCTGGCCGACGAGCTCCCCGGCGACGGGCCCCTCGCCGCGCGCCTCAACGCGGTCCGGGCCCTGGAGGAGGTCCCCCCGGAGCGCCTCGAGGTGGCGGTGCACGCGTTCTCCAGCGCCCTGCGCGACCAGGTCCGGGGGCTGTTCCCGCTGCCCGACGACGAGACGGTGACCTACGAGGTGGTGGGCGACAAGCCGTGGTCGGGCTTCAACTACTACCTGGGCGGCCACCACTCGAAGGTCGCCATCAACGCCGACCTGCGCCAGCGGATGAGCTCGCTGCCGCACCTGGTGGCCCACGAGTCCTACCCCGGCCACCACACCGAGCACTGCCGCAAGGAGTCCGGCATCGTCGCGGGTGGGCAGGCCGAGCAGACCCTGTTCCTGGTGAACACCCCGCAGTGCCTCATGGCCGAGGGCCTGGCGGACCTGGGCCTGGACGCCGTCGTCGGGCCCGGGTGGGGGCGGTGGGCGCAGGAGGTCTACGCCGACCTGGGGCTGCGGTTCGACGGGGCCCGCGCGGAGCGGCTGGAGGCGGCGTCGACCCAGCTGCTCACCGTCCGTCAGGACGCCGCGCTCATGCTGCACGACCAGCACGCCGACCCGGAGACCGTCGTCGCCTTCCTCCAGCGGTGGCTGCTCGTCCCCGCCCCGCGCGCCCGGCAGGTGCTGCGCTTCCTCTCCGACCCGCTGTGGCGGGCGTACACGACCACCTACGTGGAGGGCTACCAGCTGCTGCGGACCTGGCTCGACGCACGCCCGGCCGACGAGCCCGTGGGGCAGCGCTACCTCCGCCTGCTCGACGAGCCGCTGGTGCCGGGGTCGATCCGCGCCGAGCTCGCGGGCTGAGCGGCCCGCCGCCGTCCGCCCGGCCTGCAGACGCTGCCCGCCCGCGTGTCGCACCTCGTGCCCGCCTGCCGCGCGTAGCGTCGTCGACGTCGGGTGGTGGGGAAGCCACCCGTCCGGGAGGTTCTCAGTCGTGATCACCACGAGGGAGCCGGCGCCCGGCTCCCGTTCCCGTCGCTGACGGGGACCGGGGGACGGACCGGCCCAGCTGATCCGCAACCGCGGGCGCCGCGGGTGCGCAGGAGACACGTGACCGGATCCCGCACGTACGTCCTCGACACCTCCGTCCTGCTCTCCGACCCCTGGGCCCTGACCCGCTTCAACGAGCACGAGGTCGTGCTCCCGCTGGTGGTGATCAGCGAGCTCGAGGGCAAGCGCCACCACCCCGAGCTGGGCTGGTTCGCCCGGGAGGCCCTGCGCCTGCTCGACGACCTCCGCCGCGCCCACGGCCGCCTCGACCAGCCGATCCCCGTCACCGACGTCGGCGGCACGCTGCACGTGGAGCTGAACCACACCGATCCGGCGGTGCTGCCCTCGGGCTTCCGCACCGACTCCAACGACTCCCGGATCCTGGCCTGCTCGCTGAACCTGGCCGCGGAGGGCCGCAACGTCACCCTGGTCACCAAGGACACCCCGCTGCGGGTGAAGGCCGGCGCGGTGGGCCTGCCCGCCGACGAGTACCGCGCCCAGGAGGTGGTGAGCTCCGGCTGGACCGGCATGACCGAGCTGCAGGTCGACCCGGCCGACGTCGACGCGCTGTTCGCGACCGGGCGCATCGACCTCGACGCCGCTCGGGAGCTGCCCTGCCACACCGGGCTGCGGCTGCTCGCGGGCACGCAGAGCGCGCTGGGCCGGGTCACCGCGGGCAAGCAGGTGCAGCTGGTGCGCGGGGAGCGGGAGGCCTTCGGGCTGCACGGGCGCTCCGCGGAGCAGCGGATCGCGCTGGACCTGCTGCTCGACGAGAGCGTGGGGATCGTGAGCCTCGGCGGTCGTGCGGGCACCGGCAAGAGCGCGCTGGCGCTGTGCGCCGGCCTGGAGTCGGTGCTGGAGCGTCGTGCGCACCGCAAGGTCGTCGTGTTCCGGCCGTTGTACGCCGTCGGCGGGCAGGACCTGGGTTACCTGCCCGGCTCCGAGGCCGAGAAGATGGGGCCCTGGGGCCAGGCGGTGTTCGACACCCTCGAGGGCATGGCCGACCCCGCCACCATCGAGGAGGTGCTGGCCCGCGGCATGCTCGAGGTGCTGCCGCTGACCCACCTCCGCGGGCGCTCGCTGCACGACTCGTTCGTCATCGTCGACGAGGCCCAGTCGTTGGAGCGCAACGTGCTGCTGACCGTGCTCTCGCGGCTGGGCTCGGGTTCCCGGGTGGTGCTCACCCACGACGTCGCCCAGCGCGACAACCTCCGCGTCGGGCGCCACGACGGGGTGGCGGCGGTGATCGAGAAGCTCAAGGGCCACCCGCTGTTCGCCCACGTCACCCTGACCCGCAGCGAGCGCTCGCCCATCGCCGCCCTGGTCACCGAGATGCTCGAGGAATTCGGCCCGGGTCCGGGCTGAGCTCCCGGACGCCCAGCTCCCGGACGGCGAGCCCCTGGGCTCGGGCAAGGCGAGCGTGCACGGGGTCGGCGCTGACGAACGTCGCCGCGCCGACCCCGGTGACGCGCAGCGCGGTGGCCACGTGGAGCCCGGCCGTCGGGGTGCTGGTCACCGCCAGCACCCCGGCGTCGTCGCAGATCCGGGCGTCGAGGGAGCACTGGTGGGTGCGGGCGAGCACCCGCGGCAGCTCGCCCAGGAGCTCGGGCGTCGTCCGCCCCAGCTCCGTTGCCGCCTCGATCCCGGTCACGACCGAGGTGATCGTCTCCCTCGACCGTCCGCGGTTGCACCACCGCGCCAGGGCGATCCCGGGGTCGTCCCGGCGCACCAGCGCCAGGACGGCGGTCGCGTCCAGGTACACCACCCAGGGCCGGCTCACCGCGACCCGGCGGTCGGACGGGTCGCGTGCGGGAACGTGGCGAACGGGGTCCGGTCCTCGGCGGGACGGAGCAGGCCGCGGGCCACGAGGTCGGCGAACGGGTGCGGCCGGGCCGGTGCCAGCTCGGCCAGCACCACACCCCGCCAGGTCACGGAGATCCGCTCGCCGCGCCGAGCGCGCTCGACGACGGCGGCCGTGCGGTGGTTGAGCTCGGTGGTGCTGACCGCGCCCTGTCCGAGCGGGACCTCCGCGGGATGTGCTGTCACGACGACTCGCTTCTCTGAGGTTGATGTCTGAGAGCCGAGTCTGCTGCGCGGTGGTGACCCGGGAGCGCGCCGTCACGGGTCCTGTGGACAACCTCGCGCCTGTGGACAGCTCGGGCCGGTGGACAGCCTGAGCCGGTGGACCGGGACGGAGCGCGCCGGCCGGGCGGGGACCCGCGCTGCTCAGACGGCCCGGTCGCGGCCCGACCAGTGCGACGCCCGCAGGTCGCGCTTGAGGATCTTGCCGGTGGGGTTGCGGGGCAGGGCCCCGACGACGTCGATGGTGCGCGGGCACTTGAACCGGGCCAGGCTCTCGCGGCACCAGGCGATGAGCTCGGCCTCGGTGGCGGCGGTCCCGGGCACGAGCGAGACGACGGCCTTGACCGACTCGCCCCAGGTGTCGTCGGGGATGCCGATGACCGCGACCTCCATCACCGCCGGGTGCTCGGCGAGCACCCGCTCCACCTCGGGGGAGTAGATGTTCTCCCCGCCCGAGATGATCATGTCCTTGAGCCGGTCCTCGACGTAGAGGTAGCCGTCGGCGTCGAGGCGGCCCACGTCGCCGGTGCGGAACCAGCCGTCGGCGGTGACCGCCTTCGCGGTCTCCTCGGGCTTGCCCAGGTAGCCCTGCATGAGCTGCGGGGTGCGCATCCAGATCTCGCCGGGGTCGCCGACGGCGATCTCCTCCTCGGTGGCGGGGTCGACGATCCGGAGCTCGAGGTGCGGCAGCGGCTGGCCCGCCGAGAGCAGCCGCTCGGGGTGCTCCGGGTCGCGGTGCGAGTGCGGCATGAGGTGGGTGGCCACCCCACAGACCTCGGTGAGCCCGTAGACCTGCATGAAGTCGGTGTCGGGCCAGGCCGCCATCGCCGAGCGCAGCAGGGGGGCCGGCATGGGCGCCGCGCCGTAGCAGTACGTCTTGAGACGCCCGAACAGCGCGATCGCACCGTCGCCGGACTGCAGCACCTGGGCGAGCACCGCCGGGACCAGGAAGGTGCGGTTGGCGCCGGCCATGATGGCCCCGGCCAGGGATGCCGCGTCGGGGTCGCGGGTCAGCACCGTGGGGACGCCGTCGTGCGGACCGACCTGGAACCACGACGAGCCGCCCACGTGGAACAGCGGCATCGCGACCATGATCTTGTCGCCCTCCTCCAGCGTCCAGCCGTCGTGGGAGAAGACGGCGTGGGCGACCACGTTGGCCTGCGTCAGCATCACGCCCTTCGGCCGCCCCGTGGTGCCCGAGGAGTACATGACCAGCACGACGTCGTCGGGGGTCACCGCCGGGTCGGCGCTGGCCGGCTCGGCCGCGGCGATCCAGGCCTCGTAGGCGTCGCCCGCGGCACCGGAGGGGGTCACCTCGACGACCAGCTCCACGGCGGGCAGCCGGTCGCGGACCGCCTCGACCGCGGGCAGCAGCTCGGTGCCGACGACGAGGATCCGGGCCCCGCAGTCGTGCACCGCGTACTGGATCTCGTCCCCGGCCGAGCGCGAGTTGATGATCGCGACGGCCGCGCCGACCAGGCCGCAGGCGTAGGTCAGCTCGACGCAGGCGGGGTGGTTCTTGTCGAGGAAGGCGACGACGTCGCCGCGGCCGATCCCGGCGCCGCGCAGGGCCCCGGCAGCGCGGCGGACCCGCTCGTCCCACTGCGCCCAGGTCCAGGTGCGGTCGAGGTAGGTCAGCGCCTCACCGTCGGGCGTGGTGACGGCCCAGTGGGCCAGGCGGTCGTTGACGAGGCGGGCGTCGGGCGCGAGGGTCGTCATGGGACAAGTGTGACGCAGGGCACCGAGAACGGGTGGAGAAGGTGGCTCAGGCCGCACCGAGGGTGGCCAGCGCGGCGGTCAGCGTGAACACGGCGGCGCGGACCAGGTTGGCCCGCAGCAGGTCCCGGTGCGCGGCGAGGGAGAACTCCGCCGCGAGACGGCCGTGCGCGGGCACGGCGAGGCCCACCGTGAGCAGCACCCCGGTCAGCGCGCCCACGGCGTGCACGGCGCTGAGCGCCCCGAACGACGTCACCAGCCACCACGCCGTCGCCCCGCCCTGCACCACCCAGGCCGGGCCCACGGCCCAGGTGATGCGCCGGGAGTGCGCGGCGTGGTGGCGGGCCCACCGCGCGGCGGGGACGTCCGCGAAGGCGGGGTAGGCCGTCGCCTGGACGGTCCACCCCAGCCCGGCCAGCCACCAGCCGGCGGCCGCCGCCACCAGCGCCGCGATCACTCGGGCTGGGTCTCGGGCTGGGTCACTGCGGCCGGACCTGCGCCATCTTCAGCACGTCCAGGCGCGCGTCGAGCTCGGCCTCGCTGAGCTTGTCCGGTACCAGGCCGCGGGCGATGACGACCTCGCGGATGGTGCTGCGGTCGGCGAGGGCCTGCTTGGCCACCTTGGCCGCCTCCTCGTAGCCGATGGCCGAGTTCAGCGGGGTGACGATGGACGGGGAGCGCTCGGCCAGGTCGCGGCAGTGCTCCACGTCGGCCACGAGGCCGTCCACGCACTTGTCGGCCAGCAGCCGGGAGGCGTTGGTCAGCAGGCGGATCGACTCGAGCAGGTTGCGAGCCATGACGGGGATCTGGACGTTGAGCTCGAAGCTGCCCGAGGCGCCCGCCCACGCGATGGCGGCGTCGTTGCCGACGACCTGGCTGCACACCTGCAGCACGGCCTCGGGGATGACGGGGTTGACCTTGCCCGGCATGATCGAGCTGCCCGGCTGCAGGTCGGGCAGGGCCAGCTCGCCCAGGCCGGTCAACGGGCCGGAGCCCATCCAGCGCAGGTCGTTGCAGATCTTGGTCAGCGAGACGGCGATCGTGCGCAGCGCCCCGGAGGCCTCGACGAGGCCGTCCCGGCTGGCCTGGGCCTCCATGTGGTCCACCGCCTCGGTGAGCACCTCGAGCCCGGTCGCCTCGCGCAGCGCGGAGACGACGGCGGAGCCGAACCCGTCGGGGGCGTTGAGCCCGGTGCCGACGGCGGTGCCGCCGATGGCCAGCTCGCCCAGGTGCGGCAGCGTCGCCTGCACCCGCTCGACACCGAGCGCGACCTGGCGGGCGTACCCACCGAACTCCTGGCCCAGGGTCACCGGCACGGCGTCCATGAGGTGGGTGCGGCCGGACTTCACGACGGTGGCCCACTCGCGCTGCTTCGCCACGAGCGACGCGTGCAGGTGCTCCAGGGCCGGGACCAGCTCGGTCGCGGCGGCCTCGGTGGCCGCGAGGTGGGTGGCCGTGGGGAAGGTGTCGTTGGAGGACTGCGAGGCGTTGACGTGGTCGTTGGGGTGCACCTGCACGCCGCTGCGCCCGGCGAGGGTGGCGATGACCTCGTTGGCGTTCATGTTCGAGCTGGTGCCCGAACCGGTCTGGAACACGTCGATGGGGAACTGGTCGTCGTGCTCACCGGCGGCGATGGCGTCGGCGGCGGCGGCGATGGCCGCGGCGTGCTCGTCGGAGATGACGCCGAGCTGGGCGTTCACCCGCGCGCACGCTGCCTTGAGCAGCCCCAGCGCCCGGATCTGAGCCCGGTCCAGCCCCCGGCCGCTGACGGGGAAGTTCTCCACCGCGCGCTGGGTCTGGGCCCGCCACAGCGCGGCCGCGGGCACCCGCACCTCGCCCATGGTGTCGTGCTCGATCCGGAACTCACCGCTGGACTCCGTCATGGGAGAAACCTTGCCAGGACGCCCGACGGGAGCGGAACCCCGGGTCTCAGTCCCGGAACTCGATGCTCGAGTACATGCGCAGCTTCTCGGTGCGGTGGCTGGCCTCGACCATGCGCACCGTCCCGGACTTGCTCCGCATGACCAGCGACTGGGTGGTGCAGCCGCCGCCGCGGTAGCGCACCCCGCGCAGCAGGTCGCCGTCGGTGATGCCGGTCGCGCAGAAGAAGACGTTGTCGCCACCGACGAGGTCGGTCGTCGTGAGCACCCGGTCCAGGTCGTGGCCGGCGTCGAGGGCCTTGCGCCGCTCCACGTCGTCCTTGGGTGCCAGGCGCCCCTGGATCGCGCCACCCATGCACCGCATCGCGGCCGCGGCGATGATGCCCTCGGGCGTGCCCCCGGTGCCCAGCAGCACGTCGACGGCCGACTCGGGCCGGCAGCACGCGATGGCCCCGGCGACGTCGCCGTCGGAGATGGTGGTGATGCGCGCCCCGGCCTCGCGGATCTCCCGGACCAGCCCGTCGTGCCGGGGCCGGTCGAGCACGCACACCGTGACCTCGGAGATCTTGGCGCCCTTGGCCTTCGCCACCCGTCGCAGGTTCTCGGCGATCGGGGCGGTCAGGTCGATGACGTCGGCCGCCTCGGGCCCCACGGCGATCTTGTCCATGTAGAACACCGCCGAGGGGTCGAACATCGCGCCCCGCTCGGAGACCGCGAGCACCGCGATCGCGTTCGGCATGCCCTTGGCCATCAGCGTGGTGCCGTCCACCGGGTCCACGGCGACGTCGCAGTCGGGCCCGGTGCCGTCGCCGACCTCCTCGCCGTTGTAGAGCATGGGCGCCTCGTCCTTCTCGCCCTCGCCGATGACGACGACGCCGCGCATGCTCACCGAGCTGACCAGCTGGCGCATCGCGTCCACGGCGGCGCCGTCGCCGCCGTTCTTGTCGCCCCGGCCCACCCACTGCCCGGCCGCCATCGCCCCGGCCTCGGTCACCCGCACCAGCTCCATGGCGAGGTTGCGGTCAGGGGCCTCGGGGACGCGCGCGGCGGTGGTCACGACCCAGATCCTGGCAGACGCAGCGCGTCCGGTGCTGACGGTGAGACAATCGGGTGTGCCCGCCGACAAGCCCCGCGCCCAGCAGAACTCCTGGGACATGGTGCTGTCGATCGCCCCGCTGGTCCTGATCGCGCTCGTGCTCGCCGGCTCCGCCCGGGCCTGCAGCGTCAGCCCCGGCGGACCGACCGCCTCCCCACCGCCCCGCATCGACGCGAGCACGGTCCTCACCGACGCCGCGCGCGCACAGTCGTTCCCCGTCCGCCTGCCCGAGGTGCCGCAGGGCTGGGTGCCCAACTCCTCGAGCTCGGTCGCGGTCGGTGCCGCCGAGTCCGTGCGCGTGGGCTTCATCACCACCGACGGCCGCTACCTGAGCCTGGCCCAGAGCGACGCGGACGCGACCGCCCTCGTGCCCGAGGAGGTGCCGGGGGTGAGCACCGACGACGCGACCGGCACCGAGCAGGTGGGCGGCCGCACGTGGGAGGTCTACTCGGCCGGCGGCTCGGAGCCGGTGTGGATCACCGACCTCGGCCCGGTGCGCCTGCTCGTCACCGGCAGCGGCACCACCGACGAGTTCGCCGCCCTCGCCGCCGCCACCGCGAAGGCCGCGCCGCTGCTCGCGCCCAGCTGAGCCGCGGTCAGCCCGTCGGGTCGTCCCGGGCGGCGAGGGCCTGCTGCACCCGCTCGCGGGCCCCCGCCAGGTGCTCGGCGCAGCGCTGGGCCAGCGCCTCCCCGCGCTCCCACAGCGCCAGCGAGGCGTCCAGGTCGAGCCCGCCCTGCTCCAGGGTGCGCACCACCTCGACCAGCTCGTCGCGGGCCCGCTCGTAGCCGAGCTCGGCCACGGCCGCGCCGTCCACCGGCGGCTCGATCGTCACGCGTCCTCCTCCACCCGGGCGAGCACCGCGCCGTCGGCGACCCGCACGCGCAGGCGCGCCCCGTCAGGGGCGTCGGTGATCGAGCGCAGCACGGGGTGGGTACCGGTGTCCAGCCGCTGCACCACGGCGTAGCCGCGCGCCAGGGTGGCGGCCGGGCCCAGCGTGGTCAGCCGCGCTGCCAGCGCGGTGGTCGCCGCGGTGGCGCCTTCCAGGGTGCGCCGGACCTCGCGACGGGCCCCGGCGCGCAGTCGGTCGACCTCCTCGGTGCGGGCGTCGAGACCGCGCCGCGGGTCGGCCAGCACCGGCCGGCTGCGCAGCTGGGCCAGGCCCCGGTGCTCCCGGTCGACCCAGCCGGTGAGCGCGGTGCGGGAGCGGGCTCGCAGCTCGGCGACCAGGGCTGCCTCGGCGGTGGCGTCGGGGACCACCCGCTTGGCGGCGTCGGTGGGGGTGGCGGCGCGGACGTCGGCGACGTGGTCGAGCAGCGGGTGGTCCGGCTCGTGGCCGATCGCGCTGACCACCGGGGTGCGGCAGGCCACGACCGCCCGGCACAGCGCCTCGTCGGAGAAGGGCAGCAGGTCCTCCACGCTGCCCCCGCCGCGGGCCACCACGATCACCTCGACGTCCGGGTCGGCGTCGAGCTCGGCCAGCGCGGTGAGGATGGCGGGGACCGCGGCCGGGCCCTGGACGGGGGTGTTGCGCACGACGATCCGCACTGCGGGCCAGCGGGCGGTGGCCACTGAGATGACGTCACGCTCGGCCGCCGAGGCCCGTCCGGTGACCAGGCCGACGCTCGCGGGCAGGAACGGCAGCGTCCGCTTGAGGCGGGGGTCGAACAGGCCCTCGGCGGCGAGCAGCTGGCGCAGCCGCTCCAGCCGGGCCAGCAGCTCGCCCACCCCGACGGCCCGGATCTCCGTGATCCGCAGGCTGAACGTGCCGCGGCCGGCGTAGAAGTCGGGTTGGCCGTGCACGATCACCCGGGCGCCCTCGGTGAGCGGCACCGGGCTGGCGGCGAGCACCCGGGACGGGCAGGTCAGGGTGAGGGAGATGTCGGCCGCCGGGTCGCGCAGCACCAGGAACGACGTGCCCGGGCGCCGGCTGACCTGGGTGAGCTGGCCCTCCACCCACACCGCGCCGAGCCGGGAGATCCACTGACCGACCTTCATCGCGACCGTGCGCACCGGCCACGGCTGCTCGGCCGTGCTGGGGGTGCTCACCGCGGGGCCGGCACGGGGGTCACCGGGGCCTGCTCACTGCGCGCGGACCTTCGCCACCCGGTTGGAGAGCATGGTCAGGAACGCCGCGCGCGCCTGCCCGGAGCGCTCGTGCAGCAGCGTGTCCTCCAGCTCGGCGAGCGAGAGGGTGCGCAGCCGGGCCCGCAGCTGGGCCAGGGTCATCGTGTCGTAGCCGGTCAGCGGGGCGGGCGACACCTCCGCGGCCGCCTCGTGCTGCGCCTTGGCGGTGGCCGGGGTGGGTGCGCTGCCCGTGGTGCTGACGCCGTCGGGGACCTGGGAGTACAGCGCGAAGCGACCGTTGCGGGAGGGGCGCGGCGGGGGCGGCGTCGCGACGGGCACGTCGGGGCTGGTCCGGGCGACCGCGGCGTCGGACGGGACCGGAGCGGAGGGGGTCGCGGCGAACCCGGCGTCGGACGCGGCGGCGGACAGCTCGTCGTCGAAGGTGGCCCACTCGGGCGCCTCCTCGCCGGGGGTGAGGAAGGAGAGCAGCTCGTCGCCCCGGATCGCGAGCGCCGTGACCTGCTGCTGCGCGCGCATGTAGCTCTGCAGCACCTGGCTGACCGCGGTCACGGGCAGCGAGGTGATCGTCGAGGGCAGGTGACGCACCTCGTCGACGGCGGTGGCGGCGAGGCCGGCGGCGACGCGGACGGGGAGCGGCAGGCGCGGCATGGGCACCAGCGTGCCTCATGGGCCCGGCCGACGCACGGTCCCCCGTACCCTGGAGCCATGAGTGTCGACGTCAGCCTGGGGACCACCGGAAGCCGTGACGACGGGACCTCGCGCCGGGTCCTGCTGGCGGAGCCCCGCGGCTACTGCGCGGGGGTGGACCGGGCGGTGGAGACCGTGGAGCAGGCGCTCGCCCAGCACGGGGCGCCGATCTACGTCCGCAAGGAGATCGTCCACAACAAGCACGTGGTGCAGACCCTGGCGGCGCAGGGCGTGGTCTTCGTCGACGAGACCGACGAGGTGCCCGAGGGCTCCATCGTCGTGTTCTCCGCGCACGGGGTGTCCCCGGCGGTGCGCGCCGGTGCCGTCGAGCGCAACCTGCGGGCGATCGACGCCACCTGCCCGCTGGTCACCAAGGTGCACCAGGAGGCCAAGCGGTTCGCCCGCGACGACTACGACATCCTGCTCATCGGCCACGAGGGCCACGAGGAGGTCGAGGGGACCGCCGGGGAGGCCCCCGAGCACGTGCAGCTCGTCGACGGCCCGGACTCCGTGGCCGCGGTGACGGTCCGCGACCCGAGCAAGGTCATCTGGCTCTCGCAGACCACCCTCAGCGTCGACGAGACGATGGACACGGTGCGCGAGCTGCGCGCGCGCTTCCCCACGCTGCAGGACCCGCCGAGCGACGACATCTGCTACGCCACCCAGAACCGCCAGGTCGCGGTGAAGGCGATGGCGCCGGAGTGCGAGCTGGTCATCGTGGTGGGCTCGCGCAACTCGTCGAACTCGGTGCGGCTGGTCGAGGTGGCCATCGGTGCCGGTGCCGACGACGGGCACCTGGTCGACCACGCCGGCGAGATCGACGAGGCGTGGCTGGACGGGGTGCGGACCGTGGGCGTGACCTCGGGTGCCTCGGTCCCGGAGATCCTCGTGCGCGGGGTGCTCGACTGGCTGGCCGAGCGGGGCTACGGCGACGTCACCCCGGTCAGCACGGCCCAGGAGACGCTGGTGTTCTCCCTGCCGCGCGAGGTGCGGGCGAAGGCCTGAGGCCCTCTCCCGGCTCCCCGCCCGACCCGCGGGTCGGCTACTGCTCGCGCTGCCAGTAGCGGTCGTTCGAGCTGGGCGGCGGGGTGCGCGGGCCGCTGCTGCGCGGTGCCCGCACGGGCCGTGCCGGCGGCGGGGTGGCCGGCAACGGAGGCAGCCGGGTCCCGGGGCGTCGGGGCGCGCGGACGTCGTCGTCGGCGCGGGCCCGCGGGCGGACGGGTCGGGCCACCGGGTCGCTGCTGCTCGGTCCGTACCGGCGGGGTTCGGGGCGCGCCATGCGCTCGGTGCGGTGCTCGTCGCTCGGTGCGGCACGGCGAGGTGCCGCGCGGCGCGGAGCGGGACGCGCACCCGGGAGGTCGGCGCCACCCGCCGCCGGGCGCGGGTCGGGCCGGGCGGTGTCGAGCCGGGCGGTGTCGGGCCGGGCGGTGTCGGGCCGGGCGGTGTCGGGCCGGGCGGTGTCGGGCCGGGCGGTGTCGGGCCGGGCGGGCGCGGCCCGCGTCGGTGCGGGCGCGGCGGCCCCGACCACCTCGGGGTCCACCCCGGTCGGGCTCGGACCAGCTCCCGGACCGGCTCCCGGATCGGAACGGCGGTGCACCAGCACGCGCACCACGGCCAGGACCACCACCGCCACGGTGGTGAACGCCATGACCGGGAACGCGTTGACCAGCGGCAGCGCCACCGCGATGGCGGCGCCGCGCAGCCCACCGCTGCCCGACCGGCCGGTGACCCACGCCAGCACCGGCACGACGACGACGAGGACCAGGGGCGGCTGCACGGCGGCGGCGAAGAGGCCGCGCCGGGTGACCGCGAGCACGGCGGCGACGCAGCCGAGCACGTACAGCACCGTGAACACCGCGGTGAGGGCGGTACCGCGCGAGAGGTCGATGCCCGCTCCGACCCCGGCGAGGACCAACGCGACCACCACGCCCGCCCACCACGGGATCCCTCGGCGGTCGGGGAGCGCTGACCGGTCGCCGGGGGCGAGGACTCGGGAGGCCCGGCGGGTGTCGGTCACGCCCCGAGGGTAGCGGCCGCAGCCGGGCCCGGGCAGCACCGTGCTCAGCCCGGTGCGCGGGGCCCGACGGCGGCCGCGGCCGGGTCCGCGACGGGGACCAGGTCGGGGTGCTGGAGCTCGGCGGCCTGCAC
This sequence comes from Mycobacteriales bacterium, assembly GCA_038234335.1. Lineage (GTDB taxonomy): Bacteria > Actinomycetota > Actinomycetes > Mycobacteriales > Mycobacteriaceae > Rhodococcus_D. Next base: position 70,884 of record JBBSUN010000011.1, read on the forward strand.
CCGACGCGGGGTGCCCTCCACCGGGCTCGGCACGGGGACGGCCACACCGCCGTCCAGCCCGAGCTCGCCGAGCTTGCGGGCGGTGACCAGGACCCGGCTCTCCACCGAGCTGACGGTGGCGTTGAACGAGTCGACCGCCCGCCCCAGCTGGCCACCGAGGCGGTCGAGGTGCCCGCCCACGGTGCCGAGGCGGGCGTGCAGCTCACGACCCAGCGCCAGCACCGTCGCCGCCTGCTCCGAGAGCGTCTCCTGCCGCCAGCCGTGGGCGACGGTGCGCAGCAGCGCCACCAGGGTGGTGGGGGTGGCGATGACGACGTCACGGGCGAAGGCGTGCTCGAGCAGGCCCGGGTCGGCGGTGAGCGCGGCCTCGAGGAACGGGTCGCCCGGGACGAAGAGGACCACGAACTCGGGGCTGGGCTCGAACGCGCGCCAGTACGACTTGGCCGAGAGCGCGTCCACGTGGGCCCGCAGCGCCTTCGCGTGCCGGGCGAGCAGCCGTCGGTGCTCGGCGTCGTCGGTCGCCTCGACGGCCTCCAGGTAGGCGGCGAACGGCACCTTGGCGTCCACCACCACCTGCCGGCCCCCGGAGAGGTGCACCACCATGTCCGGACGTACCGCCACCGGACCGTCGCCGCGCTCCACCACCGCGCTGACCTGGGTGGAGAAGTCGCAGTGCTCGACCATCCCCGCGAGCTCGACGACCCGCTCCAGCTGCAGCTCGCCCCAGCGCCCCCGCACCTGGGGGGCCCGCAGCGCCGTCACCAGCTGGGTGGTCTGCGCGGTCAGCAGGGTGGACGTGCGGTGCATCCCGGCGACCTGCTCGCGGAGCCCGGCGTAGGCCTCCACCCGGGCGCGCTCGACGGCGTGCACCTGCTCGGCCAGCTCACCCACGGCGTGGCGCAGCGGGTCCACCACGCCGGCCACCTGCTCGCCGACCGCCCCCGAGGAGCGCCGGGCCGCGTCGGCGGTGAGCAGCTCCAGCGAGCGGCGCACCGTCTCCTCCGCGGCCCGCCCGGCGGCCAGCTCGGCCTCGGCGGAGGCGAGACGTGCCCCGGAGCGGGCGGCGTGCACGGACCAGCCCAGGGCGACCCCGACGAGCAGCGCACCCAGGACGAGGACGACCGTCACGGCTCCAGCGGTGTTCACCGGGTGCACCCTGCCCGGGGGCACCGACAGTTCCGGCGGCGGCGCGGCGGGGCGGGTTCTGTCGGGGGCCTCACCTAGCGTCGGTTCCATGCTCCTGCTGCACACCTCGGACTGGCACGTCGGCCGCACCTTCCACGGCACCGACCTGCTGGAGGACCAGGCCGCCGTCCTGGCCCACCTGGCCGACCTGGTGGCCTCCCACGCCGTCGACGTGGTGCTGGTGGCTGGTGACGTCTACGACCGGGCCGTCCCCAACGCGCGCGCCGTCGAGGTGTGCACCCGGGGCCTCGAGCTCATCCGCGCCGCCGGCGCCCAGATCGTGATGACCCCCGGCAACCACGACTCGGCCCCCCGGCTCGGGGCGGCGGCCTCGTTCGCCGCCGCCGGGGGGCTGCACCTGCGCACCCGCACGGCGGAGGTGGACGTGCCGGTGGTGCTGACCGACGCGCACGGCCCGGTGGCGCTGTACGGGCTGCCGTACCTGGAGCCCGAGACCGCACGCCACGTGCTCGGGGCGCCGCAGGTGCGCAGCCACGCCGACGTGCTCGGGGTGGCCATGGAGCGGGTCCGGGCCGACCTGGCGGTGCGCGCCGGCACCCTGCCCGGGCTTCGCAGCGTGGTGCTGGCCCACGCCTTCGTGGTCGGCGGGGAGGCCACCGGCAGCGAGCGGACGATCTCGGTGGGCGGGGTGGAGACGGTCCCGGCCGGGGTGTTCGACGGCGTGGACTACGTGGCCCTGGGTCACCTGCACTCCCCGCAGGTCATCAGCGAGCGGGTCCGCTACTCGGGCAGCCCGCTGCCGTACTCCTTCGGGGAGCGCAGCCACGCCAAGGCCGCCTGGCTCGTCGAGCTCGACGCCGACGGCCTCGGTGCGGTGCGTCGGCTGGAGCTGCCGCTCGTCCGCGGCCTGACCCGGCTGACCGGGGAGCTCGACCAGCTCCTGGTGGACCCGCAGCACGCGGGGGCGCACGAGCACTACGTCTCGGCCGTCCTGACCGACCCGGTGCGCCCGGTGGACGCGATGCGCCGGCTGCAGGTCCGCTTCCCGCACGCCGTGCACCTGGAGTGGCGCCGCCCCGAGGGCGCGGAGCAGCTGCGCTACGCCCACCAGGTCCGCGGCCGGGCCGACGCCGCGGTGGTGGGCTCGTTCCTCACCGACGTGCGCAGCGCGCCCGAGCCCTGGGAGACCGAGCTGGTCACCCAGGGCCTGCGCAGCCGCGAGGAGGTCGACCGGTGAGGCTGCACCACCTGGAGGTCACCGCCTTCGGGCCGTTCGCGGGCACCGAGACGGTCGACTTCGACGCCCTCGGCGCCGACGGGCTGTTCCTGCTGCACGGCCCCACCGGGGCGGGCAAGACGACCGTGCTCGACGCGGTGGCCTTCGCCCTGTTCGGCACCCTGCCCGGGGCCCGTCGCGACCCCGACGGGCGCCGGCTGCTCAGCGACCACGCCGGGCCCGGGGCCACCCCCCGCGTGGTGCTCGAGCTCACGGTGGGGGGGCGACGCATCCGGCTCGAGCGCACGCCCGAGCACCAGCGCCCCAAGAAGCGCGGCGCGGGAACCACGCGGGCGCAGGCCGGGGCCACCCTGACCTGGCTCACCGGCCCCGCGGCCGCACCCTGCACCCGCATCGACGAGGTCGCCCGTGAGGTCGAGCGGCTGCTGGGGATGAGCGCGGACCAGTTCTTCCAGGTGGTGCTGCTGCCCCAGGGCGCCTTCGCCACCTTCCTGCGCGCCGACACCGCGGAGCGGGCGACCCTGCTGGAGAAGCTGTTCGACACCCGGCGCTTCGGCGACGCCGAGGTGTGGCTGGGCGAGCGCCGCCGCGCGTCGTCGGCGGCGGTGGAGGTGGGGACCCAGCAGGTGCGGGTGGCCGTGGCGCGGGTCGCCACCGCGGCCGGGACCCTGGCCGGGGCGGGGCTCCCGGAGCGGGAGGCGCCCGACGCCCTGCTCGCGTGGCGCGACGGGCTGCGGGCCGCAGCCGGGGCGGCGGACACCGCGGCAACCACGGTCCTCGAGGTCGCCCGGCGTCGTGACGCGCTCGCCACCAGCACCCTGGAGACCGCCAGGGCGACCGCGACCGCCCTGCTGCGCCGCGAGGGTGCGGCCGACCGCACGGCCGTCCTCGCGGTGGACGCCCCCGGGCGTGCGGCCACCGCGGGCGAGCTGGAGCGGGCGCGGCGGGCCGAGGTGGTCGCCGTCGCCGAGCGCGAGGCCGCCGCGGCCCGCGTCCGCGCCGGGCGGGCGGAGCACGAGGTGTCGACCCTGGCGGAGCAGCTGGCGGCCGACCCCGACGGCGCCGCCGCCCTGGCGCGCACCGGGGCCGGGGCGGAGGACGTCCCCGGGCTGTTCGCCGTGCCCGGATCCGGCCCCGGCGGCGCGGCCCCGGCGGCGCGATTCGCGCTGCCCGACCTGACCCAGGAGTGCGACGCGTGGCGCCGCGAGGTGGGTCGCCTCGCCGAGCTGGTCCACCTCGACCAGACGGCCCGCGCCGACACCGTGCGGGCCGGGCAGCTGCAGCAGCGTGCCGACGCGCTGGGGGCCACCCTGGACGGGCTGCTCGAGCAGCGGCGCTCGCTCCCGCTGGAGCGGGAGGTCGCCGACGCCGACGTGGTGGCCGCCCGCCGCGCCACCGACGAGCTCCCCGGGCTCGCCGCCGCCGCCGCGCACGCCCAGGAGGTCGCCGAGGCGGCGGGCGCGGTGCCGACCGCGCAGCGCCGGGCAGCACGCGCCCGCGAGAATCACGCCGGGCTCGTCACCGCGCAGCAGGCGGCCCGGGCGCACTGGCTGGACCTGCGCGAGCAGCGGCTGCAGGGGATGGCCGCCGAGCTGGCGGGGGCGCTCGCCGACGGCGCGGCCTGCACCGTGTGCGGGGCGGTCGAGCACCCCGAGCCCGCGCAGCCCTCGGACCGGGCGGTCGGCCAGGACCAGGAGGACGCCGCCCACACCGCCGAGCAGGTCGCGGCCGAGCGCGTCCGCACCGCCGGCGCCGAGGTGGCCACGGCGGAGTCCGACCTGCAGGTGCTGCGGGTGCGCAGCGCCGGGACCGCACCGGCCGGGGCCGCGGCGGTGGCGGAGCAGGCCCGCGCCGCGCAGGCCCGTGCGGTCACGGTGGCCGCCACCCTCGAGGCGTCCCGGCAGCGGTGCGCCGAGGTCGCCGGGCGGGGGGAGACCCTGGCCCAACAGGAGCTGGTGCTCGGCCAGGACCGCGCGTCGGCGACGGCCCAGGCTGCCGCCCTGGGAGAGGCGGTCGCGGCCGTGCGGGTGCGCCTGGAGGCCGGGCGGGGTGCCGATGCCGACGTCCTGGCTCGGCTGCAGCGCCTGGAGGCCCTCGCCGGCGTGGCGGCCAAGCTGGTGTCCGCCGGCGCCGCGACCACCACCGAGCGGGCCGCGGCCCGGGAGCGGGAGCAGCGGGCGCTCGAGCTCGCCGCCGAGCAGGGCTTCGAGACCGTGGCGCAGGCCCTGGGGGCGGTGCTGGCCGAGGCCGAGCAGGCCCGCCGCGCCCGGGAGCTGGAGCTGGTGGCCCGCGAGCTCGACGCGCTGGCCGCGGTGCTCGCGGAGCCCGAGGTGCAGCGCCTGGACGGGGTGGACGCCGGGACGGTCCGCGCGGCGCTGGGTGCGGCCGAGCAGGAGCGGGCGACCGCCGGCGACGAGCTCGGGGCCGCCCACGCCGGGGCCGGGTCCGCGCGGCGGACCCACGAGCAGGTGCGCGCCCTGGGTGCGGAGCTCGCGGCGCAGCTGGACCGGCTCGGCCCGGCTCTCGCCGAGGCCGAGCGCCTCGCCGCGCTGGCCGACGTGGTCGCCGGTCGGGGCCAGAACAGCCGCCGCATCTCCCTGCACTCCTACGTCCTCGCCGCGCGGCTGGAGGAGGTCGCGGTGGCCGCGTCCCGACGGCTGCGCCGGATGTCGGGCGGGCGCTACGAGTTCGTCCACACCGACGCCGCGGGCCCGCGCGGCACCCGGGGTGGGCTGGGTCTGGACGTCCTGGACGACCACACCGGAGCCCAGCGCTCCACCAAGACCCTCTCGGGCGGGGAGTCGTTCATGGCCTCGCTCAGCCTCGCCCTGGGCCTGGCCGACGTGGTCGCCGAGGAGTCCGGTGGGGTCCAGCTGGACACGCTGTTCATCGACGAGGGGTTCGGCACGCTGGACGCGGCGAGCCTCGAGGAGGTGATGGGCGTGCTCGACGACCTGCGCGAGGGCGGTCGGGTCGTCGGTCTGGTCAGCCACGTCGAGGAGCTGCGGCAGCGGATCCCGAGCCGGCTGCGGGTGAGCACCTCGCGGGCGGGCTCGCACCTCGCGGTCGGCGGGTGAGGCACGCCCGCACGCCTCGGTTGAAGGATCAACAGCTGGCTAGGATGGTCGGGTGGAACCGACGCCCTGGCTCACCGCCGACGAGCAGCGCGCCTGGCGGGCCCTCATCGGCTTGGTCACCCGGCTGCCCGGGGTCCTCGACGCCCAGCTGCAGCGCGACAGCGGCCTCACCAACTTCGACTACCTGGTGCTGTCCGCGCTCTCGGAGCACCCCGAGCGGACGCTGACCATGAGCCGGCTCGCCGGGGTCTCCCGCTCGTCGCTGTCGCGGCTGTCCCACGTCGTCGCCAAGCTCGAGAAGCGGGGCTGGGTGGAGCGCACGCCGTCCACCAGGGACGGTCGGACCACGCTGGCGGTGCTCACCGACGACGGCATGCGGGCCGTGCAGGAGACCGCCCCCGGACACGTGGCGGCGGTGCGCTCGATCGTCTTCGACGGGCTCGACGACGAGCAGGTGGAGCAGCTGCACGCCATCGCGGCCACGATGCTCGAACGGCTGCCCGACCAGCAGGGCGCTCAGCGGGGTGGCGCCGACGCCTCGTGCTCGAGCAGCCAGCGCTTCACCTCGGTGCCCCACCGGAAGCCCCCCGTCGCGCCGCCCTTGCGCAGCACCCGGTGACACGGCACGAACAGCGCCGCGGCGTTGCGGGCGCACGCGCCGGCCGCAGCCCGGACCGCCGCCGGGCGACCGGCGAGCTCGGCGTACTCGGTGTAGGTGACGGGCCCCCCGGCCGGCACGGTGCGCAGCACCACCCACGCGTGGTCGAGGAACTCCCCGGAGCGCTGTCGCACGGGTACGTCGTCGATCGCGTGCACGTCCCCGTGGTGGTAGTCCCGGACGGCGTCGCTCACCGCGCCCAGGTCCGCCACCGCACGCACCGAGGCCGGCCGCAGGCTCGCGTGCACCTGGGGCAGCAGCAGGGCGAGGTCCTCGGTCCAGCCCGAGGCGAGGACGGCGCCGTCCTCGTCGAGCACGGCGCTGAACGGGCCGGTCGGGGTCGCCTGGGTGCTCCACGTCGCGGTGGGTGTCGGGGTCATCGCTCCTCCTTCTGCCGAGCCTTGAGCGCACGCTCGTCGAGCGCGCGCTTCCACAGGTGCATGCCGGCGTAGGAGCGCCACGGGCTCCACCCGGCGCCGGCCTCGACCAGGTCGGTGACCCCGAGCAGCGCCGCCCCTTGGCGCAGCACCAGGTCGCTGGTCAGCAGCACGTCCGGGTGGCCGAGCACGCGCATGGCCACGTAGTCGGCGGTCCACGGTCCGATGCCCGGCACGGCCAGCATCTCGGCCCGCAGCTCGTCGGCGTCGCGGCCCGGGTGCACGGCCAGCGCGCCGTCGGCGAGCAGCCCGGCCACCCGGATCACGGTCGCCACCCGTCGGGCCGGGCCGGTGAGCACCTCGTGGCCGCGCTCGGCCACCACCGCCGAGGTCGGGAACAGGTGGGTCAGGGCCCCGTCGGGCTGGGCCAGGGGCGCACCGAGGGCGGCGACGAGCCGCGTGCCGGCCGTCCGGGCGGCGGCCAGGGAGATCTGCTGGCCGATCACGGTGCGCAGCAGCACCTCCGCGCCGTCGACGCTGCCCAGCACCCGGATGCCCGGGGTGGCGGCCACGGCCCCGGCCAGGTGCGGGTCGGCGGCAAGCGCGGCGTCGACCGCGGTCGGGTCGGCGTCGAGGTCGAGCAGGCGGCGCACCCGGGTGACCGCGGTGCCGAGGTCGCGCAGGTCGTCCAGGCGCAGGGTGAGCGCCGCGTGACTTGGCTGCAGGCGCACGTGCACCACGCCCGGTCCGTGGGGCAGGGCCAGGGTGCGCCCGTAGGTGCCGTCGTCGAAGGTCTCCGCCCCGGCGAGGGCGTGCCCGGCGAGGAACCACTCCGTCCACCCCGCGTCCAGGGGCTCGCGGAAGGGCAGCCGCAGCCGCACGGTGCCCGCGGCCGGGGCTGGGACCGGGGCCACGCCGTCGCCGCGGGGGCGCGCGACCTCGGTGCGCAGCACGCTGGGGGTGACCGCGAAGACCTCCTGGACGGTGTCGTTGAACTGGCGCACGCTCGCGAAGCCGGCCGCGAACGCGACGTCGGCGACGGGCAGCGCCGTGGTCTGCAGCAACAAGCGGGCGGTGTGCGCGCGGTGGGCGCGGGCCAGGGCGAGCGGTCCGGCGCCCAGCTCGGCGGTGAGCACCCGGGTGAGGTGGCGCTCGGAGTAGCCCAGCGCCGCGGCCAGCCCACCCACGCCGTCGCGCTCGACCACCCCGTCGGCGATGAGCCGCACCGCCCGGGCGGTGAGGTCGCCGCGCAGGTCCCACTCCGGCGAGCCGGGGGCCGCGTCGGGCAGGCAGCGCCGGCACGCCCGGTAGCCGGAGTGCTGCGCGGCGGCGGCGCTCGGCAGGAAGGTCACGTTGCCCGGCTTGGGGGTGACCGCCGGGCAGCTCGGCCGGCAGTAGATCCCGGTGGTCCGCACCGCGGTGACGAAGTGGCCGTCGAAGCGGGCGTCGCGCGCGCTCACGGCGCGGTAGCAGCTCTCGGCGTCCAGGTGCACGGGGTGAGCCTGCCACGGCGCCACGGTCCGTACTCGCGGGAATCGGACACGGCGGTTCCGCCCCGCGCCGGCTCCGGTTCCCCTATCTTTCGCAGCGAGCACCACACCGAGCGAGGGGGCAGACGTGAGTGGACCGGTGGACTGGAGCAAGGGCGGTGGGGGCGACCGGACCGGGCCGGACGGCAGCGCCGCGGGCCAGGACGGCCAGGGCTCCGGCGGCCAGTCGTACGGCGGTCAGGGCGACGGATCCCAGGCCCAGGGCGGCCAGGGCTACGGGGCTCCGGCGTACGGGGCTCCCTCGTACGGGGCTCCGGCGTACGGCGCCCAGTCGTACGGTTCCCAGCCCCACGGCGGCCAGGGCTACCCGGCGCCGACCCCCGGTGGACGCACCCCACAGATCCCGCCGACCAACGCCGGCTGGGCCGTCGCGTCCGTGGTCTTCTTCTGGCCGCTCGCCTTCGTGGCCTTCACCGCCTCGTCCAACGTGGTCCGGCTGTCGATGATGGGGGACCACGCCGGGGCGCAGGCCGCGTCGGACCAGGCGAAGCGGCTGGGCAAGATCTCGCTCGTCATCGTGGCCGTGCTGGCGGTGCTCTACATCATCGGGCTCGTCGTCGTCATCGCCGCCGCCGTGAGTTCGGTGAACACCTCGACGGGCCTCCAGTAGCGAGCAAGGCACACTGGAGACGATGACCGAGAATCCCGAACCCCCGCCCGCCGGGCCCGCGGCCTCCGCCGGCCACGGCGGCGTCAGCCGTTGGGCGGCGAGCAGCGCCCGGGTGCTCGCCCTCGTCCTCTCCGTCGTGGTGGTGATCGGCACCGGCTACGCGTGGACGAACGTCCGCAACCTGACCGACAACGTGGGGCGGGTGGGGTCGATCGGCGCGGGCGGCGGCACCGACGCGCAGGCCGCCGGGAGCGACGGGAAAGATCAGAACATCCTGCTCGTGGGGCTGGACGACCGCTCCGGGGCGACGCCGGCGGAGCTGGAAGAGCTCAGCACGCAGACCGACGGCGGCTCCATGAACACCGACACGATGATGGTCCTGCACGTGCCGGCCGACGGGGCGCGGGCCACGGTGATCTCCCTGCCACGCGACTCGTGGGTCGACATCAAGGGCTCCGGCAAGGGCAAGCTGAACTCCGCCTACGGCGACGGGTTCGCCGACGGTGGTGGGCAGGCCGGTGGCTTCGCGCTGCTGACGTCGACCATCGAGGGCATCACCGGCCTGAAGATCAACCACTACATCGCCGTCTCCCTGCTCGCGTTCTACCGGATCTCCAAAGCCATCGGAGGCGTCCCGGTGTGCCTCACGCAGGCGCAGAACGCCTCGACGGACGCCGACGCCAACGGCTCCGGCTACTCCGGGATCGACCTGCCGAAGGGGGAGTCGGTCATCGAGGGCAAGCAGGCCCTGGCCTTCGTGCGCCAGCGTCACGGCCTGCCCCGCGGCGACCTCGACCGCATCGTGCGCCAGCAGTACTTCCTCTCCCACGCCTTCACCAAGATCGCCTCCGCGGGCACCCTGCTGAACCCGTTCGCGCTGAGCCGGCTCATCACGGCGGTCAGCTCGTCGTTGACCATCGACGACGGGCTCGACCTGCTGCAGCTGGCCGGTCAGGTGCAGGGCCTCACCGCCGGCAACATCACGTTCGCGACCATCCCCACCCTCGGCATCCAGAACACCACGAACGGCATCGGGCAGACGGTCTCGATCGTCGCGCTCGACTTCGCGGCCATCCCCGCGTTCGTCGCCCAGGTCGTCGGCCAGCCGTCGGCCTACGAGTCGGCCACCGCCGCCGACCCGGCCTCGGTCAACGTCACCGTGGTCAACGCGGTGGGCACCGCGGGCCTGGCCGGTCGCAACAGCGACGCGCTGGCCGCCCTGGGCTTCCGGATGGGTGCACCCGACAGCGCCGACCAGACGGTCACCACGACGGTCACCTACCCCAAGGGCATGGAGGCGCAGGCCAAGGCCGTGGCCGCGGCCGTGCCCGGTGCGGTGCCCGCCGTCTCCCCGGACGCCACCGGCGTCACCCTGGTGCTGGGCACCGACGGCGTGCAGGTCACCGACGGGTCCGCCACCCCGACCGCCACCGCCGGGCCCGACGCCACGACGACCACCGTGGCGCCCGCGCCGTCCACCTCCGCCGCCGCGGCCCCGGCGGTGGCCGACCCCGCGCAGGCCAGCTGCATCAACTGAGGCGCGCAGATGACCCGCTGGTTCGCCGAGCGCACCCCGGCCGAGCGCGCCGAGTACGCGCAGGGCTTCACCGACCGTCTCGCCCAGGGCGAGGACCTGCACGGCGAGGCCCGGTTCGTCGACGTGCTCGCCCCCCGTGGCGCCCGAGTGCTCGACGCCGGGTGCGGCACGGCCCGGGTGGGCGCGGAGCTGGCCCGGCGGGGGCACGCGGTGACGGCCTTCGACGCCGACGAGCTGCTCGTCGCGGCCGCGCAGCCCGAGCCGGGGCTGAGCGTGCAGGTGGCCGACCTGGTGACCGTGGACCTGGGGCGCACCTTCGAGGTGGCGGTGCTGGCCGGCAACGTCGTGGTGTTCCTGGAGCCGGGCACCGAGCGGGCGGCGCTGACCCGGCTGCACGCGCACCTGGAGCCCGGTGGGCTGCTGGTCACCGGGTTCGCCACCGACCGGGAGTACACCGTCGCCGCGTTCGACGCCGACGCCGCCGCGGTGGGGTTCATCCTGCGGCAGCGCTTCGCGACGTGGGACCTGCAGCCCTGGCACGACGGGGCCGACTGGGCGGTCAGCGTCCTGGTCGCCTGAGGTGGGTGCGCTGCTGCTCGCCGCGGTCGGCCTCGGCCTGGCGGGGCTCGACCCGGCGGGGGCCCTGGTGGCGGTGGCCTCGCTGGCGGCCGGCGCCCGGCGCGGTGCGGTCCTCGGCTTCGGCGCGGTGGTGCTGCTGGGCTCGGCGTCGCTCGGAGTGGCGCTGTCGCTGACCCTGGGCGCGCGCCTGCGCACGACGGACCTGGCCGGGCTGCTCCCGCGCGGGGGCACCGCCGCGGTGGTGGAGGTGGTGCTCGGGGTGACGCTGCTGGGCTGGGCGGTGTGGCGGCTGCGGGCCCGGCCGGTTCCCGGCGAGCGCGTGGGGCGGTCGGGGGCGATCACCGTGCTCGGCCTCGGGGTGGGCTACGCCCTGCTCTCGGTGACCGACCCGAGCTTCGCCGGGATGGTGGTGCTGGCCGGGCGGGGTCAGCCCGTGGCCGAGGTGGTCACCGCGCACCTCGCGTGGTCGCTGGCCAGCCAGGCGCCACTGACCGTGCTGCTGGTGGCCGTGGCCGCCGGGGCCCACGAGGGCGCGGTGGGGTGGTTCGGCCGTGGCTGGGCGCGGGTGGGTCCGGTCGTCCGTCGGGGGGTCACGCTGGCGCTGGTCGTGGCCGGGGTGGCGCTGCTGGCCGAGGCGGGGTGGTTCCTGGTGACCGGGCGGCACGTCGTCTGAGCCCGGCCGCCCCGGGTGATCACCGTTTCGGAAGATCTGACGTCGTCGAGCCACCGCAACCCTTCCCGAACGGTGATCACCCGGTCGGAACCGCCTCGCGCTGCAGCCGCACCAGGGTCCCCAGCGCCACCAGGGCCAGCGCGGCCACCGCGACGGTGAAGATGGTCCCGGCGGTGACCAGCCCCAGGGCCTGCGCGGCGAGACCCACCCCCACCACGGGCACGGAGATGGCGACGTAGCAGACGACGAAGAACGTCGACGTCACCTCCGCGCGGCGCCCGGCCGGCACCAGGGAGCCGATCGCCGAGAGCCCGCTGGAGAAGCTGGTGCCCTGACCGACCCCCGCGATGACGGTCCCGGCGAGCAGCACGCCCAGCGACGCGGTGTGCAGCGCCACGGTGACCAGCAGGGTCCCCACGGCCAGTGCCACGCACCCGCCGTCCAGGGCCAGCGCGCGGGGCACCGAGCGCAGCCCCACCTGCGCTGCGGTGGAGGAGCCGAGCACCAGGAACGCGACGAACCCGGCGAGCGCGTGGTTCGGGTTGCCGATCACCTCGCTGACGATGCGTGGGCTCACCGCGGTGAACAGCCCCAGCACCGCGAACCCGGCGAACCCGGCGATGGTGGCCGAGATGAAGGTTGGCCGGACCTCGACGGGCACCCCCAGGCGCTGCAGCTGCGGTCGCGCGCCGGGCTGCACGTCGACGGTCTCCGGCACCGCGAGCACCAGGCCGGCGACCAGCACCAGCAGCCCGGCGTGCACGGCGAAGCTGAGGTGCAGCGGCGCGGGGAGGTACTGGACGGCGATCCCGGCGAGCAGCGGCCCGAGCCCCAGCCCGCCGGTGTTGGCTCCGGTGGCCAGGAAGGAGGCGCGGTCGCGCCAGCGCGGCGGCGCGGCCTCGATCACGGCGGCGGTGGCGGTGCCGGCGAAGATCCCGGCGGAGACCCCGGAGAGGAACCGGCCGACGAGCAGCTGCGGCACCGGCCCCGCGGTGAGGAACACGACCGCGCTGACCAGGGAGCACCCGATCCCGGCGAGCAGCATCGGTCGCCGCCCGAGGCTGTCCGACCAGCGACCCAGGCCCAGCAGCGCGGCGAGCACCCCGACGGCGTAGACCGCGAAGACGACGGTGCTCACCGCGCCGGAGAAGCCCAGCTCGTCGGCGTAGAGGCTGTACATCGGCGTCGGCAGCGTGGTGCCGATCATGACGACGGTGAACGTGGCGAGCAGGGCCGTGCAGGCCGGCCCGCCGGAGAGTCGGGGCACGAGCAGGGAGCCTAGGACCGCCCGCCCAGCAGCCGCGCCACGGCGGGGCCCCGGTCGACGGGCACGCCCCGCGCGGTGAGCAGCGTCCCGTCGTGCAGCTCCAGGCGCACCTCGGTGTCACCGACCTCCGGGGTCACCACCCGCGCCACCGTGGTCCACGGCACCCACTGGCGCAGCAGCACCAGGCGCAGCCCGTCGACGGTGAGGACGCTCTGCGCCACGCCGTGGATCACCACGGCCCCGGTGGCCGCGACCACCGTGATGAGCACGGCGGCCACCGCACTGCCGCTGACCACCTGCTCGAGGACCAACCCGGCCGCGGCGAGCAGCCAGAAGGTGAGCACGTAGGCGCGCGTGTACCGCCCGCCCCGGTAGGAGCCCAGCACCGGGTCCGGCTCGGGTGCGCTCACGCAGGCGTCACCTCGATCTGCACGCGGTCGGAGTAGAACGCCACGTGTCCGGCGAGGTCGGACATGAACGGGTGCGGTTGCTCGTAGGCCCACAGCACGTCGCCCAGACCGGGCTCGGCGGCGACCCGGGAGTAGGTGGCCTCACCCTTGTAGGGGCAGTAGGTGGTGGTCTCGGTGGGCTCGAGCACGGAGGCGTCGACGTCGGCCAGCGGCACGTACTGGACCACCGGGTGGTCGGCCTCGTGCAGCGCGAGGGCGTCGGTGGTGTCGGCCAGGACCGTGCCCTCGGGGGTGCGGACGACGAACGTGGACACCGGCGGGCTCGCTGCGGATCGGGTGGGCGGCGCTGGGCTCGATGACGTGTCGGCTCACGGTGGGCTCCTTCTCCTCGGGTGGTTCCAGTGTCCTCCGCGTTGCCTCCTGTGCCCACCCCCGGTGATCATCAGCCACCGACGTCAGACCCGCGCGCCCGACGACGGACACCACCGCCGGGTGGTCACGGGTGGGTGCCGTCGACGTAGCGCCAGGTGCCGTCCACCTGGGCGAAGCGGCTGTGCTCGGCGAGCACCCCGCCGTCGTGCGAGGCGCGGAAGGTGACGGTGCCCGCGTCGTCGTCGGGGCGACCCGCGGTGGTCGCGACGATCTCCAGGCCGGTCCACGTCGTCGCGTCGACGGTGAGCCGGCGCGGGCGGGTCGCGGGGTGCCAGGTGCGGCGCAGGTGGCTGACGTCGCCGAGGGCGAACGCGGTGTAGCGGGAGCGCATGAGGACCTCCGCGGTCGGGGCCGGCTCGCCGTCGAGGTAGGGCCCGCAGCACGCGGCGAGGGGGCGGCCGGTCCCGCACGGGCAGGGGCTCACGCGTGCAGCGCGGCGTCGGCGGGGCCGGTGCGCCAGCCGGTGAACCGCACCGTGAGGCCGTCGGTCCCGGGGGCGCAGGCGTACGGACCGGCGCGCAGCTCGGCCTCGGGCCGGATCGGGGCCACGCGGACCAGCCGGAACGCCTCGTCGTCCACCCGGGCCCGCACGGTGAGCGCGTCGCCGGAGCGGCTGACCCGCACGGTCACGGCGCGCCCGGCCCACTCCGGCACCGCGGCGACCGACCAGTCGGAGGTCGGAGCCGTGACCACCGCACCGACCTGCGGGGCGCCGTCGCTGATCTCCACCCCGGCCTTCACCCACTCCTGCGAGCCCGCGTGCACCAGCACCCCGGCCTGTTCGAAGTTCCCGGCGTAGTCGACTCCGAAGGTGACCTCGCAGGCGGCGCCGTCGGGCAGGGGAGCGAGCAGGGCGTGGCCGTCGTCGTGGACGAAGCCGTAGGCGGTGGTGCGCCAGAGGTCGCTGCCCCTGCGGGCGGTGACGAGGAGGTCGTCGCCGTCCTCGCGCACGGCGGTGGGCGGGTGCCGCCAGGTGCCGTCGCCCCAGGGCATCGTGCGTGCGTGGTCCACACCGGGGCAACGACGGGCGGGCGGTGCCGGGTTCCCGTCCCGTGCGACGCTGAGCCCGGGTCGGATCGACGTCAGGGGGGCGGGTGTCGCTGGGGTTCCGGGTGGGTGTGCCGGGGATGCGGGTGCGGGTGTCCACCCGTGGGGTGCGCGCGTCCGTCGGGCCGCGGGTCGCCCGGGTGCACGTCGGGGCCGGCCGCACCCGCGTGTCCACCGGGCTGGGGCCGCTGTTCGCCTCGAGCACGCTGGCCGGCCCCCGCACCCGCCGCCCCGGGTCCACCCCGAACCAGCTCGCCGCCCAGCAGCGCTTAGCCGAGCGGGCGCAGGTGGAGCTCGACCGCGACCGGGCGATCGGTGAGCTGGAGCAGACCCTCGACGCCCTGGTCACCGTGCACCGCGACTCCTGGCCCGCCGCGACCCGCCCGGTGCTCGTCCCCCCGGCGCTGCCCGAGCCCGCCCGGGTGCAGGAGAAGGTCCGGGCGTGGGAGCTGCGCGACGTCGGTGTTTTCGCCCGCCAGCAGCGGCGGGAGGCGAGGGCCCGGGCCGACGCGAACGCGGCGGCCTACCTGCGCGAGGAGCACGCGCGCCTGGCCGGGGTGTGCGCGCAGCTGCAGGGCGACGCCGACCGGTGGTGGGAGCAGCTCCGCGGCAACGACGAGGACGTGGTCTGCGAGGCGCTGAACGCCGCGTTCAGCGACAACCCGGCCGGCGGGGTGGCCCTGGGCGTGCAGGACGGCGTGTGCTCGGTGCTGATCCGCCAGCCCGACCTGGACGACCTGCCCACCCAGCGCGGCGGCACCACCCCCACCGGCAAGCCCACCTTGCGCACCCTGAACCAGCGCGACCGGCACCGGCTGTTCCTGCAGAGCATGGTCAGCAACGTGGCGGCCACCCTGCTGGAGGGGTTCGCGTGCGCGCCGGGTCTGAGCTCGATCACGGTGTGCGTGCTGACCCGGGTGCAGAAGACGCAGCGCCTCGGCGTGGTGCTGGTCGGGCGGTGGACCCGGACCGCGGTGCGGGCGACCCCGTGGGGGACCGACCAGGACGCGTTCGGCCTGGTGCTCGACCGCGCCGCCGAGCTGCACCTCGACCTCACCGTGGCCGGGGCCGCGCGGGCGCTGAGCCCGGCCGAGGTGCCCGTCGTCGCGCAGGTCCTCGCCCTCGCCGAGTGCGACGACGGCGCTCCCGAGCCGGACGAGACCCCCGCAGCTCCGTCGCCGCTGCTGGTGCGGTCGTTCCTGGACTGGTACGCCGCGCGGGAGTCCGCGCCGGTGGCCGCCACCGGGCGCCGGGTGCTCGCGCCGGGGGAGGTCATCACCCTCGGCGAGGCGGAGCTGGTGCTGCCGGTCGTGGTCACGGCGCGGTGCGCGGCCGGGACGGAGCTGGACCTCTCGGTGCTGCTGCTGGGCGACGACGGCCGGGTCCGCACCGACCTCGACCTCATCTTCTACAACGCCCCGACCAGTCGGACCGGCGCGGTGCGGGTGGACCTGCCCGAGGACGACGGACGCACCCGCTGCGCCCGGGCGGTGGTCGACGTGCCGCGGCTGCCGGAGGAGGGGGTGACCCGGGTGGCCGTGGTGCTCAGCGCGGGGCAGCGTCCGATCAGCGAGGTGCGCGGCCTCGACCTCGCCGTCCACGTCTCCGGAGCCGCGCCCGTCCAGGCGCCCGTCCCGCAGGAGGCGGGGCTGCCCGCGGCCGTGGTGTGCGAGCTCTACCGTCGCGACACGTCGGATGGCCCCCGGTGGCGGGTGCGCGGGGTGGCGCAGGGCTGGTCGGACGGGCTCGCCGGGCTGGCGCGGAGCTACGGGGTGTCAGTGGACTGAGCCCTCAGTCCTCCAGCGGGTCGTGGCCCCAGTTCATGAGCGAGTACCGCCAGTCGGTGTGGGTGACGTCGCCGTCGGGGCGCTGGGCCAGGTGGCGGTGCACGTAGCTGACGGTGCGGCGCTGCTGGTCGAGGTCGTCGTCGGTGGGTTCGTCGCGCTCCAGGATGTCGGCGATGAGCCGGCCCGACTCGTGCCCGGTGGACTCCCCGGCCTCCGCCCCCAGGGCCTCGGCAAAGTCGTGTTTCAGCAGGTCAGCAGTAGCGTGATGGCCCGGTTGGGGTCGCGGGCGTGATGTCGTAGCGCGGTGGCGATGGCGGTCCACCCGGCGAGGCGGAGCAGGCTGATCGCGGTGTTGCGCA
>JBBSUN010000012.1:0-85106 GCA_038234335.1 Mycobacteriales bacterium
CGCGACCACCGGCGCGACGTCCAGCAACGTCATCCTCGGCACCGTCGCCTACCTCTCCCCCGAGCAGGTCACCACCGGCAGCGCCGACACCCGCAGCGACGTGTACTCCGCCGGGGTGCTGCTGCACGAGCTCCTCACCGGACGCCCTCCCTACGACGGGGAGACCGCGCTGTCGGTGGCCTACCAGCACGTGAACAACGACGTCCCCGCCCCGGGCTCCCTCGTCGACGGCATCCCCCCGGAGCTGGACGAGGTGGTGCTGCGCGCGACCCGGCGGGAGCCGGCGCAGCGCTACCGCGACGCCGGGGAGATGCTCGGCGAGCTGCTCGGGGTGCGCCGTGCGCTCGGGCTCGGCCGGGTGCGGGTGCCCACCCCCCGATCCGCGCCGGAGGCCCCGCCCCGCAACGAGACCCGGGCGCTGACCACGGCAACGCGGCGGGTCTCCGGACCCGCCCCCGGGCGCCCGCCGACGCGGTCACGCCACGACACGCGGCGGCCCGAGGCGTCGCTGCACCCCGCGCAGACCGACGCGGTGCCCACCCTGAGCGCCTACCCGCGCGAGCGCCGCCGGTCGCGCCGCACCGGGATCGCGTGGACGGTGGTGGTGCTGCTGCTGGCCACTGCGGTCGGGGTCGGGGCGTGGTGGTTGGGCGCAGGTCGGTTCACCGCGGTCCCGGCGCTGTCGGGACTGCGGGCCGACGCCGCCCAGCAGGCGCTCACCGCGGCCGACCTCGACCCGCTCGTCACGACCGTCTACGACGACACGGCGGTGGCGCAGACCGTCCTGGGCACCGATCCCGGCTCCGGGACGCGCCTGCCCCGCGGGACGCAGGTGGTGCTCAACGTGTCCCTGGGCCGACCCGTGGTCCCCGGGGTCGAGCCCGGCACCGACCGGGCCGCCGCCGAGCGGGCGGTTCGCACGGGTGGGCTCACCGCCGCCACCATCCCCGGCGGCTACGACGACGACGTCCCCGAAGGCACCGTGCTGGGCCTCGACCCGGCCGCCGGCACGACGGTCGCCGTCGGGTCCACGGTGACGCTGCGGCTGAGCCAGGGTCCCGCCCCCGTCGACGTCCCGGACCTCGGTGGGCGCTCGAGCGACGACGCGGTGCAGGCGCTGCGGGCGGCCGGGCTCGCCGTGGGTACCACCACCCGTGCCTTCAGCGACGCGGTGGCCGGCGGCGACGTCGTGCGCACCGACCCGGCCGGGGGCACCCGGAGCACCCGCGGCAGCGCCGTCGACCTCGTCGTCTCCTCGGCGCTGACCGTCCCCGACGTGTCCGGGCGGACGCCGCAGGACGCGCGGGCCGCGCTCACCGACGCCGGGTTCACCCCCGTCGACGGCGGCACCACCTCCGAGGGGGGTGCGGCCGCGGGCACCGTGGCGGTGACGTCCCCGGCTGCTGGCGCCCTGGTCGACCCGGTGGCGGCGCAGGTGCAGGTCGTGGTCTCCGACGCGGTCACCGTCCCGGGGGTGCGCGGCTCCACCGTCACCGAGGCCCGTACCGCGCTCGAGGCGCTCGGGCTGCAGGTCGAGGTGTCCCAGCTGGTGCCGCTGGGCAGCTCCCGCGTCGTGTCCCAGGACCCGGCCGCCGGCACCGGTGTCGCCCCCGGCACCACGGTGGTCGTCACCGCGTTCCCCTGATCGCTGTCGCTCCGGCGTTCCCCTGATCGCTGTCGCTCCGGCGTTCCCCTGATCGCTGTCGCTCCGGCGTTCCCCTGACCCGCTCAGTCGCGCAGCATCTCCGCGACGAGGAACGCGAGCTCGAGGGACTGCTGCGTGTTCAGCCGCGGGTCGCACGCCGTCTCGTAGCGGCCGGCGAGGTCGGTGTCGGAGATGTCCTGCGCGCCGCCCAGGCACTCGGTGACGTCGTCGCCGGTGAGCTCGACGTGGATGCCGCCGGGGTGGGTGCCCAGCGCGCGGTGCACCTCGAAGAAGCCCTGCACCTCGTCGACGATGCGGTCGAAGTGCCGCGTCTTGTAGCCGGTGGTCGACTCGTGGGTGTTGCCGTGCATGGGGTCGCACTGCCAGATCACCGCGTGCCCGGTGGCCTCGACCGCCTCCACGATCGCCGGGAGCACGTCGCGGACCTTGCCGTTGCCCATCCGTGCGACCAGGGTCAGGCGGCCGGGAGTGTTGTGCGGATCGAGGCGCTGGACGTACTCGACGGCCTGCTCCGGCGTCGTGGTGGGACCGATCTTGAGCCCGATGGGGTTGCTGACCAGCTCGGCGAAGGCGATGTGGGCGCCGTCGAGGGCTCGCGTGCGCTCCCCGATCCAGAGGAAGTGCGCCGACAGGTCGAACAGCCGCGGGGTCTCGCCGGTGGTGTCCAGGCGCAGCATCGCCCGCTCGTAGTCCAGCACCAGGGCCTCGTGGCTGGCGAAGATCTCGGTGGCGTGCATGGTGGGGTCGCTGACCCCGCAGGCGTTCATGAAGCGCAGGCCCCGGTCGATCTCACCGGCCACCTGCTCGTAGCGCGCCCCCGCCTTCGAGGTGCGGACGAACTCACGGTTCCAGTCGTGCACCTTGTGCAGGTCCGCCATGCCCCCGGCGGTCAGCGCCCGCACCATGTTCATCGCGGCCGAGGAGTTCGCGTAGGCGCGGACCAGGCGGGACGGGTCGTGACCGCGCACCGAGGCGTCGGCGACGAGGGAGTTGATCATGTCGCCGCGGTAGGAGCGCAGGCCGAGCGCGTCGATGTCGGAGCTGCGCGGCTTGGCGTACTGCCCGGCGATGCGCGCCACCTTCACCACCGGCATGGACGCGCCGTAGGTGAGCACGACGGCCATCTGCAGCAGGGTGCGGATGTTGCCGCGGATGTGGGGCTCGGTGTTGTCGGCGAAGGTCTCCGCGCAGTCACCGCCCTGGAGCAGGAACGCCTCGCCGCGGGCCACCGCCGCGAGCCGGGTGTGCAGCGCGTCGACCTCGGGGGCCACCACGATCGGCGGCACGCTCTCCAGCACGGTCCGCATCGCCGCGGCCTGGTCGGCCGGCCAGTCCGGCTGCTGCAGCGCGGGGCGGGCGAGCGCGTCGTCGAGCTGGACGCGCATGGCCTCGGGCAGCGGGGGCAGCTCGGGGAGAGCGTCGATGGGCACGTCGACCGTCCAGTTCACGGCGGCAGCCTAGTTGTTCGCCCGTCCGCCCTCGCCCAGGTGCTCCGCCGCGGCCTGCTCGGTGACCCGGAACTTCGCCAGGTTGTGCCGGGCGTCGACGAGCGCGTCGTGCGCCCCCTCGGGCACCGGCGGCAGGGCCGGGCTGCCCGCGGCCTCCCAGTGCTGCTTGAGCTCGCGGGTGAAGCGGGGCAGTGCCCGGGGCAACGCGGTCATCGAGCCCCACAGCTGGCACAGCGCCACGTGGTCGTAGGCACCGACCCAGGCCCACAGCTGCACCGGGCTGCCGTCGGGGTGGGCGGTGCAGAACTCCAGCAGCGCGGCCCGGATCTGCTCGCGGCTGCGCCATGCCGGGTCGGCCGGGCTGGGCAGCTGGGGCAGCACGTTGGCCCGCACCCAGCGCCCGGCCCGCTCGGGGTCGAACTCGGTGCTCACCAGGTACAGCTCGCGACCGTCCTCGGCGACGACCCCGATGGAGACCAGCTCGATGGTGGCGCCGTCCTCGATGAACTCGCAGTCGTAGAAGTAGCGCACCGCGGGCACCTTATCGGGAGTCGGACCGACCACCGCCGTGCCGACGTGCCACGATGGTGGAGTGGGACTCCTCGACGGTGCAGCGCCCTTCCGCGCGCCGGGGCGCCCCGGCGAACCCGGGGTGCTGCTGTGCCACGGGTTCACCGGCAGCCCGCAGAGCATGCGGCCCTGGGGCGAGCACCTGGCCGCCCGCGGCCTGGCCGTCTCCTGCCCCCGGCTGCCCGGGCACGGCACCACCTGGCAGGAGATGAACCGCACCCGCTGGCCGGACTGGTTCGCCTGCCTGGAGCGCGAGCTCACCGTGCTGGTGGCCCGTGGGGAGCCCGTGCTCGTCTTCGGCCTCTCCATGGGGGGCACGCTCGCGCTGCGCCTGGCCCAGACCCACCCGGAGGTCGCCGGGCTCGTGCTGGTGAACCCCTCGCTGCGCACCGAGCGGCGCGACGCCCCGCTGCTCCCGTTCCTGTCGCACGTGCTCGGCTCGGTGCCGGGCGTGTCCGACGACATCGCCAAGCCGGGGGTCCACGAGGTGGGCTACGACCGGGTGCCGCTGCGGGCCGCGGCGTCGCTGCAGCAGCTGTGGTCGGTGGTCCGGGCCGACCTGCCCCGGGTGACCGCGCCCCTGCTGCTGTTCCGCTCGGCCACCGACCACGTCGTCGAGCCCTCCAGCGCCCGGGTGCTGCTCGACGGCATCACCTCCTCGGACGTGACGGAGGTGGTGCTCGCCCGCAGCTTCCACGTGGCCACCCTCGACCACGACGCCGCCCAGATCTTCACCGGCAGCACCGATCTCGTCGACCGGCTCCTTCGCGTGCCCGCGGGAGCGCACCCGGGCGTGCCCTCGTGAGCGCGCCCCCGGAGCCGCCGCCCGGTGACCGCAACCCCGACCGGGCCGCGGGCCAGGAGCCGACCGACCGCGAGGTGGACGACACGTTCGCCGCGCTCGTGGCCGGCTGGGACCCGCCGGTGGCCGACCCTGTCCCCTTCGTCGCACCGGAGCCGACCGTCGCACCGGGACCGGTTCTGCCCGCGGTCGCACCCGCACCCGAGCCCACGCCCGAGGACGTCGGCACGGGCGCCGAGGAGGAGGACGAGGGCCACTTCGAGCGACCCGACGCCCCGCCGGTGACCCCGCCGACGCGTCCGGCGATGGGGGCGATCGCCGTCCTCGTCCTCGGAGCGGTGCTCGTCCTGGTGCCCGGCGTCGTCGGTCTGACCAGCGCGACCGGCTTCCCGCTGGGGCTCGTGTGCCTCAGCGGCGGGCTGGTCTTCCTGCTCTCCCGGCTGAGGTCGGGCCCCCCGGCCGACTCGGGCTGGGACGACGGCGCCCAGCTCTAGCCCGGTGGCCCGACGAGCTCGAGGCGGGCCAGGTCGGCGGCACCCACGAGCCCGGCCAGCTCCCCCAGCGCTGCGGTCCGGATGCGCGCGAGCGGTCGGTTGCCCGCGCCGGTGACCTCGCGGGCGTAGTGCTCGCGCGCCTCGTCGAGGAACAGCGGGGCCGCCTCGCCCACCCCGCCACCGATGACGACGACGTCCGGGTCGTACACGTCACCGACGATCGCCAGGCCACGACCGAGCCACACCGCCAGGTCGGCCACCGCGGCGACGGCCACCGGGTCGCCGTCGCGGGCCGCCCCGACGACCCGGCGCCCGGTGATCGAGCCCGGGTCGGCGGCGTGCTGCTCGGCGAGGACCGTCGAGCGTGACGGTTCGGTGGCGAGCAGCTCGAGGGCGGTCGAGACCAGCGCGGTGCCGCTGCAGTACCGCTCGAAGCACCCGCGACCCCCACAGGGGCACGCCCGCCCGCCCGGGACCAGGCGCAGGTGGCCCAGCTCGGGGGCCACCCCGTGCGCCCCGCGGAAGAGCACCCCGTCCACCAGCAGGGCGGCACCGATGCCGGTGCCGATGGCGACCAGGGCGACGACCCGTCCCCCGCGCGCGGCGCCGAAGCGGTGCTCGGCCCAGCCGGCCGCGTTCGCGTCGTGCTCGAGCACCACCGGTACGCCCAGGCGGGCGGTCATCCGGGCGGCCACCGGGGCGTCGCGCCACGGCAGGTGCGGCGCGAACATCACCGTGCGGCGGTCGACGGCGAGGAAGCCGGCGACGGCGAGGCCGACCGCCGCGACCGCGTGCCGCCCGGCGAGCTCGGTCACGGCGCGGACCAGGGCCTGCTCCAGGCCGTCGGCCGAGCTCGGCGTCGGGGCGTCGACGGTGTCCAGCACGGTGCCGTCGGCGTCCACCAGGCCGGCGCGGACGGTGGTGCCCCCGACGTCGACGCCGACGGTGAGGACCTCGCGGGCGCTCACCGGCGCCGGACCGTGATCGGCTGCACCCGGGGCGGGGCGGGGGCGTCCGGGGTCCCGGTGGTCCCGGGCGGGTCGGACGGGTGCGGGTGGGCGCCGTGCTCGTCGAGGAGCAGGCGCAGGGCGGCGAGCACCCCGCTGCCCTGCTCGGCGAGACGGCGACCCAGCTCGGGGCGCTCACCCCGGACGGCGGCGACCAGCGCGCACACCGGGCACCACGCGCACGTCGTCGCCACCGCACCCGGCACGCTGCCGGGTCCGGCGTCGTCCTCGGCCGGTGCGGCGAGCGTCTGCAGCCACGGCTCGAGGCGGTCGAGCAGCACGTCGGCCAGCGCGCGCAGCTCCGCGGCCAGCTCGCCCACCGGGGCGCCGTCGGTCGCGCTCACCGGGACCACACCGCAGGGTCGGGCCGCAGCCGCACCGTCACCTCGTCGTCGCCGACCTCCGCGTCCAGCACCACGCAGCGGGTGAGCACCGGCGGCAGGGTGTAGCGACGGTGCTGTCCGCCCACCGAGACCAGCAGCTCGTCCTCCAGCCGGGCCAGCTCCACCTGCGCCTGCGCCACCCCCGGCAGCTCCAGGCGCCAGGCGTACACCGACTCGAGGCCGCTGCCCGACTCGTGGGCCACCGCGGGCGTGCTCGTCCCGGGCGCGTCGGGGACCACGGGCCGCCCGTCGTACAGCTCGGCGGCCAGCTCCGCCAGCGCGGTGAGCCCGACCGGCTCCTGGCTGCGGTGGCCCAGCGCGACCGGGTCCCCGGCGCCGGCGACCAGGGTGCCGGCCGCGGCGAGCACGGCGGCCTGCTCGGCAGCCCGGGTGCGCAGCCACACCCAGGCCGGGTCGCTCGAGCGGGTGCCCGTCCGCGGCTGCGGCAGCACCCGGTTGACCACCACGCCGTCCACGGCCACGCCGTGCAGGGCCAGCGCGGTCACAGTCCGTCGTGTCTCGGCCAGCACCACCCGCTCCGGGGTCAGCACCAGGCGCACCGTCGTCCGGGTCGGGTCGCTGAGCAGCTCCTGCAGCGCGAGCAGCTCGGCCTCCACGGCGTCCAGGGTCGCCGCGGCCCGGAGCAGGCCGGCGCCGGGCCGGCCCAGGGCGGCGTGCACCACCCGGCGGTGCCGCGGCCACGCACGGCGCAGGTACGCCGCCGCGGTCGCGGGCAGGGAGAGCATGCGCAGCGTCTCGGCCGTGGGCCCGCAGTCCACGACCACCACGTCCCAGCGGCCCGAGGCAGCCATGGCCTGGACCTCGACCAGCGCCAGGAGCTCCTCCAGCCCGGGCAGGGCGGTGACCTCCTCGGCCTGCAGACCGCCCAGGTCGAGCCCGGCCGGGTGACCGCCGACGGCGTCGCCCACGTCGGCGAGCACCTCGCGCACCCCCGCCCAGCGCTCCGACAGCAGCGCACCCGTGTCGAGCTGGACCGCGTCGAGGCCTGGCGCGACCGGCAGCGGCACGCCGAGCAGCGGGTGGTCGAGCGCGTCTCCGAGCGAGTGGGCGGGATCGGTGGAGCACAGCAGCACGGACGTGCCCTGCCCGGCCAGTCGCACCGCGCTCGCGGCGGCGAGGGTCGTCTTGCCGACACCACCCTTGCCGGTGAACAGCAGGACGCGCACGTGACTCCCCGCGGGACGGGCGGCCGGACGGCACCCAGGAAGCGACGACCCTACCGCCGACGGGGCGGTGGCCACCTCGGGCTCACCCCTGCACGCGCGTGCGGAGCTCCTTCAGCGCGGTGTCGGTGATGACCTTCTCGGCCTTGCGCTTGAACATCCCGATCATCGGGATCGACGGGTCCACCCGCAGCTCGTAGGCGACCTCGGTGCCCTCGGGCACCTCACGCAGGGTGTACGAGCCGTGCTGGGAGCGCTGCACCTGGCTGGCCACCAGGTCCCAGCTGACGCAGAGCCCGTCCGGCGCCCAGGTGTAGGCGAGCTCGTAGGTGTCCTTCACGACGCCCGCGTCCAGGACGAAGCGCACGTGCGCACCCCGCCCGTCGGGGGTGCGGGCCAGGATCTCGGCCGTCTTCACCGACCCGGCCCACTCCGGGTAGGCCGCGAAGTCCGCGATCACCGCCATCACCTTCTCGGGCGGGGCGGCGACGACGATCGACCGCCTGGTCTGGTCGGGCATGGGGCTGACGCTACCCGCGCCGTCCCCGGGTCCCGGACCTCACAGGTGCAGCACCCACGGGGTCCCGGTCCGCTGGAAGTGCCCCACGTTGATGCACTCGGTCCGGCCGACGCGGACCCGGGCGGCGAGCGGCTGGTGCACGTGTCCGTGCAGCGCGAGGCGCGGTGCCGTGGCGCGCAGGTGCTCCAGCAGCGCGGCGCTGCCGGGCTCGCGGCGCCGGGCCCGGGTGTCGAAGCACAGCTCGGGCACGGCGGGCGGTCCGTGGCTGCCGAGCACGTCGACCGATCCCACCGCGGCGACCGCGGCGGCGTACTCGCTCGCCGGGCGCAGGTAGGGCTTCCAGATCCCGCCGGCCGGGCTCATCGACGCGTCGGGCACGCACAGCCCGCCCACCAGGCCCAACCTCGGCCCGCCGGGTCCGAGCTGGTCGCTCGCCCCGTCCAGGACGGTCACCCCCGGTCCGGCCAGCTCCGGCCACAGGTGCGGCAGGTCGACGTTGCCCGGGGTGGCCCAGGTGGGACCGGGCAGCGCCGCGAACAGCGCCCGGTACTGCTCGCGGACCTCGTGGGCGATCGCGGCGGCCACCTCGGCGCCGCTGCCCAGCTGGGCCCGCACGTAGGCCCCGGCCTCCCCCGGTGCCCCCGAGCGGCGGAGCTCGCCGAACCGGCGCACCCGCTCGGCACCGAGCAGGCCACCCAGGATGCCGCGGCCCGGGCGGTGGTAGTCGACGAAGTCCACGAGGTCCCCGAGGACGACCAGGGCGTCCGCCCCGTCCCCGGCCCGGGCCAGCGCCTCGACGTTGCCGTGCACGTCGGAGACGACGTGGATCCTCACCGGGGATCCCCCTGCGGGGGGTCGGGGGGCGGCTCCCCCGCCGCCCTCCCGTGCTCCAGCAGCGCCTTCACCTCGAAGGCCAGCACCTTGGCCTGCACCCGTCGCTCGTGCACCAGGGCACCGACCCGGCGCCCTGGCAGGGCCTCCCCGC
The DNA here is from genome assembly GCA_038234335.1 of Mycobacteriales bacterium. GTDB lineage: Bacteria > Actinomycetota > Actinomycetes > Mycobacteriales > Mycobacteriaceae > Rhodococcus_D. The sequence goes on from JBBSUN010000012.1 coordinate 9,060, forward strand.
CGGGACCGACGACCTCCGCACGGAGGAGGTGGTGGATCACGGTGCCGTCGCCGACCGCCTCCAGCCACAGCTCGAGGGTGCCGTGCAGGGCGCCGCCGACCCGCCAGCGCAGCCCCGCCGGCCCGCGGTCGTGCACCAGCTCCAGTCGCAGGTCCGGCCACCACCGTCGCCACCGGGCCGCGTCGGCGACCTCCACGGCCACCTGCTCCGGCGGGGCGGCGACGAACGTCTCGTCCACCACGTCGAGTGTGCTCACCCGGGCAGCGTCACACACCGCCCGGAGCGGGCGGGGGTGCCCGGCCGGACCAGGGGTGTCGGAGCCGGCCTCCGGCGTCGGTAGCCTCGCTCCCGTACCGGGGTACCAGCATCCGCCAGCGCCCGTTCACGTCAGCACCCGTCCACAGCACCCGTCCACAACACCCGTCTACGTCGACCGCCGTCCCGCCCCCGGAGGCCAGCAGTGCGCGAGCTCAGCGTCCCGTCCACGACCACCGTCACGGAGCGGGAGAACCTGACCGACGTGGTGTTCTCCCACGCCGAGCACTTCCCCGCCGAGCCGCTGTTCCGGCGCCGGGTCGGCGGCCGGTGGACGGAGGTCTCGGCCCGGGAGTTCGCCGGCGAGGTCCTGGCCACGGCCAAGGGCCTGGTCGCGTCCGGCGTGCGGACCGGCGACCGGGTCGCCCTGCTCTCCTCCACCCGCTACGAGTGGACGCTGCTGGACCACGCCATCTGGTGCGCCGGCGGCATCTCCGTCCCCGTCTACGAGTCGTCCTCCGCCGACCAGGTGCGGTGGATCCTGCAGGACTCCGGCGCCACCGCCGTCGTGGTGGAGAAGGCCTCCCACGCGGCCACGGTCGAGCAGGTGCGCGAGGAGTGCCCCGAGCTCACCCACGTGTGGCGGATCGAGGGCGACGAGCCCGCGGTCGCGGCGCTGGCCGCGACGGGCGCCGAGGTCGCCGACGACGACGTGCACGCACGTCGACGCGAGGTCGGGGCCGACGACGTGGCCACCCTCATCTACACCTCCGGCACCACCGGACGACCCAAGGGCTGCGAGCTGACGCACCGGAACCTGATCACGGAGTCGCGGACGGCCGCCAGCATCTTCGGCGACGTCATGGCGCCCGGGCAGACCAACCTGTGCTTCCTGCCGCTGGCCCACGTCCTGGCCCGGGCGATCAGCATCGCCTCGCTCGACGCGCGCGTCGTCGTCGGGCACTCCCCCGACGTGAAGAACCTGCTGGCCGACCTGGCCGACTTCCAGCCGACCTTCCTCCTCGCGGTGCCGCGCGTGTTCGAGAAGGTCTACAACGGGGCGCGGCAGAAGGCGCACGCCGACGGCAAGGGCAAGATCTTCGACGCCGCGGACGCCGCGGCGGTCGCCTGGAGCCGCGCCCAGGACACGGGTGGGCCCGGGATCGTGCTCCGCGCCCAGCACGCGCTGTTCGACAAGCTCGTCTACGGCAAGCTGCGCGCCGCCGTCGGCGGTCGGTGCACCGCGGCGGTGGCCGGCGGCGCGCCGCTGGGCGAGCGGCTGGGGCACTTCTTCCGCGGCATCGGCCTGCCCGTCTACGAGGGCTACGGCCTCACCGAGACCACGGCAGCCATCACCGTGAACACCCCGGCGCACCAGCGCGTCGGCAGCGTCGGGCGGCCCATGCCCGGCGCCGCGGTGCGCATCGCCGAGGACGGGGAGATCGTGCTGCACGGCGACGTGGTCTTCCGCGGCTACTGGCGCAACGAGGAGGCGACCGCGGAGTCGCTGGTGGACGGGTGGTTCCACACCGGCGACCTCGGTGCCCTCGACGCCGACGGCTACCTCTCCGTCACCGGGCGCAAGAAGGAGCTCATCGTGACCGCGGGGGGCAAGAACGTGGCCCCCGCGGTGCTGGAGGACCAGCTGCGCTCGCACCCGCTGGTCAGCCAGTGCATGGTCGTCGGGGACCAGCGCCCGTTCATCGGCGCGCTGGTCACCATCGACGAGGAGGCGTTCCCGGCGTGGCTGGAGCGCCACGGCCACGACGCCGGCACCGCCGTGGGCACCATGCTCGACGACGCCGAGCTGCGGGCCGAGATCGACGCGGCGGTGGCGGAGGCGAACACCGCGGTGTCCCGCGCGGAGGGCATCAAGGCCTACCGCATCCTGCCGGTGGACTTCACCGAGGACGGCGGGGAGATGACCCCGTCGCTGAAGATCAAGCGCGCCGTCGTCGCGGAGCACTTCGCCGACGACATCGACGCCATCTACCGCTCCTGAGGACAGTGCGGGTGATCACCCGTCGAGCAGGGCCGCCAGCCGGGCGCTGAGGTCGTCCCAGCGCCAGTGCTGGGAGACCCAGGAGCGACCGGCGGCGCCGGTGCGGGCGGCGAGCTCCGGGTCGGCGAGGTAGGCCGCCACCGCGCCCGCCACCTCGGCGACGTCGCGGCCGTCCACCACGGTGCCGGTCTCCCCGTCGCGCACGGTCTCCGGGGCACCGCCGGAGCGTCCGGCGACCACCGGGAGCCCGGTTGCCGACGCCTCCAGGTAGACGATGCCGAGGCCCTCGACGTCCAGGCCGGCGCCGCGGGTGCGGCACGGCATGGCGAACACGTCGCCCACCGCGTGGTGGGCGGCGAGCTCGTCGGCGGGCACGCTCCCGGTGGTCACCACGTGCTCGGCCACCCCCGTCCGCTGCGCCAGCCGGCGGAGCTCGTCCAGGTGCGGACCACCCCCCACCAGCAGCAGCCGGGTCCCGGGCACGCGCGCGCGGACGGCGGGCAGGGCCCGGACGAGCACATCCTGTCCCTTGCGCGGCACCAGCCGGGACACGCACACCACCACCGGCGCCTGTCCGAGCCCGTACCGCGCCCGCAGCTCGGCGCGCGCGGCCGGGTCGGGGGCGAAGACGGTGGTGTCCACCCCCGAGGGCAGGTGCTCCAGGGCGGCGTGCGGGCCGAAGGCCGAGGCGAACCGGCGCCGGGTGTAGCGGCTGACGTGGGTGACGACGTCGGTGGTGTCCCCGATCCGCCGCAGCGCCCGCCGCCCGCCCGGCACCATCGACCAGCCGACCTCGTGGCCGTGGGGGCGGGCCAGCACCCGCTCCGCACCCGCCCGGCGCAGGGCCGGGGCCAGCAGCCCGAGCGGCGCCGACGCCCCGAACCAGGCGCCGGTGCACCCGTGCGCGCGCAGCAGGTCCGCGGTCCGAGCGGCCACCGCGGGCGTGGGCAGCACGAGGGTGCTCCGGTGCCGCACCACGGGGAACGGCTGCGCCGCGTCGAAGGCGTCGGCACCCCGCCAGCTCGGGGCGTACACGACGAGGTCGTCGGCGGGCAGGTGCTGGGCGAAGGTGTGCAGGTAGGACTGGATGCCGCCGTTGCGGGGCGGGAAGTCGTTGGTGACCAGCAGGGTTCGCCGCACCGGGGCCAACCTAGCCGGAGCGGGCGACCAGCCACGCCCCCCACTCCTGCTCCAGCACGGCCCGCGGTGCCCCCAGGGTGCGCACCAGCGCGGCGTCGAGCTCGGCGTCGGTGGGGTCGGACCGGGCCGCCACCGCCCGGTAGGCGCTGGTCAGGGCCGCCTCACCCCGGGTCTCCGACACGAACTCCGTGAACGTCCACGCCAGCTGGTAGCCGAGCTGGGCGGTGCTGCCGTCCCCCGCCGGGGTGAGGTCGACCCGGCTCGGCAGCCGCGCCGGTCCTCCGGTGGCGCGGGTGCGGGCGACGACCTCCGGGGCCGCGACGGCGAGGCTGGTCCCACTGCCGCGGTAGCCGACGTGGTCGGCGTAGCCCTCCAGCATCCACAGCGGCGCCCCGTCGACGGTCACCGCCCGGGTGGCGACGTGGGTCAGCTCGTGGCGCAGCACCACCCGCAGCGAGCCCGGGTCCAGCTGCCCCAGCGTGGCCGGGTTGAACACCACCCGCACGCCCGTGGCGGCGTCGGCGACCCGGTCCACCGAGTCGGTGGTGGTGACGGCGGCGACCCCGGGGGCGGCCAGCGCCGCCCCCACCAGCGCGCGGAGCTCGGCCTGCGAGGACGCGACCTCGACGAGTGCTCGCCGTGACCAGCGCGTGCCCCACACCGCACTCACCGCGGGCACCGCGGTCACCAGCTCGTCCGCGATGCGGTCGAGGAGCACCTGCTGGTCGGGGTGGCCGAGAACGACCCCGCCGCCGACCCCGCCGGCCCCAGCGGCCCCACCGGTCCCGCGGCCGACGACGACCGGCCCGAAGTCCCAGGGCCCCCGCCAGGTGGTGCGCCCGGAGGAGGCCAGGGCGGTGTCGCTGACCAGCCGCCAGGTCTCGCCGCGCCGGGCCACGACCACCCCGACCGGCCGGCGGGTGGGTCGGTCGTCCGCACCGGTCACCGCGTAGTGCAGCTGCACCGCCGGCGCCCACACCTCGTCGGCACCCAGGCGGGCCACGAGCTCCGGGGGCACGGCGGGCACCGGCTCGTCGCTCGTCGTGTAGCCCCAGTCGGTGAGGGGGACCTGGGCGAGGTTCGTCGCCCGGGCAGTCTCGGAGGTGAGGAACGACGGGTCCGCTCGGGGGTCGAACAGCGTCGCCAGGGTGGCCGTGTCGCCTTGCTGCACCGCCGAGGCCCAGGTGTCCAGCACGTGGTCGACCGCGTCGGTGCGACCGGCCAGGTCGCGGACCACGGCCTCCGCCGACGGCGCCGGCTCCGGCCCGGCCGTGGCGCTCGCTGCCGGGGGCCCCGGCGCGGGCGGGGACTCCCGGGTCGCCACGACGGCCCCGGCCAGCAGGCCCAGGGCTGCGGCGAGCGAGACCAGCGCCTGCGCGGCCCGCCGCCGGGTCGAGGCCGTCACCCGGCGGTCCGACCCGGACGCAGATCAGGCTGCCACCCGTGGGTGGCAGCCTGATCGTGCACGCGTGCGCGGGTCGGTCAGTAGCGCCGGGCGCCGCTGAAGGGCATCTGGCTCATCGGGGAGACCTTGACACCCTGGCCGAAGGTCGGGGAGTGCACCACCATGCCGTCGCCGGCGTAGAGCCCGACGTGGGAGATCGGGCTGTAGAAGAACACCAGGTCACCGGGCTGCAGGTCGCCCTGGGAGACCGGGGTGCCCGAGCCGGCCTGCGCCCGGGAGGAGCGCGGGATGCTCACCCCGGCCTGGGTGTAGGCCCAGGAGGTCAGGCCCGAGCAGTCGAACGTGCCGGGACCGGTGGCACCCCAGACGTACGGCGAGCCGACCTTGGACAGCGCAGCCTGGAGTGCGGCGAAGCCGACCCCGCTGCCCGAGGGGGCGACCGCCGGCGCGGCCGTGCTCGTCGAGGCTGCTGGCGCGGTCGTGCTGGTCGAGGCCGCCGCCGGGGCCGTGGCGCTGGTCGAGGCGGCCGCCGGGGCGGTCGGGCTGGTCGGGGCGGCCGCGGGCGCGGTGGGCGCGGTGTAGCCGACGGGAACCGAGGTGCCGACGTAGGCGGCCTTCTCCGCGGCGTCGAGGGCGTCGAACGCCGCCTTGACCTTGGTGGTCTTGGCCGTCAGCTGCTGCTGCTGCCGCCGCAGCTTCGCCGTCGTGGCGGCCGCCGAGCTGGCAGCGGCCTTCGCCTGGTCGCTGGCCTGCTGCGCTGCCCCGGTGGCCGTGTCGGCCTTCGCCTGGGCGCCCTGGAAGGCGACGAGGCGGCTGGAGGTGTCGGTGGCGAGCAGGTCGAGGCTGGACATCTGGTCCAGCAGGTCCTGCGGGGAGGCGCTCGTCATGAGCGCGGAGAGCCCGTTGAGCCGCGCACCCTGGTAGCTGGCCTGGGCGAGCTGGTCGACGGTGCCACGGAACTGGCCCACCTGGGCGTTGGCCGCGGCCAGGTCGGTCCGAGCCCCCGCGAGCGAGGTGGCGGCCGCAGCCTTCGCCGTGTTCGCGGTGTCCAGGGTGATCTGCGCGTCGTGCATCTGCTCGGTGAGCACCTCGGCCTGGTGCCCGAGGTCGGTGAGCTGGACCAGGGCGTCCGAGGCGTTGGCCGGAGCAGCCGGGTCGGCCAGGGCGGCGGTGGGGGTCAGGACCAGTCCGGCGGCGACGAGCGCGGTGGCCAGGACGGCGGAGAGAGCGGTACGTGGGGACGCCACAGGGCGGTGTGCTCCTTCTTCCTCGACGCCCGCCTACCGGGTTAGCTGACGGGTTCGGGCTGGGAAGTTCAGCCCTACCGCGACCTGCGGGGGCAGGTGGCACGGATTCACCCCAAGAGAACCTGGGTTCCCGGCTCGAACCCCCCGACAGGGTCGACTCGGCGGTGACCCCCCGTTGCGGCCCGCGTGGGCTGCACGACTCCGGAAGGTCTCGGGCAGGTTACGGTCCCGTCCCCCGCGATGTCCACCGCGCCGGTCGCCACCGCCGCGTCGGGTGCCCCTCAGGCCACCACGTCGAGCCGGAAGCCGTTGGCACGCAACCGGTCCACCAGCGCGTCACCCATCCCGGTGGCCGGGGTGAGCACTCCGGCGGCGGCGGGCAGCGCCGCGGTGTCCAGCGCCAGGCACAGGGCCGACTCCCCCAGCATGACCGCCGTGGCGGCGTAGCCCGGGTCGCCCTGGGCCCCGATCTCGACGGTGACGTCGGCACCGTCGGCGGTGGTGGCCCGGACCTGCGCCCGGAAGTGCCCGGCGTCCCGGGTCCGCTCCGAGGGACCCGTGCCCGGGTCGGGCAGGACCCGGTCGAGCACCGCACGGGCCGGGCCGAACCCCAGTGCCAGGGGCAGCACGCGGGTGCCCACGGCAACACCCACCGCGAGCACGGCCCCGAGCGCGCTGCGCCCGCAGGAGAGGTCCTCGGAGTAGCGCAGCCGACGCCCGTAGGACCACCCCTGCAGGGCGTTGCTGCGGCGCACGATGCGGGTGTTGTGCGACGCCATCACGAACGGCGCCACCCAGCGGCCGGTGGCGTCGCGGCCGGGCCGGACCAGGTCGGGCTGGGGCCCCAGGTCGGCCTCGGCCCCGCGGTCCGGGCTCAGCGTGTACGGGTCGGCCAGCACCCGCGCCAGCTCCGGGTCGGCGCGGACCTCGTCGACCTGGTGGCGCAGCGAGTCGACCGTGCCACCGCTGAACCCACCCCGCGCGGAGAGCAGGGTGAACGTCGCCTCGACGAGCTCCCCGGAGCCGGCGGCGGCCGCGTGGCGGTGGGCGAGCAGCACGCCGAGGTCCGAGGGGACGGAGTCGAACCCGCAGGAGCTGACGATGCGCGCGCCGGTCTCGCGGGCACGGGCGTCCGCGACGTCGATGCACCGGCGCACGAACTGTGCCTCCCCGGTGAGGTCGGCGTAGTGGGTGCCCGCCTCGGCGCACGCCCGCACCAGGGGCAGGCCGTGCCGGGCGTAGGGACCCACCGTGGTCGCGACGACCCGGGTGGAGGCGACGAGCTGCGCCAGGGGCTCGGGATCGTGCTCGGCGGCGTCCACGTCGACGACCAGCAGCGGCCAGGCGGACACCACCGCGGACCGCTCGTCGTCGAGGTCGGCGCACAGGTCGCGCTGCAGGGTCTGCAACCGTGGCAACGACCGCCCCGCCAGTGCGATCCGCGCGTCGGGCGGGGCGTGCCGGGCCAGGTGCGCCGCGGTCAGCCGCCCCACGAACCCGGTCGCCCCGATCAGCACGACGTCGAGCTCCCGGTCGGTGGGGGGCAGGGCGTGGTTCGGCGGTGTGCTCACGGGCCGAGCGTAGGTCGGTGCCGCTCAGCCGGCGTGGCGGTGCGACAGCGTCCGGGCCAGACCGGGGACCAGACCCGCCCCGGCGAGCACGGCGAGCGCCCGCTCGTCCGCCGCGGTGAGCCCGGCCGGCAGCGCGCTGCCGTCGGCCTGGAACCCCGTCCAGCGCACCCGCGCGCCGGCCACCTCCCGCGGCCGGGGCAGCGCCGGCGCCGGGAGACCGAGCAGGACGGTGACCACGCAGTCCCCGCAACCGGGTCCACGGGCCGTGCAGGTGTCGCAGTCGATGTGCACGCGGTGCTCCTCCGCCGGGTGGTCGGGTGGCTCCCGACCGGGCAGCAACGACGCTAGGACGAGGCACCGACAGTTCCGGGCGCCCGCGGACCGCCCGCGGGTCGGCCGCGCCGAGCCCCCGCTCAGCCTCCGGCGAGCCCCAGTGCCACGGCTCCTGGCGGGCCCGGCCGGGGTGCACCCAGCCCGAGGGCACCCGCGTTCGCCGTCATCCGGGCGAGCCGCGCGCGGGAGCACGACTCGATCCCCCGCACCGGTCCACCGCCGTGCCCCACCCGTGGTTGCCGGTGCCGGGCGCGGGACGCGCCGCACCCAGCACCTGGTCGGCGGCGGGCCGGCCGGCCACGACCCCAGCGGGCACGCGGGCGTCCGCCGTCAGCACCGTCCGCGGCTCGAGCACGGTCGAGGAGTCGGGGCCGCGGGTCTGCGCCACCCCGGCCCGGGGGTTCCCGTCCGACCCGGCGAGCGGGGTGAGCCCGGCCGGGAGGGCGACGGCGTCGCGGAGCGCGGGGCGTCCCGGGGCGTCCCGGGGCGACGATCGCGCCGGCGGCGAGCGGGCCGAGGTAGGCCCGCCAGCGGGGCCAGGGCGGCGGCGCGGGCCGCCCGGGCGGCCCGCCACGCCGGGTCTCCCGCGCGCGGCGTGGCGGCGGCCACGGGAGGGACACCAACGGGGTCGTCCCGACGGGTCGCACCTGGTGCTCGTCGGACGCGGCCGGCCGGAACTGTCGGGGTGGGGCCCTACCTTCTCGCGGCGTGACCCACCCCACCCCGACGGCCCCGTCCCGCCAGCTGGCGTTCGACGAGCTCGGCACCCCGCTGCGCGACGTCACGTTCGTCGTCGTGGACCTGGAGACCACCGGGGGCAGCCACCTGCGCGACGCGATCACCGAGATCGGGGCGGTCAAGGTGCGCGGCGGCGAAGTCGTCGGTGAGCTCGCCACCCTGGTGGACCCCGGCCGCGGGCTGCCCCCGCTCATCACCGAGCTCACCGGCATCAGCACGGCCATGCTCGTCGGGGCCCCGGCCCTGCCGCGGGTGCTGCCGAGCTTCCTGGAGTTCGCCGCCGGTTCAGTGCTCGTCGCGCACAACGCGGGCTTCGACACCGGCTTCCTGCGGGCCGGCTGCACCCAGCTGGACCTGGCCTGGCCGAAGCTCCCGGTGCTGTGCACGGTGAAGCTGGCGCGGCGCGTGCTGACCCGCGACGAGGCGCCGTCGGTGCGGCTCTCCGCCCTGGCCCAGCTGCTGCACGCCCGCACCACCCCCACGCACCGCGCCCTGGACGACGCACGCGCCACCGTGGACGTGCTGCACGCCCTGCTCGAGCGGGTCGGCAACCTGGGGGTGCACACCCTCGAGGAGCTGCTCGCGTACCTGCCCGACGTCAGCCCGGCCCAGCGCCGCAAGCGCACCCTGGCCGAGCACCTGCCCCACGCCCCCGGGGTCTACCTCTTCCGCGGCCCGTCCGAGGAGGTGCTCTACGTGGGGACCTCCGGCGACCTGCGGCGGCGGGTGCGCAGCTACTTCACCGGGTCCGAGCAACGCCGGCGGATGCAGGAGATGGTTGCCCTCGCCGTGCGGGTGGACCACGTCCCCTGCGCCCACGCGCTGGAGGCGGGTGTCCGGGAGCTGCGCCTGCTCGGGGCCCACGCGCCGCCCTACAACCGGCGCTCCAAGTTCCCGCACCGGGCGTGGTGGGTGGTGCTCACCGAGGAGGCGTTTCCCCGGCTCACGGTGGTGCGTCGCGCCCGGGACGGCGCGCTCGGGCCCTTCCGGTCCCGGGCCGACGCCCAGGCCGCCGCGGAGCTGCTCGCCGACGCCACGGGGCTGCGCACCTGCACGCAGCGGATCAGTGCCCGCGCCCCGGCGGGCACGCCGTGCGCCCGCCACGAGATGGGCCGGTGCGCCGCACCGTGCGCGGGGCTGCAGCCCGCGGTCGCCTACGGCCGCGGGGTGCTCGGGTTCACCGCCACGGTGCGGGGGACGGAGGCCGCCGTGCTCCGCGACCTCGTCGCCCGCCCGGCCGCGCTCGCCGAGGCAGGCCGCTTCGACCGCGCAGCGACGGCCCGGGACGCGGCCGCCGCGCTCGTCCTGGCCGTGCACCGTGCCCAGCGGCTGGCCGCGCTGGCCGGGATCGACGAGCTGGTGGCCGCCCAGCGCGACGGTGCCGGGGGCTGGCACCTGGTGGTGGTGCGGTCCGGTCGGCTCGCGGCCGCCGGGCACGCCCGCCGCGGGGTGGACCCGCTCGGGGTGGTCGCGCTGCTGGTCGCCTCCGCCGATACCGTCGTGCCCGCACCCGGTCCGTTGCGCGGCGCGCCCGCGGAGGAGGTGGCGCTGCTGGTCCGGTGGCTGGTCCAGCCCGGCACGCGGCTCGTGCGGACCTCCAGCCCCTGGTCGGAGCCCGCCGCGGGCGCCGGGGCCCACCTGGCGTGGGCCGCCCAGGCGCAGGGGGCCGCCGAGCACCGGACCCGCCACCGCACGGCCGCCGGGCCACCGCGAGCTCCCCGGCCGCTGGTCCCCGCGGTGGCCTGAGCGCGGGGACGCGCCCGACCACGCGCCCGACCCCGCCGCCCGCACGGGTCCTACGCTGCGGCCGAGCGCCTCCTCTCCGGGGCGCCAGTCCTGCAGGAGGTCCCCCCGTGATCACCGCCATCGTCATGGTGCACACCGCCGCCGACCGGATCCCCGAGGTGGCGCAGGCCATCGCCGACCTCGACGGCGTCGTCGAGGTCTACTCCTGCGCCGGTGACGTCGACCTCGTCGCGATCGTCCGTGTCCGCGAGCACGAGCACATCGCCGACGTCGTCACCCAGCACCTCAGCAAGCTCGCCGGCGTCGTCGGCACGGACACCCACATCGCCTTCCGCTCCTACTCCCGCCGCGACGCCGAGTCCGGGTTCGAGGTCGGGTCGTAGCGGCTCAGGTGGCCAGCGCGCTCGACACGGCCACCCAGCGGGCGAGCAGGTCCGCCGCCGCGCCCGAGTCGAGCGCGCGGGCCGCGCGCGGAAGCTGCTCGGCGAGCGCGTCGACGAGCGAGACGCCCACGCCGGCGTGCGCGGCCAGCGCGCCCGCGGCGTTGAGCAGGACGGCGTCGCGCACCGGCCCGGTCTCCCCTGCCACCAGGCGCCGCACCACCTCCGCGTTCTGCACCGCGTCACCCCCGCGCAGCGCCGCGAGCGGGACCCGGGGCAGCCCGAGCGTGCGGGCGTCGAGCTGCTCGGTGCGCACGGCACCGTCCCCCACCACCCACACGGCGCTGTCGGCCGTGGTGGTGAGCTCGTCGAGGCCGTCGTCGCCGCGCACCACCAGCACCGAGGCGCCCCGACCGGCGAACACCGCCGCCAGCACGGGGGCCATGGACGCGTAGGCGCACCCGACGAGGCCGGCCCGGGGGCGGGCCGGGTTGGTCAGCGGGCCCAGCACGTTGAACGCGGTGGGGATGCCGATCTCCCGCCGCGGCGCCGCGGCGTGGCGCAGGGACGGGTGGAACACCGGGGCGAAGCAGAAGCCGATGCCTACCTCGGCGACGCACCGGGCGACCTCGTCGGGACCCAGCGCGATGGCGACGCCCAGCTCCTCGAGCACGTCGGCGGTGCCGCTGCGCGAGGAGGCGGAGCGGTTGCCGTGCTTGACCACGGGCACCCCGGCAGCGGCCACGACCACCGCGGCCATCGTCGAGATGTTCACCGAGCCGGAGCGGTCACCCCCGGTGCCGACCACGTCGACGGCGTCGCGGTCGACCGGCACGGCCCGGGTGTTCGCGAGCATCACCCCCGCGAGCGCGTCCACCTCGGCGACGGTGGGCCCCTTCATCTGCAGCGCGACGCCGAAGCCGGCCACCTGAGCGGCGGTGGCGGCACCGGCCATGATCTCGGACATCGCCCAGGACGCCTCCGCGGGCGCGAGGTCCGTCCCGTCCACGAGGCGTCCGAGCACCCCGGGCCAGGAGGGGGCGGGGCCGGTCGGTGTGCTCACCCGCGCAGCACGGGCAGCGGGCCGGCCGCACCCTCGAGCCCCCGACGCAGCACCTCGGCGACCGTGGCCGCCGCGGTGACCGGGTCCAGCGGGTGCACCAGCACGGCATCGGCCATGGACCACGTGGCCAGCCAGCGGTCGTCCTCGCGCCGCACGACCACGACCACCGGGGGGCACGGCGAGATCTCGTGCTTGAGCTGTCGGCAGATCCCCATGCCCCCGGTGGGCTGGGCCTCCCCGTCGAGCACGGCCAGGTCCACCCCTCCTGCGTCCAGGTGGGCCAGCACCTCGGCGACGGTCCCGGCCTCGATCCACGTGACGCGACCCAGGTCGGGCGCCGGGCGCCGCCCCACGGCGAGGGTGATCGACTCGCGCACCTCCTCGCGGTGGCTGAACACCAGCACCCGCAGGGCCGGGCCGCTCGCGGTGGGACTCGCTGCAGGGCTCACGCGGGGGGTCCTCCTGGCTCTCGGGTGGGTGGCGCGATGCTAGCGACCGTCGGGCGCCGGGCCCGCGCCCGGCTGCAGCGCGTCCCAGCCGAGCACGTGCCCGCCGAGGCGCTGGGCGAGCCCCGCCATCCGCGAGCGCTCCTGCGAGCAGTGCAGCGCGTCGAGCACCTGGACCCGCACGAGCACGAGGTCCGCGCCCTCGGCGGAGGGCCGCCCGTCCGGCGCGTAGCCGTCCTGCGCCGCCGTCGCGGCCGCCTGCGCACCGTTCCCGTGCGGCAGCACCAGGTGGTGGCGCAGCAGCGCCGGCGCGCCGGCCACCCAGTCCGGCGACCCCGCCAGCGCGGCCGAGCACGCCTGCACCTCGTCGAAGCCGCGCACGACGACGACGAGGTCGGTCCGGCCCGGGTCCAGCGGCTCCGGACCGCTGCCGCCGAACCAGCCGCGCACCCGCTCCCGCAGTCCCACACCCGCTCCTCGTCCGACGCCCGGCGGGTGTCCGGCACCACCGTGCCACGCGAGCACGCACCCCGGGGTGCCACATCAACGACACTGCGTCATACTTCCCCCGTGACGAGTGCAGCAGCGACCTCCGGGACCGCCATCACCCAACGGGTGCACTCGCTGAACCGGCCCAACATGGTCAGCGTCGGGACCATCGTGTGGCTGTCCAGCGAGCTCATGTTCTTCGCGGGCCTGTTCGCGATGTACTTCACCGCCCGGGCCCAGGTCAGTGCCACGGAGGGCTGGCCCATCGAGCCGGCGCAGCTGAAGGTCGGCTACGCGCTGGTCTTCACGATCATCCTCGTGGCGTCCTCCTTCACCTGCCAGCTCGGCGTGTTCTCCGCTGAGCGCGGCGACGTGTTCGGCCTGCGCCGCTGGTACGGGATCACCCTCACCATGGGTCTGGTCTTCGTGCTCGGCCAGGTCAACGAGTACCGCAACCTGGTCCACGAGGGCACCACGATCTCCTCGGACGCCTACGGCACCGTGTTCTACATGACCACCGGCTTCCACGGCCTGCACGTCATCGGCGGGCTCATCGCCTTCGTCTTCCTCATCGCCCGCACCCGGATGAGCAAGTTCACCCCGGCCCAGGCCACCGCCGCGATCGTCGTGTCGTACTACTGGCACTTCGTCGACGTCGTGTGGGTCGCGCTGTTCGCCACCATCTACTTCGTCCAGTGACCCGCCCCCGATCACAAGGGATCCCGATGAGCGCCGACACCTCCGGCACCACGTCCGGCACCGACCACGAGCAGGACGCGCCCACGGCGCTGCCGGGTCTGATCAGCTCGACCCGCACCCGGGGCGGTCGCGGCAAGCTGCGCCGCCGCGTGAGCGCCATGCTCGTCCTCGTCGTCGCGCTGGTGGGTGTCGGCTTCCTCGCGACGGCCCTCACGCCGAACGCCCAGGTCGCGGTGGCCCAGGTCGGCTCGTCCGCCCAGGTCGACGCGGGCAAGCAGCTGTACGCCAACGCGTGCATCACCTGCCACGGCGCCAACCTGCAGGGCGTCGACGGCCGGGGCCCGAGCCTGATCGGCGTCGGCGACGCCGCGGTCTACTTCCAGGTCTCCAGCGGCCGCATGCCCGCGGTGCGCAACGAGGCCCAGGCCGAGCGGAAGCCACCCAAGTTCAACCTCGAGCAGGTCGACCAACTCGGCGCCTACATCCAGGCCAACGGTGGCGGTCCGACCACGCCCCGCAACGCCGACGGCTCCGTCGCCACCACCTCGCTGGTCGGCAACGACGTGGCCCGGGGCAGCGAGCTGTTCCGGCTGAACTGCGCCTCCTGCCACAACTTCACCGGCCGCGGCGGCGCGCTCTCCTCCGGCAAGTACGCGCCCAACCTCGACCCGGCCACGGAGGCGCAGATCTACACGGCCATGACCTCGGGCCCGCAGAACATGCCGAAGTTCTCCGACCGGCAGCTCACCCCTGAGGAGAAGACCGACATCATCGCCTACGTGGAGGCATCCACCCAGAGCACGGCTCCGGGCGGGTACGACCTCGGCGGCATCGGCCCGGTCTCCGAGGGTCTGTTCATCTGGATCGTCGGCATCGTCGCCCTCGTCGGCGTCACCCTCTGGGCGGGATCGAAGGCATGAGCAACACCGGCAAGCAGCCCGAGCCGACCCCCGAGGAGCTCGCGGGCATGTCCCGCGACGACCTCGTGCGCCTGGGCACCACCCTCGACGACGTCGACGTCGCCTACCGCAGCGACCGCTGGCCCGTCCCGGGCACGCGGGCGGAGAAGCGCGCCGAGCGCTCGGTGGCGTTCTGGTTCGCCCTCGCCGGGGTCACGGCCCTGGCCTTCGCGGCGATCTTCGTCTTCTGGCCCTGGGAGTACGACCAGACCGGCACCACGACCAGCGGGCTGTACGTCCTGTACACCCCCCTGCTCGGCCTGACCATGGGCACCTCGATCCTCGCCGTCGGCGTCGGCGTCATCGCGTACACCAAGAAGTTCGTGCCCGAGGAGATCTCGGTCCAGCAGCGCCACACGGGCGGCTCCAGCGACGTCGACAACAAGACGATCGTCGCCGAGCTCTCCGACTCCTGGGAGACCTCGACGCTGGGCCGCCGCACGCTGGTCAAGCGCAGCCTGGGCTTCGGCGCGGGTGCACTCGGGCTGATGGCGATCATGCCGCTCGGCGGGCTGCTGAAGAACCCGTGGGCCGACGGCGCCGACGCCCCGCTCTGGACCACGGGGTGGACGCCCGCAGCGAAGGGCGAGACGGTCTTCCTGCGCCGCGCCACCGGAAACCCCGACGAGGTGTCCCTGGTCCGCCCCGAGGACCTCGAGGCGGGGGCGCTGGAGACCGTGTTCCCCTTCGTGGAGTCCGAGCGGGGCGACGAGCACGCGCTCAGCGAAGCGCTGCGACGGGCCGACAACCCTGTCATGCTGATCCGCCTGCGTCCGGACGCGGGCACCCGGGTGGTCAAGCGCAAGGGCCAGGAGGACTTCAACTATGGCGACTACTACGCCTACTCGAAGATCTGCACGCACCTCGGGTGCCCGACGGCCCTGTACGAGCAGCAGACCGAGCGTCTGGTCTGCCCGTGCCACCAGTCGCAGTTCGACGTGCTGACCTACGCCAAGCCGATCTTCGGCCCCGCTGCGCGCGCGCTCCCGCAGCTGCCGATCGGCGTCGACGAGAACGGCTACCTCATAGCCAAGGGTGACTTCCTCGAGCCCATCGGACCCGGTTTCTGGGAACGGAGAATCGCATCATGACCAGCACCATCCCGTCGAGCACCCTCGTCGACCAGGTCGCGGCCCAGGCCGCCACCGGGGCCGACGAGCGCTACCACCTCTCCGCCGGCATGCGGCGCCAGATCAACAAGGTGTTCCCGACGCACTGGTCCTTCCTGCTCGGGGAGATCGCGCTCTACAGCTTCGTCATCCTGCTGGTCTCGGGGGTGTACCTGACGCTGTTCTACGACCCCTCCCTCGCCGAGGTCACCTACAACGGCGCCTACCAGAACCTGCGCGGCATCGAGGTCTCCCGGGCCTACGAGACGTCGTTGAACCTCAGCTTCGAGGTGCGCGGCGGGCTGTTCGTGCGCCAGCTGCACCACTGGGCGGCACTGCTGTTCCTCGCCGCCATGGTCGTGCACCTGTTCCGGGTCTTCTTCACCGGTGCGTTCCGCAAGCCGCGCGAGGCCAACTGGGTGCTCGGCGCGCTGCTGCTCATCCTGGGCATCGTCGAGGGCTTCATGGGCTACTCGCTCCCCGACGACCTGCTCTCGGGCACCGGCCTCCGCATCCTCGCCTCGATCGTGCTGTCGGTCCCCGTGGTCGGGACCTGGGCCCAGTTCGCCATCTTCGGCGGCGACTACCCCGGCACGATCATCATCGACCGGCTGTACGTGCTGCACGTGCTGCTCATCCCGGCCATCCTGCTGGCGCTGATCGGCGCGCACCTCGCCCTGGTCTGGTACCAGAAGCACACCCAGTTCCCCGGCCCCGGCCGGACCGAGCAGAACGTGGTCGGCGTGCGGATCATGCCGGTCTTCGCCCTCAAGGCCGGCGGCTTCTTCGCGGTCACGTTCGGCGTCCTGGCCATGATGTCGGGCATCTTCCAGATCAACCCCATCTGGACGCTGGGCCCGTACAACCCCTCGTACATCTCCAACGGCTCGCAGCCCGACTGGTACATGGGCTTCACCGACGGACTCGCCCGCCTGTGGCCCGCGTGGGAGGTCTACCTGTTCGGGCGGTACACCATCCCCGCGGTCTTCCCGGTGGCGGTGATCCTCGGCGGGGTGTTCGGTGTGCTCATCGCGTACCCGTTCCTCGAGGCGAAGCTGACCAAGGACACGGTGGCCCACAACCTGCTGCAACGTCCGCGGGACGTGCCGGTGCGGACCTCGCTCGGGGTCATGGCGATCACGTTCTACCTGATCTTGCTCATCGCCTCCTCCGACGACCTCATCGCCTACCACTTCAGCCTCTCGCTCAACGCGCTGGTCTGGGTGGGCCGGGTGTCCCTGATGGTCGCTCCGGCCATCGCCTACCTGCTGACGTACCGGTTCTGCCTCGCCCTGCAGCGCTCCGACCGCGACGTCCTGGAGCACGGCATCGAGACCGGCGTCATCAAGCGGCTCCCGCACGGCGAGTTCGTCGAGGTGCACCAGCCCCTCGGCGGTGTCGACGAGCACGGTCACGCGATCCCGCTGGCCTACCAGGGCGGCGTCGTGCCGAAGAAGATGAACGCGCTCGGCTCGGCCGGTTCCCCTGGCCGCGGCAGCCTGTTCTCGCCGGACCCGAGGGAGGAGACCGAGGCGATCATGGCCGCGGAGCACCTCGAGCACGCCCGACGCACCCGCGACGAGGGCGCCAGCATCCAGCGCGAGCTGGCCGGGCGTCCGGATACGGGCAGGCCCAGCGAGCCCAAGGACTGACGCTCGAGCGCAAGCTCGATCACGACGGGACGAGTCAGGAGCCCCGTACCGCCTCGGCGGTGCGGGGCTTCGTCGTGGTCGGGGTGACCACCGACGACCGACCCGAGCGAGGAGGTGCGCCCGCCCTGTTCCGAGCGGCGCAGCGGGTCTACCGACCGCCGACGGATCTCACCCTCGAGCTCGCGCACCCTCCCCACCTTCCCACAACGACGCCGTGAGCGACGTCGTACCCGACTGCGGTCCCGGCCACGTCGCCGAGGTGGAGGCTGGCAACCTCGGGTGGACCCGCCGAGACGGCGTGGGACGCTCACGGAGGCCACCGGACGTCGACGGGTGCGTGACGGCCGTAGCGCTGCTCCGTCCGGCGTGCACGGGTGGTGACTCCGGGGCCACGCGAGCTCGGTGTCGCCACCACTCGCACGACACCCGTCAGATCGCCGTCGTCACGGCCGAGCTCGGGCTCGAGCCGCGCGTGGTCCGGGAGCACCGGCTCGACCGGCTCGACGTGGTCGACAACGGGTCGACGCCGTCGTGCTCTCGCGGCTCGTGGGGCCCGCCGGGCTGGAACGACCCGTCCGGCGTCGACCTCGGCGCCGGAGCTCCTGCGAAGCGGTGACGGAGGGCCCGTGGCGAGGCTCCCTCGAGGCCCCCCGTCAGCAGCCCTGAGCACGACCTCGGCGGCCGGCCGGCCCTCGACGCCTGCCGTTGCCCGGTCAGCTGACCGGCCACCCGGAAACGGCACCGCCCGCCCCGACCGAGGTCGGGGCGGGCGGTGCCGGCGCGGCCAGGTGGCCGACGCGGATCAGTGCTTCTCGGGTCCGAGGTGGTACTCGAAGACCAGCCCACCGGCCATGGCCACGATGATCACGCCGGCGATCGCGATGAGCCACCAGGCGTAGAAGGCGATGGCCAGCGCCATGAGCCCGGCCGACGCGGCCAGCGCGATCGGCCAGTAGCTGCCGGGGCTGAAGAAGCCCAAGTCGCCCGAACCGTCGCTCACCTCGGCATCGCCGTAGTCCTCCGGGCGCAGCGCGAGGCGGCGTGCGATGAAGCGGAAGTACGTCCCGATGATCAGGGAGAACCCCGCGGTGAGCACCAGCGCCACGGTGCCCACGGACTCGCCGCTGGAGAAGAAGCCGTACACGATGGAGAGGACGACGAAGAACACCGTCAGCAGCTCGAAAATCCTCGACTCGACCCTCATGGCGGCGCTCCCTCAGTTTCCCGCAGCAGAGAGCTGCTGCTGGTTGCGCAGGTTGTAGGGCTCCGTCTTCACGGCGGTGGGCGTGCAGAGCTCGCCGCAGCCGATCTCCTGCAGCGCCGCCGCCGGGGTGTACGGGACGCCGGTGCGCGCGTCGACCTGCGTGCGCAGGTCCAGGTACTGGGTGTAGACGTCCTCCGGCACGGCGCGGAGCTCGAAGTTCATCATCGAGTGGTAGGTCCCGCACAGCTCGGTGCACCGGCCGACGAAGGCCCCCTCCTTGTCGATGGTGACCTGGAAGACGTTGTCGGTGTCGTTGCGCTCCGGCCGCGGGAACACGTCCCGCTTGAAGAGGAACTCGGGGATGTAGAAGCCGTGGATGACGTCGCGGGAGGCGAGCGTGAACTGCACGACCTTGCCGACCGGCAGGACGAGCAGCGGGATCTCGTTGCTGGAACCGACCGTGTGCACGTCCTGACCGTCCGGCGTCGTGCTGCCGGGGTAGCCGAAGTCCCAGTTCCACTGGAACGCGGTCACGTTGACCGACACGTCCGGGTTGTCGACCTTCTTCTGCACGAAGTTCTGCGTGACGACGGTGAAGTAGAACAGCACCGCGACCATGACGAACGGGACGACCGTGTAGACGATCTCCAGCGGCAGGTTGTACTGCGTCTGGCGGGGGAACTCCGGGGAGCCCTCCTTCTTCCGGTGGAAGGTCGTCGTCCAGAAGATCAGGCCCCACACGAGCAGGCCGACCGCCAGCGCGGTGATGGTGGACCAGGTCCAGAGCTCCCGCATGCGCTCGGCCTGGGGCGTGATGCCCTCCGGCCAGCCGAAGCGGACCACCTCGTCGGTGGAGCAGCCGGAGACCGCGAGCATCGTGAGGGCGAGGAGGCCGGCAAGGCCGGCTCGCCTGGTGCTGCGGGTTGATGCTCTGCGCGCCACGGTTGCGCCTCCCTCTGGTCCGACCGAGGTCGGGCTGCCGCTGTACTACTGCCGGTCGTTGCAGAGGGTAGCCCAGCACCCCGGGTCCGCGCGCTCCGGGTCGCAGGGGGTCCGGCTGGCATGCTGGGACCTCCCCCGGCGGTCTCCCGACGGGTTCCGACACCGGAGAAGAGGTCTGCCGCACGTGTGTGGGTTGCTGGGAATCCTGACCGCGCACGCCGACGCCCCGGAGCGGGCCGAGGCGGCTGAGGGGGCCATGCGCTGCCAGCGCCACCGCGGCCCCGACGAGCTCGGCAGCTGGCACGACGACGACCTGGTCCTGGGGTTCAACCGCCTCTCCATCATCGACCTGGAGCACTCCCACCAGCCGCTGCGCTGGGGCCCGCCCGAGCAGCCCGACCGGTACGCGCTGACCTTCAACGGCGAGATCTACAACTACCTCGAGCTGCGGGAGGAGCTGGCCCGCGAGCACGGTGTCGTCTTCGCCACCGAGGGAGACGGCGAGCCGATCCTGGCCGCGTTCCACCACTGGGGGCCGGCAGCGGTGCCCCGGCTGCGCGGCATGTTCGCCCTCGGGATCTGGGACACCGTGACCCGGGAGCTGTTCCTGGCCCGTGACGCGTTCGGCATCAAGCCGCTGTTCTGGTCCACGACCGGGGCGGGGACGGCCTTCGCCAGCGAGAAGAAGAGCCTGCTGGAGCTCGGGCCGTCGCTCGGCCTGCGGACCGGCCCCGACACCCAGGTCGACCCACGGGCCCTGCAGCACTACCTGGTGCTGCAGTACGTGCCGGAGCCCGAGACGCTGCACACCGGGATCAGCCGGCTCGAGTCGGGCTGCCATGCGGTGGTTCGGCCGGGTGGGGTCCCCGTCGTCACCCGCTGGTTCACCCCGCGCCTGCACTCCACCGCGTTCACCCCGGCGACCCGGCAGGCCCGCTACGACGAGATCGCCGACGTCCTGAGCGACTCCGTGGAGAAGCACATGCGCGCCGACGTCACCGTGGGCTCGTTCCTCTCCGGCGGCATCGACTCCACGGCCATCGCCGCGCTGGCCCGCCGGCACAACCCCGACCTGATCACCTTCACCACCGGCTTCGAGCGCGAGGGCTACTCCGAGATCGACGTGGCCGCGGAGAGCGCTGCCGCCATCGGGGTCCGGCACGTGGTGCGCACCGTGGGCCCGGAGGAGTTCGCCGCGGCCGTGCCGGAGATCGTCTGGTACCTCGACGACCCGGTGGCCGACCCCGCGCTGGTGCCGCTGTGGTTCATCGCCCGGGAGGCCCGCAAGCACGTGAAGGTGGTGCTCTCCGGCGAGGGCGCCGACGAGCTGTTCGGCGGCTACACCGTCTACCGGGAGCCCCTGTCGCTCGCGCGGCTCACGAGCCTGCCGGGACCGGTTCGGCGGGGCCTCGGCCGGCTCTCCGAGCGCATCCCCGAGGGCACCCGCGGCAAGGACCTGCTGCGGCGCGGCTCGATCGACCTGGAGCAGCGCTACTACGGCAACGCCCGCATCTTCAACGACGCCCGGCTGCGCACGGTGCTGCGCGGGTTCGACCCGGCGTGGGGCCAGCAGGACGTGACCGCGGCGGTGTACGCGCAGTCGGTGGGCTGGGACCCGGTCGCGCGCATGCAGCACGTGGACCTGTTCACCTGGTTGCGCGGGGACATCCTGGTCAAGGCCGACAAGATGACCATGGCGAACTCCCTCGAGCTGCGGGTGCCGTTCCTGGACCCGGAGGTCTTCGAGGTCGCCTCCCGGCTGCCCCTGGAGGAGCGGGTCTCCCCCTCCACCACCAAGCACGCGATGCGCCAGGCGCTGCGCGGGATCGTCCCCGCCCACGTGCTGGAGCGTCGCAAGCTGGGCTTTCCCGTGCCGCTGCGGCACTGGCTGGCCGGCGACGAGCTGCACGGCTGGGCCCGGCAGGTCCTGCTCGACGCCGACGTCGACCACCTGGTGGACGTCCCCGCCGTGCTCCGGATGCTGGACGAGCACCGCACCGGCCCGCTGGACCACAGCCGGCGCATCTGGGCGGTGCTGGTGCTCGTCATCTGGCACGGGATCTTCGTGACCGGGTCGATCCGTCCGCAGATCGCCGAGCCGCACTACCCCGTCAGCCTGTAGGAGGCAGCCGTCGACACCGGTCCCCCCGCACCTGGGTGCGGGGGGACCGGTGTCGACGCGGTGGAGCTCAGGCGGGCAGGACCGCCGCGAGCTCGTCGGCCGCGGCGTCGCCGTAGGCGGCGCGCAGCCGGTCCAGCGCGCTCGCCCGGTCCAGCGTCCACTCCTGGGTGCCCACGCTCTCCAGCACCAGCACGGCCACCAGCGAGCCCAGCTGCGCGCTGCGCTCGAGGTCGAGCCCGGCGGAGCGGGCGGTGAGGAAGCCGGCGCGGAACGCGTCGCCCACCCCCGTCGGGTCGGTCTTGTCGACCTCCGGGACCACGCCGACGTGGACGGACGTGCCGTCGGCGCCGACGATGTCCACGCCGTGCTCGCCGCGCGTGGTGACCCGGAGCCCGACCTGGGCCTGGATCTCCTCCTCGGAGAGTCCCGTCTTCTGGCGCAGCAGGTCCCACTCGTAGTCGTTGGTGAACAGGTACTGCGCGCCCGAGATCAGCGACGCGGCCTGCGGCCCACCCATGCGGGCGAGCTGCTGGGACGGGTCGGCGGCGAACGGGATGCCGTTGACCCGGCAGGTCTCGCTGTGCCGGACCATGGCGTCCGGGTCGTCGGCCCCGATGAGGACGAGCTCGACGTCACCGACCTCCGCGACCACGGCCGCGATGTCGATGCTGCGGGCCTCGGCCATGGCACCGGAGTAGAACGACGCGATCTGGGCCATGTCCTCGTCGGTGGTGCAGACGAAACGGGCGGTGTGCGCGGTCTCGGAGACGTGCACGGCGGAGCAGTTGACACCGTGGGCGGTGAGCCAGTCCCGGTACGCCGCGAAGTCGGACCCCACCGCACCCACGACGAGGGGGCTGCCCCCCAGCACGCCCATGCAGAAGGCGATGTTGCCGGCGACCCCGCCCTTGCGAACCACGAGGTCGTCGACCAGGAAGCTCAGGGAGACCTTGTCGAGGCGGTCTGCGACCAGCTGCTCGGAGAAGCGGCCCGGGAAGTGCATCAGGTGGTCGGTCGCGATCGATCCGGTGACGGCGATGGTCACTGCGGTGGGGCCTTCCGTTCGGGAGCGGGACGGGTGGAACCGGTGCTGCCGCGAGAACGGTACGGCCCCGGAGCGCGGACGAGGCCGCCACCCCGACGGGGTGACGGCCTCGACCGTGCCGGACGCGAGCTCAGTTGAAGGAGTCCCCGCACGCGCAGGAGCCCGTCGCGTTCGGGTTGTCGATGGTGAAGCCCTGCTTCTCGATGGTGTCGACGAAGTCGATCGAGGCGCCCTCGACGTACGGGGCACTCATGCGGTCCACGGCCAGCGCGACCCCGTCGAAGGTCTTCACCAGGTCGCCGTCGAGCGAGCGGTCGTCGAAGAACAGCTGGTAGCGCAGGCCGGCGCACCCGCCGGGCTGCACGGCGATGCGCAGGGCGAGGTCGTCACGACCCTCCTGGTCGAGCAGCGCCTTCGCCTTCAGCGAGGCGGCCTCGGTCATGACGACCTTGTGGGTCTCGACCTCGGTGCTCGTGGTGTCGGTGGTGTCCTGCTGGACGCTCATGGTGTCTCCCTCACTAGCTGTACGGCCGGGTGCGCGACAAGGAACCGGGTCGTTGCGCGCTGGCCGTGACAACGCTACCCCCCGGCACGCTGTTCCTGCCGGGGCGCGCACGGTGCCCGGGTGGCGGGCGGAGGGGGCGCCCGGACGGCGTCCGCCGCCCTGGTGCGGTGACCGGACTGCCCTATCCTGGTGGGGTGAACCTCCTCAAGCGCGGCAAGCCGGACGAAACCCCCGCCTCCAGCGCCACCACCGAGGAGGAGCTCGCCCGCACCGGGAGCAAGGGTCGGCCCACCCCGAAGCGTCGCGACGCCGAGGCCCGCCGCCGCGGCCCGGTGCCGCCGCCGCCCACGACGCAGCGCGAGGCCTACAAGCGCAGCAAGGTGACCGGCACCACCAAGGCCGACCGGCGCGCCGCCGCCGCCGACCGGCGCGAGCGGATGATGTCCGGCGACGACCGCTACGTGCTGGCGCGCGACAAGGGTCCCGCGAAGGCCCTGGCCCGCGACGTCGTCGACTCCCGGCGCAACCTCATCGGGCTGTTCATGCCCGTCGCGCTGCTGCTCGTGCTGTCCTACCTGCTCGCCCCCGCCGTCGAGGCTGCCCTCTCCCTGGGGGTGCTCGTCTACATCGTGGTGATCGTGGTCGAGGGGATCTACCTCGCCCGACTGGTCTCCGGCCGGGTGCACGAGCGCTACCCCGACGAGGAGGCCGGGGCCGTGAAGCTGGGCTTCTACTCCTTCGTCCGGGCCTCGCAGCTGCGCCGCCTGCGCTCCCCGCGCCCCCGGGTCAAGCCCGGCGACCCCGTCTGAGCGGCACCAGCCGAGCGGCGTGCCTCGGTGCGCGTCCCGTCGGAGGGTCTCGCTAGGGTCGGAGCATGAAGTTCCGTCGCCTCGGCCGCAGCGGCCTGTCCGTCAGCGAGATCTCCTACGGCAACTGGCTGACCCACGGTGGTCAGGTCGAGGAGGACGCGGCGCAGGCCTGCGTCGCTGCCGCGCTCGACGTCGGCATCACCACCTTCGACACCGCGGACGTCTACGCCGCCACGCGGGCGGAGGAGGTCCTCGGTCGGGCGCTGGCCGGTCAGCGCCGGGAGGGCCTGGAGATCTTCACGAAGGTCTACTGGCCCACGGGGCAGGGCGAGAACGACAAGGGCCTGGGCCGCAAGCACCTGCTGGAGTCGATCGAGGGCTCGCTGCGCCGTCTGCAGACCGACCACGTCGACCTCTACCAGGCCCACCGCTACGACCGGACGGTGCCGCTGGAGGAGACGATGACGGCCTTCGCCGACATCGTGCGCTCCGGGAAGGCCCTGTACATCGGGGTCTCGGAGTGGAACGCCGACCAGATCACCGCCGGTGCGGCCCTGGCCCGGGAGCTGCACGTGCCGCTGGTCTCCAACCAGCCCCAGTACTCGATGCTGTGGCGGGTGCCCGAGGCCGAGGTGGTCCCGGCGAGCGAGCGCGAGGGCCTCTCCCAGATCGTCTGGTCCCCCGTCGCGCAGGGCGTGCTCACCGGCAAGTACGTCCCCGGCCAGGACTACCCCGCCGACAGCCGCGCCACCAACGCCGACACCCAGGGCGCCATCAAGCGCTGGATGAGCGACGACATCCTGGGCCGCGTCCAGCAGCTCGCGCCCCTGGCCGAGCAGGCGGGTCTGACCCTGGCGCAGCTCGCCGTGGCGTGGGTGCTGCAGAACCCGAACGTGGCCTCGGCCATCATCGGTGCGTCCAAGCCGGAGCAGGTGCGAAGCAACGCCGAGGCCGCGGGTGTCGTCCTCGAGGCGGACCTGCTGGCACGCATCGACGAGGTGCTGGGCGACGCCGTGGTCTCCGATCCCCTCAAGCACGCCGGCACCCTGTAGCGGGTGCGCGTGGCTACTCGCTGAGCAGCATCGGACCGTAGACGCGCTGCTCGGTGCCGTCGTCGTCGGTCCGGAGCAGCACGACCTGCTCCACCCCGTCCTGCTCCAGGTCGGGATAGGCGTCGGTGAACCAGGCCTCGGCCTCCTCCTGGTCGCCGAAGGTCAGCTCCGGCCCTTCGACGACGGTGCCGTCGGTCCTCTCGTAGCGCCAGCGGTGGCTCATGGTCGACGACGGTAGCGTGCGACCGGTGAGCACCGCCGGAGACCACGAGACGATTCCCGACCCCGACGAGACGGGCACCGCCTTCGACACGGGCACCGCCTTCGACGCGGTGGTGGCCCCGGACCTCGAGACCCACCGCCAGGCCGTCGCCCGGCAGCTGCAGCTGGCCAAGCCCGCCGGATCCCTGGGCCGCCTGGAGGAGCTCGGCGTGTGGCTCTCGGCGTGCCAGGGTGTGTGCCCGCCCCACGCCCTCACCCGGGCCCGGGTCGTCGTGTTCGCGGGCGACCACGGGATCTCGGCGCAGGGGGTCTCGGCCTACCCGTCCTCGGTCACGGGGCAGATGGTCGGCGCGGTCCTGGCGGGCAGCGCCGCGGTGAACGTGCTCGCCGAGACCACGGGTGCCTCGGTGCGCCTGGTCGACGTGGCGGTCGACGCTGACACCCCGGGGGTCGTCTCCCAGCACAAGGTGCGCCGGAGCTCGGGCAGCATCGACCGCGAGGACGCCCTCACCGACGACGAGGTGCGCGCGGCCGTCGCGGCCGGGCGGGCCGTGGCCGACGAGGAGGTCGACACCGGGGCCGACCTGCTCCTGGTCGGTGACCTCGGGATCGGCAACACCACCGTGGCGGCCGTGCTGGTGGCGGCGATGACCGGGAACGAGCCGGTGGCCGTCGTGGGGCGCGGGACCGGGGTGGACGACAACGGCTGGATGCGCAAGGCCGCCGCGGTCCGCGACGCGCTGCGCCGGGCCACCCCCACCGTCCACGAGCCGCTGGTCCTGCTGCGGACCGCAGGCGGTGCCGACCTGGCCGCGATGGCCGGCTTCCTCGCGCAGGCCGCGCTGCGGCGGACCCCGGTGGTGCTCGACGGCCTCCCGGTCACCGCGGCCGCGCTGGTCGCCGAGGAGCTGGCCCCGGGCGCGAAGGCATGGTGGGTCGCCGGACACCGCTCGGCGGAGCCGGCCCACACGTTCGCCCTGGCCCACCTGGGCCTGTCGCCCGTGCTCGACCTGGACCTCCGCCTGGGCGAAGGCACGGGAGCCGTGCTGGCCCTGCCGGTGCTGCAGGCCTCGGTGCGGGTGCTGGCGGAGATGGCGACCTTCGCCGACGCCGGGGTGAGCGGTCCGAGCGACGGCAGCGACGCCGAGGACACCGCGGCGGGCCCCGACGCCATCCAGGGCTAGCGGCGGGCCCCTGGGACCACCGGAGCCATCCAGGGCTAGCGGCGGGGCCGGACCTCAGTCCAGCAGCGTCGTCATCCAGCCGTGCGGGTCGGCGACGGTGCCCCGCTGGATGCCGGTGAGCTGCTCGCGCAGGCGGACGGTGACCGGGCCGGTCGCACCCCCGCGCACCTCGAACTCGCCGTCGGCGTGCTTGACCCGCCCGACGGGGGTGATGACGGCGGCCGTGCCGCAGGCGAAGACCTCGCTGATCTCACCGGTGCCGGCCTTCTTCTCCCACTCGTCGGTGCTGATCTGCCGCTCGGTGACGGTCATCCCGGCGTCCCGGCCGAGCGCGAGCAGCGAGTCACGGGTGATGCCGGGCAGCAGCGAGCCCGACAGCGACGGGGTGACCAGCTCCGCGTCGTCGCCCTCCCCGAGGACGAAGAACAGGTTCATCCCGCCCATCTCCTCGACGTTGCGCCGCTCCAGGGCGTCCAGCCACACCACCTGGTCGCAGCCCGCGTCCGCCGCCTGCGCCTGGGCCAGCAACGACGCGGCGTAGTTGCCCGCGAACTTGGCGGCCCCGGTGCCGCCGGGGGCGGCCCGCACGTACTCCGTGGACAGCCAGACGCTCACCGGCCGGACACCCCCGGTGAAGTACGCCCCGGCCGGGGAGGCGATGAGCAGGTAGCGGTACTCGCTAGCCGGGCGCACGCCGAGCCCCGCCTCGGTGGAGAACAGGAACGGGCGCAGGTACAGCGAGGCCTCGCCGCCGGCGGCGGGGATCCACGTCTCGTCGACGCGCAGCAGCTCGCGGATCGAGCCCAGGAACAGCTCGTCGGGCAGCTGGGGCATGGCCATGCGCGCCGCAGAGCGGCGGAAGCGCTCGGCGTTGGCGGCGGGCCGGAACCCGCGCACCGAGCCGTCGGCCTGCCGGTAGGCCTTGAGCCCCTCGAATATGGCCTGCCCGTAGTGCAGCACCATCGCCGCCGGGTCGAGCTCGATGGGGCCGTACGGCACCACGCCCGCGTCGTGCCAGCCGCGCTCCACGGTGAAGCTGATGCTCACCATGTGGTCGCTGAAGTGCTTGCCGAAGCCGGGCGCCAGCAGGATGTCGGCGAGGGTGTCGTCCGCGGTCAGCACGGGGTTGGCGGTGCGGGTGAACTCGGGCGCGCTCATGCCCTGCAGGCTAGTGCCCCCGCCGCCCAGGTCCAGGGGGTGGCCACGGCCGTCACGCCTCGCGCGTCCGGGCAGGCACGAAGGGCGGCGCGACGACGACGCAGGGCAGGCTGCGCCCGCGCACGTCGAGGGCGACCTCCGCGCCCGCCGCGAGCCCGGCACCGGTGTCGAGCAGGGCGAGGGCGATCCCGGTGCCGAGGGTGGGCGAGTAGGTGCCCGAGGTCGTGGTCCCCACCGGCGCACCGTCGGCGAGCACCGTCATTCCCGCCCGCGGGACGCCCCGGCCGGTGGCGCGCAGGCCCCACAGCCGTCGGGCGGGCCCGGCCGCCTTCTCCGCGGCCAGCGGCTCACGGCCCCAGAACTCGGGCTTGGACCACCCGACCGCCCAGCCGGCGCGCGCCTGCACCGGGGTGATGTCGGCGGAGAGCTCGTGACCGTGCAGCGGGTAGCCCATCTCGGTGCGCAGGGTGTCGCGCGCCCCGAGCCCGCAGGGCAGCCCGCCCAGCGGCGCGGCCGCCTCGACCAGGGCGCGGAACAGCGCGTCGGCCTGGTCCCAGCGGGGCAGCAGCTCGTAGCCGTGCTCACCGGTGTAGCCGGTGCGGCACACCCGGACGGGGTGCCCGCCCCACCACGCGTCGACGAAGGCCATGTAGTCGAGCTCGTGGGGCAGCCCGAGCGCCGCCAGCACCTCGGGCGAGCGCGGGCCCTGCACCGCGAGCACCCCGTGCTCGGTGTGCCGGTCGGAGACCGTGATCCCGTCCGGGGCCACCGCCGCCAGCGCGTCGACGACGGCCGCGGTGTTGGCCGCGTTGGGCACGAGGAACACCTCGTCGGGAGAGACCAGGTAGGCGATGAGGTCGTCGACCACCCCGCCGGTGCGGTCACAGCACAGGGTGTACTGGGCGGCGCCCGGTCCGATGCGCGAGAGGGCGTTGGTCAGGCACGCGTCGACGAACACGGCGGCACCGGGACCGTCGACCGATGCCTTGCCCAGGTGGCCGACGTCGAAGATCCCGACGGCCTCGCGGACGGCCGTGTGCTCCGCGACGACGCCGGAGTAGCTCAGGGGCATCTCCCAGCCGCTGAACTCGGCGAGGGTGGCACCGAGCGCCACGTGCGTGTCGTGGACGGCGCTGCGGCGGAGCTCGGGGCTGGTGGTCTGCGGCTGGGGTGTGCTCACGACGGACGACGGTAGCGAACCCGTCGGTCGTGAGGGCGGCTCACTAGGCTGGCCTCCATGACTGCCACCCCGTCCGAGACCCCGTCCGACCCCGGAACCGGCACCACTCCCGTGCTGCGCCCGAACCTGCCCGAGCTGTCGCTGGCCACCAGCGTGTCCGGCGTCGACGTGCTCGTGATCGGCCTCGCGACGGGTGCGGACGGACCGCAGCTGCTGGGTGAGGACGTGCTGGGCTCGACCGACGTGCTCGCGGTGCTCGCCGACCTGGGGGCCACCGGCAAGGCCGGCCAGACCACCCGCGTCCCGGCCCCGGAGTCGCTCGGGGCGCGCTCGGTGCTGGCCGTCGGGCTGGGCGGCGTGGCCGAGCGACCCACCGGCGAGCAGGTGCGGCGCGCCGCCGGCGTGGCCGCCCGGGCGCTTTCGGGCACCACGACGGCGGCGACGACCCTGTCCACCCTCGACCTCGGTGCCACGGCGGAGGGGTTCGCGCTGGGGGCGTACACGTTCACCGCGTACAAGTCCGCCAAGGGCACCGCACCGCTGGCCCGGGTGCAGCTGCTCGTCGCCGACACCGCCTCCGGCGCCGACGCCCTCGCGCGCGCCGTCGTGGTGGCCCGGGCCGTCGCGACCGCCCGCGAGCTCGTGAACACCCCACCCAACGACCTGTTCCCCGCCTCGTTCGCCGAGCGGGCGAGCACCCTGGGCACCGACGCGGGCCTCACCGTCGAGGTGCTCGACGAGACCCGGCTCGCCGAGGGTGGTTACGGCGGCATCGTCGGCGTCGGGCAGGGCAGCTCGCGGCCGCCGCGGCTGGTCCGCATGACGTGGTCCGGCGGCGGGACCGTGAAGGTCGGCATCGTCGGCAAGGGCATCACCTTCGACACCGGTGGCATCAGCATCAAGCCGGCGGCGGGGATGGAGGCGATGACCTCGGACATGGGCGGCGCGGCCGCCGTCGTGGCGACGGTGGTGGCAGCCGCCGAGCTGGCGCTGCCGATCACCCTCACCGCGACCGTGCCGATGGCGGAGAACATGCCCTCGGCCACCGCCCAGCGCCCCGGTGACGTGCTCACCCAGTACGGCGGCACGACGGTGGAGGTGCTGAACACCGACGCCGAGGGCCGGCTGATCCTGGCCGACGCCATCGTGCGGGCCTGCGAGGACGGGATCGACTACCTCGTCGACACCGCGACGCTGACCGGGGCGCAGGTGGTGGCCCTGGGTGACCGCACCCCCGGCGTGATGGGCACCGAGGCGTTCCGCGACCGCGTCGCGGAGATCTCCCGCCAGGTGGGCGAGGGTGGCTGGGCCATGCCGCTGCCCGACGAGCTGCGCGAGCAGCTGGACTCCCCGGTGGCCGACCTGGCCAACATCACCAACAAGCGTTCGGGCGGGATGCTCGCGGCCGCGGTGTTCCTGCGCGAGTTCGTCGCCGAGGGGGTGCAGTGGGCCCACGTGGACGTCGCCGGGCCGGCCTACAACACCGCCGGGCCGCACGGCTACACCGGCAAGGGCGGCACGGGCGTGCCCGTCCGGACGATGATCGCCGTGCTGGAGGACATCGCCGCCCGCGGGTAGCAGCTCGCAACCGCTGCGCGCACACCGCGTCCACGCGGCGCGGTCACAGGTCGGAGCGACGCGCGCGCTGGCGGAGGATCCGGGCCCGGGCGTCGTGGTCGCGCATGCGCTGCGGGTACCCGGTCCGCTGCACGTCGTAGACGGGGATCGCCAGCTCCTCACCGAGCTTGCGCGCCGCCTTCGCCCCGTCGACCCGGCGCCGCGTCCACTCCCCGTCGTGGGCCACCAGCACCACCGTGAACCCCGGCACCGCCTTGCTCGGCTGCTCGACGAAGGCTTCGACCCCGTGGTGGGACCGCGCCCACGCACCGAGGTGGGCGGCGTCCTCACGGTTCGGTGCCTGGCTGCTGCGGGCCCCGCGGGACCCGCCCGCGCGTCGCCGCCCGAACCACGTGCGCACCCCGCACCTCCCTGTCCCGAACGGACCTCCGATCGTGCCAGAGCCGCCCGGTGCGCGGCGTCGCCAGGACGGGTGACGCCCCGGGCACCGACCTCGGCCGGGAGGTGGAAGGATGCTCACCACCCGCACGAGCACCGCCCCGCCGCGTCGCGCGCCACCCACCAGGTGGACGTCCGCGTGCGTCACCGGGGCGACGATGGAGGAGATGACGTTGACCGACAGCGACCTGGTTGTGCTCGGTGGAGGGTCCGGCGGCTACGCGGCCGCGCTGCGCGCCGCCCAGCTCGGCCTCTCCGTCACCATGATCGAGAGCGACAAGGTCGGTGGCACCTGCCTGCACGTGGGGTGCATCCCCACCAAGGCGCTGCTGCACGCCGCGGAGGTGGCCGACAACGCCCGTCACGGTGCGCAGTTCGGGGTGAAGAGCTCCCTCGAGGGCATCGACATGGCCGGCGTCAACTCCTACAAGGACGGCGTCGTCGGCAAGCTCTACAAGGGCCTGCAGGGCCTGGTGGCCTCCCGCAAGATCACCGTCGTCGAGGGGCGGGGACGCTTCGTCGGCGACCGCACCGTCGAGGTGGACGGGCAGCGGTACACCGGCAAGGCCGTCGTCCTGGCCACCGGGTCCTACCCGCGCACGCTGCCCGGCCTGGACATCGGTGGCCGGATCATGACCAGCGAGCAGGCGCTGCGCCTGGACCACGTCCCCGAGCGCGTCATCGTCCTCGGCGGCGGCGTCATCGGCATCGAGTTCGCCAGCGTCTGGCGCTCCTTCGGCGCCGAGGTGACCATCGTCGAGGCACTGCCGCGGCTGGTGGCCGCGGAGGACGAGTGGTGCTCCAAGCAGGTCGAGCGGGCGTTCCGCAAGCGCAAGATCGCCTTCAGCGTCGGCAAGAAGTTCACCGGGGCCACCCAGACCGACGACGCCGTCACCGTCACCCTCGAGGACGGCAGCACGATCGAGGCCGACCTGCTGCTCGTCGCGGTCGGTCGAGGGCCGCGCACCTCCGACGTGGGCTACGAGGAGGCGGGCGTGACGATGGACCGCGGCTTCGTCCTCACCGACGAGCGGCTGCGCACCAACCTCGACGGCGTCTACGCCGTGGGCGACATCGTCCCCGGGCTCCAGCTCGCGCACCGCGGGTTCGCCCAGGGCATCTTCGTCGCCGAGGAGCTGGCCGGGCTGAAGCCGCAGGTCATCGACGAGACCGGCATCCCCCGCGTCACCTACTCCAACCCCGAGGTGGCCTCCGTGGGGCTCACCGAGGCCCAGGCGAAGGAGAAGTACGGCGAGGTCAGCACCGTGATCTTCGATCTCGCGGGCAACGGGAAGAGCCAGATCCTGAAGACGGCCGGCGGCATCAAGCTCATCCGCTCCGGCGGGGCCGACGAGCAGGGCCCGGTGGTGGGCGTGCACATGGTCGGCGAGCGGGTCGGCGAGCTCGTCGGCGAGGCCCAGCTGGTCTACAACTGGGAGGCCTACGCCGACGACGTCGCCCAGCTGGTGCACGCGCACCCCACGCAGAACGAGGCCTTCGGCGAGGCTTTCCTCGCGCTGGCCGGCAAGCCCCTGCACAACCACGGCTGACCGCTCCACCCGACCCGGCAGCACCCACCGCACCACCAATCGAGCAGGAGTCATCCGCATGGCCTTCTCCGTCCAGATGCCAGCCCTGGGTGAGAGCGTCACCGAGGGGACCGTCACCCGGTGGCTCAAGCAGGAGGGCGACACCGTCGCCGTCGACGAGCCCCTGGTGGAGGTGTCCACCGACAAGGTGGACACCGAGATCCCCTCCCCCGCAGCGGGCGTGCTGCAGAAGATCGTGGCCGCCGAGGACGAGACCGTCGAGGTCGGCGGCGAGCTCGCGATCATCGGTGACGGCGACGGTGACGGCGACGACGCGGGGACCGAAGACGAGCCGGCCGCCTCGCCCGAGCCGGCCGCCGAGCCCGAGCCGGAGGCAGCGCCCGCGGACGGGGCGACCGCCGCCGAGCCCGAGCCCGAGCCGGGGGCGCCGGCGAGCTCGGGCGGGTCCGCCGAGGGCACCCCGGTGACCATGCCGGCGCTCGGCGAGTCGGTCACCGAGGGCACCGTCACCCGCTGGCTCAAGGCCGTGGGCGACGACGTCGCGGTGGACGAGCCGCTGCTCGAGGTCTCCACGGACAAGGTCGACACCGAGATCCCCTCGCCCGTCGCGGGCACGCTGCTGGAGATCTCCGCGGACGAGGACGCCACCGTCGAGGTCGGTGGCCGGCTCGCCGTCATCGGCGCCCAGGGTGCAGCCGCTGCGCCCGGGGCCGAGCCCACCCCGGCCCCCGAGCCCGAGGAGGTCACCCCGCCGACGGAGGACTCCGGCGAGGCGGCGGAGGCCGCGGACGCCGGCTCCGGCCACAGCGCCGCCGGGGCCACGGAGACCTCGGGGAGGACCCCGCTCGAGGAGGAGGTGGCCGACGACGACGCGGCCCGTGAGCAGGCCGTCGAGGCGGAGAAGACGGCCACGCCGTCCCGGGAGGCACCCGGGAAGAAGGCGGAGCCGGCCCCGGGGAGCACGCCGGAGCAGGGGCTCCGCCGCGGGGACGACGCTGCCCCCAGCACCCCCTACGTCACTCCGCTGGTGCGCAAGCTCGCCGCCGAGAAGGGCGTCGATCTCTCCTCCCTCACCGGGACCGGGGTCGGTGGACGGATCCGCAAGCAGGACGTGGAGGCCGCCGCCGAGAAGGCAGCCACCCCCGAGCCGGCCGCCGAACCCGCCGCCACGACGACCAGCGACGGGGCCACCGGCACCCGCCCCGCGCCGTCGCGCCCCTCCACCGCGGGGGTCCGACCCGAGCTGGCGGCCCTGCGCGGCACCACGAAGAAGGCCAGCCGCATCCGGCAGATCACGGCCACGAAGACGCGGGAGTCGCTGCAGGGCTCCGCACAGCTCACCCAGACCTTCGAGGTCGACATGAGCCGCATCGTCGCGCTGCGCACGCGCGCCAAGGCCTCCTTCGCCGAGCGGGAGGGCGTGAACCTCACGTTCCTGCCGTTCTTCGCGAAGGCCGTGGTGGAGGCGCTGAAGAGCCACCCGAACATCAACGCCTCCTACGACGAGGCCGCGAAGGAGATCACGTATCACGGGGCCGAGCACCTGGCGATTGCCGTGGACACACCCGCGGGCCTGCTCTCGCCGGTCATCCACAACGCCGGCGACCTGTCCCTGGCCGGGCTGTCGCGGGCCGTCAAGGACCTCGCCGACCGGGCGCGCAACAACAAGCTCAAGCCCGACGAGCTCTCCGGCGGCACCTTCACCATCACCAACATCGGCAGCCAGGGGGCGTTGTTCGACACCCCGATCCTGGTCCCGCCGCAGGCGGCGATGCTGGGCACCGGGGCGATCGTGAAGCGGGCGGTGGTGACCACCGACGACCTCGGCGGGGACACCATCGCCGTGCGCTCCATGTGCTACCTGCCGATGACCTACGACCACCGCCTGGTGGACGGGGCCGACGCGGGTCGCTTCCTCACCACCCTGAAGCACCGCCTGGAGGAGGCCGCGTTCGCGGCCGACCTGGGCCTGTAGCCGCGGTCCGCTCGACGACGGCAGGGCGGCACGAGGCCGGGATCCGCACCCGCGGGTCCCGGCCCCGTTCTCGTCGGGCGGGCCCGTCGTGGGGGCTCGTGACACGATCACCGGCATGCGCATCGTCGTCGCCGGTTCCTCCGGCCTGATCGGTACCGCCCTCGTCTCCGCCCTGCGCGAGCACGACCACGAGGTGCTCCGCCTCGTCCGGCGGGAGGCCAAGGCACCGGACGAGCGGCGCTGGGACCCGAGCACCGGGGAGATCGTCCCCGGCGCCCTCGACGGTGTCGACGCCGTGGTCAACCTCTGCGGTGTGGGCATCGGGGACAAGCGCTGGAGCGGCGCGTACAAGCAGGCCATCCGGGACAGCCGGATGGATCCGACCGACTTCATCGCGCGCGCGGTCGCCGCGCACGGTGTCGGCACCCTGGTCAACGCGAGCGCGGTCGGCTACTACGGCGACACGGGGGACACCGTCACCGAGGAGGACGCCCCCGCCGGGGAGGGGTTCCTGCCCGAGGTGTGCCGGGACTGGGAGGCCGCCACCGCGCCGGCGTCCGAGGGCGGCGCGCGCGTCGTGGTGCTCCGCACCGGGCTCGTGCTCGCGTCGTCCGGCGGGCTGCTGGCCCGCCTCGCCCCGCTGTACAAGCTGGCCCTGGGCGGACGCCTGGGCGACGGCGAGCAGTACTACCCGTGGGTCTCGCTGACCGACGAGGTCGCGGCCATCGTGTTCGCGGTCGAGACGCCGGGGATCTCCGGTCCGGTCAACGTGACCGGGCCGACCCCCGTCACCAACAAGGCCTTCAACGCCGCGCTGGGCGAGGCATACGGGCGCCCGGCGCCGTGGGTGATCCCCGGCTTCGCGATCAAGCTCGTCATCGGGGAGTTCGCCGAGGAGGGGGTGCTGGAGGGGCAGCGGGCCGTGCCCGCGAAGCTGCTCGAGCACGGGTTCGTCTTCACCCACCCGACGCTGGACGCGGCGATGGCGGCCGTCACCTCGTGAGCCCCCGGCTCTCCGGTGGTGCCGCCGACGTGGTCGTCGTGGGGGCCGGGCTCGCCGGGCTGGTCTGCGCGAAGCACCTCCAGCTCGCCGGGCACGCGGTGACCGTGCTCGAGGCGTCGGGGACGGTGGGTGGCCGGGTCGCCACCGACACGGTCGACGGGTTCACCTGCGACCGCGGCTTCCAGGTGCTCAACACCGCCTACCCCGCGCTGCGGCGCGAGGTGCACCTGCCCGACCTCGACCTGCAGGCCTTCGTCCCCGGGGCCGCGCTGCGACGCGGGGACGACCTGCACCGCCTCGTGAACCCCCTGCGGATGCCGAGCACGGCGTGGTCGACGGCCACAGACACGCTGCTGCCGTGGACCGACAAGCTCGCCCTGGTGCGCTGGACCGTACGGGTGCTCGCCCACGGCGCCCGGGGATCGGCGCGCCGCGCCGACGTCTCCACCGCGAAGATGTTCGCGCGGGCAGGCCTCGGGGGGGCGGCGCAGGAACGCTTCCTGCGGCCGTTCCTGGCCGGCGTGCTGCTGGAGGACGAGCTCGCCACCTCCGCCCGGTTCGCCGAGCTGGTGTGGCGCACCTTCGTGCTCGGCACGGTCGCGGTCCCCGCGGCGGGGATGGCCGCCCTCCCGGCGCACCTGGCGCGGCAGCTGGCCGCGGGGACGGTGGAGCTCGCCACTCCCGTGCGCGGGGTCGAGGACACCCGGGTGCGCACCGACGACGGCGAGCGGACCGCCCGCGCCGTGGTGGTGGCAGCCGACCCGGTGACCGCCGCGGGCCTGCTCGGCCACCCCGTGCCGCGGACCCGGTCGGTGACCACCTGGTACCACGTGGCCGACGAGGCTCCGACCGCCGAGGCGCTGCTGCACCTGGACGCCAGCGGTGGCCCGTTGCTGAACACCGTGGTCATGACCGCGGCGGCGCCGACCTACTCCCCCGACCACCGCGCGCTGGTCGCGACCTCGACGCTCGCAGACCTGGACGAGGCGACCGTGCGCCGGGAGGCGGGCCGGCTGTTCGGCACCGACCCGGGCGGCTGGTCGCACCTGCACACCGCGCGGGTCGAGCGGGCGCTGCCCGCGCTCACCGCCCCCACCGCGGACGGGCTGCGCGCCCCGGTGCACCTGCACGACGGGTTGTTCGTCGCCGGGGACCACCGCGACACCCCGTCGCTGCAGGGGGCGCTCGCCGGGGGCCACCGGGCCGCCCGCGCCGTGGACCGGTACCTGCGCGCGTAGCGTCGCCCGCATGAGCCGGAGCCTGCGCGCGAGCACCGAACCGGTCGACGTCGTGGAGCTCGGCCGGCTCGACTACACGGCCGCGTGGGAGGCCCAGCGCGCGCACGCCACCGCCCGGGCCGAGGGCACCGCGGGCGACGTGCTGATGCTGCTGGAGCACCCGTCGACCTACACCGCAGGCCGTCGCACCGCCGATGCGGACCGCCCCACCGACGGCACCCCGGTGATCGACGTGGATCGTGGCGGCCAGATCACCTGGCACGGACCGGGCCAGCTCGTCGGGTACCCGATCGTCGGCCTGGCCGACCCGGTCGACGTGGTGGACTACGTGCGCCGCCTGGAGCAGGCCCTCATCGAGGTCTGCGACTCCCTGGGCTTGTCCACCGGGCGGGTCGACGGCCGCTCCGGGGTGTGGCTCGCCGCCTCCGCCGGGCGCCCGGAGCGCAAGATCGCCGCCATCGGCGTCCGGGTGGCCCGCGGGGTCACCCTGCACGGCTTCGCGCTGAACTGCGACAACGCGATGGACGGCTTCGACGGCATCGTGCCCTGCGGGATCGCCGACGCGGGCGTCACCACGCTGAGCCGCGAGCTCGGTCGCGACGTCACCACCGCGGAGGTCCTCCCCGTCGTGCGCACCGCGGTCCTCGAGGCGCTGGAGGGCACCCGCGAGGTCACCGACCGCGAGCTCGAGCGCACGCCCGCGCCGGCCGGGCTGACCCTCGACCTCGCGGCGGGCCTGCACGCGTGAGCTGGAGCGCGGCCGACATCCCCGACCAGTCCGGTCGCACCGTGCTCGTCACCGGGGCCACCTCCGGGCTGGGTCTGGTGACCGCGACCGAGCTCGCCCGCCACGGTGCCCGGGTGCTGCTGGGTGCCCGCAACCCCGCCCGGGGCGAGCAGGCCCTGGCCGAGGTGCAGGCGGCGGCCGGCGGCGCGGCCCCGGAGCTGGTGGACCTCGACCTCGCCGACCTCACCTCGGTCCGCCGGTCCGCGTCCGACGTCCTCGAGCGCACCGGGGGCGAGCTGGACGTGCTGGTCAACAACGCCGGGCTGATGGCGCCACCGCTGTCCACCACGGTCGACGGGTTCGAGCTGCAGTGGGCCACCAACCACCTGGGTCACGCGGCGCTGACCTGGCTGCTGCTGCCCGCCCTGATCGAGCGTCCCGACGCCCGCGTCGTCACCGTCACCAGCCTCGCCGAGCGGCTGGGCAGGATCGACCCGGGCTCGCCCGAGGCGCTCCTCGCCCGCACCCGGGGCGAGGGCTACCGCGCCTGGTCGGCCTACGGGCTCTCCAAGCGGGCCAACCTGCTGCTGACCCACCAGCTGCACCGTGACCACGGTGCCCGGGTCCACGGTTCCGGGGTCACGGCGGTCGCCGCCCACCCCGGGGCCAGCTGCACCAACCTGGTGTCCACCATGATGACCAACGCACCGCAGCTGGTGCGGGCGCTCGCCGGCGGTGCGACGTCGCTGCTAGGCCAGTCGGCCGCCGCCGGCGCCCTGCCCCAGCTGTTCGCCGCGACCGCCCCCGACGTCACCGGCGGGGCCACCTACGGCCCGTCCGGGATCGGGCAGCTGCGGGGCTCGCCGAGCCTGGTCCGGCTCTCCGCGGGTGGGCACGACGACGCGGCCGTCGACCTGGTCCGGGACCTCACCGTCGAGCAGACCGGGGTGGCCCCGCCCGGGGCGTGAGGCCAGTCGGTCGCGCGTACCGTGAGACCGGTGACCATCGCACCTGAGGGACGCAAGCTGCTCCGCCTGGAGGTCCGCAACGCGGAGACCCCGATCGAGCGGAAGCCGTCGTGGATCAAGACCCGCGCGACCATGGGCCCGGAGTACACCGAGCTCAAGGCGCTGGTGAAGCGCGAGGGTCTGCACACGGTGTGCGAGGAGGCGGGCTGCCCCAACATCTTCGAGTGCTGGGAGGACCGCGAGGCCACCTTCCTCATCGGCGGCGAGCAGTGCACGCGTCGGTGCGACTTCTGCCAGATCGACACCGGCAAGCCCGACGACCTCGACCGGGACGAGCCCCGCCGCGTCGCCGAGAGCGTGCAGGCCATGGGGCTGCGCTACTCCACCATCACCGGCGTGGCCCGCGACGACCTGCCCGACGGCGGTGCGTGGCTGTACGCGGAGACGGTGCGCAAGATCCACGAGCTGAACCCGGGCACCGGCGTCGAGAACCTCATCCCCGACTTCAACGCCGTCCCCGAGCAGCTGGCCGAGGTGTTCTCCTCCCGCCCGGAGGTGCTGGCCCACAACGTGGAGACGGTGCCGCGCATCTTCAAGCGCATCCGCCCGGCCTTCCGCTACCAGCGCAGCCTCGACGTCATCACGGCCGCCCGCGAGGCCGACCTGGTCACCAAGTCGAACCTGATCCTGGGCATGGGCGAGACCCCCGACGAGGTCGACGAGGCGCTGCGCGACCTGCACGACGCCGGCTGCGAGATCATCACCATCACCCAGTACCTGCGCCCGAGCCCGCGCCACCACCCCGTGGATCGCTGGGTGAAGCCCGCGGAGTTCGTCGCGCACTCCGAGGTCGCCCGCTCCCTCGGCTTCACCGGGGTCATGGCCGGTCCGCTCGTGCGCTCCTCCTACCGCGCGGGGCGGCTGTTCACGGCGGCCCTGCGGGCCCGCGGGGAGGCCGTGCCGGACAACCTGGCCCACCTGGACCGCGCGGACCAGGCGGGCAGCGCGCACCAGGAGGCCAGCTCGCTGATGGCCCGGCTCGCCCCCTCCTCCTAGAAGGCCGGCAGCGGACTCCTCGCCCGGTATCCTCGGCGACCATGGCGCAGGACAGCTCGAAGAAGCCGAAGCAGAAGCTCACCCCGGAGCAGAAGAAGGCCGCCCGCTCGGCCAAGCGGGCCGCGTCCAAGGAGCGGCGCGGCCAGTTCTGGCAGGCGTTCCAGATGCAGCGCCGCGACGACAAGAAGCTGCTCCCGATCCTCGTCGGCACCATCGTGCTCACCGCGGTGGCCTTCTTCCTGGTCGGGTTGATCTTCGGCGCACAGTGGGTGGCCCTGCCGCTGGGCATCGTCGTGGGCGTCCTGCTCGCGGTTATCATCTTCGGGCGGCGCCTGCAGAAGAGCGTCTACACCAAGGCCGACGGCCAGCCGGGCGCGGCGGGGTGGGCGCTGGAGAACATGCGGGGACCCTGGCGGGTCACCCAGGCCGTGGCCGGCACCACCCACCTGGACGCGGTGCACCGGGTCGTCGGGCGCCCCGGCGTCATCCTGGTCGCCGAGGGCTCCCCGGCCCGGGTCAAGGGCCTGCTCGCGCAGGAGAAGAAGAAGGTCGCCCGCCTCGTCGGCGACACCCCGATCTACGACGTCGTCGTCGGCAACGAGGAGGGCCAGGTGACGCTGGCCAAGCTGCAGCGCCACATGGCCAAGCTCCCGCGCAACATCGACGCCAAGCGGATGGACTCCCTCGACTCGCGCCTCGCCGCGATCAGCGCGCGCGCCGGCGGCGCCGCCATGCCGAAGGGGCCGATGCCCGCCGGGGCGAAGATGCGCAGCGTCCAGCGAGCCGCACGACGCCGCTGAGGTGGGGGCAGGTCGGTCAGCCGGCTAGCGGGAGCGGATGACGACGGTCTGGGTCAGCCGGTCCTGCAGGCCGCGACCGTCGACGTCCCAGACCACCACCGGGACGACCAGGGCGATGAGGGCGACCCGGGCCACCGCCCGCACCACTCCGACCGGCACCTCCGCATCGACCCGTGCCACCCCGATCCCGGCCACGAGCTGACCGGGCGTGGTCGAGAAGACGGCCACGGCGACCACGGAGATCGCGGCCCACGTCGCCAGCCGCCACAGGCCCGTCGAGGTCGACACGGCGGAGGAGAGGAACAGCGAGGCGACGAGGGCGGCGAGCATCCAGTCGACGGCGATGGCCAGGACCCGGCGCCCGGTGCCGGCCACCGAACCCCGTCCGTCCTCGGGCAGGCCCAGGCGCTCGCCCCGGTAGTGCCGCTCGGTGCCGTCCACGCCCTGCGGCAGCGCCGCCCGCGGTCCGTTCAGCCAGCTCCCCGTCACGCGCTCCGACCGTGCCACGCACCCCAGGGTAGGCGGTGTCCCACCACCCGGCCCGGGCCGCTCGCGACCGGTGGCACGTAACACCGGCGAAACGCACGGGCTACGGCCGGGCAACACGCTCTCCCTACGTTGATCGACGACGACCGGGGCCTGCACGGCTGCCGGAACCACGCGAAGGAGTCGATGCTGGTGTTCACCAATTCCGACGAGGCGCTGAAGTTCATCGCCGACGAGGGTGTCGAGTACGTCGACATCCGCTTCTGCGACCTTCCCGGCGTGATGCAGCACTTCAGCGTCCCCGCCAAGGCCTTCACGCAGGACGTCTTCGACGACGGGCTCGCCTTCGACGGCTCCTCGGTGCGCGGCTTCCAGTCCATCCACGAGTCGGACATGATGCTGCTGCCCGACATCACCACCGCCCGGCTGGACCCGTTCCGCGCCGCGAAGACCCTCAACGTGAACTTCTTCGTGCACGACCCGTTCACCCGGGAGTCCTACAGCCGGGACCCGCGCAACGTCGCCCGCAAGGCCGAGGAGTACCTGGCCAGCACGGGCATCGCGGACACCGCGTACTTCGGCGCCGAGGCCGAGTTCTACATCTTCGACTCGGTGCGCTTCGGCTCCACCGCCAACGGCACCTCCTACGAGGTCGACTCCGAGGCCGGCTGGTGGAACACCAACAAGGCCTACGAGGACGACGGTGGCCCCAACCTCGGCTACAAGGTCCGCTACAAGGGCGGCTACTTCCCCGTGGCGCCCTACGACCACTTCGTCGACCTGCGCGACGACATCGCCACCAACCTGCAGAACGCGGGCTTCGTGCTCGAGCGCGGCCACTCCGAGGTGGGGTCCGGCGGCCAGGCCGAGATCAACTACAAGTTCGACACGCTGCTGAGCGCGGCGGACGACCTGCTGCTGTTCAAGTACATCGTGAAGAACACCGCCTGGGCGGCGGGCAAGACGGTCACCTTCATGCCGAAGCCGCTGTTCGGCGACAACGGCTCCGGCATGCACTGCCACCAGTCGCTGTGGAAGGACGGCGTGCCGCTGTTCCACGACGAGGCCGGCTACGCGGGCCTGTCGGACATGGCGCGGCACTACATCGGCGGCATCCTGCACCACGCCCCGAGCCTGCTCGCCTTCACCAACCCGACGGTGAACTCCTACCACCGCCTGGTGCCGGGCTACGAGGCGCCGATCAACCTCGTCTACTCCCAGCGCAACCGCTCCGCCGCGGTCCGCATCCCCATCACCGGCAACAACCCGAAGGCCAAGCGCCTGGAGTTCCGCGCGCCGGACTCCTCGGGCAACCCGTACCTGTGCTTCGCCGCGCAGATGATGGCGGGCCTGGACGGCATCAAGAACAAGATGGAGCCGATGGCCCCGGTGGACAAGGACCTCTACGAGCTGCCGCCCGAGGAGGCCCGCAACATCCCCCAGGCGCCGACCTCGCTGTCCGCCGTCATCGACCGCCTCGAGGCCGACAACGACTACCTCATGGCCGGCGGGGTGTTCACCCAGGACCTGATCGACACCTGGATCGACATCAAGCGCAACGACGAGATCGACCCGATCCGGCTGCGCCCGCACCCGTACGAGTTCGCCCTGTACTACGACGTGTGACCTGACCTGCACGTCTGCTCGACCCGAGTCCGTCCGCGCCGCCGGCCCCTGCTCCACTGCGGCGCGGGCGGACTCGTGCGCGTTCGGACCCCCGCGTTCGGACCCCCACCGGGTGACCGGTGCGGGTGGCTGGTTCCCTGGGCCCGTGAACACGCCGAGCACGACGTCGAGACCCCTGGACGTCGTGGTGGTCGGTGCCGGCATCGCCGGGCTGAGCACTGCCGCGACCCTGACCTCCGCCGGGCTCCGGGTCCGGTGCCTCGAGGCCCGCGACCGGGTCGGCGGCCGGCTGGAGTCGGTCCCCGCCCGTGCCGGTGGCCGCCTCGACCTCGGCGCCTCCTGGTCCTGGGAGGGCGAGCACCGGGTGGCGGCGCTGCTCGCGCGCCTCGGCCTGGCGTCCCACGCCCAGCACCTCACCGGCGACGCGCTGTACGACGCGCCTCCGGGCGTCCAGCGGCTGCAGGGCAACCCGATCGACGTGCCCGCCTTCCGCTACACCGGCGGCGCCCAGTCGCTCCCGGAGGCGCTGGCCGCCACCCTTGCCCCGGGCACGGTGGCCCTCGGCACCCCGGTGCGCGGGGTGTCGGCCGACGGCGGCGGCGTGCGCGTGGACCTGGACGACGGCCCGCTGCACGCGGCGCACGTCGTCCTGGCGGTCCCGCCTGCGCTCGCCGTCGCCACCCTCGCCCTGCCCGACCTCGACGACGACGTGCGCGACGTGGCCGCCCGGACCCCGGTCTGGATGGGCGCAACCACCAAGGTCGTCGTCGAGTACCCGTCGCCGTTCTGGCGGGAGGCCGGCCTGGCCGGGGCCGGGGTGAGCCACCTCGGTCCGCTGCGCGAGCTGCACGACCTGTCCGGCCCGGACGGCTCCCCCGCGGCACTGTTCGGCTTCGTCCCCGGCGCGGCCGGAGCCCCGACGGTCCGGCCGCAGGACGTCGTCGACCAGCTGGTGCGGATGTTCGGGCCCCGGGCCGCCGCGCCGCTGCAGGTGCTCGTCCGGGAGTGGCGGACGCAACCGTGGACGTCGCCGCCGGAGGTGGAGCACCTCGACGGGTTCGCGCTGTTCGGCCACCCGCTGCTGACCCGGCCCACACTGGCGGGTCGGCTGCACTGGGCCAGCACGGAGACGAGCACGGAGAGCCCCGGCCACGTGGAGGGCGCGCTCGCCGCGGCCGAGCGCACGGTTGCCGCGATCAGCGCCCGCTGAGGAGGGGACGGGAGGCGGGCTCAGGCCCCGAAGGTGCGTTCCACGACGGTCCGTGCCCGGCGGGTGACCTTGCGGTACTGGTCGAGGAACGCCGCCGGCTCCGCACCCTTCCAGCCCGCGGCGTGGGCGACCGCGGCGAGGACCGGGCCGCTGGACGGCAGCTGGTCGGCGGCCTTGCCGCGCGCCAGGACCAGGGCGTTGCGGGCGCGGGTCGCCGTCAGCCAGGCCTCCAGCAGCACCTCGACGTCCCCGGCCCCCACCAGCTCCGCCGCGCCGGCGGCCACGAGCGTCTCGACCGTCGACGTGGTCCGCAGGGTGGGCACGGCGTGCGCGTGGCGCAGCTGCAGCAGCTGGGCGGTCCACTCGACGTCGGCGAGCCCCCCGCGGCCGAGCTTGGTGTTGGTGGCCGGGTCGGCGCCGCGAGGCAGGCGCTCGGCGTCGACCCTCGCCTTGATGCGCTGGATCTCGCGGACCGCGTCGGCGGTGATCCCGCCCTCGGGGTAGCGCACCCGGTCGGCGAGCGTGGTGAACCGCTCCCCCAGCTCGGTGTCGCCGGCCACCGGCCGCGCCCGCAGCAGGGCCTGGACCTCCCAGGGCTGCGCCCACTGCCGGTAGTAGGCCGCGTAGGCGCCCAGGGTCCGCACCATCGGCCCGTTGCGCCCCTCGGGCCGCAGCCCGGTGTCCACCTCCAGAGGCGGGTCCGCGCTCGCCGCGGCGAGGAGCCGGCGGGCCTGCTCAGCCACCGTCGTCGCCCAGCGGAGCGCCTCCTGCTCGCCCGAGCCCGCCACCGGCTCGCAGACGAAGAGCACGTCGGCGTCGGAGCCGTAGCCCAGCTCGGCCCCACCGAGACGGCCCATCCCGATGACAGCGAGCCGCCCGGGCGCCGGGTGCGCCCCCTCGGCGCGGGCCACCGCCCGGACGGCGGCGTCGAGCACGGCCGCCCAGATCGAGCTCAGCGCCCGGCAGA
Source organism: Mycobacteriales bacterium (assembly GCA_038234335.1). GTDB lineage: Bacteria > Actinomycetota > Actinomycetes > Mycobacteriales > Mycobacteriaceae > Rhodococcus_D. Next base: position 53,339 of record JBBSUN010000012.1, read on the forward strand.
CCTCGCGCACCTCGAGCAGCCCGAGCAGGTCCGCCGAGGCGACCCGGGCCAGCTCGTGGCGGCGCAGCGCCCGCGCCGCCGCGACCGCCCGCTCGGGCTCGGGGTGGCGCCCGGCGCTGGCGCACAGCCCGCGGGCCACCTCGTCGGGGTCGGTCTGCACCAGCCGGGCGCCGTCGGCGGAGTCCCCGAAGCGGCGCAGCACGTCGGGGGCGCGGATGAGCAGCTCGGTGGCGTAGCGGGAGGTGCCCAGCACCTGCATGAGCCGTTCGGCGACGGCGGGCTCGTCCCGCAGCGACCGGAGGAACCACGTCTGCTCCGCCAGCGCCTCGGACACGCGCCGGTAGGCGAGCAGCCCGCCGTCGGGGTCGGGGGTGTCGGCCAGCCACTCGAGCAGGGACGGCAGCAGCACGGCCTGCACCCGGTTGCGCCGGGCCACCCCGTTGGTGAGGGCGCGCAGGTGCCCCAGCGCCGCCTCGGGCGAGACGTATCCCAGCGCGGTGAGGGTGCGGGCGGCGGAGTCGGCGCTGAGCCGACCGGTGCCGCCGCCCGCGACCGCGTCCAGCAGCGGTCGGTAGAACAGCTTCTCGTGCAGGCGGCGCACCCGGTGGGTGTTGCGGCGCAGCTCGGCGGCGAGCACCCCCGCCGCGTCGGTGAACCCGTCCGGTCGCACGTGGGCGGCGCGGGCCAGCCACCGGACGGCATCGGTGTCGGCCGCGTCGGGCAGCACGTGGGTGCGGCGCAGCTGCTGCAGCTGCAGCCGGTGCTCCAGCAGGCGCAGGAACTCGTAGGAGGCGGTGAGGTTGGCGGCGTCGTCGCGGCCCACGTAGCCCCCGGCCGAGAGCGCGGCCAACGCGTCGGTGGTGGCCGCCACGTGCAGCCCGTCGTCGTCGCGCCCGTGCACGAGCTGCAGCAGCTGGACCGCGAACTCGACGTCGCGCAGCCCGCCCCAGCCCAGCTTCAGCTCCCGCTCCCGCAGCTCGACGGGCACGCTCTCCTCCACGCGGCGGCGCATGGCCTGGACGTCGGGCACGAAGTCGTCGCGGTCGGCGGCCGACCACACCAGTGGTGCCACCGCGTGCAGGAAGGTCCAACCGAGCTCGAGGTCACCGGTGAGCGGGCGCGCCTTCAGCAGCGCCTGGAACTCCCACGTCCGCGCCCACCGCTGGTAGTAGGCCAGGTACGACTCCAGCGAGCGCACGAGCGCGCCGGAGCGGCCCTCCGGCCGGAGGTTGGCGTCCATCTCGAACAGGGCCGCGGCCGCGATCCGCATCACCGCGGCGGCCAGCCGGGTGGCGGTCGTGTCGGCGGGCTCGGCGACGAAGACGACGTCGACGTCGCTCACGTAGTTCAGCTCGCGGGCCCCGCACTTGCCCATCGCGACGACCGCCAGGCGGACGGGCACCGGACCCTCGGGGCACGTCTCGGCGACCGCCACCGCGAGGGCGGCCGTGAGACCCGCGCCCGCGAGGTCGGACAGGTGGGCCGCGACGTCGGCGTACGGCAGCACCGGCTCGTCCTGGACGGTGGCCGCCAGGTCGCAGGCCGCCAGCAGCAGCAGCTCGTCGCGGTAGGCCTCGCGCAGCGCCACCACCGCGGCCGGCCCGGTCAGCGCCGCGCGGTGCAGGCCACCCTCGGGCAGCGCGGTGGCGCCGACGGCGTCGAGCAGGGTGCGGGTGAGCTCGGCCGGGGTGGGCAGCGGGAGCGCCCGGGTGAGCACGCGCCAGGACGCCGGGCGCGCGACGAGGTGGTCGGCGAGCGCCGCGGAGGCCCCCAGCACCCCGAACAGGCGGCCGCGCAGCGTGGTGTCCTGCAGCAGCTGCTGCTCCAGCTGCGCCCACTCGTCGGGGTCGGCGTCGGCGAGGCGGGTGCAGCTGCGCAGGGCCAGGTCCGGGTCGGCGCTGCGCGAGAGCGCCCACAGCAGCGGCCCGGATCCGTCGGTCCGCCACCCCAGCGCGTCCAGCAGCCCGGCCGCCGGGGGCTCGACGAGCCCGAGCCGTCCGGGTCCGGGGACCCCCCGGTCGGTCCGGGGCGTCACACGTCCCCGAGCAGCGGCAGCGACCGGTGCTGCGCCGGTGGGTGCACGGTGAGCGCGACGAACCTCGCTGCGATGGGCTGCCAGGTCTCGGCGAGGTCGGCGTGGGCCCGCTCGAGCACCTGCACGGCCTGCGGGGAGCCGGTCTGCTGGGAGGTGGGGACGAGCTCGGCCACGTCAGGCGAGTCGGCCATCCAGGTGCGCAGCAGGTCCGGGGTGGTCTCGATGTGGAACTGCAGTCCCCACGCCGAGGACCCGACGCGGAAGGCCTGGTTGGTGCAGTGCGGGGAGACGGCCAGCAGCTCGGCGCCCACGGGCAGCCGGTGGACCTCGTCGACGTGGAACTGCACCACGTCGGGGGTGAAGGGCAGGTCGGCGAGCAGCGGGTCCGCCGCGGCTGCGTCGCGCTTGGCCACCAGCCGGATGCCGGCCTCCGGGCCCTGGGGCATCCGCCGCACCCCACCGCCGCAGGCCAGGGCCAGCATCTGCGCCCCCAGGCAGATCGCGAGCAGGGGGACCCGCTCGGCGACGGCGCGGGCCAGCACGGTGCGCACCGCGGGCAGCCACGGGTGCCCGGCGTCGTCGTCGGCGTCCATCTCGCCGCCCAGGCAGACCACCCCGTCGAACCCGTCGAGGTCGGTGGGCACCACGTCGCCCGCGTGCGGCCGCACGACCGTCAGGGTGGCGCCGGCGCCGGCGAGCCAGCCCTGCAGCGGGCCGAGCGGGTCGATGGCGGAGGGCTGGATCACGAGGACGGCGGGCACCGCAGGAGCCTAGAACGCCGGGCCGACGAGCCCGGCCACGGTGGCCGCCCCCAGCAGGACCAGCGGCAACCCACCCCCCGGGTGCGCCGAGCCCCCCACCGAGTACAGCCCGGGCACCCGGCTGCGGCTGGGGGCGCGCAGGAACGCCGCGGCCGGTCCGTGCGAGGAGCTGCCGTAGATGGCGCCGCCCGGGGCGCCGGTGGCCCGCTCGAGGTCGGCCGGGGTGCGGACCCGCGAGACCAGCACCTCCCCCAGGTCCACCCCGCGGGCGCTGAGCAGCGCCCGCACCCGGGCCGCCTCGTCCGCGCCGACGGCGTCCCAGTCGGTGCCGCGTCCGGGTTGGTGTCTTGGCGCGTTGACCAGGACGAACACCGCACGGTGCCCGTCGGGAGCGGTGCCGGGGTCGTCCGGGCAGGTGAGGTAGACGGCGGGGTCGCGCGCGGGTCGCCCGCCGAACACGTCGTCGAACTCGGCGTCGTAGTCGGCCGGGAACAGCACCGTGTGGTGGCCGATCGGGCGGCCGTGCACCGTCGGCACCCCACGCACCCCGAGCAGCAGGACGAGCCCGGCCAGCGACGGCTCCGGGGCGGGCAGCCGACGTCGGGGCGCGGCCGCACCGAGCAGGTCGGTGGTCACGGTGTGGTCCGCGGCGCTCACCACGACGTCGGCGGGCACGTGCTCCCCGTCGGCCAGCACCACCCCGGTGACCCGGCCGCCGGCCGTGCCGATGCGGTGCACCCGGGTGCCGGTGCGCACCACCACCCCGGCGCCGACGGCCGCGGCCTCGAGCGCCGCGCCGATGCGGCGCAGACCGCCGGGGACGTGGTGCGCCCCGAAGGCCTGCTCGACGTGGGGCACGGTGACCAGCGGGGACGGCGTGCGCCGCGGGTCGGAGCCGGTGTAGGTGGCGTAGCGGTCGAGCACCATCCGCAGCCGCGGGTCGTGCAGGTGGCGCTCGCCGACGGCGCGCAGCGACCGCCAGGGGGCCACCCGCGCCAGCGCGGGCAGCCGGGTCGCCTGCCGGGCGAGCTCCCACGGGGTGAGCGCGCGCTGCAGGAACGGCTGCTCCACCACGTCGAACACCTCGCGGGCGTAGCCCATCACCGACGCCCAGTCCCGCGCCGCGGTGCCGCCGAGCTGCGCCCCGAGGGCGGCGGCCACCCGGGGCGGCGGGCCGTCGGGCACCACGAGGGTGCTGCCGTCGGCGAAGTGGTACGTGAACGCCGGGTCCAGCCGCGTGGTGGGCAGCGGCGGCGCGCCCGCCGCGGCGAGCGTCTCCTGGAGCAGCTCCGGCCAGGTCAGCAGGCTCGGCCCGGTGTCCCAGGTGAACCCGTCGACGGTCTCGGTGCCGAGCTTGCCGCCCGTGGTGGGGGCGGCCTCGCACAGCGTGACGTGGTGCCCGCCGGCTGCGAGGCGCCCGGCAACCGCGAGCCCGCCGACCCCCGCCCCGACCACCACCACCCGCGCCACGGGACGAACCTAGGACCACCCGCGACCCGCCGCCGCCCGGCGAGCCGGGACCGGTGCGGCCTCCGCGCCCGCGCCACCGAGACGCACGGCACCGTCCCACCCCTGGAGGCGCACCTCGCAGTGGTCCTCGACGGCGACGAACCCGATCCGTGGGTACAGCCGGTTGGACACCGGGTTCGCGAGGTCGGTGAACAGCACCACCCGGACCGCCCCGGCCTCTCGCGCGAGGGCGCACGCCGCTGCGGTGACCGCGGCACCGAACCCCCGTCCGCGGTGCTCCCGAGGGGTGTGCACGGCGCTGATCCGCGCGGTCCCGGCGATGGCGGTCCGGGCCACCGCGAGCGCGACCACCTCGCCCTCGCGCTCCCACAGCACCGGCACCGCCGAACCCGCCAACCACCCACGCACCGCCGCGACCGGCACGCCCCGGGTCCCCGACTCGTCGGCGAACTCGCCCAGCCGCGCGACGAGCAGGTCGAGGTCGTCCGCCGTCGCGGCGCGGGGCGCACCGGGCACCCCGGACGGTGGCACCAGCACCTCGAGCGCGAACAGCCGCAGGTCGGACCGCTCCAGCACCGGGCGCCCGTCAGCAGCCAGGAGCGCCTCGACCACGTCGACCGGACCGGTGTACCCGGGCACGGCGGGGTCGACGCCCACGATCTCGGCGGCCCGGTCGACCGGCACCCCCGAGACCACCACCCCGTACGGCGGGGTCCGCACGGTGGCACCGACGAGGACGTCGCCGTCGTGCAGGCTCAGCAGCACCGCACCGTCGTCGGGTTCGCGACACAGGCTCTCGAGCAGGGTGAGCAGCACGGTGTTGCGCGCCGGCGCGGTGCGCAGCAGGGGCCCGACGAGCGCCCGGAAGGAGACGGGATCGGCGTGCCGCCGGACCTCCACCGCTACAGGTGCAGCGACGTGCGCAGCTCGTGCGGGGTGACCTGCGTGCGGTAGGCGTCCCACTCGGCGCGCTTGTTGCGCAGGAAGTAGTCGAAGACGTGCTCGCCGAGGGCGTCGGCCACCAGCTCGGAGCCCTCCATGGTCCGCAGCGCCTCGCCGAGGTTCTGTGGGAGCTCGGTGTAGCCCATCGCTCGGCGCTCCGCCGGGGTCAGCGCCCACACGTCGTCCTCCGAGGCGGCGGGCAGCTCGTAGCTGTCCTCGATGCCCTTGAGCCCGGCGGCCAGCATCACCGCGAAGGCCAGGTACGGGTTGCACGCCGAGTCCGGGGTGCGCACCTCGATGCGCCGCGAGGAGGCCTTGCCCGGGGTGTACATGGGCACCCGGATGAGGGCGGAGCGGTTCGCCGCGCCCCAGGAGACGGCGGTCGGCGCCTCGCCCCCGGTGACCAGGCGCTTGTAGGAGTTGACCCACTGGTTCGTCACCGCGCTGATCTCGCACGCGTGCCGCAGGACGCCCGCGATGAACGCCTTGCCGGTGGCGGAGAGCTGGTTGTCGTCCTCCGGGTCGTGGAAGGCGTTGGTGTCACCCTCGAACAGGCTCATGTGGGTGTGCATCGCTGAGCCCGCCGCGTCGGCGAACGGCTTGGGCATGAAGGAGGCCCGGACGCCCTCGTCGATGGCCACCTCCTTGACAAGGTAGCGGAAGGTCATGACGTTGTCGGCCATGCTCAGCGCGTCGGCGTAGCGCAGGTCGATCTCCTGCTGCCCGGGGGCGGCCTCGTGGTGGCTGAACTCGACGGAGATGCTCATCGACTCGAGCGCGTCGATCGCGGCCCGACGGAAGTTCGGCGCGGTGTCGTTGACGGACTGGTCGAAGTAGCCGCCGGAGTCCGTGGGCACCGGTGGGGTGCCGTCCGCGGGCAGGTCCTGCAGGAGGAAGAACTCGATCTCGGGGTGGACGTAGCAGCTGAAGCCCATCTCGGCGGCCTTGTTCAGCTGGCGGCGCAGCACGTGGCGCGGGTCGGCCCAGGACGGGGAGCCGTCGGGCATCGCGATGTCGCAGAACATGCGCGCCGAGTGCTGGCGGCCGTCGGCGTCGACGAACGGCAGGACCTGGAACGTCGACGGGTCGGGCTTGGCGACGGTGTCGGCCTCGGAGACCCGGGAGAACCCCTCGATCGAGGAGCCGTCGAACCCGATGCCCTCGGCGAAGGCGCCCTCGAGCTCGGCGGGGGCGATGGCGACGGACTTCAGGAAGCCGAGCACGTCGGTGAACCACAGCCGCACGAAGCGGATGTCGCGCTCCTCCAGCGTCCTGAGCACGAACTCCTGCTGGCGGTCCATGCCCGGCACCCTAGGGAGACCCTGTTACAGCGATGTTTCCTGGGCTCCGGCTGGGGCTGTGGACAGGGCTCCGGCTAGGGCCCGCAGGTGAGCCCGTCCGCGGGCAGGGTGAGGCGGAGCAGGTAGGCGAACACCGCGTCGTCGACGCACGGGACCCCGCTCAGGAACGCGGTGTGCTGGGTGCCCCGGTAGGTGACGAGGCTGCCGCCGAGCTGCTGGGCCAGCGCCACCCCGGCCTGGTACGGCGTGGCCGGGTCCCCGGTGGTGGAGATGACGACGGGGGGCGCCAGCCCGGCGACCTGCGGGGTGTGCGGGGTCGAGGTGGGTGGCACGGGCCAGAAGGCGCAGGCGTCCAGCGGTGCGTTGCCGGAGCCGCGGCCGTCGTCGAGGAACGGTGCCGCCTTCCGGTAAGCGGTGTCCGCGGCGTCGAGCTCGGCCCGATCGGTCACCGGGGGGTCGTCCACGCAGCGGATCGCCGTGAACGCGTCGTCCTGGTTCGTGTAGTGCCCGGTGCCGTCCCGCCCGGAGTAGACGTCGGCGAGGGCGAGCAGGGTGTTGCCGCGGCCCGCGGCGAGCTCGGTGAGGCCTTGCGTCAGCGCCCTCCAGAGCTCGGGCGAGTACAGGGCCGTGATCGTCCCGGTGGTCGCGTCGGCGTAGCTGAGCCCACGTGGGTCCGACGTGGCCGCCGGCGTCTCGAGCAGCGGGTCGACCAGTGCCTGGTACCGGGCGGTGGACCGTGCGGGATCGGTGCCCAGCGGACAGCTGCTCTGCTTCGCGCAGTCCTTCGCGTAGGCGTCGAAGGCCCCCTGGAAGCCCTTCGCCTGGCCGACGACCTCCTCGGTGGTCGACGCCGTGGGGTCGAGCGCCCCGTCCAGGACGAGGGCGCGGACGTTGGCGGGAAACTTCTCCGCGTAGGCGGTGCCGATCCGGGTGCCGTAGGAGAAGCCGACGTAGCTGAGCTGCTCGTCGCCCAGCACCGAGCGGATGACGTCCAGGTCCTGCACCACCTCGCGGGTGCCCACGTGGGCCAGGACGTCGTCGCCGACCCGCTCCGAGCAGGTCGCCGCGTAGTCCTTCGCCTCCTGCTCGGTCTGGGCGATCCCGGCCGGGGACGTGTCGGCGTCGTCGTCCGCGCGCTGGGCGTCGGCCTCGACGTCGGTCAGGCAGTCCACGGCCGGGGTCGACGCCCCGACCCCGCGCGGGTCGAAGCCGACGAGGTCGACGTGCTGGGCCAGGGGGGTCGCGGAGTACGGGACCACCAGGTTGGCGGCCAGGCTCATCCCCGATCCGCCCGGGCCGCCGGGGTTGACCAGCAGCGAGCCGGTGCTCTCCCCGGTGGCGCGCAGCCGCAGCAGGGCGATCGACGCCGTCCGGCCGGTCGGGTCGGCGTAGTACAGCGGGACCTCGACGCGGGTGCAGTCCAGGCTCGGGTCGGCGAAGGACTGCTCGTCGGTGGACGCGGTCGCGTAGCCCGCGCACGACCCCCAGGTGACGGTCTGGGCGTAGAAGCTCTCCAGGCCGGCCGGAACGGCACCGGTCGCGCGGCCCCCGCCGGCGACGTCCCCGACCGGCTGGGGGGTGCCGGTGACGGTGGTGGAGCACCCGGCCAGCACCAGGGCCGTCGCGAGCAGCAGAGCCAGGACCCGAACCCCCGTCGCGCGCACGGCTCCAGCGTGCCAGAGCGGCGGGTCCGCTACTCGCCGACCACGCCGTCGAGCCGCTCCCGCAGCAGGTCGGCGTGGCCGTTGTGGCGCGCGTACTCCTCGACCAGGTGCACCATGATCCAGCGCAGCGACACGGGCTGCCCGTGCCGCAGCCCGACGCTCACGGTGTCCATCGACAGGCCGGCCACCCGCGCCCGGGAGTGCTCCACCTCGGCCCGCCAGGTGCGCAGGTCCGCGGCCGGGTCGGCGCCGTCCGTGTCGTCGAAGTCGCCGTCCGGGCTGGCCCCGGTCACGTACCGGTCCGGCACGGCCTCCCCGCCCAGCACCGCGCGGAACCACTGCGCCTCCACCTCGGCGAGGTGGCGCACCAGCCCGAGCAGGCTCAGCGACGACGGTGGTGCCGTCCGCTCGGCCAATCGCTCGGGGGGGACACCGGCGATCTTTCGCTCGAGCGTGCCACGGTGGAAATCCAGCCAGGCCGTGAGCATGGTGGCCTCGTCGGCGTGGAAGGGCGGGTCCACCCGGACGTCGTCCGGCCCGTGGGTCATCTCCAGCTGTGACATGGGTAGCACGGTATCGCCGCACCCCGACCGGACGTGGCACCCTTTCCTGGTCATGCACCTCGCATCCCGGGGACCCCTCGAGGGCCTCGAGGAAAGGACGGACGACGATGTCCGAGACACCCGAGCCCGAGACGACCCCCTACGGGAGCACTCCCGCGGCCGCGCCACCGCCGCGGCCGAGGACCCGCACCCACCACCTGCTGGCGAAGAAGAACGCGGGCGAGAAGTGGGCGATGCTCACCGCCTACGACTGCTCGACGGCCCGGATCTTCGACGACGCCGGCATCCCGGTGCTGCTGGTCGGTGACTCCGCCGCCAACGTGGTCTACGGGTACGACACCACCGTCCCGGTCACCGTCGACGAGCTGCTCCCGCTCGTGCGCGGCGTGGTGCGGGGCGCTCCGCACGCTCTCGTCGTCGCCGACCTGCCCTTCGGCACCTACGAGACCAGCCCCGAGCAGGCCGTCACCACCGCCGTGCGGTTCCTCAAGGAGGGCCAGGCGCACGCGGTGAAGCTGGAGGGCGGCGAGCGGGTCGCCCCGCAGATCCGGGCGCTCACCGCCGCCGGGATCCCGGTCATGGCGCACATCGGGTTCACGCCGCAGAGCGTCAACAGCCTCGGCGGGTTCCGCGTCCAGGGCCGCGGTGACGGCGCCGAGCAGCTGGTGCTCGACGCGCAGGCCGTGCAGGACGCGGGCGCGTTCAGCGTCGTCATGGAGATGGTGCCGGCGGAGCTCGCGGCGCAGGTCACCCACAAGCTGACCATCCCCACGATCGGCATCGGGGCGGGCTCCGTGTGCGACGCCCAGGTGCTGGTGTGGCAGGACATGGCCGGTCTCACCCAGGGCAGGGGCGCTCGCTTCGTGAAGCGCTTCGCCGACGTCGGCGCGGTGCTGCACGAGGCGGCGACCACCTACGCCGACGAGGTGCGCCGCGGGGTGTTCCCGGGGCCCGAGCACTCCTTCTGACCCCGCGGCCGCACCCCGAGCAGGTGCGCCGGGAGGCGACGGGTCGGCGACACCGACCCGCCGGTGATCAGCCCTGCTTCCAGTCCCGCTCGGCCTCGTCGGCGCTCGAGTTGCGGGCCGCAGCGATCTCCAGCGCCCGGCCCGCGGTCTCCGCGTCCGGGTAGGGGCCCATCCGGTCGAGCCCCCGGGCCTCCTTGCCCTGGCGGACGGACCCGTCGGCGGTGCAGTAGTACCAACCCTCGTCGCTCATGGCGCGAGTGTGCCACCGGACGCAGTACCACCGGCCGTGGCACCGGGGTCGGTCAGACCGCGTCGACGAGCTCCGGGCCGTCGTTGCGGACGTTGCCCACGGCGGCGGAGACCTCGCGGGGGGTCAGCCGTGGGTCGGGCACGGCGTCGAGCAGCTCGCGCACCGCGGCGGGGTCGGTGGTGCGCGGATCCAGCCAGGCCCGCTGCAGGTCCGCCGGCAGGACCACGGGGCTGCGGTCGTGGAGGTGGCCCAGGGTGTCCTCCGCCGGACGGGTCAGCACCGTCGCGGACAGCACCCACGGGGCGTTCGGGCCGGCCCGCCACCAGGCGTGGAGACCGGCGAGGGCGAGCACGCCGTCGCCGTGGAGGAAGTGCGGGACCTTGCGGCCGTCGCGCACCTCCCACTCGTAGTACCCGTCCGCGGGCAGCAGGCAGCGCCGTCGCGACGCGGCGGCCTTGAACGCCGGCTTCTCGGTGACCGTCTCGCTGCGGGCGTTGATGAGCCGGGCGCCGCCCTTGAGGTCCTGGGCCCACGACGGCACCAGGCCCCAGCGTGCCGTGTGCAGCAGCCGCACCGGCCCGCCGTCCGGGTCGTCGGCACGCACCCGCTCGAGGACGGTGCGCACGCCCATCGTCGGGGCCACGTTCCAGGAGGGACCGGGCGGGGCGTCCACCACCTCGTCCACGTCGAACAGGGCGAGCAGCTCGTCGTCGGTCGCGGTGCTCGCGTATCGGCCGCACATGCCACCAGCCTGCCCCACGGGGCCCGAACGCGGGTCAGGTGCCGTCGGGCAAGACCAGGACGCGGTCCTGCGCGGTGCGCTGCGTCGGGATGAGCAGGTGCAGCGGGGGCTCGGCGCGCTCGCAGCGCTCGGCCTTCCGCAGCACGAGACCGGCCAGCAGCGCGGCCGGCAGGGACGCCAGGAACCAGCCCCCGAGGACGGCCAGCGCGATCATCATGGCTATTGGTACCGCATCTCGACCCCTCGCGCACATCACGCGGCGTGTCGGCGTGTGCGTCGAGCGTCATGTCGCGCTCGATCCGGCCGGGCCCCGTACTGCTTGATCGATCACGACCACCACGTCGCGGTGGGGCGTCGTCGTCCCCGGAGCGGCTCAGGTCAGGACGGGGGTGACCTCCCCCATCTCGCCCCAGCCGTCCTGGTCGATCTCCTTGCTGATGATCTCCGGCGTGGCGGAGACCAGCGCTGACATGTCCTCGACCGCCCGTTGGAAGTGCTCGGACGCAACGTGCGCCTCGCCCGCCGCGCCGTCGCGGAAGCCCTCGACGAGGACGAAGGTGTTCGGCTCGTCGACGCTGCGCGACCACTCGAAGAACAGGCAGCCCTCCTCCGCGCGGACGGCGGCGGTGAAGCCGGCGACCGCGTCCAGCCACCGCTCGGCGACGTCGGGCCGGACGGGGAACTTGACGACGATGAAGATCATGGGCGGTCTCCTCACGCGGGGGGGGTGTGGTCCCACCGTGCCAGACCGCGGACGACACACAGGCGTGGGGCGGACGAGGTGGCCTGTAAGCCGGATCCTGTTCCCGGTGCGAGCACCGGGTGGCGACCATCCATCTGGACGCACCGTCGCCGGGCGCCTCGAGCGGTCCACCCGCAGGCTCGGGCGAGCAGCCCTCGAGCACCTGCGCAGCCGCACCCTCCCGGGTTCGACCTTCGACCTTGCTCCGGGTGGGGTTTACCGAGCCGCTCCGGTCACCCGGAGCGCTGGTGCGCTCTTGCCGCACCGTTTCACCCTTACCAGGGCACGCCCTGGCGGTCTGTTCTCTGTGGCACTGTCCCGCGGGTCACCCCGGGTTGCTGTTGGCAACCACCCTGCTCTGTGGAGTCCGGACTTTCCTCGGCGGCCAGCCCGGCAGCACTGCGCTGCTGGTCCTGCCCACCGCGGCCGCCCGGCCACCTCGTCCGCACCTGCGAGGGTACCTGCGCGCGCACCGGTAGCCTCCCGCCGCGTGCCCCCCGTCACCGAGATCGTGCTGCTCGCCCTGGCCGGGCTGGTGGCTGGAGCCGTGAACGCCGTGGCCGGCGGCGGCTCGCTCATCGTGTTCCCCGCGCTGCTGGCGGTGGGCCTGAACCCGCTCGCGGCCAACGTCACCAACTCCATCGCCCAGTGGCCGAGCTACGTCGGGGCGACCGTGGGGCAGCGCAGCGACCTGGCGGCCCAGGGGCCACGGCTGCGGCGGGTGGTGCCGGTGGCGGCGGGCGGCGGGCTGGTCGGGGCACTGCTGCTACTGGTCCTGCCGCCGGGGGTGTTCGACGCCGTGGTGCCGGTGCTGGTGCTGCTGGCCAGCGCGCTCATGGCGTTCTCCCCGCAGATCAAGCGGTGGACCGGTGAGCAGCGCCCGGGCGACGCCGACCGGAAGGTGCCGCTCCTCGTCGCCGTGTTCTCCGCGGCGGTGTACGGCGGCTACTTCGGCGGCGCGCTCGGGGTCATCCTCGTGGCGCTGCTCGCGGTCACCGCCAACGACACCCTGCGCCGCAACAACGCCACCAAGGCGGTGCTCTCGCTCACGGTGGCCTCGGTGACGATCGTGGTGTTCGCGATCGGTGCCCCCGTCGAGTGGGCGTTCGTGCTCGCCATCGGCCCGGCCACGCTGGTCGGGGGCTTCCTGGGCGCGAAGGTGGCGCAGCGCGTCGACGAGCAGGTGCTCCGTTGGAGCGTCGTCGTCCTGGGCGTGGCCGTGGGGATCTACCTCCTGCTGCGGTGACCGCGGCGTGGGTCAGGCCGACAGGTGGCTCGTGTCGTTGACCAGGCGCACGCTGGCGCCGTCGTCGCCGTAGAAGTCGACGACGCAGAGCGAGGCCAGGTCCAGGTGCAGCCGCCACAGCAGTCCCGGGCCGGAGTCCAGGGCGAGCCGCAGCAGGGTCTTGATCGGGGTCACGTGGCTGACCACGAGCACGGTCCGCCCCGGGTGCGCGGCCACCAGCGCGTCACGCGCCGCGCGGACCCGCTCGTGCACCGCGTCGAAGCTCTCCCCCCGGGGCGGAGCCACCGCGGTGTCGCCCATCCACTGCTCGTGCAGGCCGGCGTCGAGCTCGCGCGCCTCGCGGAAGGTCAGCCCCTCCCACGCCCCGAAGTCGGTCTCGGTGAGCCCGTCGTGCACCGAGACCTCCAGGCCCAGCGCGTCCGCGCAGGCCGGCGCGGTCTCCCGGGCCCGGCCCAGCGGCGAGCTGACGACGGCAGTCACGTCGGTGAGCGCACCCATGCGGCGCGCGGCCGCGGCGGCCTGCGCACGCCCCAGCTCGGTGAGCGCGGGGTTGCCCCGGCCGGAGTAGCGGCGCTCCACCGACAGCGCGGTCTGGCCGTGGCGCAGCAGCAGCAGCCGCGTCGCCACGGTCGTCGGCGCGGTCCACCCCCCGCCCAGCGGCGCCGAGCTCACAGGCCGGACTCGCCCGTGCGGACCAGGATCGCGCCGCAGTTCTCGCAGCGCACCAGCTCCTCCGCCGGGGCCTTCGCGATCCGGGCGACCTCGTTGCGGTCCACCTCGATCCGGCAGGCCCCGCAGCGGCGGGCCTGCAGCAGCGCCGCACCGGCCCCACCCTTGGCGTGCTGACGGTCGTAGATCGCGAGCACCTCAGCGGGGAGCACCCCAAGCACCGCCGACCGCTCGCGCGCGCAGCGCGCCTCGACGGCGTCGAGATCGGCCAGCGCCTCGTCACGCTGGTCGGTGACGGTGACGATCTCGTCCTCGGTGCGGCTGAGCTGGGCCCCGGCGTGGTCGTGGTCGGCGGCGGAGGCCTCGCGCTGCTCCATGACCTCGAGCAGCTCGTCCTCCAGCACCCCCTGGCGCCGGGTGAGGCTCTCCAGCTCGTGCTGCAGGTCCGTCATCTGCTTGGCGTTGACGCTACCCCCGGCGAGCAGGGCGCGGTCCTTGTCCTCGCGGGTCCGCACGCCCTCGACGTCGGTCTCCAGCTTGCGGATGTCACGGTCGAGGTCGCCCAGCACGATCTCCACGGCCACCGCGGAGTCCTTGCGACGGCGCCGCTCGGCCTGGAGCTCCTCCAGCGCGGCCGCCTCCGGAAGGGTGCGGCGGCGGTGCGCCGTGCGGCCGAGCTCCGCGTCGACGGCGGCCAGGTCGAGCAGCCGGCGCTGCACGGTGGGATCGACGTTCACGCAGGGCCTCCAGCGGGTCGGGGGGAGTCGGTCCCCCGGGACACGGACCCGGCCCCGGGGCCGGTTGCCAGGGACCAGGGATCGGTGCGCACCGACGAGACGCGTGCGGTCACCGTACCGCCGAGCCCCCGGTCGATCACGCCCTGCGCCTGGGTGCACCACGGGGCCTCGCTGGCCCAGTGGGCGACGTCGACCAGGGCCGGACCCCCTGCCCGCAGGTGCTCGTCGGCGGGGTGGTGGCGCAGGTCCGCGGTGACGTACGCGTCCACCCCCGTCCGGCGCACCCGGTCCAGGAGACCGTCGCCGGCACCGCCGCACACCGCGACGGTGCGCACCAGCCGCTCCGGGTCGCCGGCCGCCCGCACCCCCCACGCGGTGACCGGCAGCGCCCCCGCAACCCGGGCGGTGAACGCGCGCAGGGTCTCCGGCTGCGCCAGCTCGCCCACGCGCCCCAGGCCCACCCGGGGATCACCCGCCTCCACCGGGCCCAGCACCCGCAGCCCCAGCGCCGCGGCAAGGGCGTCGGAGACCCCCGGCGCGGCGCGGTCGGCGTTGGTGTGGGCGGCGAACAACGCGCACCCGGACCGCACGAGGCGGTGCACCAGGGCCCCCTTCGGGGTGTCCGCGCCCACGCCGTGCACCCCGCGCAGGAGCAGCGGGTGGTGCACCACCAGCGCCTGCGCCCCGGACCGGATGGCCTCGTCCACGACCGCCTCGGTGGCGTCGACCGCGAGCAGCACGCTGCGCACCGCCTCGGCCGGATCGCCGCAGACCAGGCCGACGGCGTCCCAGTCCTCCGCGAGCTCGGGCGGGTAGGCGTCCTCCAGGACGGCGACCAGGTCGGCGAGGGTGCTCACACCGCACAGGTTGCCAGGGCGGCGCCACGTGGAGGTCAGTACCGTGGGGCTCGTGAGTCGGCTGAGGTTCGTGCTGCGTCCGGGCTGGATCGTGCTCGTGCTCGTCGTCGCCGGGTTCGCCTGGGTCAGCTTCACGCAGCTCGCGCCCTGGCAGCTGGGCAAGAACGCCACCACGCAGGCCCGCAACGACCGGATCAGCGCCTCTTTCGCCGAGGCCCCCGTCGAGCTGTCGTCGCTGGTCTCGGCCGCGTCGGGTCCCACGATCGACCAGGAGTGGCGCGTCGTGACCACGACCGGTTCGTACCAGGCGCAGGCACAGGTCCTGGCCCGCCTGCGCACCGTCGACGGCAGGGCCGCCTACGAGGTGCTCGTCCCGTTCCGCACCGACGCGGGCGACACCGTGCTCGTCGACCGCGGCTACGTGCGGCCGGTGGTGGGCACCTCGGCGCCCGTCGTCGAACCGGCTCCCGCCGGGACGGTGACGCTGCAGGCGCGGGTGCGCCGCGACGAGCCCGTCGACCCGGCCCGGGCGTCCCTGCGGGTCGACGGGGTCGAGCAGGTCTACGGCATCAACGCCGGCACCGTCGCCGAGCTGAGCGGCACGACGATCTCACCGGGCTACCTCCAGCTGACCGACGGTGCCCCCGGCGTGCTGGGAGTGCTGCCGCTGCCCGCGACCGACTCCGGGCCCTACCTCTCCTACGGCCTGCAGTGGCTGGCGTTCGGGATCATGGCGCCGCTCGGGCTGGCCTACTTCGTCCGGGCCGAGCTGCGCGAGCGCAAGCGGGACCGCGAGACCGCCGACGGGGCCGGGGACTCAGCGGCCCCCGCACCGGCCCCCGAGCGTCGACGCCGGCGTCGTGGTGTCGACCCGCGGGACACCCACGACCCCCGGGACGTGGCGCCCCCCGTGCTGGTCCCCGACCGCTCCCCCGACCTGCCGCCGGAGAAGATGCTCGACCGGTACGGCAAGCGCCGCTGAGGGCGGCGCCACCGTCCCCCGGCCACCGTTCACTCGTTGTCGGTGCGGTAGCCCAGGTTCGGTGAGAGCCAGCGCTCGGCCTCGGCCACCGTCCACCCCTTGCGGGCCGCGTAGTCGGTGACCTGGTCACGACCGATACGCCCGAGGACGAAGTACTGCGACGCCGGGTGGGAGAGGTACAGCCCGCTCACCGCCGCACCCGGCCACATCGCCATGCTCTCGGTGAGCTCGATCCCGGTGCTGGCCTGCACGTCGAGGAGGTCCCAGATCGTCTGCTTCTCGGTGTGCTCCGGGCACGCCGGGTAGCCCGGGGCGGGGCGGATGCCGTCGTAGCGCTCCTTGAGCAAGCTCTCGCCGTCCAGCTGCTCCTGTGGCGCGTAGCCCCAGATCTCGGTGCGCACCTTCTCGTGCAGCCGCTCGGCGAAGGCCTCGGCGAGCCGGTCGGCGAGCGACTCCAGCAGGATCGCGCTGTAGTCGTCGTTGGCGGCCTTGAACTCGCTCACCTTGGCCACGCTGCCGAGCCCGGCGGTGACGGCGAACGCACCGACGTAGTCGGGCACCGACGTCTCCTTCGGCGCCACGAAGTCGGCGAGGCTGCGGTGCGGGATCCCCGGGCGGTGCTCGGTCTGCTGGCGCACCTGGCGCAGCGTCTGCAGCACCTGGGTGCGCGACTCGTCGGAGTAGACCTCGATGTCGTCGTCGCCGACGACGGCCGCCGGGAACAGCCCCATCACGCCCGACGCCGTGAGCCAGCGCTCCTCGATGATCGTGTCGAGCATGGTCTGCGCGTCGTCGTACAGCGCGCGCGCCGTCTCGCCCGACGCCGGGTTGTTGAGGATGTCGGGGAAGCGGCCCTTGAGCTCCCACGCGTTGAAGAACGGCTGCCAGTCGATGTAGGGGCGCAGCTCGGCGAGCGGGAAGTCCTCGAACACCTGCTGGCCCAGCACGTTCGGCTTGGGCGGGGCGTACCCGGTCCAGCTGATCGGGGTGCGGTTGGCCCGGGCCTGCGCCAGCGGCAGGATCGCCTTGGCCTCGCTGCGCGCGGCGTAGCGCTCGCGCAGGGAGTCGTAGTCCTCCCGGACGTCGGCCAGCAGCTTCGGCCGCTGGTCGTCCGAGAGCAGCGCCGCGACCACGGGGACCGAGCGTGAGGCGTCCTTGACCCAGATCACGGGACCGTGGTAACGCTTGTCCACCTTGACGGCGGTGTGCGCGCGGGACGTGGTCGCACCACCGATGATGAGCGGGATCTCCAGGCCCTGCCGCTCCATCTCGGCGGCGAAGCTCACCATCTCGTCGAGCGAGGGCGTGATGAGCCCGGAGAGCCCGACCACGTCGGCGGAGTGCTCCTTCACGGCGTCGAGGATCTTCTGCGCGGGGACCATGACGCCGAGGTCGATGACGTCGTAGTTGTTGCACTGCAACACGACCCCGACGATGTTCTTGCCGATGTCGTGGACGTCGCCCTTGACGGTGGCCATGACGACGGTGCCGTTGGAGCGGCCGGCGTCCTCGGGGGACTTGCCCTCCTCGATGAAGGGGATGAGGTAGGCGACGGCCTTCTTCATCACGCGGGCCGACTTCACCACCTGGGGCAGGAACATCTTCCCGGCCCCGAACAGGTCGCCGACGACGTTCATGCCGGCCATCAGCGGGCCCTCGATGACCTCGATGGGCTTGCCGCCGCGGCTCTCGATGAGCGCGCGGAGCTCCTCGGTGTCGGTCTCGGCGTAGGCGTCGATCCCCTTGACCAGCGCGTGCGTGATGCGTTCGTCCACGGGCAGCTCGCGCCACTCGTCGTTGGCGGCCTGCTGCTTCATCCCGTCGCCGGCGAACTCGGTGGCGATCTCCAGCAGGCGCTCGGCAGCATCCGTGCGCCGGTTGAGGATGACGTCGGTGATGCGCTCGCGCAGCCGGGCGTCGATGCCGTCGTAGCTCACCAGGGCGCCGGCGTTGACGATGCCCATGGTCATGCCGGCCTCGATGGCGTGGAACAGGAACACCGAGTGGATGGCCTCGCGCACGGCGTTGTTGCCGCGGAAGGAGAAGCTCACGTTGCTGACGCCACCGGAGACCATGGCCCCGGGCAGGTTCGCCGTGATCCAGCGGGTGGCCTCGATGAAGTCGACGCCGTAGGCGGCGTGCTCCTCGATGCCCGTGGCCACCGCGAAGACGTTGGGGTCGAAGATGATGTCCTCGGCCGGGAAGCCCACCTCGTCGACGAGGATGTCGTAGGCGCGGCGGCAGATCGTCTTGCGGCGCTCCAGGTTGTCGGCCTGGCCGTCCTCGTCGAAGGCCATCACCACGATCGCGGCGCCGTACTTGCGGCACAGGGTGGCCTGCTGGACGAACTTCTCGACGCCCTCCTTCATGGAGATGGAGTTGACGATCGGCTTGCCCTGCACGCAGCGCAACCCGGCCTCGATGACCTCGAACTTCGAGGAGTCGATCATGAGCGGGACGCGGCTGATGTCGGGCTCGCTGGCCACCAGCTTGACGAAGCGGTCCATGGCCGCGACGCCGTCGATCATCCCCTCGTCCATGTTGATGTCGATGACCTGCGCACCGCTCTCCACCTGCTGGCGGGCCACGTTCAGCGCGGTCGCGTAGTCGCCGTCCCGGATGAGGTTGCGGAAGCGGGCGGAGCCGGTGATGTTGGTGCGCTCCCCCACGTTGACGAACAGGGTCTCGGGCACGATCGTCAGGGCCTCGAGGCCCGACAGGCGGCAGGCCGGGTCGATGGGCGACGGCACGCGGGGGGTGACGCCGGCGACCACCTCGGCCATCCGGGTGATGTGGCCCGGCGTGGTGCCGCAGCAGCCGCCCAGCAGGTTGAGCAGGCCGCTCTCGGCGAACTCGCGGACGATCTCCGCGGTCTGCTCGGGGGCCTCGTCGTACTCGCCGAAGGCGTTGGGCAGCCCGGCGTTGGGGTAGCAGGAGACGAAGCAGTCGGCCACGCGGGCGATCTCGGCCAGGTAGGGCCGCATCTCCGCCGCGCCCAGGGCGCAGTTCAGCCCGACCAGCAGCGGTCGGGCGTGGCGCACGGAGTTCCAGAACGCCTCGGTGACCTGGCCGGAGAGGGTGCGGCCGGAGGCGTCGGTGATGGTGCCCGAGAGCATCACCGGCCAGCGGCGCCCGCGCTCCTCGAACAGGGTCTCCAGCGCGAAGATCGCGGCCTTCGCGTTGAGGGTGTCGAAGATCGTCTCGACCAGGAGCAGGTCGGCGCCGCCGTCGACGAGCCCGTTCGCCTGCTGCAGGTACGCCTCGACCAGGGCCTCGAACGAGACGTTGCGGGCACCGGGGTCGTTCACGTCCGGGGAGATCGACGCGGTGCGGTTGGTGGGTCCGAGCGAGCCGGCGACGTAGCGGGGGCGGGTGGGATCCAGCGCGGTGACGAGGTCGGCCTGCTCGCGGGCCAACCGCGCGGAGGTCAGGTTCAGCTCGTAGGCGAGGGACTCCATGCCGTAGTCGGCCATGGAGATGACCTGGGCGTTGAAGGTGTTGGTCCCGACGAGGTCCGCGCCCGCGTCGAGGTAGGCGCGGTGGATGGCGCTGATGGCCTCGGGCTGCGTGAGCGTGAGCAGGTCGTTGTTGCCCTGCAGGTCGCTGGGCCACTCCGCGAAGCGCTCGCCGCGGTACTCGGCCTCGCTGAAGCCGTGCCGCTGGATCATCGTGCCCATGGCGCCGTCGAAGACCAGCACGCGCTCGGCGAGCAGCGCGGTGAGCGCGTCGGTGGCGTCCGGACGGAGCGCGACATCGGGAGCGGTGTGGGCTTCGATCATCGGGCGGCCTCCGGTGGGTGTCACGGAGGCGCCCTTCGTCGTGCTCGCGGTCGAGCGTGGCGGGTTCACACCCGTTGCAGCGCCTCTCGACCGAGACGGACTTTACGCGAGATCGGCCCGGGGGGTGCGCGACCGGTCACCTCGACGGGCCCCGCGTCCACGCACCGCCCGCACCCGAGCGCCACCTGCACGCGGGACGGTGGTGGGCGCGGCAGGTCTCGAACCTGCGACCGCCTGTGTGTAAGACAGGTGCTCTACCGCTGAGCTACGCGCCCCCGTGCGTCCCCCCGGACCGCGCGTGCTCAGCCCTGGACTGCCTTCAGCGCCTCGTCCCAGGCGGCCTGGTCGCGGGGCTCGCCGGGCCCGTTCATCTCGCTGAACACGATCGTGCCGGCCTTGTCGATGACGAAGGTGCCGCGGTTGGCGAACCCGGCGGCGTCGTTGAACACCTCGTAGGCCTGCGCGACCTCGCCGTGCGGCCAGAAGTCGGCCAGCAGCGGGAAGGTGTAGCCCTGCTCGGCCGCCCAGATCTTGTGGGTCGGCGAGGCGCAGACCGAGACCGCGAGCACCGCGGTGTCGTCGTTCTGGAACTTGGGCAGCTCGTCGCGGATCTGGCAGAGCTCGCCCTGGCAGGTACCCGTGAAGGCGAGCGGGTAGAAGACGAGGAGCACGTTCTTCTCGCCCTGGAAGCTCGAGAGGGTGACCGGCTGGTTGTCCTGGTCCTTGAGCGTGAACTCCGGCGCGGTCGAGCCGACGGCGAGCGGCATGGGGGCTCCTCAGCGGGGGTGGCAGGTGGTGCCGCGATCCGATCGCGGCAGCGGTGACCCTACCGACGCCTCAGCGCTTGGCGCGTGCCTTCGGCGGCACGAGCTTGTCGGCCGTCCAGTCGCCCAGGTTCATCGTCAGCGTCTGGGTGAGCCCCGCCGTCGGCGCGGCCTCGGAGATGTCGCTCGGCTCGACGTGGCCGGTCTGACCCGTCTTGGGACTGACCACCCACACGGCGCCGTCCTCGGCGAGCAGGGTGATCGCGTCGACCAGGGCGTCGACGAGGTCGCCGTCGCCCTCGCGCCACCACAGGAGCACGAGGTCGACGACCTCGTCGGTGTCCTCGTCGACCATCTCGCCGCCGCTGACCTGTTCGACGACCGCGCGCAGGTCGTCGTCGACGTCGTCGTCCCAGCCGAGCTCCTGCACGACCATCCCGTGCGTGACGCCCAGCTTCTCGGCGTCGTTCCGGGAATCCCCCGCGGCGACCACGGTCGTCGGTCCTCCTTGGTGTCGGCGAGCCCGGTGCGGGCCCTGCGGCGTCGTCCCCCGACCAACCTCCGGCAGCGCGCCGGGGGCCTCGCGTGGTGCGACCTGTCGATGAGCGAACAGGCTCGACGGCCGCGGCGCAAGCCGCAGGGTCTCCGGGCGCTCCCGGGACGGAGCCGCTCAGACGAATCGGCAGTGCGACTCCGCGGCGGCGTAGCTCGTCCCGACGGCGTCGATCGCGTCGTTGAACGCGTCCGCGTCCGCCGCGGTGATCCCGGAGCCCACCTGCTCCAGCGAGCGGGCGAGGCGGCCGGTGTCCCGGCCCAGCTCGGCGGGCAGCGCTCCCCCCGCCGCCGCCACCGCGCCGTCCAGGGCGGTGACGGTGGAGCCCAGCGCGGCGAGGGCGTCGACCACCGCCGGGTCGGTCCGGTCCAGGCCCGAGTCCGACCGGTTGACCGCGTCGATGAAGACGTCGACCGTGTCGAGGGTGCCGGGCACCTCCCGGTCGAGCACGGTGCAGACGTCCGCGGTCACCGGGTCGGGTGCAGCTCCGCCCGGGTCGGGGCCCGCCGGCGTGGCGGACGAGGTGGCGTCCGCCGTGGTGGACGGCGTGGTGGACGGCGCCCCGCGCGGCGCCGGGACCCCCTCCGCGCGCCCGCTCACGGTGCTCGTGCACCCGGCCAGCAGCACGGCCAGCGCCACCCCGAGGCCGGACCCCACCCGGACCCACCGCAGCTGCGTCACGACCACCACCCCCGCTCGCTCGTGCGGCACGACGGTAGCCCCGTCGTCGTCACTACTGGCCGGTACGCCTCCGACTGCCCCCCGCGGTGCCCGGTGAGGCACGATCACCACCGGGCGACCTGCGCACACCCGTGCGGGCCGCGACGGTGGAGACACCCACAGGGGGCACTCCGGAGACCGGCACCCCCGGTGGTCGGAGCCCAGCACAGCGAGGAGCGCACGGTGGCCCAGCAGCCCGACACCGCGACCGAGACGGCGACCGACACGGCGAGCGGCCCACGCGCGGGCGCCGGCCCCCAGCCCCGGGTCCGGGTGATCCGCGAGGGCGTCGCGTCGTACCTGCCCGACATCGACCCGCAGGAGACCAGCGAGTGGTTGGAGTCCTTCGACGCCGCGCTGGAGCACGCCGGCCCGCAGCGCGCCCGCTACCTCATGCTGCGCCTGCTCGAGCGCGCCGGGGAGAAGCACGTGGCCATCCCCGCGCTCACCTCGACCGACTACGTCAACACCATCCCCACCGAGAACGAGCCGTGGTTTCCCGGTGACGAGGACGTCGAGCGCCGCTACCGCGCGTGGATCCGCTGGAACGCCGCGGTCATGGTCCACCGCGCGCAGCGCCCGGGCGTCGGCGTCGGCGGGCACATCTCCACGTACGCCTCCTCCGCGGCGCTCTACGAGGTCGGCTTCAACCACTTCTTCCGCGCCAAGGGCCACGCCGGCGGTGGCGACCAGATCTACATCCAGGGTCACGCCTCCCCCGGCATCTACGCCCGCGCCTTCCTCGAGGGCCGCCTCACCGAGCACCAGATGGACGGCTTCCGCCAGGAGTACTCCCACGACGGTCCCGGCGGCGGGCTGCCGTCCTACCCGCACCCGCGGCTGCTGCCCGACTTCTGGGAGTTCCCCACCGTCTCCATGGGCCTCGGGCCGATGAACGCGATCTACCAGGCGCGGTTCAACCGGTACCTGCACCACCGCGGCATCAAGGACACCTCCGACCAGAACGTGTGGGCCTTCCTGGGCGACGGCGAGATGGACGAGCCGGAGAGCCGCGGCCTGATCCACGTGGCCGCCACCGAGGGCCTGGACAACCTGAACTTCGTCATCAACTGCAACCTGCAGCGCCTCGACGGCCCGGTCCGTGGCAACGGCAAGATCATCCAGGAGCTGGAGAGCTTCTTCCGCGGGGCCGGCTGGAACGTCATCAAGGTCGTGTGGGGCCGCGAGTGGGACACCCTGCTGCACGCCGACCGCGACGGCGCCCTGGTCAACCTCATGAACAGCACCGCCGACGGCGACTACCAGACCTACAAGGCCAACGACGGCGGCTACGTCCGCGAGCACTTCTTCGGCAAGGACCCCCGCACCAAGGAGCTCGTCCACGCGATGAGCGACGACGAGATCTGGAACCTCAAGCGCGGCGGGCACGACTACCGCAAGGTGCACGCCGCCTACGCCGCGGCCGTCGCCCACACCGGGCAGCCGACGGTCATCCTGGCCAAGACCATCAAGGGCTACGGCCTGGGTGGGCACTTCGAGGGCCGCAACGCCACGCACCAGATGAAGAAGCTGACCCTGGACGACCTCAAGCTGCTCCGGGACCGCCAGCACATCCCGATCAGCGACGAGACGCTCGATGCCGACCCGTACCTGCCGCCGTACTACCACCCGGGCCAGGACGACCCGGCGATCCAGTACCTGCAGGAGCGACGGACGAAGCTGGGCGGGCACACCCCCTCGCGCAAGCACCCCGCCCGGCCCCTGACCCTGCCCGGCGACAAGACCTACGACGTGGTCAAGCGCGGATCCGGCAAGCAGGAGGTGGCCACCACGATGGCGTTCGTCCGGCTGCTCAAGGAGCTGCTGCGCGACGAGGAGATCGGCAAGCGGATCGTCCCGATCATCCCGGACGAGGCCCGGACCTTCGGCATGGACTCGATGTTCCCGACGCTGAAGATCTACAACCCGCACGGCCAGACCTACACCTCGGTCGACGCCGAGCTCATGCTGGCCTACAAGGAGAGCGAGCAGGGCCAGATCCTGCACGAGGGCATCAACGAGGGTGGCTCCACGGCCTCGTTCACCGCGGTGGGGACCTCCTACGCCACCCACGGCGAGCCGATGATCCCGATCTACATCTTCTACTCCATGTTCGGCTTCCAGCGGACCGGTGACGGCCTCTGGGCCGCGGCGGACCAGATGGCCCGCGGCTTCATCCTCGGGGCCACTGCGGGGCGCACGACGCTCACCGGGGAGGGGCTGCAGCACGCCGACGGGCACTCCCTGGTGCTGGCCTCGACGAACCCCGCGGTGGTGGCCTACGACCCGACCTTCGGCTACGAGGTCGGCCACATCGTGCGCGACGGACTGCGCCGGATGTACGGCGAGAACGCCGAGAACATCTACTACTACCTGACGATCTACAACGAGCCGTACCGGCACCCGGCCGAGCCCGAGGGGCTCGACGTCGAGGGCCTGCTCAAGGGTCTGTACCGGTTCAAGGCCGCGCCGGCGAGCACCGGGCCCCGCGCCCAGGTGCTCGCCTCCGGCGTCGCGCTGCCCTGGGCGGTGCGGGCGCAGGAGCTGCTGGAGCAGGACTGGGGCGTCGCCGCGGACGTGTGGTCGGCGACGTCGTGGACGGAGCTGCGCCGCGACGGCGTGGACGCCGAGCGGGACGCGCTGCGCAACCCGGGCGCCGAGCCGCGGGTGCCCTGGGTGACGCAGGCGCTCGAGGAGGCGGCCGGACCGGTGGTCGCGGTGTCGGACTGGATGCGCGCCGTGCCGGACATGATCCGCCAGTGGGTTCCGGCGGACTACACCACGCTCGGCACCGACGGCTTCGGCTTCTCCGACACCCGTCCGGCGGCCCGGCGGGTGTTCAACGTGGACGCGGAGTCGGTCGTCGTCGCGGTGCTCGCCGCGCTGGGCCGCGCCGGGCAGGTCGACCCCTCCGTCGCGGTGCAGGCCGCGCAGCGCTACCAGGTCAACGACGTCTCGGCCGCCGGCCCGTCGGTCGGGGACACCGGCAGCGCCTGAGCCGGGGAGCCGGGCGTAGTTTCCCGGGGTGCCCACCGACCCGCTGCCCGAGGAGCTGCTGCGGCGCCTCGAGCTCGCGTCGGGGGAGTTCTCGACCCGGGCGATCGGGACGATGGGCGAGCGCCTCAGCTTCTTCGACCGCCTCGACGCCCGCCAGCGCGCGGCGGTGCAGCTGGTGGTGCAGACCGGTGTCGCCAACTTCGTGCAGTGGCTGCGCGACCCCACCTCGGCGATCCGGCTCACCGCAGAGGCGTTTCGGGCGGCACCGCGCGACCTGACGCAGCGGGTGACCCTGCGCCAGACCGTGGAGATGGTGCGCGCGGCCACGGACGTGTTCGAGAACGCGCTGCCCACGGTCGCGGAGACCGACGTGCAGCGGGTGGCGCTGACCGAGGCGGTGCTGCGCTACGGCCGGGAGATCGCGTTCGCCGCGGCCACCGCCTACGCGGCGGCCGCGGAGACCCGCGGCGCCTGGGACGCGCGCCTGGAGGCCCTCGTCGTCGACGGGGTGGTCCGGGGCGACGCCGAGGAGTCGCTGCTCTCCCGGGCCTCCGCGCTGGGCTGGGACCTCGACGCGAGCGCCACGGTCGTCGTGGGCAACCCCCCCTCCTCCAGCGGCACCTCCGCGATCAGCGGGGTCCGGGCGGTGGCCGCGCGACACGACCGCGACGCCCTCGTCGGTGTGCAGGGCTCCCGGCTGGTCGCGGTGGTGAGCGGAGATCTCGCCGGGCCGGGCTCGCGCGGCAGCGCACCCGCGGTGCTGCTGGAGCTGGCCGCGGTGTTCGGGCCCGGGCCGGTCGTCGTGGGTCCGGCCGCCGACACCGTGGGGGGTGCGCACCGCAGCGCGGCCGAGGCGCTCGCCGGCCTGCGCGCCTGTCCCGCCTGGCCCGCGGCCCCGCGCCCGGTGCACGCGGCCGACCTGCTCCCGGAGCGGGTGCTGGACGGTGACCCCTACGCCGAGCGTGCCCTGCTGGCGACGGTGGTGCGCCCGCTGCGGGCGGCCGGCGGGCCCCTGGTGGAGACCCTGGAGGCGTACCTGGAGGCCGGGGGTGCGGTGGAGAGCTGCGCACGGGCGCTGTTCGTGCACGCCAACACCGTCCGCTACCGGCTGCGCGGGATCGCCGAGGCCACCGGGCTCGACCCGGCGGTCCCGCGGGACGCGCACGTGCTGCGCACCGCCGGGGCCGTGGGACGGCTGGCCGCGGCCCGGGGGACGTTGTAGCGCGGTCCTGCCGTGATCCTCCCTGGTCAGACCCCGTGCGTTGGAGGAGTCACACAAAATGATCGCCCCGATGTGGTGGGTGTCCACACCGTCGTCGCGGCGGTGCCGCGTGTTCCCTGAGGGGCGTGATTGCACTCCTCGCACCCGGACAGGGCTCCCAGGCCCCCGGCATGCTCACCCCGTGGCTCGCGCAGCCCGGGGCCACCGAGCGCCTCGGGCGCTGGTCGGAGCTGACGGGGCTGGACCTGGAGCGCCTCGGCACGACCGCCGACGCCGCGGAGATCACCGACACCGCGGTGACGCAGCCGCTCGTCGTCGCCCTCGCCCTGCTCGCCCACGCCCAGCTCGGTGACCGGCTGCCCGCCGACGCCCTCACCGCGGGGCACTCGGTGGGTGAGCTCGCCGCCGCCGCCGTCGCCGGGGTGCTCACCGCCGACGACGCCGTCGCCCTGGCCGCCGCCCGGGGTGCCGCGATGCGCGACGCCTGCGCGCTCGAGCCCACCGGGATGTCGGCCGTGCTCGGGGGTGACCCGGAGCAGGTGCTCGCGCGCCTCGCCGAGCTCGACCTCGTGGCGGCCAACCGCAACGGTGCCGGCCAGATCGTCGCCGCGGGGCGCACGCAGGACCTCGCCGCCCTCGCCGAGCGCCCGCCGGAGAAGGCGCGGGTGATCCCCCTCTCCGTCGCCGGCGCCTTCCACACCGCGTTCATGGCCCCCGCGCAGGAGGCCGTGGCCGCGGCCGCCGCCGGCACCGCCACCGCCGACCCCACCCGCCCGCTGCTGTCCAACGCCGACGGGGCCGTAGTCACCGACGGGCCTGAGTTCCTGGCCCGGATCGTCGCCCAGGTCACCCGCCCCGTCCGCTGGGACCTGTGCACCGCGGCCCTGCGCGAGCGGGCGGTGACCCAGGTCGTCGAGCTGCCCCCGGCGGGGACCCTCGTCGGCCTCGTGCGCCGGGAGCTCAAGGGCACCCCGACGCTGGCCTGCAAGACCCCCGACCAGCTGCAGGAGGTGGGCGCGTGAGCGCGGTGGAGAGCACGACCCCGGCCCTGCGGATGACCACCGCCCGGGCGGGCGCACGCCTGCTCGGCACCGGCTCCTACCTGCCCGAGGAGGTCGTCACCAACGACGACCTCGCGAAGGTGATGGAGACCGACGACGCCTGGATCCGCTCCCGCGTGGGCATCGTCAGCCGCCACCGCTGCGCCCCGGGTGAGACCCTCGTCGACATCTCCGCCGCCGCCGGGCGCACGGCCATCGCCGACTCCGGCGTCCCCGCGTCCGCGATCGACGTCGTCATCGTCGCCACCTGCACCCCCCCGACCCCGGTGCCCAACATGGCCGCGCAGGTCGCCACCGCGGTCGGCGCCGACACCGTCGCCGCGTTCGACCTCAACACGGCCTGCGCCGGGTTCAGCTACTCGGTCGCCGTGGCCGCGGACATGGTCCGCGCCGGGACGGCCACCCACGTGCTGGTCGTCGGGGCGGAGAAGTTCAGCGACTGGATCGACCCGACCGACCGCTCGACGGCGATCATCTTCGCCGACGGTGCCGGTGCCGCGGTCGTCGGTCCCGCCACCGACACCGACGGCCCGACCGTGGGTCCCGTCGCCTGGGGGAGCCAGGGTGCCGACCACGAGATGATCATCATCCGGGACCGGACGACGTTCGTGGAGCAGGAGGGCCAGTCGGTCTTCCGCTGGGCCACCACCGCGATCGCCCCGGTGGCGCTGCGGGCTCTGGAGCAGGCCGGGCTGACCCCCGCCGACATCGACGTCCTCGTCCCCCACCAGGCGAACCTGCGCATCATCGAGGCCCTGGCCAAGGCGATGCGCAAGGTCGGCATGCGGTCCGACGCCGTGGTCGCGCGCGACATCGTGCACACCGGCAACACCTCGGCGGCCTCGGTCCCGATCGCCCTGGACCACCTGCGCAGCGCCGGCGACGCACGTCCCGGCGACATCGCCCTGCTGGTCGGCTTCGGAGCCGGCCTGTCCTTCGCCGCCCAGGTCGTGGTCCTGCCATGATCGGGCCGGTTCGAACGCTCCACCTCACCCCCACCCCTGAAGAAGGAGCACACGCGTGAACAAGGACGAGATCACCAGCGGCCTGGCCGAGATCATCGAGGAGGTCGTCGGCATCGAGGCCGCCGACGTCACCGTCGAGAAGACCTTCGTCGACGACCTGGACATCGACTCGCTGTCGATGGTCGAGATCGCCGTGCAGACCGAGGACCGCTTCGGCGTGAAGATCCCCGACGAGGAGCTGGCGAACCTCAAGACCGTCGGCGACGCGGTCGACTACATCGACGCCAAGCAGTGACGGCCGCACCTGACCCGGTGGACCACGAGCCGGCCGCGCCTCGGGCCGCGTCCGTCGTGGTCACCGGGTTCGGTGCCACCACCGCCCTGGGCGGTGACGTGGCAACGACCTGGGAAGGTCTGCTCGCGGGCCGCAGCGGGGTCCGCGACCTGGAGCAGGAGTGGGTCGCGCGCTACGACCTGCCGGTGCGCTTCGCCGCACAGCTGGCCGTCGAGCCGACCGAGAGCATCTCCCGGGTCCAGGCCCGACGCCTGGACCGCAGCGAGCAGGTGGCGCTGGTCGCCGCCCGCGAGGCGTGGGCGCACGCCGGTAGCCCGGAGGTCGATCCGGAGCGCCTCGGCGTGGTGATCGGCACCGGCGTCGGTGGGGCCGTGGCCCTGCTCGACCAGGACGACCTGCTGGAGACCCAGGGTCTGCGCAAGGTCTCCGTCATGACCATCCCCATGCTCATGCCGAACGGCCCGGCCGCGACCGTGGGCCTCGAGCTCGGCGCCCGGGCCGGCGTGCACGCCCCGACCTCGGCCTGCGCCTCGGGCTCCGAGGCCATCGCCGGAGCCGTCCGCATGATCCTCGACGGCGACGCCGACATCGTGGTCGCCGGCGGCGCGGAGGCCTGCATCACCGGGATCACGCTGGCCGGGTTCACCCAGATGCGCGCCATGAGCACCCGCAACGACGACCCGACGACGGCGTCGCGGCCCTTCGATGCCGACCGCGACGGCTTCGTCATCGGGGAGGGCGCAGGCATCGTCGTCCTCGAGAGCGAGGCGCACGCCGCCGCCCGTGGCGCGACCGTGCTCGGCCGGGTCATCGGCTGGGGCATGAGCTCGGACGCCCACCACATCACCGCCTCCCCGGAGGACGGCGAGGGTCAGGCCCGCGCCATGACGACGGCGCTGCGACGCGGCGGGGTCACCCCGTCGGAGGTGGGCCACGTCAACGCCCACGCCACGTCGACCCCCATCGGGGACAAGGCCGAGAACGCCTCCATCACCCGCGCGATCGGTGACCACACCGTCGTCACCGCCCCCAAGTCGTCCCTCGGGCACACGCTCGGGGCGGCCGGGGCGCTGGAGTCGATCTTCACAATGCTCACGCTGAGCGAGGGCGTGATCCCCCCGACCACCAACCTGGTGCACCAGGACCCCGCGATCGGGCTCGACGTGGTGACCGGCGAACCCCGTCGCACGCAGGTCGACGTCGCGGTGAACAACTCCTTCGGCTTCGGCGGGCACAACGTCGCCCTCGCCTTCGCCCGGGTCTGAACGCCCCACTCCCCCAGGAGGTCCCATGACCGCCCTCGCCACCCCCCCGGACAAGGCCACGAACACGGCCACGAACGACGGCGCGGAGGACGCCGCCGCGCGGGTCCCCGCGCAGGCCGCACCCCCGCTGGACCCGCGCAGCCCGCTCGCCCGTCTCGGCGCGCTGTTCGACGCCGGCTCGATGGTGGCGCTGCACCCGGAGGACACCTCAGGCGCACTCGCCGCGCGGGGCACCATCGACGGGGCGCGGGTGGTGGCCTACTGCACCGACGCCACCATCATGGGCGGCGCGATGGGCTCGGCCGGCTGCCTGCACATCGTGGACGCGATCGACCTGGCCACGAAGCAGCGCTGCCCGGTGATCGGGCTGTGGCACTCCGGCGGGGCGCGGCTGGCCGAGGGCGTCGAGGCGCTGGACGCCGTCGGCCTCGTGTTCGCGGCCATGGTCCGGGCCTCCGGTCGGGTGCCGCAGATCTCGGTGGTGCTCGGCCCGGCGGCCGGTGGTGCCGCCTACGGCCCGGCCCTGACCGACCTGGTCATCATGTCGCCGGAGGGCCGGGTCTTCGTGACCGGGCCCGACGTCGTCCGCTCCGTCACCGGCGAGCAGGTCGACATGGCCGCGCTCGGCGGACCCGAGGCCCACGGCAAGAAGTCCGGCGTGGTCCACGTCATCGCCGACAGCGAGGCCGACGCCCTGGTCCGCGCCCGCCGGTTCACCGGGCTGTTCGCCCGGCCCGGGATCTTCGACATGGCGCGGGCCGCGAGCGAGCAGACCGACCTCAGGGCGCTGCTGCCCGAGCAGAAGCAGCGCGCCTACGACGTGCACCCGGTGATCCGCGAGCTGCTGGACACCATCCACGACCTCGAGGGCAGCGCGGAGTCCACCTTCGACGAGCTGCAGGCCCGCTGGGCGCCCAACGTCACCATCGGCCTCGGCCGACTCGCCGGGCGCACCGTCGGCGTGGTCGCCAACAACCCCATCCGCCTCGGCGGGTGCCTCAACTCCGAGAGCGCCGAGAAGGCGTCCCGCTTCGTGCGCATGTGCGACGCGTTCGGCATCCCGCTCGTGGTGCTCGTGGACGTGCCGGGCTACCTGCCGGGCGTGGGCCAGGAGTGGGACGGGGTGGTGCGCCGCGGTGCGAAGCTGCTGCACGCCTTCGCCGAGGCGATCGTGCCCCGGGTGACCCTGGTGACCCGCAAGTCCTACGGCGGCGCCTACATCGCGATGAACGCCAAGTGCCTGGGCGCCACGCAGGTGTTCGCCTGGCCCGGCGCAGAGGTGGCCGTCATGGGTGCCAAGGCCGCGGTGGGGATCCTGCACCGCCGGGCGCTGGCCGCCGCCAAGGAGGAGGACCGCGACGAGCTGCACGCGCGGCTGGCCGAGAAGCACGA
Source organism: Mycobacteriales bacterium (assembly GCA_038234335.1). Taxonomy (GTDB): domain Bacteria; phylum Actinomycetota; class Actinomycetes; order Mycobacteriales; family Mycobacteriaceae; genus Rhodococcus_D. Next base: position 84,281 of record JBBSUN010000012.1, read on the forward strand.
GCGCATCGCCGGCGGCGTGAACCGGGCGGTCGCGCTCGGCGTCGTCGACGAGGTCATCGACCCGGCCGACACCCGGCGCCGCATCACCGACGCCCTCGCCTCGGCCCCCGCCGGCCGCGGCGCCCACGGCAACATCCCCCTCTAGGCCTGCGGCCTCGTGCGTGATTCCTGGACCCGGGCGGCGAGGTTTCGTTCACACCTCGTGACCCTTCAGCCGACCCGGCGGTGCAGCCAGGTCACCTCGCACCCGTCGCCGGCGCTGCGGTAGGGCTCGAGCGCCTCGTCCCAGGCGGTACCCAGCGCGCTGTCCAGGTCGGCCGCGAGCCGTTCACTGTCCGCGCCGGCCGCGACCATCGCGCGCAGCCGCTGCTCCCCCAGCACCACGTCGCCGTTGGCCCCGGTGGCGCCGTGCCACATCCCGAGGCCGGGAACGTGGCTGAACCGGGTGCCGTCCACGCCGTCGCTGGGGTCCTCGGTGACCTCGAAGCGCAGCACCGACCACGAGCGCAGCGCCCGCGCGAGCTGGGCGCCCGTGCCCACGGGTCCGACCCACGTGCAGCTGGCACGCAGCTGACCCGGCGCCGACGGCTGGGCCGTCCACCGCAACCCCGCACGGGTGCCGAGGGTTCCCGACAGGGCCCACTCGACGTGCGGGCACACCGCAGCAGGCGACGAGTGCAGGTACACCACACCCGTCGTCCGCTCTGCAAGCTGATCTGCAACGCCCACCACTCACCTCCGGCTCCGACGAGGGACGTCTTCCCCAACGACCTCACGGAATCCCGGTGCTCACGACGCACGCTGGGGCCATTGTGCCTCGTGTGAC
>JBBSUN010000013.1:0-73712 GCA_038234335.1 Mycobacteriales bacterium
GATCTCCAGCGAGCGCACCGCCGCCGCCGAGTCCCCGCCCCCGACGACGCTGAACGCGCCCTCGTCCTCGGTGACCCGCGCGATGGCCTCGGCGACCCCGCGGGTGCCCCCGGCGAACGCGGCCATCTCGAACACGCCCATCGGGCCGTTCCAGAAGATGGTGCGGGCCTGGCCCAGGCCCTGCGCGACGCGCTCGACGGTGGCCGGACCGATGTCCAGGCCCTTCCAGCCGTCGGGGATCTCGGCGGCGGGCACGGTGCGGATCGGCGCGTCGGGCGCGAACGCCTCGGCCACGACGACGTCGACGGGCAGGTAGATCTTGTCGCCGAACCGGTCCAGCAGATCGCGGCAGGTGTCGAGCATCTCCTCCTGCAGCAGGGAGTCGCCCACGCCGTGGCCCTGGGCGGCCAGGAACGTGAAGCACATCCCACCACCGATGAACAGGCCGTCGACCTTCGGGGCGAGGGCCTCGATGACGCCGATCTTGTCGCTGACCTTCGAACCGCCGAGCACGACCGCGTAGGGCCGGGCCGGGTCGTCGGTGAGCGTGCGCAGCACCTCCGTCTCGGCCTGCACGAGACCCCCGGCGCACGAGGGCAGCCGCGAGGCGACGTCGTAGACCGACGCCTGCTTGCGGTGCACCACGCCGAAGCCGTCGGAGACGAACGCGGGGTCGCGGCCCGCGGAGGAGACCAGGGCGACCAGGGCGTCGGCGAGCGCGCCGCGCTCGGCGTCGTCCCCGCTGGTCTCGCGGGCGTCGAAGCGCACGTTCTCCACCAGCAGGATGTCGCCGTCGGCGAGCCCGGCCGCCAGCGTCGCGGCGGAGGAGCCCACCACGTCCTCGGCGAGCTGCACGTCGCGCCCGAGCAGGGCGGCCAGGCGGGCCCCGACCGGCGCTAGCGAGTACTGCGGGGCGGGCTCGCCCCCCGGGCGACCCAGGTGAGCGGTCACGATGACCCGGGCGCCGGCCTCGGCCAGCGCCCGGAGGGTCGGGACGGAGGCCTCGATGCGTCCCGCGTCGGTGATCTCGCCGGCCTCCAGCGGCACGTTGAGGTCGGACCGGACCAGCACGGCCCGCCCGGCCACGCCGTCGGAGAGCAGGTCGTCCAGGGTCCGCACCGGTGCGTGCGTCGATGCGTTCGCAGCCGCCCCCACGATCAGAGCTTCGAGCCGATGAGACCGGTCAGGTCGACGAGGCGGTTGGAGTAGCCCCACTCGTTGTCGTACCAGCCGACGATCTTGACCAGGTTGCCGGTGACCTTCGTCAGGCCCGAGTCGAAGATGCACGACGACGGGTCGGTGACGATGTCGGAGGACACGATCGGCGCCTCCGTGTAGGACAGGATGCCCCGCAGCGGGCCCTCGGCGGCGGCCTTGAACGCGGCGTTGACGGCCTCGGCGGTGGTGTCGGCGCCGACGGTCACGGTGAGGTCGGTGGCGGAGCCGGTCGGCACCGGCACCCGGAGCGCGTACCCGTCGAGCTTGCCATCCAGCTGGGGCAGGACCAGCGAGATCGCCTTGGCCGCACCGGTGGAGGTGGGGACGACGTTGAGGGCGGCGGCGCGGGCGCGGCGCAGGTCGGAGTGCGGGCCGTCCTGCAGGTTCTGGTCCTGGGTGTACGCGTGGATCGTGGTCATGAGGCCACGCTCGATCCCGAAGGACTCGTCGAGGACCTTGGCCATCGGGCCGAGGCAGTTCGTGGTGCAGGAGGCGTTGGAGATGATGTCCTGGCTGCCGTCGTAGTCGCCGTCGTTCACGCCCATGACCACGGTGAGCGCGTCACCCTTGGCCGGGGCGGAGACGATGACCTTCCTGGCGCCGGCGTCGAGGTGGCCGCGCGCCTTGGCGGCGTCGGTGAAGATGCCGGTGGACTCGATGACGACGTCGACGCCCAGGTCGCCCCAGGGCAGGGCCGAGGGGCCCTCCTTGATGGCGAGGGCCTTGATGCGCCGCTCGCCGACGACGATCTCGTCACCCTCGACGGACACGTCGTGCGGCAGCCGGCCGAGGATGGAGTCGTACTTCAGCAGGTGGGCCAGCGTGGCGTTGTCGGTGAGGTCGTTCACCGCCACGATCTCGACGTCGGTGTTGCCGGGGGCGCGCTGGGCATCCACCGCCCGGTAGAAGTTCCGACCGATGCGGCCGAAGCCGTTCACGCCTACGCGAACCGTCACGGGTGCTCTCCTTCGAAGATCAGCGGGTGTCCCGCGGTCTGGGACGAGGTCTGGATCGATCACGGTGACCCTATCGGGCAGCAGCGCCCGTGATCGAGTCCTGGACCCGCGGTCAGGCCTCCTCGAGCATGTCGGCGGTGACGGCGGAGTCCGTGTCCGGCACCCCGGTCTCCCGGGCCACCCGGTCGGCCAGGGAGAGCAGTCGACGGATGCGGCCGGCGACGGCGTCCTTGGTCATCGGGGGTTCGGCGAGCTGGCCGAGCTCCTCCAGCGACGCCTGCCGGTGCGCCACGCGCAGGGTGCCCGCGGCGGCCAGGTGGTCGGGCACGCCCTCGCCCAGGATGGCCAGGGCCCGCTCCACCCGGGCGGCCGCGGCCACGGCGGCGCGGGCCGAGCGGCGCAGGTTCGCGTCGTCGAAGTTGGCCAGTCGGTTCGCGGTGGCCCGCACCTCGCGCCGCATCCGGCGCTCCTCCCAGGTCAGGCGGGTGTCCTGGGCACCCATGCGGGTCAGCAGGGCACCGATGGCCTCGCCGTCGCGGACCACGACGCGGTCGGCCCCGCGCACCTCGCGGGCCTTCGCGGTGATGCCGAGGCGGCGCGCGGCACCCACGAGGGCGAGTGCCGCCTCCGGGCCCGGGCAGCCGATCTCCAGGGCGGAGGAGCGGCCGGGCTCGGTCAGCGAGCCGTGGGCCAGGAACGCGCCCCGCCACGCCGCCTCGGCGTCGACCAGCGCCCCGGCGACCACCGCGGGGGGCAGGCCGCGCACCGGCCGCCCGCGCTGGTCGAGCAGGCCGGTCTGGCGGGCCAGGGCCTCGCCGTCGCGCACCACCCGCACCACGTACCGGGTGTGCTTGCGCAGCCCGCCGGCGCTGAGCACGTGCACGTCGCTGGGGTAGCCGTAGACCTCGTGGATGTCGCGGCGCAGCCGGCGGGCGATGGAGCCGGCGTCGACCTCGGCCTCCACCACCACCTTGCCGCCCACGATGTGCAGGCCCCCCGCGAAGCGCAGCAGCGCCGAGACCTCCGCCTTGCGGCAGGAGGTCCGGGTGACCACGAGCCGGCTGAGCTCGTCCTTGACGGACTCCGTCATCGCCACGCCGGGGTGTCCTCTCCACTCGTGCGCCCCGGGTCGTCCCGCGGCGGTCGGTTCGTGCTCGGTCCGTCGTCGCGACGGGCCGGTCGGATCAGCGTCGCGGCGCCGCGGCCAGGGCCTCGACGAGCGCACCGGCGAGCAGCTGCGGGTCGTGCACCGCGGTGCCGGGCACGGCCACCGGGGCGATCCGCACCTGCGCCCCCAGCGCGGCCGCGGCCCGGTCCACGTGGCTGCGCTCCGCGACGGAGAGCTCGGTGCCGGCGTCGACCAGCACCTCGTCCACCCGCAGGTCCGGTGCGTGCTGGGACAGTACGTGCAGGTGACGCTCCGTGGTGAACCCCGAGGTCTCCCCCGGCTGCGGCTCGAGGTTCAGCACCACCACCCGGCGCCCGGCGGTGCGGTGCAGCGCGGCCAGCAGACCGGGCACCAGCAGGTGCGGGATGACGCTGGAGAACCACGAGCCGGGGCCCAGCAGCACCAGCTCGGCCCGCTCCACCGCGGCCACCGCCTCCACGCACGCGGGGGCGGCCGCCGGCTGCAGGCGCACCCGTCGCACCTGGCCCGGGGTGGTGGCCACGGCCACCTGCCCGCGGATTCGCCGGGACAGTCTCGGGTCGACGTCGAGGCCCACGACGTCGGCCTCGATGTCGAGCGGCTCACGGCTCATCGGCAGCACCCGTCCGCGCAGGCCGAGCACGGCGCCGAGCTCGTCCAGGGCCGCCACCGGGTCGCCCAGCACCTCGGTGAGCCCGGCCAGGAGCAGGTTGCCCACCGGGTGCCCGGCCAGCGCGCCCGAGCCGCCGAAGCGGTGCTGGAGCACCTCGGTCCAGCGGGTGCCGCGCAGGTCGGTCGCAGCCAGGGCGGACAGGGCCATGCGCAGGTCACCCGGCGGCAGCGCCCCGAGCTCGCGCCGCAGACGGCCCGACGAGCCACCGTCGTCGGCCACGGTGACCACCGCGGTCACGTCGTCGGTGAAGCGCCGCACCGCGCACAGCGTGGCGTGCAGACCGTGTCCCCCGCCGAGGGCGACCACGGCCGGGCCGTGCGGGGCCGGGCTCCCGGTGGCGCTGCCGGTGGACCCGTCGCGGGTCGCTCCCGGGCTCATTCCCGACCCAGGTCGCGGTGCTCCACGCGGACCGCGAGGCCCTGCTCCTCGGTCATGCGCCGCGCCAGCTCCTCGGAGACGGCCACGCTGCGGTGCTTGCCGCCGGTGCACCCGACCGCGACGGTGAGGTACCGCTTTCCCTCCCGCTGGTACCCCGCCCCCACCAGGTCGAGCAGGCCGAGGTAGCGGTCGAGGAACTCCTGCGCCCCCTCCTGGCCCAGCACGTAGTCGCGGACCTCGGCGTCCTGCCCGGTGTGCGGGCGCAGCTCGGGGATCCAGTGCGGGTTGGGCAGGAAGCGCACGTCGACGACGAGATCGGCGTCCATGGGCAGGCCGTGCTTGTAGCCGAACGACAGCACGGTCACCCGGGTCGTGACGCTGGCCTCGGTGCCGAACGCGGCGTCGAGGGTGGCGCGCAGGTCGTGCACCGAGAGGGTGCTGGTGTCGATGACCAGGTCGGCCTCGGCGCGCAGCGGGGCCAGCAGCGCGCGCTCGGCGGTGATCCCGTCCGAGAGCCGGCCCGGACCCTGCAGCGGGTGGCTGCGGCGGACCTGCTCGAAGCGGCGGATGAGCAGGGCGTCGGAGGCCTCGAGGAACAGCACCCGGGGTTTGGTGCCGCGGGCGTCGAGGTCGCGGATCACCGAGGCCAGGTCGCCGGTGAACGCACGGCTGCGCACGTCCATCACCACCGCGATGCGGGTCGGTCCCTGCTCGGCACCACCCTCCGGGTCCCCGCCCGGTCCCCCGGTGCCGGCCCGCTCCCCCAGCTCGACCACGGTGGTGATGAGCTCGGGCGGGAGGTTGTCGACGACGAACCAGCCGAGGTCCTCCAGCACCTTCGCCGCGGTGCTGCGCCCGGCCCCGGACAGCCCGGTGACCAGGATGACCTCGACATCCCGGGGGCCCCCCGGCTCTGTGGTGCTCATGCGGTCTCCCCCTGGGGTGCGGTGCTGGTGGGTCCGGAGCTGGTGGGCCCGGTGTCGTGCGGCACGAGCTCGGTTCCCGGTGGTGGCTCGGCGCCACCGTTCAGCGCCACCAGCACGGCCGCCGCGGTGGTCCTGCCGATGCCGGGCACGGCGGTGATCTCCTCCACGCCGGCCGCCCGCAGCCGGGCCACCGAGCCGAAGTGGGTGACCAGCGCGGTGCGCCGGCGCTCGCCGAGCCCGGGCACCGAGTCCAGCGCCGAGGCCGTCATCCGCTTGCTGCGCTTGCTGCGGTGGTAGGTGATGGCGAAGCGGTGCGCCTCGTCGCGCACCCGCTGCAGCAGGTAGAGCGACTCCGAGGTCCGCGGCAGGATCAGCGGGTCGTCCTCACCGGCCACCCACACCTCCTCGAGCCGCTTGGCCAGCCCGATGACGGCCACGTCGGTGATGCCGAGCTCGTCGAGCACGGCGGCGGCGGCGGTGACCTGCGGCTGCCCGCCGTCCACGACGTACAGGTTGGGCGGGTAGGCGAAGCGCCGGGGGCGCCCGGTCTCCGGGTCGATGCCCGGGGTGGGCGCGTCGATCGGGGCGGCCCGGGCCTCCAGCTCGAGCCCGGGCTCCGTCGCGGGGGTGTGGCGCAGGAACCGGCGCCGGGTGACCTCGGCGATCGAGGCCACGTCGTCGGAGTGCCCGTCCCCGGCCGCCTCCTTGATCGCGTAGTGCCGGTAGTCGGACTTGCGGGCCAGGCCGTCCTCGAACACGACCAGCGAGGCGACGACGTCGGTGCCCTGCACGTGGCTGACGTCGACGCACTCGATCCGCAGCGGGGCGGTCTCCAGCCCGAGCAGCTCCTGGATGCCCTGCAGCGCCTGCGAGCGCGAGGTGAGGTCACCCGCGCGCTTGAGCTTGTGCTGGGCGAAGGCCTCCTCGGCGTTGCGGGCAACGGTCGCGGCGAGGGCCCGCTTGTCCCCGCGGCGGGGGATGCGCAGGTCCACCCGGGACCCGCGCAGGGTGCTGAGCCACTCCTCCAGCGCGTCGGCGTCGGGCGGGAGCGCGGGCACCAGCACCTCGCGGGGCACCGGGCGGGCAGTGGGGTCCCCGGCGGCCAGCGCCGCCTCCTGGCCGTAGAACTGGGTGAGGAACTGGGCGACCAGGCCGGGCAGGTCAGCGCCGTCCTGCGCGTCGTCGGACCCGCCCGCCTCCGGGGCCTTCTCCACCACCCAGCCGCGCTGGCCACGGACCCGCCCACCGCGGACGTGGAAGACCTGCACGGCGGCCTCGAGCTCGTCGGTGGCGAACGCGACGAGGTCGGCGTCGGTCCCGTCACCGAGGACCACGGCCTGCTTCTCCATGGCGCGACGCAGGGCCCCGGCGTCGTCGCGCAGCCGCGCGGCCCGCTCGAAGTCGAGCGCCTCGGCGGCCTGGGCCATGTCGCGCTCGAGCTGGCGGACGAGCTTGTCGGTGCGCCCGGCGAGGAAGTCGCAGAAGTCGTCCACCGTCTGCCGGTGCGTCTCCTGGTCGACCTTGCCCGCGCAGGGGGCGGAGCACTTGTCGATGTAGCCGAGCAGGCAGGGCCGGCCGATCTGCTCGTGGCGGCGGAACACCCCGGCCGAGCAGGTGCGGGCCGGGAACACCCGCAGCAGCGTGTCCAGGGTCTCCCGGATGGCCCACGCGTGGGCGTAGGGGCCGAAGTAGCGCACCCCCTTGCGGCGGGGACCGCGGTAGACGAACAGCCGCGGGTAGGCCTCGTTCACGGTGACGGCCAGCACGGGGTAGCTCTTGTCGTCGCGGTAGCGGACGTTGAACCGCGGGTCGAACTCCTTGATCCAGTTGTACTCGAGCTGGAGCGCCTCGACCTCGGTGCCGACCACGGTCCACTCGACGGAGGCGGCCGTGGTGACCATCTGGCGGGTGCGCGGGTGCAGGCCGGAGAGGTCGGCGAAGTAGCTGTTCAGCCGCTGCCGCAGGCTCTTCGCCTTGCCGACGTAGACGACGCGGCCGTGCGGGTCGCGGAACTTGTAGACCCCCGGGCCCTCGGGGATGGTGCCGACCGCCGGGCGGTAGCTGGACGGGTCGGACACGGCCACCAGGGTAGTCCGCACCTCCGACAGGTCCCGACCTCCGCGACCTCCGCCGGGTGCTCAGGCGGGCAGGGCCAGCAGCGCGGCGACGGTGGCGTCGAAGGAGTCCGCGTGCACGTGGGGCGCCGCCACGACGTCGCTCACCCAGCCCTCGGACCGGGTGACCAGGGCCCCGAGCAGGCCCGCGCGCACGGCCCCGTCGGTGTCCCAGGAGTGCACGGCCAGCAGCGCGGTGCGCGCGGGCTCGGCACCGATCTGCCCGCAGCCCCAGGCGTAGGCGGCCGGCGGCGGCGTGAAGGTGTGCAGCTCCTCGGTGGAGACCACCCCGGACAGCAGGCCCCGCACCCCGGCCGTGCGGAGCGCCTCCTCGGCGACGGCGACCGAGCCGTGGGTGAAGGCGAGCACGGGCACGTCCGCGTCGGCCAGCACCGCCAGCCCCGGGGCGACGTCGGGGTGCAGCGGCAGGCTGCGGAACCCGGCGAGGACGTCGTCGGCGTCGGCCCCCACGAGCCCGCTGGTGGTGCGCAGCTGGGCGCGGGCGAGGTCGACGAACGGGCGCGAGCCCCCCGCGAGGCTCTGCGCCATGCCGTCGCGCAGGGTCCGCGCGAAGAACAGCTCGAGCTCGTGGCCCGCCCGGCCGTGGGCGGCGAAGCGGTCCCGCAGCGGGGTGATGTCGAGGGTGGTCTCGAACACGTCGAGCAGGACCGCGCGCGGGCGCCGCGCCGGAGCTCGCGTCCCGGAGCTGCGAGATCCGCTCACGCCAGCACGACCTGCTCGCCGCTGACCTGCACCGCGACGGTGCTGAGACCGGTCCGGGCCGGGCCCTGCTCCACGGCACCGGTGGCCGGGTCGAACCTGCTGCCGTGGTTGGGGCAGATCACGACGCCGTCGACGGGTGCGTTCACCGTCGTCCCGGCGTGGGGGCACCTCGCGTCGTAGCCCGTCACCGTGCCGGCCGTCTCCTGCACCAGGAGCACGGGCCCGCTGGGGCCGTCGACCACCGTGCCGCCGCCGACGGGGACGTCGGCCACCGCCGCGAGCACCGTGCCAGGCTCGGAGCTGGTGGTCGTCGAGCCGACCCCGGTGTCGCTCGAGCACGCGGCCAGCGCCGCCGGCGAGAGCAGCCCGACGAGCACCCCGCACAACGCGGTGCGCCGGGTGATCTGCGGTCGGGGGTTCGGCGCGCTCACGGGGTGCTCCTCTGCTGGGGAGTGGTGCCGGTCGGGGTGGGGCTGGGCAGGTGCTCGTCCCGGATCGCGCGCAGCGCCGCGATCGCGGTCACCGCCCGCTCGCCGTCGGTGGCCTGGATGGCCATGATCGCCACGTACTCGTCACCGGGCAGCTCCAGGCGGGCCCACGGCGCGTCGCGCGGGAAGCTCACCGTCTCGATGACGGACCACGCGAAGTGCTGCTCGCCGAAGACGTTCCGCACGCCCACCCCGTGGCGGTCCACCCGCAGCCGCGGGCGGGCCAGCAGGAGGACGGCGCCGCCGAGCAGGAAGCCGAAGACGATCATGGCGCCCTGGTCGACGGGACGGAAGTAGACCCCGGTGGCGTCGCCGGTGAGGAACAGCGCGAGCACGGTGAACGTGGTGGCGATCGCCACCGCGGCGACCACGGCGACCCGTCGCACCCGGTGCGGGCGCACCACGAGCAGGTCGCCCGGTGGGGTGGACGCGCTCACGGCAGCCCCCCGCCGGTCCGGGGCTGGCGCAGGTGCTGCAGCGTGACCGCGGTGTCCAGGGCGGCGGTGCACGCCTGGGCGCCCTTGTCCTCTCCCGAGCCCGGCAGCCCGGCCCGGTCCAGGGCCTGCTCCTCCGTGTTGGTGGTGAGCACCCCGTTGCCGACCGGGGTCGCCTCGTCCAGGCTCACCCGGGTGAGGCCGGCGGTGACGGCGTCGCAGACGTACTCGAAGTGGGGGGTGCCACCCCGGATGACGACGCCGAGCGCCACCACCGCGTCGTGGGTGCGGGCCAGCGCCTGGGCCACCACCGGCAGCTCGACGGCCCCCGCCACCCGGACCACCGTCGGGGCTTCGACGCCGGCGGCGGCGGCGGCGCGCAGCGCCCCGGCGAGCAGCGCCTCGGTGATCGTCTCGTGCCAGCGGGTGGCCACGACGGCGAGGCGCAGGTTCGAGACGTCGCCGGTGTCGAGACGGGGCTCGCCGACCCCGCTCACCGGATCTCCTCGCCGGGGGCGGGCAGGTCGTCGAGCTGGTGGCCCATGCGGTCGCGCTTGGTCCGCAGGTAGCGGATGTTGTCCTCGGTCACCCGCACCGGCATGGCGACCCGCTCGGTGATGTGCAGCCCGTAGCCGTCCAGGCCCGCGCGCTTGGCCGGGTTGTTGGTCAGCAGCCGCATCGACTTCACGCCGAGGTCGACGAGGATCTGCGCGCCGGTGCCGTAGTCGCGGGAGTCGGCCGGCAGGCCCAGCGACAGGTTGGCGTCCACCGTGTCCTGCCCCGCGTCCTGCAGCTGGTAGGCCTGCAGCTTGTGCATGAGGCCGATGCCGCGGCCCTCGTGCCCGCGCATGTAGAGCACGACCCCGCGGCCCTCGGCGTCCACGGTGGCCAGCGCCGCGTCGAGCTGGGTGCCGCAGTCGCAGCGCAACGAGCCGAAGACGTCCCCGGTCAGGCACTCCGAGTGCACCCGCACCAGCACGTCGGTGCCGTCGTCGACGCCGTCGTGGGTGCCCAGGTCGCCGCGGACCAGGGCGACGTGCTCGATGCCGTCGAACAGGCTCTGGTAGCCGACGGCCCGGAAGTCGCCGTGCTCGGTGGGGATGCGGGCCTCCGTGACCCGGACGACCTGCTTCTCGTGCCGGCGGCGCCAGGCGATGAGGTCGGCGATGGAGATCAGCGCCAGGCCGTGCTCGTCGGCGAAGACCCGCAGCTCGGCGGTCCGGGCCATCTCGCCCTCGTCCTTCTGCGACACGATCTCGCAGATGACCCCGGCCGGGTGCAGGTCGGCCATGCGGGTGAGGTCGACGGCGGCCTCGGTGTGGCCGGGCCGGCGCAGCACCCCGCCCTCGAGCGCGCGCAGCGGCACCACGTGCCCGGGTCGGGTGAAGTCGCCCGCGCCCGAGGCCGGGTCGGCGAGCAGACGCATCGTCGCGGCCCGGTCGGAGGCGCTGATCCCGGTGCCGATGCCGGCACGGGCGTCCACGGTGACGGTGTAGGCGGTGCCGTGCTTGTCCTGGTTGGTCGCGTACATCGGCGGCAGCCCGAGCCGGTCGCAGTTCTCGCCGGTCATCGGCACGCAGAGGTAGCCGGAGGTGTACCGGACCATGAACGCCACCAGCTCCGGCGTGGCCTTCTCGGCGGCGAAGATGAGATCGCCCTCGTTCTCGCGGTCCTCGTCGTCCACGACGACGACGGCCCTGCCCGCGGCGATGTCGGCCACCGCGCGCTCGATGCTGTCGAAGCTGGTCATCGCACGTCCTCCTGGGTGTCGTCCCGATGGTCCCACGGGTTGCGGGCGGGCACTCCCGCACCGGCAAGACGTTCGACGTACTTGGCGATGACGTCGACCTCCAGGTTCACCGGCGTGCCGGGCTGCGCGGCCCCGAGCGTGGTCAGCCCGAGGGTCGTCGGGATGAGCGAGACGGTGAAGCTGTCGTCGTCCAGGGCCGCGACGGTGAGCGACACCCCGTCGACGGTGATCGACCCCTTCTCGACGACGTAGCGGGAGATGGTGTCGGGCAACGTGATCCGCACCAGCTCCCAATGCTCTGAGGGGGTGCGTGAGAGCACCTCGCCCGTCCCGTCGACGTGGCCCTGCACGAGGTGCCCACCCAGACGGGTGCTGAGCATGGCCGCGCGCTCCAGGTTCACCACGCTGCCGACGGCCAGCGCCCCGAGGCTGGAACGGCTCAGCGTCTCCTGCATCACGTCGGCGGTGAACGCCCCGTCGGTGACCTCGACGACGGTGAGGCAGACCCCGTTCACGGCGATGGAGTCCCCGTGCGCGGCGTCGGAGGTGACCAGCCCGCCGCGGACGGTGAAGCGTGCGGCGTCGGTGAGCTCCTCGACGGCGACGACCTCGCCGAGCTCCTCCACGATCCCGGTGAACACAGTGCCTACCTCTCCCGAACCATCGTGATGCGCACGTCCGTGCCCACCTGCTCGACGTCCACCAGCGTGAACCGGTGGGCGCCGGAGATCGTTCCCACCCCAGCATCCCCCAGCGCGGCCGGGCCCGCGCCGAGCAGCACCGGCGCCACGTGGGCGACCACCCGGTCGACGAGCCCCGCGGCCACGAACGCACCGGCGAGGCGGGGGCCACCCTCGAGCAGCACGTCGGGGTGGTCGGTGAGCGCGGCCAGGACCTCGTGCGGGTCGTGGGTGTCCAGCACCAGCGTGGGTGCCGCGCCGTCGAGCACCTGCGCACCGGGGGGCGGCGGGGTGCGCCCGACGACGACCCGCAGCGGCTGGTGCGCGGCGAGGGTGCCGTCGGGCCGGCGGGCGGTCAGCGCCGGGTCGTCGGCCAGGACCGTGCCCGTGCCCACGACGATCGCGTCGATCCGGGCCCGCTCGGCGTGCACCTGCGCCCGGGCGCTGACCCCGGTGATCCACCGGCTGGTGCCGTCGGCGGCGGCGCTGCGCCCGTCCAGGCTGGCGGCGAGCTTCCAGGTCACCCGGGGTCGCCCGGTGTGGGCGCGGTGCAGCCAGGCACCCAGGGGGGCGGGGTCGGTGCCCGTGGTCGAGGTGGTGACCCCGTGCGCCCGCAGGTGCGCCGCGCCCCCGGCGGCCTGCGCGGTGGGGTCGGCCACGGCGTAGTGCACGTGGGCGATGCCGGCCCTCACCAGGGCCGCGCTGCACGGCCCGGTGCGCCCGGTGTGGTTGCACGGCTCCAGGGTGGTCACGGCGGTGCCCCCGCGGGCGCGCTCCCCCGCCCGGCGCAGGGCCACGACCTCGGCGTGCGGTCCCCCCGGCGGCGCGGTGGCGCCGGTGCCGACGAGCACGCCCGCGGCGTCCAGGACCACGCAGCCCACGGGTGGGTTGGGGCTGGTGGTGCCCCGGACGGCCTCGCTCGCCGCGGTGGCGAGCTCCATCGCCTGCTCGAGGGTCAGCGGAACCGGGTTCACGGCGTGGCGCTCACCGGTGCCGGGCGGCGAGCGCGCGCAGGTGCGCCACGGCCGCGGCCGGGTCGTCGCCGCCGTAGACGGCGGAGCCGGCGACGAAGCAGTCCACCCCGGCCTCGGCGGCGTCGTGGATGGTCTCCGGACCGATGCCGCCGTCGATCTCGACGACGAGCTCGAGGTGCCCGGTGTCGACGTGGCGGCGCAGGGTGCGGACCTTCTCCAGCACCTCGGGCAGGAAGCGCTGGCCGCCGAAGCCGGGCTCCACGCTCATCACCAGCACGGTGTCGAAGCTGCGCAGGATCTCCAGGTACGGCTCGAGGGCGGTACCGGGCTTCAGGGCGAGCCCGGCCAGGGACCCGGCGGCCCGCAGGTCGCGGGCCACCCCCACCGGGTCGTCGGTGGCCTCGGCGTGGATCGTGACGTTGCGCGCCCCGGCCTCGGCGTAAGCCGGTGCCCACCGGCCGGGGTCGGTGATCATGAGGTGGCAGTCCAGCGGCGTCGCGGTGGCCCGCAGCAGGGCCTCGACCACGGGCAGCCCGAGGGTGAGGTTCGGGACGAAGTGGTTGTCCATGACGTCCACGTGCAGCCAGTCCGCGCCGGCCGCGGCCTCGGCCTGCTCCCCCAGCCGGGCGAAGTCCGCGCTGAGCAGGGACGGCGCGATCATCACGGGAGGTCGGGGCACGGCGGGGAGTCTAGGAGCCCCGCCCGTGCCCGATCCCCCAGTACCCGACCCCGCCGTCCCCGACCCCACCGTCCCCGACCCCACCGTGACCCCCGTCAGTGCGCGGCGGCGGGCTGGGTGGTCCCCACCGGGGCCGAGGCGTCGGTGAGCACGCCCGAGGGCAGCAGCACCGCGGTCATGACCGCCCCGAAGACGAAGATGCAACCGGAGACGAAGAACGCCGTGGTGTAGCCGTGCACCGCGGCCAGCACCTGCGCCTGCTCGGCGGGGGCACTGGTGACGTAGCCGGCGGTCGCGCTCGCGGCGAGGGTCGACAGCAGCGCGGTGCCGATGGAACCGCCGACCTGCTGCATCGTGTTCACCATCGCCGAGGCCACGCCGCTGTCGGCGCGCTGCACGCCGAGGGTCGCGCTGCTGATCGCCGGGGCGAAGATCAGGCCGAAGCCGAGGCCGAGGATGATCAGCGACGGCAGCACGTGCAGGGCGTACCCGGACGTCGGGGTGAGCCGGGTGAGCAGGAACATGCCGACCGCCCCGAGGGCCATCCCCAGCGGCAGCAGCGGTCGCGGCCCGGTGCGGGGCAGCAGCACGATGTTCGCCGAGGTCGAGGACAGCACGATGCCCGCGGTCAGGGGCAGGAAGCTGACGCCGCTGACGATGGGGCTGAACCCCTTCACCAGCTGCAGGTAGTAGGTGAGGAAGAGGAACACCGCGAAGATCGCGATCGCGGAGAGCCCCACCGCGGCGTAGCAGGTGCCCCGCACGCGGTCGGTGATCACCCGCAGCGGCAGCAGCGGCGCGCTCACCTTGGACTGCACCAGCACGAAGAACCCCAGCAGCACGACGCCGACGACCAGGCTGGTCAGCGTCACCAGGTCCGTCCACCCGTCGGTCGCGGCGCGGGAGAAGCCGAAGACGAGCCCGAAGAGCCCGGCCGAGGCGAGCAGGGCGCCCGGGAGGTCCAGCGTGGGGCGCACCGGGGCCCGCGAGGTCCGCATCCAGATGAGCGCGCCCGCCACGGCCACGGCGGCGAAGACCAGGTTCACGTAGAGGCACCAGCGCCAGGAGAACCACTCGGTGAGGAACCCGCCGAGGACGAGACCGACCGCGCTGCCGCCACCGGCCACCGCTCCGAACACGCCGAACGCCTTGGAGCGCTCCTTGGGGTCGGTGAACGTGGTCGCCAGGGTGGCCAGCGCGGCCGGG
Organism: Mycobacteriales bacterium; assembly: GCA_038234335.1. Lineage (GTDB taxonomy): Bacteria > Actinomycetota > Actinomycetes > Mycobacteriales > Mycobacteriaceae > Rhodococcus_D. Next base: position 14,347 of record JBBSUN010000013.1, read on the forward strand.
GCCAGCAGCGCCCCGAACACGCCCTGCAGCACCCGGGCACCGACGAGCACACCGAACGACTCGGCCGCGCCGCCGAGCGCGGAGGCCAGCGCGAAGCCGATGAGGCCGATGATGAACGTCTTCTTGCGGCCGAACAGGTCGCCGAGCTTGCCGCCGAGCAGCAGCAGGCTGCCGAAGCTCAGCGCGTAGGCGGTCACGATCCACTGGCGGTCGGTGTCGGCGAAGCCGAGGGCCTGCTGGGCCGAGGGCAGCGCGATGTTCACGATGGTCGCGTCGAGGACCACCATGAGCTGCGCCACCGCGACGACGCCCAGGACCAGCCAGCGGCGGGAGTGGTCGTCGTCGGTCGCGGTGGGCGCCACGTGGGCACCGGCGCGGGGACGGGGTTCTGCTCGGGTCACCGGAGGCCTCTCGGGAGGGAACGGGCCGGGGCCACCCGGATCGGGCGACGGTCACGGCGCAGCGGTCGTGGAGCGGCGCTGCTCCGGTTGCTTCCTGCACACAACACCGCGGGAGCCCGGATGTTCCGGGATCCGGTCGCGTGCACCGGAAGTCTGCTCCCGCAGGGTCAGCCCCGCAGGGCAGCCAGGAACATCGCGTCGGTGCCGTGCCGGTGCGGCCACAGCTGCACGTGCGGTCCGTCGCCGAGCGCCGGCACCCCGGGCACGAGCTCCCGGGTGTCGAGGGCGACCACGCCCCGGCGGAGCACGTCGCCCACCACGCCCACGGTCTCGGACAGGTGCGGGCTGCACGTCGCGTACAGCACCACCCCGCCCGGGCGCACCAGGCGCAGGGCCGAGGCCAGGAGCTCGCGCTGCAGCGCCACCAGCTCGCGCACGTCGGACGGCTGCCGGCGCCAGCGGGCCTCCGGACGCCGCCGCAGCGCGCCGAGCCCGGAACAGGGCGCGTCGACCAGCACCCGGTCGTAGCCGGGCTCGAGCCCGGAGTGGCGACCGTCCACCACGTGCACGTCCACCGGGAGGTCCTTCGTCGTCCGTCGCACCAGCTCGGCACGGTGCTCGCTGGGCTCGACGGCGTCCAGCCGCCCCCCGGCGATCCCGGCGAGCGCACCGAGCAGCGCGGCCTTGCCGCCCGGGCCGGCGCACAGGTCGAGCCAGCGCAGCCCGTCCTCGCCCTCGAGCGGGGCCAGGGTCACCGCGCGCGCGACGAGCTGGCTGCCCTCGTCCTGCACCCCGGCGAGGCCCTCGCGCACCGCGTCGAGCCGGCCGGGGTCTCCCCCGTCGACCAGGTGCACCGCGTAGGGCGACCACGGCCCCACCTCGCCCCCGGTCACGGCGGCGAGCTCCTCGGCGGAGATCTCGCCCGGCCGGGCGACCAGGTGCACGGCAGGGCGGGTGTCGTCGGCGGCCAGCGCCTGCTCGAGCTCAGCGGCGTCGGGACCCAGGGACTCGGCGAAGGCCTGGGCGATCCACTGCGGGTGCGCGTGGGTGAGCGCGAGGCGCCCGACCTCCTCGGCCGGGGCCAGCTGGGCGACCCAGGCCGCCTCGTCCTGCGCGGAGACCTTGCGCAGCACCGCGTTGACGAACCCGGCGCGGGCCTGGCCCATCGCGGCCCGGGCCAGGTCGACGGAGGTGGAGACGGCGGCGTGCGCCCCCACGCGGGTCCGCAGCAGCTGGTAGGCACCCAGGCGCAGCACGTCCAGCAGCGGACCGTCGACCTCGGTGAGCGGACGGTCGGTGCACGCGCCCAGCACCGCGTCGAGCAGGCCCTGGGCCCGGCAGGTGCCGTAGGCGAGCTCGGTGGCCAGGGCGGCGTCGCGCCCGGAGATCTTCCGCTCGCGCAGCAGGCCCGGCAGGACCAGGTTCGCGTACGCGTCACGCTCGCGGACGGCGGCGAGCACGTCGCGGGCGGCCTCGCGGGCCGGGTCACCGCCGGCGGGCAGCGGGGCCGGGCGCGGCCGTCGGGTGCCCCCGGTGGACCGGGCGGGCCGGCGAGACTCGCTCACGACGCCACCGCCGTGGCCGCCGGGCGGGCCCCGCGAGCCCAGTCGGACGCGGCCATCGGCTTCTTGCCGGGCGGCTGCACGCGGCCCAGGCGCACCGCGGTGGTGGCGGTGCCGACGAGGACGCCGTCGCGGTCCACCCGCACCGCACCGGTGGGCAGGGACTCCTCGGTCGTGCTGACGGGACCGAGCTTGAGCCGCACCCCGTCCAGGGTGGTCCAGGCGCCGGGCTCGGGGGTGACCGCGCGGACGAGCCGGTCCACGGCCAGGGCCGGGGCGGTCCAGTCCACCCGGGCGTCGTCCACGGTGATCTTCGGCGCGAGCGAGACGCCCTCGGCCGGCTGCGCCACCGCCTGCAGCTCTCCGCGCTCGAGGGAGTCCAGGGTGGCGACCAGCAGGTGGGCGCCCGCAGCGGCGAGGCGCTCCAGCAGCGCCCCGGCGGTGTCGTCGGGCCGGACGGCCTCGGTGAGCACGCCGTGGACCGGACCGGTGTCCAGCCCCGCCTCGATGCGGAACGTGGTCGCCCCGGTCACCTCGTCGCCGGCGCGGATCGCGGCCTGCACGGGGGCGGCCCCGCGCCAGGCGGGGAGCAGGGAGAAGTGCAGGTTGACCCAGCCGTGCGGCGCGATCTCCAGCGCCGCCGGGGGCACCAGCGCCCCGTAGGCGACCACGGGCAGGCACTCCGGCGCGAGTGCCACCAGCTCGTCGAGCGCGTCGGCGACCCGGCGGGGGGTGAGCACCGGGATCCCGGCCTCGTCGGCGACCTGTCCCACGGGTGAGCGGGTCACCTTCTTCCCGCGCCCGGCGGCCGCGTCGGGCCGGGTGAGGACGGCGACCACCTCGTGGTGCGGGTGCGCCAGCAGCGCCCGCAGCGACGGGACGGCCGCCTCGGGGGTGCCGGCGAGGACGAGGCGCACGTCAGCGGCTCGTGCCGTGCAGGCCGAGCGGGTTCGCCCGGACGACGGGGACCGGCTCCCCGAACCACTCCGCAGCCCGGATCTCCCGCAGCGCGGCCTTGCGGGCCTCGGGGTCGAGCCGGTCCACGAACAGCACGCCGTCGAGGTGGTCGATCTCGTGCTGCACCGCGCGGGCCAGCATCCCCGTCCCGGGCAGGACCAGGGGCTCCCCGTGGGCGTCCCACCCGCGGGCGACGACCTCCTGGGCGCGGCGGCAGTCGAAGCGCAGCCCCGGGATGGACAGGCAGCCCTCGGAGCCGTCCTGCTCGTCGTCGCCGACGGTCTCGAAGGTCGGGTTGACCAGGTGCCCGGCCTCCCCCTCGACCATCCAGGTGAACACCCGCAGCCCCACGCCGACCTGGGGCGCGGCGATGCCGGCACCGCCCTGCTCCACCATCGTGTCGTGCAGGTCGGCGACCAGCCGGCGCAGCTCGGCGTCGAAGTCGACCACCTCGTCGGCCCGGGTGCGCAGCACCGGGTCACCGAACAGGCGGACGGGCAGGACGGACACGCGTGGCTCCTCGGGGCTCGGGACGGGGGCTGGGACGAAGGTCGCGGCGCTGATCCTAGTGTTCGGGTGTGACCGCCCCGGATCCCCGCGCGCTCGTCACCGAGCACCTCGACGCCGTGTGGGCCCGGGCGTCGGCCCGGACGCCACCCGGGCAGGCCCTCGAGGTCACCGTCGGTGCGTTCCGCTCGGTGCCGGCGGGCTCGGTGGCCACCCGGGCCGCGCTGCTGGCGGCCACCGACCGGATCGCCCGGCACCGGGCCGGCACCGGCATCACCGACCTCACCGACCGCACCGACGCCCCGGAGCCCCGACCCGACCTCGAGCTGGTGCTGCGACGGGTCACCGATCCCGACGACGACGCCCCCACGGTCGCCCCACCCCGCTCCCGACGACCGCTGCTGCTCACCCTGGGGCTGGTGCTGCTGCTCGGCTCCGGGGCCGTGGTGGTGCAGCAGCGGGGTTCCGCCGGCCCGGGCCCGTCCCGGGACGTCCCCTCCGTCGCGGCCTCCCCTCCCGTGCCCCAGGCCGTCGCGGCGGCCCGGGCCGCCGACGCCGCCCGCGCCGCCTCCGCCGCCCTGTCGGCCCGGTCCGCGGTGCCGTCGGTCGGCGACCTGCTGCTCGACCAGCACCTCGCCCGCTGCGCCGCCGCCGTCGCCGGGTCGGGCCGGCGCGGGGACTACCCAGATCCGGTCAGCTGGTCGGTGACGTCGTCGCAGGTGGGCCGCACCGGTGTGGCCACGGCCGTCTCCACCACCACCTCCTCCGCCGTCTTCTTCTGCGCCACCACCCCGGAGACGACGTCGGTCTCGGTGCCCGGCCCGACCGGCGGGGCGCCCACCTTCGTCGAGGTGGGCGCCTTCCAGCTGGGGCTGCTGAACCCGCGGGAGGAGCCGCTGCGGGTGAGCGTGGACGGCACGGCCGAGGACGTCAGCGGCCCCGCCGTCCTGCTCGGCGTCACGCCCCGCTCCCGGGTGCGGGTCACCCCCGGCGCGGCCGGGGGTGCGGGCACGCCGGCACCGGTCGACCCGGTCGCCACCGCGATCACCGTCACCGACCAGCCCGTGGGGGCCCAGGACCGGCGGTCCCCGGCCAACCGGCACCTGGCCGACTGCCTGGGCGGGCAGACCGGGACGCTCGTCCCGGACCGCGACGCGTGGCGCACCGTCGACGCCTCCGTCCCCGGCGCGCTGCTGGCCCGCGCCCCCGGGATGGCCGGGCTGTGCGTCGACGGTCCCGACGGCGCCCCGGCGATCATGACGGTGCAGCCCGTCCTCGACCCGGCGCCGGACGGGCAGCTCGCCGTGGTGGGCACCCTCGGCGCCGTCGCCGGCGGCCCGGCCTCCTACGTCCTGGTGTCCCTGGACCCCCGGACGGTGAAGCTCGTGGCCACCCGGGGCAGCGAGCAGCTGACGTGCGTGGTCGGCGACGGCCTGGCCCTGTGCACGGGCAGCGCCGCCACCCCCGGGCTGACCCGGCTCACCGCGCTGGGGCCCGACGGGTCGGTGGTCGCCGGGCCCGTGCAGCAGTAGCGCCGCCTCACCCGAGCTTCTGGGGATCCACCTGCACCCGGACGGTCTCCGCGACCCGGCGGGCGCTGCGGGCGGCCTGACCGACGGCGACCGCCCGGCTCAGCCCCCGCCCCTGGGTGCGGGGGGCGCGCAGCAGCAGCCGCTCCCAGCCCTGCGTGCCGTGCGGCGCGTCGATGGCGTCCACCGGGCCCAGCACCTCCGTGCCCGGCGGCAGCGCGACGGCAGCCAGCAGGTCCTCCAGCGCCGCGGCCGGACCGTCCAGCGCGGCCAGGGCCACCGCGGGGGGGAAGCCGACCTCGGTGCGCTGGTCCAGCTCGGCGCGGGCGTGGCCGACCGGGTCCCACCGCACCAGCGCCTGGACCACCGCCAGCTCCGACTCGGCAACCACCACCACCTGGCCCCCCTCACCGGCGGGGCGGACCAGCGCCGCCGCGGAGGTCCAGCGGCGCAACGCCTCCTCCGAGGCCCGCAGGTCGGCCCGGCCCAGCAGCGCCCAGCCGTCCAGCAGCAGGGCGGCGCCGTAGCCGCCGTGCGCCACCGGCTCCGCCCCGGGCGTCGCGACGACCAGGGCGGGGGCCGCGGGCACCGTGTCGAGCACCTCCGGTGCCCCGGAGGTGCGCACGGGCACCCCGGCGAAGGCCCGGCCCAGCTCCTCGGCGGTGCGCCGGCTGCCGATGACGCTGGCCCGCAGCCCGGCGGCCCCGCACGCCGGGCACCGGTGGTGGGCGTCGGTGCGCCCGCACCAGCGGCACACCGGGGTGCCCGCACCGTCGGGGCCCACCGCCGAGGGCAGCGAGAGCGGGCCGTGGCAGTGCCGGCAGCGGGCGGGCTCCCGGCACCGGACGCAGGCCACCGAGGGCACGTAGCCGCGCCGCGGCACCTGCACGAGCACCGGGGCCCCGGCCGCGAGCGCCGCCCGGGCGGCCGCGAAGGCGATGGCCGGGACCCGCGCGGCCCGGGCGGCCGGGTCCCGGGCCAGCTGCTCGTCGGTGTCGGCCAGCGCGGTGGTGCGCGGGGCCCGCTCCCGGACGACGGCGCGGGGGGCCACCAGGTCGTGCGCCCACCCCCGCTCGACGAGGGCCTGGGCCTCGGCGGTGCGGCTGTGCCCGGCAACCAGCAGGGCGGCCCCGGCCCCGTGGCTGCGCAGCACCGCGACCTCGCGCGCGTGCGGGTAGGGCGCACGGGGCTCGGCGTGGGTGTCGTCGCCGTCGTCCCAGACGGCCACCAGACCGAGCTCGTGCACCGGGGCGAAGACGGCGGCGCGGGGGCCCACGACCACCCGGGCGCTGCCCCGCAGGGCGGCGAGCCAGCGCCGGTAGCGGGCCGCGGGGCCGAGCCCGGCGGTGAGCGCCACCACGGCGTCACCGACCAGGGCGGTGCAGGCGGCGTGCACCCGGTCGACGTCGCGCTGGTCGGGCACGACCACCACCGCGGAGCGGCCGGCGGCCACGGTCACGGCGGCGGCCTCGGCCAGCCGGGTGGCCCAGTCCTCCCCCGGCAGCGCCTGCCACACCGCACGGGGGGCCCGCCCGGCGCGCAGCGCGTCCAGGAAGGCACCGGCGTGCGTGTACGGGGCCCAGCCGGGGAGCTCGGCCGGGGCCGGCGGGACCTCGGTCGGCGGGGTCGGGACCGCCTCGGTGCGCGCGTGGCGCGGGGGGACGGCGAGGCGGAGCACGTCGGCGCGCACCCCGGCGTACCGGTCGGCCACGGCGCGGGCCAGGGCAGCGACCTCCGGCGTCAGCACCGGCTCCGGGGAGACCACCTTCTCCAGCCAGCCCAGCGTCCCGGTGTGCTCGGAGGTGGCGGCGCGGGCCAGCACGTACCCGTCGACCAGGCGCCCGGAGAAGCGCACCCGCACCCGCACCCCGGGTCGGGCCTGCTCGGACTGCTCCTGCTCGACCTGGTAGTCGAACTCGCGGTCCAGGTGCGCCAGCGGCACCAGCAGCGCGACCCGGGCCACCGGGTCCACCGTCGCCCGCGTCCGCTGCACCACCACGTCGGCAGTTCTACCCCTGCCCCCCGACGGGACCTCCCGGACGCGGCCGCGGTGGGGCACGCTGGGAGCCGGCAGCGAGGGAGGTCGTGGTGGCGACGAGACCGACGGCACCCGTCACCGTGTCCGAGCACGCCACGCTGCTGTGGGCGGTGGCCCGCGCGCTGACCCCCGACGAGGGGGCGGCCCGGGCGGCGGTGCTCGACGTGCTCGCGGTCGCGGCCCGGGGCGTGCCCCGCGCCGACCCCGAGGGCTGGCTGCTGGTGGTGCTGGCGCGGGTCACCGCCCCACCCGCCGCTGCGGTGGTCCCGCTGGACGACTGCTCCGGCACCGGCACCGTCGGCGAGCTGGACGACCTGGCCGCTCCCGAGCGCGACGTCGCCGTCCTGTGCCTGCTGGGCGGGTTCGAGGTGGCCCGGGCGGCGCGGGTGCTCGGCCGCGGGCGCGCCGCCGTGGGCCGGCGGCGCGCGGTGGCCGCGCGCGTGCGCCTGCCCCGGCTGCCCGAGCTCGCGCCGCCGCCGGTCGACCTGCTCGAGGACCGCGGCGGACCGCCGCCCCGGGTGCGCGGGCCCCGGCGGCTGCGACCGGCCGCGCTCGTCGCCGCGGCGGCCGTCGTCGTCGTCGGGGTGGCCGCGGTGACCAGCGTCGACCGCACCGGCAACGTCGATCCCGGTGCGCAGGACGCGCCGCTGCGGGCCGCCGTGGCCGGCGCGCTGGGGCAGGCCGCGCTGGCCCGCTCGGCCGCCGACCGCGAGGTGGCCACCCGCGCCGGGTTTCCCGACAGCGGCGACCTGGTGCTCGACCAGCACCTGGCGCGGTGCGCGGCCGCGATCGACGACACCGGCGCCGCCCGGCGCTACCCGCCCACCGCCCAGTGGTCGGGCCGCCGCACCGACCTGGCCACGGCGGGGGTCGTGTCCACCGTCAACGACGCCTTCGTGTGCGTCACCGACCCCGTCCGCGTCTGGGTGTCGGCGACGCGTGGGGTCGCCGCGGGCGGGGTGCAGGTGCTCGCCGCCGGCCCCGACCACTTCGCGCTGCGCAACCCCGACCGCGACGACGTCGAGGTCCGGGTGGTCCGTGGGGGCTCGGGGCTCGCCGTCGCCAGCACCAACGCCGCCCTCGTCGTGGTCCCGTTCCGCTACGACACCACCCCCGCGGACCTGCGCCTCACCGTCACCCGCGACGGACGCAGCACCTTCGACGGACCCCTGCCCGACCCCGGCTTCACCGCGGTGCGCCGCGCGGACGGACCGCCCGGTGGGCCGTTCGAGCACCGGCAGGACCTGCCCGGGCCCGGTGACACGCTGCTCGCGCGCTGCCTGGCCGACCACCCGAGCGTCCCGGAGCCCGCGGTGTGGCGGACCGTGGCGCAGCTGCCGCTCGACGAGCCGGCGCAGACCCTGGAGCTGGTGGCCGCGCCCGGGTCGGTGGCGCTGTGCACCGGCCCCCGGGAGCCCTCGGCACGGACCACGATGGTGGTGGTGCCGGTGGCCGACCCACCGCCGGCGCGCAGCCTCACCCCGGTCGCGCTGCCGGGAGTCGACCCGGTGGTGCCGGGCGTGCGCACCCTGGTGCTGGAGGTCGACCCGACGGCCACCCGCCTCGAGGTCTCGGGCTCACCGGTGCCCGTGCGCTGCGTCGTCGCCGCGGGTCGTGGCGCGTGCGTGTCCGGTGTGCACGGCACCGGGGAGGTCGGGGTGACCGGCACGGCCACCGCCTACGGCCCGGACGGCACCGTGGTCGCCGGGCCCGCCGAGCTCCCCTGAGGGGTCGCGGTCCGCAGGTCCGGTGAGCGTGCCGGGCGCGTCCTGCTCAGGCGCCGGACGCCGCGCGGAGGGCGTCCGCGCGGTCGGTGTGCTCCCAGGGCAGGTCGACGTCGGTCCGGCCGAAGTGCCCGTAGGCGGCGGTCGGGGCGTAGATCGGCCGCAGCAGGTCCAGGTCGCGGATGATCGCGCCCGGGCGCAGGTCGAACACCTCGGTGATCGCGGTCTGGATCTTGGCCGGGTCCGTGGTCTCGGTGCCGAAGGTCTCCACGAACAGGCCCACCGGGGCGGCCTTGCCGATGGCGTAGGCGACCTGCACCTCGACGCGCTGCGCGAGGCCCGCGGCGACGACGTTCTTGGCCACCCAGCGCATGGCGTAGGCGGCGGAGCGGTCCACCTTGGAGGGGTCCTTGCCGCTGAACGCGCCGCCACCGTGGCGCGCCATGCCGCCGTAGGTGTCCACGATGATCTTGCGGCCGGTGAGCCCGGCGTCGCCCATCGGGCCGCCGAGGACGAACTTGCCGGTCGGGTTGACCAGCAGCCGCACGTCGGAGGTGTCCAGGCTGGGCAGGTTCAGCTCGGCGAGGACCGCGTCGACGACCTTCTCCTTGATGTCCGGGGTCAGCAGGCCCTCGAGGCTGACGTCGGCGGCGTGCTGGGTGGAGAGCACCACCGTGTCCAGGCGCACGGCCTGGTCGCCCGCGTACTCGATGGTGACCTGGGTCTTGCCGTCCGGGCGCAGGTAGGGCAGCACGCCGCTCTTGCGGACCTCGGTGAGCTTGCGGGAGAGCCGGTGCGCCAGCGCGATCGGCAGCGGCATGAGCTCCGGGGTGTCGGTGCAGGCGTAGCCGAACATGAGGCCCTGGTCGCCCGCGCCCTGCTGGTCGATCTCGTCGTCGGAGGCTCCGGTGCGGGCCTCGTGCGCGGTGTCCACGCCCTGCGCGATGTCGGGGCTCTGCTGGCCGATGGAGATGCTGACCCCGCACGACTCGCCGTCGAAGCCCTTGTTGGAGGAGTCGTAGCCGATCTCGAGGATGCGCGCCCGGACGATGTCGGCGATCGGCACGTAGGAGGCGGTGGTGACCTCGCCGGCCACGTGCACCTGGCCCGTGGTCACCATCGTCTCGACGGCGACCCGGCTGTGCGGGTCGTCGGTCAGCATCGCGTCGAGAATCGAGTCGCTGATCGCGTCGCAGATCTTGTCGGGGTGGCCCTCGGTGACCGACTCGCTGGTGAACAGACGCCGACCGGACTCGCTCACAGGTGCTCTTCCCTTCGGTGGTGCAGGAACTCAGGACAGGTCTACCGCCCGTGGATCTGGGCCCGGGAGACCTTAGCCCTCCGGGCGCAGGCGCGCCGCGACCGCGTCGAGCACCCGCGAGGCCAGCAGCGTCTTCGACCCCGGCCCGAGGACGGTCTCGCGGCCGTCGGCAGCGAGCAGCCACCCCTGGTTGCGCTCACCCTCGAACGCGGTCCCGGCTCCCCCCACGGCGTTCACGACCAGCAGGTCGCAGCCCTTGCGCGCGAGCTTGGCGCGGGCGTGGTGCAGGACGTCGCCCTCGGCGTCACCGGTCTCGGCGGCGAACCCGACCACCACCGCGGGCCCGGTGCCCGCGGCACGGTCGGTGACGACCTCCGCGAGGACGTCGGCGTTGCGCTCCAACGGGACCGAGGTGGGCTCGTCGGCCCCCTTCTTGATCTTGGTGTCGGCCACCGCGGCGGGGCGGAAGTCGGCAACCGCCGCGGCCATGACGACGGCGTCCGCGTCGCGTGCGGCGGCGTGCACGGCCACCCGCAGCTCCTCGGCGGTGCCCACCCGCACCACGTCGACCGCAGCGGGACCGACCAGCTCGGCGGTGTGGGCGCTGACCAGCGTCACCCGGGCACCGCGCTGCGCGGCCACCCGGGCCAGCGCGTAGCCCTGCTTGCCCGAGGAGCGGTTGCCCAGGAAGCGCACCGGGTCCAGCGGTTCCCGGGTGCCGCCGGCGGTGACGACGACGTGCCGGCCGTCGAGGTCACGGGGCAGGGCGTCTGCCCGCTCCAGCAGGAGCGTGGCGACCGCCGTGATCTCCGCGGGTTCGGGGAGGCGACCGGCGCCGGTGTCGGCCCCGGTGAGGCGGCCCGACGCTGGCTCGAGCACGACCGTGCCCCGCGAGCGCAGCAGCGCCACGTTGTCGACCACCGCGGGGTGGGTCCACATCTCGGTGTGCATGGCCGGGGCCAGCAGCACCGGGCAGCGCGCGGTCAGCAGCGTCGCGGTGAGCAGGTCGTCGGCGCGGCCGTGGGCGGCGCGGGCGAGCAGGTCGGCCGTCGCGGGGACGACGACGACGAGGTCCGCGTCCTGACCCAGGCGCACGTGGGGCACGCTGGGCACGTCGGTGAAGACGTCGGTCTGCACCGGGTGACCCGACAGCGCCTCGAACGTGGCGGCCCCCACGAACTGCAGGGCGGCGGCGGTGGGCACGACGCGAACGTCGTGCCCGGACTCGGTGAGCCGACGCAGCACCTCGCAGGCCTTGTAGGCCGCGATGCCGCCCCCCACCCCGAGGACGACCCGCGGACCCGACCCGCGGGCGGCGTCCGGGTCGCGCTCGGCCCCGACCCGGTCGGCCGGCTCCACCGAGGTGGTGCTCACTCGCCTTCGGTGTGCTCGAGCAGGTCGGCGTGGATCTCGCGCAGGGCGATGGAGAGCGGCTTCTCCTGCAGACCCGGCTCCACGAGGGGGCCGACGTACTCGAGGAGGCCGTCGCCGAGCTGGGAGTAGTAGTCGTTGATCTGGCGCGCGCGCTTGGCGGCGAAGATGACGAGGGCGTACTTGGACGACGCGCGCTCGAGGAGCTCGTCGATCGGCGGGTTGGTGATGCCCAGCGGGGTGTCGTACGCGGGGATGACGGTCTCGGGCGTGCTCACGGAGGCTCCTGCACTGTGGTTGCGGGCAAAGCTGGGGTTGCGGGCAGAGCTGGGGTTGCGGGCCGAACGGTTCGTGCCGGTGGTGCGCTGCGAATTCAGCCCTGGCGCGGGCCGACCAGCAATGATACCAACTCCGCCACCGTGTCGGCGACCTCGTGGTTGACCACGGTCACGTCGAACTCCCCCGCGGCGTCCAGCTCGGTCCTCGCGGTCTCCAGGCGGCGGGCGACGACCTCGGGCGCCTCGGTCCCCCGGCCGGTGAGCCGCCCCACCAGCACGTCCCAGCTGGGCGGGGCCAGGAACACCAGCAGCGCCTCGGGCATGCGCTCGCGGACCGCACGGGCCCCGGCCAGGTCGACCTCGAGCAGCACCGGCCGCCCGTCGTCGAGCGCGTGCTCCACCGGCAGGGCCGGAGTGCCCGAGCGGTGCAGGCCGCGGTGGATCTCCGCCCACTCCAGGAGCTCGCTCGCCGCCACCATGCGGTCGAACTCCGCAGCCGCGACGAAGTGGTAGTCCCGGCCGTCGATCTCCCCCGGCCGCGGGTCGCGGGTGGTCGCGGAGACGCTGAAGTGCAGCCGGGGCAGCTGCCCGCGCAGCTCGCGCACCACCGTGGACTTGCCGACCGCCGAGGGGCCCGCGAGCACGACCAGCCGTCCGCGGGGCGGCGACCCGTCTCCGGCGTCGGTGTCCGCACGCACCTCCGGCTCAGGCCTGGTCGAAGCGGGCGAGCAGCGCCTTGCGCTGACGGTCGCCGAGGCCGCGGAGGCGTCGGGTCGACGCGATCTCGAGCTCGGTCATGATCTCCTGCGCCTTGACCTTGCCCACCTTCGGCAGGGACTCCAGCAGCGCGGAGACCTTCATCTTGCCCAGCACCTCGTCGGTGGTGGAGTCGGCGAGCACCTGCTTGAGGTCGGTGCCGCCGCGCTTGAGCCGCTCCTTGAGCTCGGCGCGGGCCTTGCGGGCCTGGCCGGCCTTCTCCAGGGCAGCCGCGCGCTGCTCGGGGGTCAGCTGGGGAAGGGCCACGGGTCGTCCTCCGTCGTCGTCCGGTCCTGGGGGTGGGACCTGGCTCGGGACGGCTGGTCGTCCAGCCGCCGGGTCCGACCGTACCCATCGCGACCCGACCCTCCCGACCCAGACCCGGCGCGGGTGGGGGCACCGCCGTGCTGTATCCACCGGCCGCCGACGGCACGCGACCGGGGGCCCGGGGAGGCGGGCGGCGGACGGCGGACGGCGGACGGCGGACGGCGGGCGGTGTCGCGCTCAGGAGCGGGCGGTGGCCAGCTCGTCGCGCACCCGGGCCGCGGCGGCGGCGAGCGCGCCCACGTCGGGGCCGTGGCGCAGCACGTCGCGCGAGCTCGTCGGCAGCACGCGGTCCCACTGGTCGCCGAACAGCGCCACGAGCTCCGCGACCCCGGCCCCCTGGGCGCCGAACCCGGGCGCCAGCACGGGGCCGTCCAGGTGGGTGAGGTCCAGGCCGTGGGTCCCCACCGTCGCGCCGAGGACGATGCCGGCGCCACCGGGCCCCTCGACGGCGGCGTTGCGCCGCCCCAGCGCGTCGACGACCGCCTGCGCGACCGAGGTGCCGTCCAGGCTCACGGCACGCTGGAGCGCCGCGCCCTCGGGGTTGGAGGTCAGCGCGAGCACGAACACCCCGCGCCCGGTCGCCTCGGCGAGCTCGAGCGCCGGCGCGAGGGCCCCCACCCCGAGGTAGGGGGAGAGGGTGACGGCGTCGGCGGCGAGCGGGGAGCCGTCCGCGAGCCAGGCGCGGGCGTAGGCAGTCATGGTGGAGCCGATGTCGCCGCGCTTGGCGTCGGCCAGGACCAGGGCCCCGGCCTCCCGGGCCGCGGCGACCGTCCGCTCGAGGACGGCGAACCCGGCGGAGCCGAAGCGCTCGAAGAACGCCACCTGCGGCTTCAGCACCGCCACCTGCTCCCCCAGCGCCGCCACGCACGTGTCGGCGAAGCGCGCGAGCCCGTCGGCCGTGTCGGGCAGGCCCCAGGCCGCGAGCAGCTCCGGGTGCGGGTCGATGCCGACGCACAGCGGGCCGCGGTCCGCCACCGCCGCGGCCAGCCGGGAGCCGAAGGAGACGCTCACCCGCCGCTCGTGCCCGGGCTCGTGCCGCGTCGCAGGCTCCGGTGCATCTCCTGCAGCGGCCGCACCCCGATGTCGCCGGCGATCGCGGCCTCGATGCCCTGGACCGCCGCCGAGGCGCCCTGCACGGTGGTGATGCAGGGGATGTCCGCGGAGACCGCGGCGTTGCGGATCTCGTAGCCGTCGACCCGGGGACCGTTGCCGTAGGGGGTGTTCACCACCATGGCCACCCCGCCGGAGCCGATGAGGTCCACCACGGAAGCCTCCCCGTCGGTTGCCTCGAAGTGCTTCAGCACCTCGGTGCACGGGATCCCGTTGCGGCGCAGCATCTCCGCCGTACCTGCGGTGGCCAGCACCTCGAAGCCGAGATCCGCCAGGCGCTTCACGGGGAACACCATGGAGCGCTTGTCGCGGTTGGCGACGGAGACGAAGACCGTGCCGGAGGTGGGCAGCGAGCCGTAGGCGGCGGTCTGGCTCTTGGCGAAGGCGCGACCGAAGTCGGCGTCGATGCCCATCACCTCGCCGGTGGACTTCATCTCCGGGCTGAGCAACGAGTCGACCCCGCTGCCGTCGGCACGACGGAAGCGGTGGAAGGGCAGCACGGCCTCCTTCACCGCGACGGGGGCGTCCGCCGCCACCTGGCCACCGTCGCCGGTCGCCGGGAGCAGCCCCTCGGTGCGCAGCTCGGCGATGGTGGCGCCCAGCATGATCCGGGCGGCGGCCTTGGCCAGGGGCACCGCGGTGGCCTTGGAGACGAACGGCACGGTGCGGCTGGCCCGCGGGTTGGCCTCCAGCACGTGCAGCACGTCGTCCTTCAGCGCGTACTGCACGTTCATCAGCCCACGCACCCCGATGCCGTGGGCGAGCAGCTCGGTGGAGCGGCGCACCGCATCGATGTCGCTGCGGCCCAGGGTGATCGGGGGCAGGGCGCAGGCGGAGTCGCCGGAGTGGATGCCGGCCTCCTCGATGTGCTCCATGACCCCGCCCAGGTACACCTCGGTGCCGTCGCACAGGGCGTCCACGTCGATCTCGATGGCGTCGTCGAGGAAGCGGTCGACGAGCACGGGGTGGTCGGCGGTGATCTCGGTGGCGCGGTCGATGTAGCCCGCGAGGGACTCCTCGTCGTAGACGATCTCCATCCCGCGCCCGCCCAGCACGTAGGAGGGGCGCACGAGGACCGGGTAGCCGATCCGGTCGGCGATGTCGCGGGCCTGGGCGAAGCTGGTCGCGGTGCCGTAAGCAGGGGCGGGCAGCCCGGCCGCGGCGAGCACCTCGCCGAACGCGCCCCGGTCCTCGGCCAGGTCGATCGCCTCCGGGGACGTGCCCACGATGGGCACGCCGGCGTCGGCCAGGGCCTGGGCCAGCTTGAGCGGGGTCTGGCCGCCCAGCTGGACGACGACGCCGACGACACCGGGGCCACCGCGACCGGACACCTGCTCGGCGTGGACGACCTCGAGCACGTCCTCCAGGGTCAGCGGCTCGAAGTACAACCGGTCCGCGGTGTCGTAGTCGGTGGAGACCGTCTCCGGGTTGCAGTTCACCATCACGGTCTCGTAGCCGGCCTGCGACAGGGTCATCGCCGCGTGCACGCAGGAGTAGTCGAACTCGATGCCCTGCCCGATGCGGTTGGGCCCGGAGCCGAGGATCAGCACCTTGGGCCGCTCGGTCTGCGGGGCGACCTCGCTCTCCGCGTCGGGGTCGGACTCGTAGCAGCTGTAGTGGTACGGCGTGCTCGCGGCGAACTCGGCCGCGCAGGTGTCGACGGTCTTGTACACCGGGCGGACCCCGAGCCGGTGGCGCAGCACCCGCACCCCCGCCTCCCCGGCCAGCTCGGGCCGCAGTGCCGCCACCTGCTGGTCGGAGAGCCCGGCCCGCTTGGCCCGGCGCAGCAGCAGCGCGTCCAGCACGGGGGCGGCGAGGACCTCCGCGCGGAGCTCGACCAGCCCGAGCACCTCCTCGACGAACCACGGGTCGATGCCGGACGCGGCCGACACCTGCTCGACGGTGCCCCCGAGGCGGAGCGCCAGCTCCACGTCGTAGATGCGTCCGTCGGTGGGGGTGCGCAGGTCGGTCAGCACGGCCTCGAGGTCGTCGAACGGCGCGTCCGGCGCGGTCCAGAAGCTGCTCTGGGTGGTCTCCAGCGAGCGCAGCACCTTGCCCAGGGCCTCGGCGAAGCTGCGCCCGATGCTCATGGCCTCGCCGACGGACTTCATCGTCGTGGTCAGCGTCGGGTCGGCCCCGGGGAACTTCTCGAAGGCGAACCGAGGCGCCTTGACCACGACGTAGTCCAGCGTCGGCTCGAAGCAGGCCGGGGTCTCGCCGGTGATGTCGTTCACGATCTCGTCGAGGGTGTAGCCGATGGCCAGCTTGGCCGCGATCTTCGCGATGGGGAACCCGGTGGCCTTGGACGCCAGCGCGGAGGAGCGGGAGACGCGCGGGTTCATCTCGATGACGACGAGACGACCGGTCTCCGGGTGCACCGCGAACTGGATGTTGCAGCCGCCGGTGTCGACGCCGACCTCGCGGAGCACCGCGATGGCCAGGTCTCGCATCCGCTGGTACTCGCGGTCGGTCAGCGTCATCGCCGGCGCCACCGTCATCGAGTCGCCGGTGTGCACGCCCATCGGGTCGACGTTCTCGATGGAGCAGACGATGACGACGTTGTCGTGGCGGTCGCGCATGAGCTCGAGCTCGTACTCCTTCCACCCGTAGATGGACTCCTCGACGAGCACGTTCGCCGTGGGCGACGCGGCCAGCCCGCCGCCGGCGATGCGGTCGAGGTCGGCGGCGGTGTGGGCCATGCCGGAGCCGAGCCCGCCCATGGTGAAGCTGGGCCGCACGACGACGGGCAGCCCGACCTCGTCGACGTAGGCGCGGACCTCGTCCATGGTGTGGCAGACCCGCGAGCGGGCCGACTCCCCACCGACGGTGGCGACGATGTCCTTGAACTTCTGCCGGTCCTCGCCGCGCTCGATGCTCTCCGCGTCGGCCCCGATCAGCTCGATGCCGTGGCGCGCCAGGGCCCCGGAGTGGAACAGGCCCATGGCAGTGTTCAGCGCGGTCTGACCGCCGAGCGTGGCGAGCACGGCGTCGACGGGGTGCCCGGCCTCCCGCTCGGCGACGATGACCTTCTCGACGAACTCCGGGGTGATGGGCTCGATGTAGGTGGCGTCGGCGAACTCCGGGTCGGTCATGATCGTGGCCGGGTTGGAGTTGATGAGGCTGACCCGGAGACCCTCCTCGCGCAGGACGCGGCAGGCCTGGGTGCCGGAGTAGTCGAACTCGCAGGCCTGGCCGATGACGATGGGCCCGGAGCCGATGACGAGGACGTGCTGCAGGTCGGTGCGGCGGGGCATCAGCTCCGGCCTCCCATCGTCTCGAGGAACCGGTCGAACAGGCCGGCGGCGTCGTGCGGGCCTGCGGCGGCCTCGGGGTGGTGCTGCACGGAGAACGCGGAGCCGTCGAGCAGGGCGACGCCCTCGACGGTGCCGTCGTTGGGGCAGGTGTGGCTGACCCGGGCCCGGCCGAACGGGGTGTCGAACTCCTCCCCTGCCTCCCCCTCCACCGCGAAGCCGTGGTTCTGGGCGGTGATGGCGACGGCACCGGTGGCGTGGTCGATCACGGGGATGTTCATGCCGCGGTGCCCGTAGCGCATCTTGTACGTGCCGCGGCCGAGCGCCCGGGCGAGCAGCTGGTTGCCGAAGCAGATGCCGAAGGTGGGGATCCCGGCGGCGAGCACCTCGCGGGTGATCTCCACGGGGTGCTGCGCGGTGGCGGGGTCGCCGGGGCCGTTGGAGAGGAAGAAGCCGTCAGGGTGCCGCGCGCGCACCTCGTCGAAGGTGCTCGCCGAGGGGAGCACGTGCACCCGCACCCCGCGGGCAGCGAGCATGCGGGGGGTGCTGGTCTTGATGCCCAGGTCCAGCGCGACGACGGTGGCGCGCACGTCACCGTCCGGCTCCACCGTGTAGGCCTCCGGGGTGCTGACCTCGCCGGCGAGGTCGGCGCCCAGCATCTCGGGCTGCGCGCGGACGGTGGCGACCATGGCGTCGAGGTCGGCCAGCGCGTCGCCGGAGAAGATCCCGGCCGGGCTGGAGCCCTGCTCGCGCAGGTGCCGCACCACCGCGCGGGTGTCGATCCCGGCGATCCCGACGACGCCCTGCGCGGCCATCTCGTCGGCGAGGGTGCCGGTGGCCCGCCAGCTCGAGGCGCGCCGGGAGAGGTCCCGGACCGCGTAGCCCGCGACGTGGATGCGACCACCCGCGGCGGCGGGACCGTCGCTGCGCGACTCCGAGTCCTCGTCGTTCCAGCCGGTGTTGCCGATCTGCGGCGCGGTGGCCACGACGATCTGGCGGTGGTAGCTGGGATCGGTCAGGGTCTCCTGGTAGCCGGTCATGCCGGTGCAGAAGACGGCCTCCCCCAGGGTGGTGCCCTCCGCACCCAGGGACTCGCCCCGGAAGCAGCGGCCGTCGGCCAGGACCAGTGCAGCGTGGCTCACGCGTGCGGCTCCTCGTTCTCGTTGCCCGTGTGCTCGGTCTCGGTCTCGGTGGGCTCGGTGCTCGGCCCGGTGCTCGGCAGCGCGGCCAGCCAGGCGGGGTAGTCGTCGCGGCCGTCGCCGCGGAACCCCGTGTCGACGGTGGCTCCGCCGACGCTCCAGCGGAACACCAGCAGACCCCCGGTGACGGTGACCTTGCCGGCCAGCTTCCGGTCGGTGCGCACGCCCAGCAGCGCGGTCCGCGGGACCCAGAGGCTGCTCGCGCCGTCGCGGGCCACCTGCACCCCGTCGGCGTGCAGGGTGAGCGCACCGGCAGCGCGGAACCCGACGTCGCCGACGGCCACCCGGTCCTGCCAGTCGCCCGCGATCGTGGAGCCGACGTACAGCCCCGTGGTCGGGCCGAGCAGGACGGGGCCGGGGTCGTCGGGCAGCCCGGGGAAGTCGCCCGTGACCACGCCCTGGCGCTCACCGCGGTGCTGCCAGCCGCGGTAGGCGCCCCAGACGGCGAGCGCGAAGACCACCAGCGTGGCCAGGCTCAGGACCAGTCTCAGCACGGCTGCACCTCTCCGCTGCGCACGGTGGGGCGTCCGCGCAGGATCGTCGTGACCACCCGGGCGGGCAGGGTCATCCCCTCGTAGGGCGTGTTGGTGCTGAGGCTGGCCAGCTCGGCGCCACGCACCGTCCAGGTCGCCGCGGGGTCGACGAGCACCAGGTTCGCGGGCTCACCGACCTCCAGCGGGCGGCCGTGGTCGGGCAGGCCGGCGATGGCGGCGGGCCGCTCGCTCATCACCCGGGCGACGCCGCGCCAGTCCAGCAGCCCGGTGCGCACCATCGCCTCGACCACCACCGAGAGCGCGGTCTGCAGGCCCAGCATCCCCGGGCGGGCGGCGGCGAACTCGGTGTCCTTGTCCTGCGGGGCGTGCGGGGCGTGGTCGGTGGCCACGCAGTCGATGACGCCCGCGGCGAGGGCCGCGCGCACGGCGGTGACGTCGCCGGCCTCGCGCAGCGGTGGGTTCACCTTGTTCACCGGGTCGTAGGTGTGCAGGCGGGAGTCGTCGAGCAGCAGGTGGTGCGGGGTGACCTCGGCCGAGACCCGGACGCCGTCGTCCTTCGCGCGACCCAGGACCGCGGTCGTCCCCGCGGTGGAGACGTGGCAGACGTGCAGCCGGGCGCCGGCGTCGCGGGCGAGCAGGCAGTCGCGGGCGACGATCGCCTCCTCCGCGGCCCGGGGCCAGCCGGCGAGCCCGAGCCGCGCGGCGGTCGGTCCCTCGTGGGCCTGGGCACCGACGGTGAGCCGGGGCTCCTCGGCGTGCTGGGCGATGACGACGTCCAGCGCGGTGGCGTACTCCAGGGCCCGGCGCATGAGCAGCGGGTCGGCGACGCAGCGGCCGTCGTCGGAGAACACCCGCACCGCGGCGCGGGAGGCGTTCATGGCGCCCAGCTCGGCGAGCTGCTCCCCCCGCAGGCCCACGGTGACCGCCCCCACCGGGTGCACGTCGACCAGGCCGACCTCGCGGCCGCGGGCGTGCACGTGCTCCACCACGACGGCCGAGTCGGCCACCGGGTCGGTGTTGGCCATCGCGAACACCGCGGTGTACCCGCCCAGGGCCGCGGCGGCGGACCCGGTCTCGATGGTCTCGGTGTCCTCGCGGCCGGGCTCGCGCAGGTGGGTGTGCAGGTCCACGAACCCGGGCAGCAGGACGAGCCCGGTGGCGTCGAGGACCTCGGCGTCCGCCGCCGGCAGGTCGGGACCGATCCGGAGGATCTCCCCGTCACCGAGCAGCACGTCGGTGGGCTCGCCCTGCCCGTACAGCAGGGCCCCGGTGATGAGCAGGTTCACGCGTCTCCTCCGGCGAGCAGCTGGTAGAGCACGGCCATCCGCACGTGCACGCCGTTGCGCACCTGGGCCAGCACCGCCGAGGTGGCGGAGTCGGCCACGGCGGAGGCGATCTCCATGCCGCGGACCATCGGACCGGGGTGCAGCACCGGGACCCCGGCACCGTTCACCCCGTCACCCAGCAGGGCCTGGCGCCGCGCGCTGAGGCCGTAGGAGATCGAGTACTCGCGGGCGGAGGGGAAGAACCCGCCCTGCATCCGCTCGGACTGGACCCGCAGCATCATCACCGCGTCGGCGCCGGGCAGCTCCGCGTCGAGGCTGTGGCTGACCGCGACGGGCCAGGCGTCGACACCCACCGGGAGCAGGGTGGGCGGCGCGACGAGCACCACCTCCGCGCCCAGCGTGGCGAGCAGGTGCGCGTTCGACCGGGCGACCCGGCTGTGCAGCACGTCGCCGACCAGGACGACCCGGCGACCGGTGAGCGAGCCGAGGCGCTGGCGCAGGGTCAGCGCGTCCAGCAGGGCCTGGGTGGGGTGCTCGTGGGTGCCGTCGCCGGCGTTCACCACGGACGGACCCGAGCCGGGCCCGCCCGCACCGGTCCAGCCGGCGACCCGGTGGGCGGCACCGGAGGCGGGGTGGCGCACCACGAGGCAGTCGGCGCCGGCCGCGTGCAGGGTGAGCACGGTGTCGCGCAGGGACTCCCCCTTGCTCGCCGAGGAGCCCTTCGTGCCCACGTTGACGACGTCGGCGCTCATCCACTTGCCGGCCACCTCGAAGCTGACCCGGGTGCGGGTGGAGTCCTCGAAGAACACCGTCATGACGGTGCGCCCGCGCAGGGTCGGCAGCTTGCGGACCTCGCGGCCCAGCAGGGCCTGCTCCAGGCGCTCCGCGTCGTCGAGGAGGGAGGTGGCGGCGTCGGCGGTGAGGTCGTCCACGCTGAGCAGGTGCTTCACCGCTGCTCCACCGGGGCGGCTCCCGGACGCAGGACGACGCCGTCGCGCCCGTCGTCCTCGGTGAGCAGCACGGCCACGTCCTCGCTGCGCGCGGTGGGCACGTTCTTGCCCACGTAGTCGGCGCGGACGGGCAGCTCGCGGTGCCCGCGGTCGACCAGGACGGCGACCTGCACGGCGGCGGGGCGGCCGTGCTCGCGCAGCGCGTCCAGCGCGGCGACCACGGTGCGTCCGGAGAACAGCACGTCGTCCACCAGCACGACCACCGCGTCGTCGACCCCGCCGGCGGGCAGCTCGGTGGGCGCCAGCGCCCGGTGCGGGCGCCGCCGCAGGTCGTCGCGGTACAGCGTGGTGTCCAGGGTGCCCACGTCGGGACGGGTGCCGCAGAACTCGGCGACGGCGTCGGTGAGGCGGACGGCGAGCGTCACCCCACGGGTGGGGATGCCGAGCAGCACCACCCGCCGTGCGCCGGGGGCGTCGAGCGCCGTCTTCTCGATGATCTCGTGGGCGATGCGGGCCACGGTGCGGCTGACGTCGGCCGGGCCGAGCAGCTCGCGCTCCGTGCTGCCCGCACCGGCACCGGTCGGCGTGCCGTGACCTCCCACCGCCTCGGGTGCCGGGGGCATCCGAGACCTCCTTCCCCGCCTCACCGGACGGGTCGTTAAAGGATGTCGAACCTGGGTCTGTCGGGTGCAGACGATACCAGCGACGCGCGCCGTCCCCGTCCGCCCGACCGGTCGGGCCACGTCGGGCGGCGGGACCTGCTGTCCCCCGTCCGGGTGGAGTTCCACCACAACGGAGTGTCACCACCGCCCGCCGGCTTGACCGCGGTCCGTGACCGCCCGAGAGTTACCCTCTGTGGTGGTCGCGCGAGATCGAGGCGGGCCGCCGCGCTGGTCCGCACGGTGCGGACCCAGGTGACGACGTCGGGAGCACACAGCCAGCATGAGTGACTACGCGAAGGCCCTCGGGACGAAGCTGCGCGGGATCCGGCAGCAGCAGGGCCTCTCGCTGCACGGGGTGGAGCAGAAGTCGGACGGCCGCTGGAAGGCGGTCGTCGTCGGTTCCTACGAGCGCGGCGACCGGGCGGTGACCGTCCAGAAGCTCGCTGAGCTGGCGGACTTCTACGGGATCCCGGTCAGCGAGCTGCTCCCGGAGGGACGGGCCACCTCGGGCGCGGAGGCGGCCACCAAGATCGTCATCAACCTGGAGCGGCTGCAGGAGCTGCCCGCCGACCAGGTGGGTCCGCTGGCGCGCTACGCCTCCACCATCCAGACCCAGCGGGGCGACTACAACGGCAAGGTGCTGAGCATCCGCACCGAGGACCTGCGCTCGCTCGCGATCATCTACGACGTCACTCCAGGTGAGCTCACCGACCAGCTCATCGGCTGGGGCGTGCTGCCGCCGGAGGCCCGTCCGGCGATGGAGGACTGACCCTCAGGAGGGTCCGGTGGCCGGTGTGGTGACCACGGGACCAGCCGGCCCGGGCGTACCGGCGGTCTCGTCGTCGGGCACGGCGGTGCGCTCGGCCGGGGGCTCGTCCGGGGGGTCGGCGGGCTGGGGGCGCGCGACCGCGGCGGCCGCCGCCCGCACCTGGGGCGCCACGATCGCCACCTGGCCGAGGACGCCGTTCACGTAGTCCGGCGAGGCCTCGTTGGAGAGCTGCTTGGTCAGCTCCACCGCCTCGTCGACGGCCACCGCGGGCGGTACGTCGGGGTTGTGCAGCAGCTCCCACACGGCCACGCGCAGGATCGCCCGGTCCACCGCGGGCAGCCGCTCCAGGCGCCACTCCCGCAGGTGGGAGGCGATGACGTCGTCGATGCGGTCCACGTTCTCCGCGACCCCGGTGACCATGGTGACGGTGTACCCGGTGACCGGCGGGGCGGAGGCGTCCGCGGCCGCCACCCGGGTCCGCTCGGCGATGACGGCCAGCGGGTCGGCGTCGCGCGCCTCGGACTCGAAGAGCACGTCGACCGCACGGCGGCGAGCCTTGCGACGTGCCCCTCCGGGCCGGCGCGGGTGCTCCGCCGCCTCCGTCACCGGGCCGACGAGCTCGACGTCCTCGGGCAGGTTGCCGGGCGGGTAGCTGGGGAAGGCGGGCACGTCAGGAGTTGACGCGGCCGAGGTAGCGGCTGTCGCGGGTGTCCACGCGCAGCTTGTCGCCGGTGTTGATGAACAGGGGCACGGCGATCTCCGCGCCCGTCTCCATCGTGGCCGGCTTGGTGCCGCCGGTGGACCGGTCGCCCTGCAGTCCCGGGTCGGTGTGCTGCACGACGAGGTCCACCGCGACGGGCAGCTCCACGTACAGGGGCAGGCCCTCGTTGAACGCGATCTGCACGTCGGAGTTCTCCAGCATGAAGTTCGCGCCGGTGCCGACGGTGGGCGCGCCGACGTAGTGCTGCTCGAACGTCTCGGCGTCCATGAACACGAAGTCGTCGCCGTCGCGGTACAGGTAGGTCATGTTCCGGCGGTCCACCGTGGCCGTCTCCACCTTGACCCCGGCGTTGAACGTCTTGTCGACGACCTTGCCGGAGAGCACGTTCTTCAGCGTCGAGCGCACGAACGCGGGGCCCTTGCCCGGCTTGACGTGCTGGAAGTCGGTGATCGTCCAGAGCTGGCCGTCGATCTTGAGGACGAGCCCGTTCTTGAAGTCGCTGGTGGAGGCCACGTGGCTCCGCCTCTCCTGGTGTCGGCCCAGGTCGGTGCCCCGGGCGGTGGTGTGACGGGCGGTGGTGTGACGGGCGCTGGTCGTGCCGGGCGGCGGCAGCCGGTCAGGGCGCGGCCCGGTCGGGGTGCGTGCACCCTCGGTGCGTTCCGGCCCTGGAGCATACCGGGTGGGTCCGCTCAGACCCGCCGGACGAGCCGCTCGGCGAGGAAGCGCAGGGCCAGCTCGTAACCGGTGACCCCGAGCCCGACGATGCTGCCGGTGGCGATGGCCGAGAGGTGGGAGTGCGCCCGGAACGGCTCGCGGGCGTGGACGTTGGAGATGTGCACCTCCACCCACGGTGCGGTGAGCTCGGCGCAGGCGTCGCGCAGCACCACCGAGGTGTGGGTGAGCCCGGCGGCGTTGATGACCACGGACTCCCCCGCGTCGGCCGCGTCGTGCACCCAGCCCAGCAGCTCGGCCTCGGCGTCGCTCTGGTGGACGGTGACCACCAGGCCCAGCCCGCGCCCCACCTGCGCGCAGCGGGCGGCCAGCTCGGCGTGGGTGGTGGCGCCGTAGA
Source organism: Mycobacteriales bacterium (assembly GCA_038234335.1). Classification (GTDB taxonomy): domain Bacteria; phylum Actinomycetota; class Actinomycetes; order Mycobacteriales; family Mycobacteriaceae; genus Rhodococcus_D. Next base: position 38,569 of record JBBSUN010000013.1, read on the forward strand.
CCTCGGGCTGGCGGCGGCCCAGCCGCCCCAGGTTGGGCCCGTTCAGGACCCGTACGGTGCTCACAGCAGGATCCCCGTGGTGGCGGTCCCCGGCTCCCGCGCGATCGCGGAGTACGCCGCCGCGAGCAGCGACGGGTCCGGACCCTCCAGGCGGCCCGGCCGGCCCAGGGCGTCGAGGATGACGAAGCGCAGCAGGCCGTTGCGGTTCTTCTTGTCGGTGCGCATGCCCTCCAGGAGCTGGCCGAGCGCGTCCCCGTCGTAGGTCACGGGCAGCCCCACGGAGCTGAGCACGGCGGCGTGCCGGTCGGCGGTGGCGTCGTCCAGGCGCCCGGCCAGGCGGGCGAGCTCCGCGGCGAAGACGAGCCCGACGCTCACCGCGGCCCCGTGCCGCCACCGGTAGCGCTCGCGTCGCTCGATGGCGTGGCCCAGGGTGTGGCCGTAGTTCAGCTCCTCGCGGCGCCCGGCCTCCCGCAGGTCGGCCCCGACCACCTCGGCCTTGTAGGCGACCGCCCGGGCGACCAGCTCGGGCAGCACGTCGCCGGTGGGGTCCAGCGCGGCCGCCGGGTCGGCCTCGATCAGCTCGAGGATGCGGGGGTCGTGCAGGAAGCCGGCCTTGATGATCTCCGCCATGCCCGCGACGATCTCCAGCGGCGGCAGCGACTCCAGCGTGACCAGGTCGACGAGGACGGCGTGCGGCGGGTGGAAGCTGCCGACGAGGTTCTTGCCCGCCTCGGTGTTGATGCCGGTCTTGCCGCCCACGGCCGCGTCGACCATGGCCAGCAGGGTGGTGGGCACGTGGACCACGCGGACCCCGCGCATCCAGGTGGCGGCGACGAACCCGGCGAGGTCGGTGGCCGCTCCCCCGCCCAGGGACACGACGGCGTCGGAGCGGGTCATCCCGATGCGCCCGAGGACCTCCCAGCAGAACCCGGCCACGGCCAGGTCCTTGCCGTCCTCGGCGTCCGGGATCTCCACGCGGTGGGCGTCGACGCCCTCGGCGGCGAGCGCCTCCCGGACGGCCTCCGCGGTCGCGATGAGCGAGGGCTGGTGGATGATCGCGACCGTCGCGGTGCCCCGCAGGGTCTCCGTCAGCTCCCCGAGCAGACCGCGCCCGATGATGACCTCGTAGCTCTCGGCCGCGCTCGGCCCCGTCACCTGCACCCGCACCGGTTCGCTCACGGTCGGTCATCCTCCCTCATCGTCGTCCCTTCCTGGAGCCGCTGGAGCACCTCGGTGGTCACGGCGCCGGCGCTGCGACCGTCGGTGAGCACGGTGTGGGTGGCCACCTCCCGGTACAGGGGCATCCGGGCGTCCAGCAGGGTCTTGAACGTCGCCCGCGGGTTGAGCCCGGCCAGCAGCGGGCGGGCGCTGGACATCCCGGTGCGCCGCACCCCCTCGGCCATGCCCACCTCGAGCAGGACGACGGTGTGCCCGGCGAGGGCCGTGCGGGTCCGCGCCGAGAGCACCGCACCGCCACCCAGGCTGAGCACCCCGGGGTGGGTGGCCAGCGAGTCGGCGACCGCCTGCTCCTCCAGCGCGCGGAACGCGGGCTCCCCGTCGCGGGTGAAGATCGTGGCCACGGTGCACCCGGCGCGCTGCTCGACGACGGTGTCGGTGTCGAGCACGGCCACCCCCAGCCGCACCCCGAGCTTGCGCCCGACGGTGGACTTGCCCGATCCGGGCGGGCCGATGAGCACCACGTGCGGACTCACGCTGGGCTCACAGGTGCTGCGTGCGGGTCCGGGTGGCCGTGAGGTAGCCGTCCAGGTTCGACCTGGTCTCGGCCACGGAGTCGCCGCCGAGCTTCTCCAGGGCGGCCTGGGCGAGCACGAGGGCGACCATCGCCTCCGCGACCACCCCGGCCGCCGGCACCGCACAGACGTCGGAGCGCTGGTTGATCGCAACGGCCTCCTCGCCGGTGGCCATGTCGATGGTGGCCAGCGCGCGGGGCACGGTGGAGATGGGCTTCATCGCGGCCCGGACCCGCAGCGGCTCGCCGTTGGTCATGCCGCCCTCGATGCCGCCGGCGCGGTTGGTCGAGCGGAGCACGCCGTCGGGGCCGGGGCGCATCTCGTCGTGGGCCCGGCTGCCGCGACGGCGCGCCGTCGCGAAGCCGTCGCCGATCTCCACGCCCTTGATCGCCTGGATGCCCATGAGCGCCAGCGCGAGGCGGGCGTCGAGCTTGCGGTCGCCGGCGACGAAGCTGCCCAGGCCGATGGGCAGGCCGTGCACGACGACCTCGACGACGCCGCCGAGGGTGTCGCCCTCACGCTTGGCCAGGTCCACCTCGGCGACCATGGCCGCCGAGGCGCCGGAGTCGAACACCCGCACGGGGCTCGCATCGACCACGGCGAGGTCGTCGGGGCCGGGGACCACGCCGTCGGGGGCGTCGACGGTGCCCAGGGACGTGACGTGGCTGAGCACGGTGACCCCGAGGGCCTGCCGCAGGAACGCCTTGGCCACCGTGCCCAGCGCGACGCGGGCCGCGGTCTCCCGGGCGCTGGCCCGCTCGAGCACGGGGCGGGCGTCGTCGAAGCCGTACTTCAGCATCCCGGCGTAGTCGGCGTGGCCGGGGCGGGGGCGGGTGAGCGGGGCGTTGCGCGCCTGCGCGGCGAGGACGTCGGGGTCCACCGGGTCGGCCGCCATGACCGTCTCCCACTTGGGCCACTCGGTGTTGCCCACGGTGATGGCGATCGGGCCGCCCATGGAGGTGCCGTGGCGGACCCCGCCGAGGATGGAGACGGCGTCGGCCTCGAACTTCATCCGCGCGCCGCGGCCGTGGCCCAGGCGTCGGCGGGCGAGCTCGGCCGCGATCTCGGTGGTGGTGACCTCGACCCCGGCGACCATCCCCTCCAGGACGGCGACAAGGGCGGGTCCGTGGGACTCCCCGGCAGTGATCCAGCGCAGCACGGGGTGAGTCTCCCACGCACCGCCCTGCCCGCCTCGCGGTGTGGTGCTGTGCGGAGCAGTACAAGATCTGAGGTGCTCCTCAGATCGTGTACTGCGCTGCGGGAGCACCCCCCGAAGCCGCTCGCGGACCGTCGTGGCGAGATGCGCGCGTCAGGCCGCGGCCTGCTCGGCGGCGCTGGCCAGCAGCCGGGCGTAGGGCCCGCCGCGCAGCGCCAGCTCGGCGTGCGTGCCCTGCTCGACGACGCGGCCGTGGTCGAGCACGGCGATGAGGTCGGCGTCGACGACGGTGGAGAGCCGGTGCGCGATGGTGATGGTGGTGCGGCCCCGGCCGACCTCGGCGAGGGCGGCCTGCACCGCCCGCTCGGTGGTGGTGTCCAGCGCGGACGTCGCCTCGTCGAGCACGAGGACCTTGGGGTCGCGCAGCAGGGTGCGGGCCAGGGCCAGGCGCTGCTGCTCGCCGCCGGAGAAGCGGTGCCCGCGGGCGCCGACGAGGGTGTCGTAGCCCTGCGGCAGCGCGGTGATGACGTCGTGCACCTGCGCGCGACGGGCCGCGTCGACCAGCTCGGTCCGGGTCGCGTCCGGACGCGCCTGGCGCAGGTTGTCGGCCACCGAGGCGTGCAGCAGGTACGTCTCCTGGCTGACCACGCCGACCAGCTGCGACACCGTCTGCAGGGTCATCTCGCGCAGGTCGACACCGTCGATGCGGACGCTGCCCGCGCTCGGGTCGTGCAGCCGGGAGACCAGCGCGGCCAGCGTGGTCTTGCCCGCCCCGGTGGCCCCGACCAGCGCCAGCGAGCTGCCCGCGGGGACGACGAGGTCGACCCCGCTCAGGGCGGCCCGCTCGGACCCGGCGTGGGTGAACCCGACCCCGCTCAGTCGCACCTCGCCGCGCACCGAGGCGACGTCGACCGCGGTGGGGTGGACGGGGTCGCTGATCTCGGTGACCAGGTCGAGGTAGGTGAAGATCCGGCTGAACAGCGCCATCGACACGGTGAGCTGGACGCTGACGTCGAGCAGGCCCATGAGCGGGCGGAACAGCGCGGTCTGCAGGGCGGTGAAGGCGACCAGGGTGCCGATGGTCATGCCCCCGGAGGTGGCCGGCAGCCCGGCGACCAGGTAGATCAGCGCGGGGATGCCGGCGAAGACGATGCTCATCGTGGCCATCCGCCAGCGACCGGCGAGCTGGCTGCGCACCTCGAGGGCGGCGAGCTCGGCGGAGGTGTCGGCGAAGCGCTCCGAGAGCACGGGGCCGGTGCCGAGGGTCTTGGTGAGCAGCACGCCGCTGACGGAGAGGCCCTCCTCGATCTGGGTCTGCATGTCGGCCAGGCGGCGCTGGCGGGTGGCGGTGACGCTGCGGCGCAGCACGGCGACCTTGCGGGTCAGCCAGATCGCGGGCGGCAGCACGAGCAGCGAGAGCAGGGAGAGCCGCCAGCTCAACACGGCCATCGCCACGGCGGTGCCGACCACCGTGGTCGCGTTGGAGGCCAGCGAGGTGGCCGTGGTGGTGACGACGGACTGCATCCCGCCGATGTCGTTGGTGAGCCGCGACTGGATCTCCCCGCCGCGGGTGCGGGTGAAGAAGGCCATCGACTGGCGCTGCAGGTGGCGGAAGACGGCGGTGCGCAGGCCGTGCATGACGCGCTGGCCGACGAGGGTGGACTGCCAGGTCTGGACGACGCCGAGCAGCGACGTGCTGGCGGCGACGGTGATCATCCCGGCGACCGACCACACCAGGAGCGGCACGTCCTGGCGCGGGATGGCGGTGTCGATGACCTCGCGCAGCAGGAACGGGCTGGCCAGCGAGATGAGCGACGCGGTGACGATGAGGACGACCACGAGCGCCACGCGGCGGCGGTCGGGGCGGAACAGGCCGACGACGCGGCGCAGCGAGACGGGGTGGGCCTCGAGCTGGGCGCGGTCGGCCCGGTCGGGCTTGCCGCCGGAGCGGCCGGGGCGGGTGGGGACGCGATCAGTCAGGGTGGCGGTCGTGGTGACCAGCTCCTTCGGGCAGCAGTGCAGGGGTGGTGGGGCAGAGGGGAGGCACGGGGGCAGTACGGAGGTTACCTCATCACGAGGTAGGCTCGCCGCATGGACGACGACTCGCTCGGCGGGCTGCTGGTCGGCGTGGCCCGGGCCCTGCGCCGGCGGTCGATGGCGGCGCTGGAGCCGCTCGGACTCTCCCCGCACCAGGCCCGCGCGCTGCGGGTGCTCGGCGACGAGGGTCTGCGCGTGAGCGCCCTCGCCCAGGGGCTGCGCATCGCCCCCCGCTCGGCCACCGAGGTCGCCGACGGCCTCGAGGCCCAGGGCCTCGTCGAGCGCGCACCCGACCCGGACGACCGCCGCGCCGTGCTGGTGCGCCTCACCGACGCGGGCCGGGCCGTCCTCGCCCGGGCGGAGCGGGCGCGCACCGAGGAGTCGGAGACCCTCTTCGCCCGGCTCGACGCCACCGAGCGCGCCCAGCTGGCGCGGCTGCTGCGGCAGCTCGCCGAGTAGGCGTCCCGGTGCGCACGGGTGCGACGGGAACCCGCTCGCCCTGCCCGGCCGCGACCCCGACCCCCGAGCCGCCCTTTTCCTGATCGTCAGGCGCTCGGGTCACCTGGACGTCCGCAGCACCGCCCTCAGCGCCTGCTGATCACGAGGGGACGCGGATCGGTCGGACGCCGACGAGTCCCCCGCGACCGGCGCCCCTCAGCGCACGCTCAGCCGGTCGGCCCTAGGTTCGCCCGGTGCAGCGCTCCTTCCCCCGCCGGACCGTCCTGGCCGTCGCGGGCGCCTCGCTGGCCGCCGCGTGCTCGCGCGCCGTCCGCGCCGACCCGCCCTCCGCCGACACCACCACCCCCGCTGCCAGGACCACCACGACGGCGCCCGCCACCACGCCGAGCACCACGTCGACCTCCCAGGCACCCCCCGCGCCGCCCGGCCCGGCGATCGAGATCGGCAACGGCCCGCGCACCAGCAACCAGGTCGCGCTCACCTTCCACGCCTCGGGTGACCCGGCCACGGCCACCGAGGTCCTCGCCGCGCTCGCGGCCACCGGTGCGGAGGTCACGGTGTTCATCGTCGGCACCTGGCTGCGCGACAACCCCGCGATGGCCGCGACCATCACCGCCGCGGGGCACGAGCTGGCCAACCACACCTGGAGCCACCCGACGCTGGAGGACCTCGACGAGGCCGGCATCCGGGACGAGCTGACCCGGTGCCGCGACGAGCTCGCCGCCGCCGGCACCCCCGTTCGCTACGCCCGCCAGTCCGGTGCCCAGCACTCGACCGCGCTGATCCGGCAGGTCGCCGGAGAGCTCGGCTACCCGAGCGTCATCTCCTACGACGTCGACTCGCTCGACTTCACCGACCCCGGAGCGGCCACCGTCCGGGCCCAGGTCGCCACCGCCACCGGAGGTTCCATCGTGAGCATGCACTTCGGGCACGCCGACACGGTCGCGGCCCTGCCGGGCGTGCTCGCCGACCTCGGCGCCCGCGGGCTCACCCCCGTCACCCTCTCCACGATGCTGGGTGCGGCGTGAGGGGCCGGTGGGTGGCCCTGGCCGGGGTGCTGACGCTGACGGCCTGCACGTCCTCCCCCGCGACGACGGCACCGCCCCCGACGAGTGCCGCCGCCTCCGCCGCGACCTCCGCCACCGGGCCGTCGTCCTCCGCCGCCTCCCCCACCACGCGGGACCCGAACCTGCTGCCGGGGATGCCCGCGCCGCTCTCACCGACCGACGTCTACGCCGCCGACCGCACCATGAGTCCGGCCGTGGCCGGCGCGAAGCCGCTGGTCTACGTGCCGAACACCAAGGACGACACCGTCACCGTGATCGACCAGGCCACCATGAAGGTCACCGGGACGTTCCCCGTCGGCCCCGAGCCGCAGCACGTCATCCCCTCCTACGACCTCACGACCCTCTACGTCGCCTCGGACCTCGTCTCCGCGGGCGGCAGCCTGACCCCGATCGACCCGACCACCGGGGTTCCCGGCGCCCCGATCAAGGTCGCGGACCCCTACAACATGTACTTCACCCCGGACGGCAGCTCCGCGATCGTCGTCGCCGAGGAGCTGAAGCGGCTGGACTTCTACGACCCCAAGACCTGGAAGCTGCAGCAGTCGGTGCCCGTCCCGCAGTGCGCGGGCGTCGACCACATGGACTTCACCGCCGACGGGCGCACGGCGCTGTTCAGCTGCGAGTTCGCGTCGAAGATGATCGTGCTCGACGTGGCCAGCCGCACCGTCGTGCGCACCATCCCGCTCACCCAGGTACCGAACGGGAAGCCGCAGGACGTGAAGCTCTCCCCCGACGGAACGACCTTCTACGTGGCGGACATGAACGCCAACGGGGTGTACCTCCTCGACGGGCGGGCCACGGGTGTCGAGACCTTCGTGCCCACCGGCTCCATGGCCCACGGGCTCTACGTCAGCCGCGACTCGAAACGGCTGTTCGTGACCAACCGGGGCGAGGGCAGCATCTCGGTCATCGACCTGGCCACGCGCACGGTCGCCACGACGTGGCAGATCCCCGGCGGCGGCAGCCCGGACATGGGCAACCTCTCCGCCGACGGCACCCAGTTCTGGATCTCCGGGCGCTACGACGGCGTGGTCTACGTCCTCAGCACCGTCGACGGCCACCTGATCAAGAAGATCCCGGTGGGCAACGGCCCGCACGGGCTCACCGTCTGGCCGCAGCCCGGCCGCTACTCCCTCGGCCACACCGGCATCATGCGCTGAGTCGTGCGTGATTCCTCGACCCGGGCGGCGATGTTTCGTTCACAGCGCCCCGCCCGACCCCGGTGCACCATGAGGCCGTGCCAAACCCCCTGAACCGGATCGCCGCCGCCTCCCGCGACGCCTTCCGGCAGCGCGTGTCCGGTGACCCCTCCGGCGCCCCGGACTGGGTGCGCACCATCGCGCAGGTGGGCGACGACGACGGGTGGTACTCCCCCGACGGGGTGGTGTGGCGGGTGCACGGCGACCTGTCGACGTTGGTCGGCGGGGTCGCGGCCCTGCTCGGGCAGGCCGCCCACCCGCTGGCCCTGCTCGGGGTGCAGCGACACTCCGACTACCTCGACGACCCGTGGAAGCGGCTGGCCGGAACGGCCCGGTGGTTGGTGGTGAGCACGTTCGGCTCCACCGAGCTGGCGGCGCGGGAGGCCGCGCGGGTCCGCGGCCTGCACCGCAAGGTCACGGGCACCGCCCCGGACGGGCGTCCCTACGCCGCAGGCGATCCCGACCTGCTGCGGTGGGTGCACCTGGTCTTCACCGACGCCTTCCTCGCCGCCCAGCGCTCCCTCGGCCGCGACATGAGCCACTTCGGTCCCCACTGGCCCGACGCCTACGTGCGCGAGTGGGCCCGCAGCGCCCGCGAGCTCGGCGCCACCGACCTGCCGACGACCCAGGACGAGCTGGCCGAGGCCATCGCGTCCTACGCCGACGTGCTCGAGCCGGTGCCGGAGGACCTGCGGACCTTCCTCGACGCACCGCCGGGGCTGGGCGCGGCGGAGAAGGTGTTCTACGCCGGGCTGGCCGGGGGCTCGGCGCTGCTCGTCTCCCCCACCGTCGCCCCGCTGGCCCAGGTCAGGGGCAGGGGTGCGCAGGACCTGCGGTGGCGGGGGCGGATGGCGGTCACGCGGACCCAGCTGCGGGTGTTCCAGCTGGCGATCGGCCCGCGCAGCCCCTCGGAGGACGCGGCGCGCTACCGGTTGGGGATGGGCCCTGCTCCGGAGTGGCTCGAGCAGGAGTAGGCGACTCACGGCAGGCGGCGCAGCTGGGCGGCCAGGTGCGGACGGGCCCGGCGCTGCCCACCCCGCTCGGCGACGGCTGCGGCGACGGCGCGCAAGGCGCGAGCCACCCGGTCGGCGTCCGGCGTCCAGCCGCGGGCGGTGCACTCGGCGAGCCACTCCACCGCCCCCCGGTGACCGCGCGCGGCGTTGCACCGGTGGCAGGCAGCGAGCTCGTTCTCCGCCCAGGAGGGCCCACCCTTGACCCGGGGCACGAGGTGCTCGGTCGTCGCGTGCACCAGGGGTCCGAACTCCCGCGCGCACCACACGCAGGTGCCACCGTCCCGGGCGATCGCCAGGGCCAGGCGCGCCGCGCGGTCGGGCTGGGTGGCGGACACCCGCCCATGGTCGTGCAGGCGCGCCGTGGGCGCCGACCTCAGCCCCCGAGCTCCTCGCGGTGGGCGGTGAGGTGCTCGGGCAGGCTCGTCGGCGTCCGCCCGAGGAGCTCGGCGAGGTCCGGGGTGCTCAGCCGAGCGTCGTCGTGGCCGCGACGCACCACGTCCTCGAACTGGTGGACCAGTCCCCTCGCCTCCCAGTGGGGCAGGCCGCTCGCCCGCAGGCCCAGGAACATCAGCGGGGCGGGCACGTGGACGTAGCGGACGCGCTGCCTCGGACACCATCTCCGTGATCTGCGGGCCACGCCGTGCTGGAGCAGGTGTGGCCCGTGGTCCGGGCGGCGAACGAGCCGGGCGCCCTGGAGCTCGACCCGACGACGACCGAGCTCAACCGGACGCTGCACCACCTGCTGGACCAGGACGGCCCGGTCGAGGGCTGAGCGTCAGCGGCGCCGCAGCCCGCTCGCCCGGACCAGTCGTCGCTCCACCGCCGCGCGCACCGACGCCTCCGTGCCGACGACCCGCACGCGCTCCGAGGCCCGGGTGATCGCGGTGTAGAACAGCTCCCGGGTCAGCAGCGGGGACTCCGCCGGCGGGAGCAGCAGGGTGACGCCGGCGTACTGGCTGCCCTGGCTGCGGTGGACGGTGAGGGCGTGCGCGGTGGCGACCGCCGAGAGCCGGGACAGCGGCAGGGGGTCGTCGGCGGCGCTGAACGCAGCCCGGAGCTCCCCGCCGTGCCGCACGACGACCCCGGTGTCGCCGTTGTAGAGCCGGTGCTCGTGGTCGTTGGCCATGACCAGCAGCGGCTGGCCCGGGTACCACTGGCCACCCGTCGCCCCGAGCCAGCGGCTGCACTGCTCGTTCCACCAGGCCACCCCGAACGGGCCCTCCCGGTGCGCGCACAGCAGCCGGTGCGCACCCAGCAGCGCCAGGGCGCCCGCGGTGTCGCCGTCGCGGGCCGCGGCGGTCAGCGCCGCCCCGGTGGTGGTGACCTCGGCGCGCAGCGCGACCGACGCGTCCGGGTCGTCGACCAGCTCGACGACGCCACCGCCCTGCAGCAGCGCCACCGCGACGTCCGCGTCCCCGGTGCGCACCGCCTCGGCGAGGTCACCGATGCCGGTGCCGTAGCGGTGGGACTCCACCAGGCGCACCACCCCGTTGCGCAGCTGGTCGTGCTCGGCGTCGTCGAGCGGTTCGGTGGTCGGGAGCACCGGGGCCTCCGGGGCGGGCGGGCGGTGCACGAGGTCGCTCAGCACGGCGCCGGCATCGACCGGCGTGAGCTGGTCGGGATCACCCACCAGGACCAGCCTGGCGGTGGGGCGCACCGCGTCGACCAGGCGCGCCATCAGGGTGAGCGAGACCATCGAGCTCTCGTCGACCACCACCACGTCGAAGGGCAGCCGGTTGGTGGCGTCGTGGCGGAAGCGGCTGTGCGAGTCCGGGCGCCAGCCGAGCAGGCGGTGCAGCGTGGACGCGGTGAGGTCGGTCGGCAGGCCCAGCTCGGCGGCCTGCGCCCGGACGGACTCCTGCAGCCGGGCCGCGGCCTTGCCGGTCGGCGCCGCGAGGGCGATCCGCAGCGGCGGTCCCGGCTGGGCGAGCAGCAGCGACAGCAACCGCGCCACGGTGTGCGTCTTGCCGGTGCCGGGCCCCCCGGTGATGACGCTGACCCACCGGCCGGCGGCCACCTGCACGGCGAGACGCTGGCGGTCGGGCCCCGCCTCGGGGAACAGCACGTCGAGGTCGGTGAGGTCGGCGCTCGGCGGGGGCTGGGCGGCCCGGGCGTCGAGCTCGTGGCGCACGAGCTGCTCCTGGACGAAGTAGCGGTCGAGGTACAGCAGCCCGTCGACCAGGCGCAGCGGGGCCCACGCGGCCTCGACGCCGACGGCCACGAGCGGGCTGTCGGCGACGGAGTCCCAGCTCGACGGCCAGGGCAGCGCGGTCCCGGTCTCCGGATCCGGCACGACCGTGTCCGCCAGGTGAGCCAGCTCCACGCACACCGAGCCGGTCCGCACCCCGCGCACGGCCAGGGCCACCGCGAGGAGCACGTCGTCCCGGGTCTCCTGCCCCAGCCGCGCCAGCCGCAGCGCCACGTGCACGTCCGCCGCCTCGAGCACCCCGGCCTCGGCGAAGGTGCGCAGCACCCCGGTCGCGCGAACGCCGATCACGGTCCACCCGCCAGCAGGTCGGAGAGCTCGGTGACCAGGGCGGTCGGCGGGCTCCAGGTGAACACGCCGGCCCCGTCGGGGGTGTCGGGCCCGGCCATGCCGCGGACGAACAGGTACAGCACGGGGCCGAGGTGCCGGGCGGGGTCGTAGCCGCGCCGGCGCCAGCGCAGGAACCGGTGCAGCGCGACGGAGTACAGCAGCGCCTGCAGCACGTAGTGGGTGTGCTGCATCTCGGCGGCCATCGCAGCCTGCGTGTAGTGGCCGGTGGTCAGCGGTTCCGGGCCGAGCCGGTTGGTCTTGTAGTCCACGACGGCGCACCGTCCGTCGGGCAGCCGCAGCACCGCGTCGATGCTGCCGGTGAGGTAGCCGCGCAGGGTCTGCTCCGGCAGCTGGGCGAGGCGGGCGGCGTAGCCGTCGACCGGGCCGAGGTCGTGGCGGCCCAGCAGGGCGGCGACGTCGGCGAGCCGTGCGCTGCGCCTGGTCTCGTCACCCCCGGCCAGGGGCAGCTCGAAGTCGAGCTCGGCGAGCCGGTCGCGCTCGGGGACCGAGGCCAGGGTGGTGCCGTCGACCAGCGGGGTGTGCAGCACCGGCTCGAGCGCGGTGGCCAGCGCGTCCGGGTCCACCCCGGGCACCCCGAACCGGGCCACCGCCTCGGCGCAACGCTGGCCCAGCGCCGCCGGGTCGAGGTCCTCGAGGACGGCGTGGACCAGGGTGCCGAACGCGGCCCCGCCGGGCAGGTCGGTCAGCGGGGAGGTGAGGCCGGCTGCGGGGGTGGTCGGCACGTCGGTGTCCTGCTCGTCGTCGGTGCCGGTCTCCTCCGGCTCGGAGCCCAGCGGCTGCTCGTGCGCGGCGCGGGTCAGGGCGCTGTAGGAGGTGCGGGCCCACTCCTGGTCCAAGGTGCGGGTGAACCGCCGCGCCGAGAGGGTGGCCGGGGGGGCCACGGGGCGGGCCCACGGGGCGGTGCGCACCGCACCGACCCGCTCGACGCCGATGGTGCCGGCGGACGCCGCGGCGAGCTCGGTGAACCTCGCGGTGACCACGTCGTCGGCGGGCACGGGCACGCGGTCGGGCAGCGCCGAGCCGTCGCGCTCGCCCAGCAGCACCCGGTGCAGCGAGGAGCCGGGGGTGTTGCTGCTCGGCGCCCAGTGCGCCACCACCTGGCACGCCGCCCGGGTCAGGGCCACGTACAGCACCCGCAGGTCCTCGCCGGCCTCCTCGGTGCGGTGCTCGGCCAGCGCGTCGTCGTACCCCGGCGATCCCGGTCCCCCCACGTGCAGCACCCGGTGCCCACCACCGTCGTGCAGGCGCAGCGTCGGGGGCTTGTCGGCGCTCCAGCGGTCCCAGGCGAACGGCACGTGCACCACGGGGAACTCGCGGCCCTTGCTGACGTGGACGGTCATCACCTGCACCGCGTCGTCGTCGGAGTCCAGGCGGCGGCTGCGGTCCTCCGCGGTCTCGGTGTCGGCGCGCGCGATGCGGCGGCGCAGCCACTCCACGAGGGCGGTGAGGCCCAGCGACTCGGCCCGCACCGCGGCGTGCAGCACCTGCCCGGCGTGGCGCAGGTCGGTCAGCTCGCGCTCCCCGGCGGGGCGGGCCAGCACCCGCGCGGGCAGGCCCTCCTCCTCGCTGAGCACCTCGAGGAACGCGGCGAGGCCCCGCTCGGTGAGCGTCGTCGACCAGCCGCGCAGCCGTTGCGCGGTCGCGTCGGTGAGCTCGTCGCCGCCGGCGTCCAGCTGCTGCTCGGTGCACCCGAGGAACACCGTGAGCGCCGCGGCCCGGACCCGGCCGGCGCGGTGCGGCTGCTCGACCGCCTCCAGCAGCACCAGCCACGCGCGGGCGGCGGGGGTGAGGAAGACGCTGCCACCCCCGGCGGCGACGGCCGGCACCCCCACCGCGGCGAGGGCGGCCCGCACCTGCTGCACCTGCTTGTTGGTCCGCACCAGGACGGCGACGTCCGCGGGCACCAGGACGCGACCCTCCAGCCGGGCCGGGCCCGAGAGCAGCGCGACGATCTCGGCGGCCACGTCGGCGGCGACCCGCTCGCGCAGCAGCCCCACCGCGGGCAGCCCGTTGCTGTTGACGACGTCGCCCCGGGGCACCTGTCGCAGCCGCAGCGCCGCCCCGGCCCCGGTCAGCCGCCCGACGTGGTGGGAGGAGACCGGACGGACCACGATCTGCTCGTCGCCCAGCGCCAGCCCGCCGAGCAGCTGCTGCAGGGCCGCCACCACCGCGGCGTCGCTGCGCCAGTTCGTCCCCAGCGTCGCCCGACCGGCCGCGACGTCGGTGGCCGCGAGGTAGGTGCTCACGTCACCACCCCGGAACGCGTAGATCGACTGCTTGGGGTCGCCGATGAGCACCAGCGTGGTGTCGAGGTGAAAGGCGAGCTTCAGCACCTCCCACTGCACGGGGTCGGTGTCCTGGAACTCGTCGACCATGACCACGCTGAAGCGCTGCTGCACCCGGGCGCGCGCGACGGCGCCGGTCACGGGGTCGCGCAGGGCGTCGCGCAGCTGGACGAGCCAGTCGTCGTAGTCGACCAGGCCCTGCTCGCGCTTGCGACGGGCGACCTCCTCGCGCACGGCCTGCGCCGCCCCGCGACGGCGAGCCCCGTCCCCGTCGGCGGCGACCGGCTCCAGGCGGGACTGCCGGTCGCTGCCGGTCGCATAGGCACCGAGCGCCCCCAGCTCGCCCGGGGCCAGGAACGGCTCGCCCGCGGTGCGGGAGAAGGTACGGACGTAGAGGTCGTCGACCACCTCGGCGCGCAGGTCGTCGATGGTCTCGGTGAAGGTGGCCGTGGGGTCGGTGTCGGCGGCGGTGCCCAGGCCGGTGAGGACCTGCTGGCAGAACGAGTGGGTGGTGGCGATGGTGGCGGCGTCGAAGGCGGCCAGGGCCCGGGCCAGCCGCTCCCGGTGCAGGTCCGCGTCGGGGGAGCTCGCGAGCAGGCGCAGCACGTCGTCGTCGGTCTGGGTGCGGGCGGTGGCGACGTCGCGCAGGCCACGCTCCGCGGTGACCATCCGCTCCCGGACCCGGTCCCGCAGCTCCCGGGAGGCCGCGTTGCCGAAGGTCACGAGCATGATCCGGGCGAGGTCGGTGCCCTCGGCCACGTACCGGGTGGCCAGCGCGGCGATGGTGAAGGTCTTGCCCGTGCCGGCGCTGGCCTCGAGCACGGTGGTGCCGCGCGCCGGGAGCGGGCCGCACACGTCGAAGGGGTTCACGAGAGGTCCTCCCCGGCGAGCAGCGGGTCCCAGAAGCGGTGCGCGAGCACGCCGAGGCGGGTGCGCTGCCCGGCGTGCTGCTCGTCGAGGCGGGCGGGCTCGTCGGCCCACACCGTGAACGGCGCCCCCGCGCCCCACACCTGCTCGACGGCGGCGTCCGCGCGGAGCCCGGGGACCACGTCGCCGCCCTGCCACTCCTTCCCCGCCCGCGCGTGGGCGCTCGCCGGTCGCGAGGTCGCCCACGCCTCCGACACCCGGGGGTGCAGGGGCAGCGGCTCGCGCAGGCCCCGCTCGCGGAGGTCGACGAGGTCGGCGAGCACGTCGAGGGCGTCGGCTCCGGGGGTGAGGGTGGAGGTGCGGGCCCGACGTCCGTAGCGCCCGACCGTGACGGCCCGGCCCCCGCCCTCGACGGCGGCGAGCGCGAGCGCCCGGACCCACGCCCCGGCCCGGTGCTTCGCGCCCAGGCTCGAGTAGCTGACCGCGACCAGGTGCCCGGCGCCGACGGGCCCGCGGACCCCGTTCAGGGTGCCGCTGAGCTCACGCCCACCCACGGCCAGCCGCACGTCCACCGCCCGGACCGGCCCCTGCAGCAGCGGCCCGGCGACCTCGGCGAGGGCGATGACCTTGGGGCCCACGTCGCGCAGCACCAGGTTCGCGAGCTCGCCGGGGGGCAGGGTGCCGCGCAGCCGCTCGGTGCGGGCGGCCTCCTCGGGGGTGAGGCCGCCCAGGACGGCCGCGAGCAGGCTCTCCCCGATGGCCCAGCGCTCGAGCCCGTCGAGCTCGAGGGGGATGCCGTCGGAGATCTCGTCGTCCTCGCCGGGCAGTGTCACCCCGAGGCGCTGGCGCAGGTAGGCCTTCACGGGGTGCTCGGCGAACGCGACGAGGTCGGGCAGCGCGACCGGGTCGGTCCGGGCGGGCAGGGCCACCCGGGCCGCCCCCACCACCCGAGGGGCCGCGGCGGCCCGCGCCCCGGCCAGGTTCACCGGGTCGAAGCTGGCCGGGGTGGTCCCGGTGAACTGGCGGGCGTCGAAGGGCTGCAGCGGGTGCCGGGTCACCAGCTCCTCGCGGGTGCGCCCGGTCGTGGTCTCGAGCACGTCGAGCAGCTCCCCGATCGGGACCGCGGGCGGCCGGGTGGCGCCGCTGACCGGGTCGGCGCCGGTGTGCAGCACCAGGACCCGCTCGCCCGCGGCGAGCAGCGCGTCCAGCAGGAGCTGGCGGTCCTCGCTGCGGACGTCGCGCTCCCCGACGTGCGGGTCACGGGCGAGCACGTCGTCGCCGTCGGGGGCACCGACGCGGGGGAACACGCCGTCGTCCATCCCGAGCAGCACCACCACCCGGTGCGGGACCGACCGCATGGGCACCAGGGTGCACACGGTGAGGTTGCCGGTGCGGAAGCTCGCCCGGGTGGGCCGCCCCCGCAGCTGCGCCGCGAGCAGCGCCCGCACGTCGGGCAGGCGCAACGGAGCGCTGCCGCCCTCCACCGCCGCGACGAGCTCGCGCCGGGCCTGCGCGAGCTGCCACGCCTCGGTGGGCGCGGTGGCGGTCAGGGTGTCCAGCGCGGTGAGCAGGACGCCGGACCAGTGCTCCGGCGCGTGCTCGCCGTCCAGGCCGCCGAGGGTGTCGCCGAGCCGGTCGAGCAGCTCGGCCAGGCGCCCGGCGAGGTCGACGTCGCCGGAGTCCACGTCGTCGAGCGGCAGGGCGAGGCCCAGGGAGACCGGCTCGTCCGCGGCGGTGGTGACGCCGAGCAGCACCCGGTCGATCCCCGTCTGCCAGGTGTTCTGCACCGTGGCACCCAGGGAGTACCGGGCCCGGGTGGCCTCGTCGAGGCCCCAGCGCACCCCGGAGTCCGACACCCAGCCCCGCAGCCGCTCCAGGTCGTCGTCGTCGAAGCCGAACAGGGTGCGCACCGGGGCGGCGGCCGCGAGGTCGAGGACCTGGCTGGCCGTGACCCGACCGTGGGCGAGCTCGAGCAGCCGGGCGACCACGTCGAGCAGGGGGTTGGTGGCCCGCAGGCTCCGGTCGGCCAGGCGCACCCGCAGGGCACCGCCGGGGTGCGGCAGGTCGGGTCCGAGCCCGAAGGTGGCCGAGATGAGCGGGGCGAAGGTCTCCACGTCCGGGCAGAGCACGAGCACGTCGCGCGGCTCGAGGGTCTCGTCGTCGGCGAACAGCCCCAGCAGCAGCTCGCGGAGCACCTCGACCTGGCGGGCCGGGCCGTGGCAGGCGTGCACGCCGACGGTGGTGTCGACCGCTCCCGGGGTGGGGGCCACGTCGTCGCGGACCGCGGCCTGCAGCCGACCCAGCACCGTGTCGGGGCGCTCGGGCGAGGCGTGGTGGTGCTCGCGCGCGGCGGGCAGGCGCAGCTGCAGCTCCCGGGCGTCCCGGCCGAGGCTGCGCAGCAACGGGTTCCGCGGCACCGTGGCGGTGGGATCGCTGCGCCGCCGGGCCGCGTCCCGGTCCGCGAGCGCGGTCCACAGGGCGGGGCTGGGGTGCGGCAGCCACAGGTGCACCTCGCGCGCGGACCCCAGCGCCTCGAGCACGGCGAGGCTGCGGGTGGACAGCCGCGTCATCCCGAACACGCTGATCCGCGGCGGCAGCAGCACGGCGTCGGGTCGCTCGCGCAGCGCGGCACAGGTGGCGTCGAGGTGCTCGGCGGGGTGCGGGCCCAGGCGTTCCCGCAGCCGCCGCCACAGCTCGGGCTGCCACCCCAGGTCGTCCGGGAGGGCGTCCTCACCGTCGGTGTCGTCGCCGCAGGCCCACGCCGCGACCATCCCGGGGCGCTCGGAGGCGTAGCTGTGGAACAGCCCGGCCAGGTGCGCCGCCGTCGCCCACCGCCGTCCGCGTCCGGCCTCGGGCCGCAGGTGGTGGCTGAGCACCGTGCACCACGGCTGCCCGAGGCTCGCGTCGATCACCTCGAGCAGCGGCCACGTCGGGTCGGACCACGGGTCGTCGCGCGGATCGGTCCCGGAGACGGCGGCCACGGCCTCGTCGACGATGCGGGCGACGGGCGGGAACCGCACCCCGGCGCAGATGCCGTCGCCTCCCCCGCCGGCGCCCAGCACCGTCGAGAGCCGTTGCGCGAGCCAGCGTTCCACCCCGGCAGAGGGGACGGCGACGACGTCGGTGGCGAAGGCGTCGTCGGGGGGTTCGAGCAGCACCTGGGCGAGCGCGTCCGCCAGGGACGGGGTCCGCTCGGCGCGGTGCAGGTGCAGCACGGGCTCTGTCTACCCGACGGCCCCGACAGGTCCGGACGGCGCCGCCGGATCTCGCCCGGGGGAGACTGGGCGCGACCGGGGCCGACGAGGACGAGGGAGACACGCGCGATGACGACGGTGGCCGAGCAGCTGGTCGAGGTCCTGCAGCAGGCCGGGGTGGCGCGCATCTACGGCCTGGTGGGCGACAGCCTCAACCCGATCGCCGACGCGGTCCGCCGCAGCGGCGGCAGTGCCGCCGGCGGCATCGACTGGGTGCACGTCCACAACGAGGAGGCGGCCGCGTTCGCCGCCGCGGCCGAGGCCCAGCTGACGGGGAAGCTCGCGGTGTGCGCGGCCAGCTGCGGCCCGGGCAACACCCACCTCGTCCAGGGTCTCTACGACGCGCACCGCACCGGCGCCCCCGTGCTCGCGATCGCCACCCACGTCCCCCAGGCCCAGATCGGCACCGGGTTCTTCCAGGAGACCCACCCGGAGGCCCTGTTCGCCGAGTGCAGCCTCTACTGCGAGCAGATCAGCGCGCCGTCGCAGATGCCCCGGATGCAGCGGATCGCCCAGCAGCACGCCGTGGGCCTCGGTGGCGTGTCGGTGCTCGTCCTGCCCGGCGACGTCGCGGCCATGGACACCGTGAACCCCACCGGCAGCAGCGATCTCGTGATCGACCGCTCCCGTGCCGTGCCCGGGGCCGAGCAGGTCACCGAGCTCGCGCGGCGGCTGAACGAGGCCCGCTCGGTGACCCTGTTCTGCGGGGCCGGGGTCCGGGACGCGCGCGCGGAGGTCCTCGAGCTGGCCGAGCGGGTGGGTGCCCCCGTCGCGCACGCCCTGGGCGGCAAGGAGTGGATCCAGTACGACAACCCCTTCGACGTCGGCATGAGCGGGCTGCTCGGCTACGGCGCCAGCCACACCGCCAGCCACGAGGCGGACCTGCTCGTCCTGCTGGGCACCGACTTCCCCTACGACAGCTTCCTGCCCCAGGCCCGCACCGTGCAGGTCGACCGCGACCCGAGCCGCCTGGGCCGGCGCACCGTGCTGGAGCTGGGCGTGGTCGGCGACGTCGGCGAGACGCTGCGGGCCGTGCTGCCGCTGGTGACGCGCAAGGACGACCGAGCGTTCCTGACGGACATGCTGACCCAGCACGCCAAGGCCTTGGAGCACGTCGTCGGCGCGTACACCGAGGACGTGTCGAGCAGGACCCCGATCCACCCCGAGCACGTTGCCGCCGAGCTGGACTCGCTGCTGGACGAGGACGCCGTCGTCACCGTGGACACCGGGATGTGCAACGTGTGGGCGGCCCGCTACATCACCCCGACCGCGCACCGTCGGGTCATCGGCTCCTGGAAGCACGGCACCATGGCCAACGCGCTGCCCCACGCCATCGGGGCGCAGAGCGCGTACCCGGACCGACAGGTCGTCTCGATGTCGGGCGACGGCGGGCTCGCGATGCTCCTGGGTGAGCTGCTCACCGTCGCCCAGCACCAGCTCCCCATCACCGTCGTGGTGTTCAACAACTCCGCGCTGGGCATGGTGAAGCTGGAGATGCTCGTCGACGGCTTCCCCTCCTTCGGCACCGACACGGCCCACGTCGACTACGCCGCGATCGCGAAGGCGTGCGGGTTGCACGCGCAGCGGGTCGAGCGGCCCGGCGACGTGCGAGAGGCCCTGCGGGCGGCGCTGGCCCACGACGGCCCGTCGCTGGTCGACGTGGTCACCGACCCGGACGCGCTGAGCCTGCCGCCGACCATCACCGGGGAGCAGGTGAAGGGCTTCGCGCTCGCTGCGGGCAGGACCGTCCTCGACGGCGGGGTGGGGAAGATGCTGGACCTGGCGCGGTCGAACCTGCGCAACCTCCCGCGGTGGAGCCAGCTGAGGAGCTAGGAGCGCAGCTGCTCCAGCACCACCGGGTCGATCGAGCCCGCCACCAGCCGCTCCTCGAGGTTCTCCACCCCCGCCCACGACCCCAGCGCACCGTTCCCGGTGAACCCGAGCTCCGCCAGCCGGTCGCGCACCTCGTCGGCCAGCGCACCGGTGAGCGGCAGCAGGGTCGTCGGGTCGGGTCGGCCGAAGACCAGCGCGTGCAGGTCGAGCAGGCGGGCCAGCTCACCCGTCGGGTCGGGGTGGTCGTCGGTGCGCAGGTCCACCAGCACGTCGCTGCCCCCGCCGTACCCACCCCCCGGGGTGACGACGAGCAGCGCGGCCGACTGCCGTCCCCGTCGGTCACCGCCGGCCGCGTCGCCCGCGATCAGCGCGGCGAGCAGCCGCCGGGCCAGCGGGGCGTCGGGGTCGCTGGTGGTGAACGCGTCCCGCATGGCCTCGACCACCTCCGGGCCGGTGAGGATGTTGCCCTGGATCGCGTAGCCCTCCCCGGTGAGACCACCGGCCCACGCGTGGCACTCGGCGCCGGTGAACGTGGCCCCCTCGCCCGTCGTGGCGACGACGCCGAGCTGTCGGCTCGCGGAGCCCGGGTCGGCCGCGACGAGCCCGGCGACGGTGGACGCCGCGTCGGCCCCCGCGGCGAGCAGCGCCATCCCCTGCGGCCGGAAGGCGAGGTTCGCCGCCGCCTGCGTGGCGATGGCGCCCACCCCGGAGCGGGCGGCGGGCACCGCGGCCCCGACGGCGAGGAACTTGCTGGCCACGGCCACCCCGAGCTGGGTGCCGTCGGCGCTGCGGGCGGCGATGGAGAAGGTCATGCGCAGACCGTACGACCCGACGTCACGTGCCGGCGATCACGCGGGGCCCTGCCACGGTCCCCGGGCGGCCTCGTAGGCGGCTCCGGCGCGCAGCACCGTCGCGTCGTCGAAGCGGCGGCCGACGAGCATGAGCCCGACCGGCAACCCGTCCACGAGGCCGCAGGGCACACTCAGCGCGGGGCTGCCGGTCGCGTCGAACGGGGCGGTGTTGTGCAGGTTGCCCAGTGCCGCCGCCACCCGCTCGGCAATCGGGGCGTCCGCGGCCGGGATCGACCTCGCCGTCATCGCCGTCGTCGGCATCAGGAGCACGTCGACCTGCTCCAGGGCCTCCTCGTACCGCCGCAGCAGCCCGCGGGACAGGTTCTGCGCCTTGGCGTAGTAGTGGTGGCCGCTGCGCTCGCTCATCCAGTCCCCGGTCAGCACGGTGGAGACGACGGTGGGTGGGTAGTCGGCGCCGCGGGCCCGGCGGGCGGTCCCGTAGGCGTCCACCAGCGCGGTCGGGTACTTGCCCTTCCACCCGGTGCCCACGCCGTCGCCGCGCACCATCTGGTCGGCGGCGCCCTGGGTGGCGATGGCGTTCCAGATGGCGAGGCCGTCGGCGTGCCAGGGCACCGACACCTCGGTCACCGTGGCGCCGGCGGCGCCCAGCGCGTCGGCCGCCGCCCGGACGCACGCGTCCACGGCCGGGTCCGAGACACCCTCGATGCCGAAGCCCTCGAGGAGCACCCCCACCCGCAGCCCCTCGGCGCCGAGGTCGAGAGCGGCCACGTAGTCCTGCACCACCACCCCCTGCTGGCGGGGGTCGAGGCCGTCCTCCCCGGCGAGGACGGCGAGGGCGCGGGCGCAGGTGGCCACGTCGCGCGCCATCGGCCCGAGGTGGTCGATCGAGTTCTCGATGGGGAACGCCCCGGTGTAGGGCACCAGGCCGTGGGTGGGCTTGTGGCCGACGCAGCCGCTCCACGACGCGGGCAGGCGCACCGATCCCCCCTGGTCCCCGCCGATCGCGAGGTCGACCTGGCCGGTCACCAGCACGACGGCGTTGCCGTTGGAGGACGAGCCCACCATCCGCGTCGGGTCCCACGGGTTGACCGGCTGCGGGTCGGGGTAGCCGGTGATGCCACCACCGTCGAAGCAGAACCCCGGTACCGCGGTCTTGCCGACCACCTCCGCGCCGGCGTCGAGCAGCCGGGTGACCACGGTCGCGTCCTCGCGCGGGACGTAGCCCTCCATCATCGGGGTGCCGTTGAGCTGGGGGATCCCGGCGACGGCGATGTTGTCCTTCACGGCGACGCGCACCCCGGCCAGCGGACCGTCCGCGGCGCCGGTGACCGAGCACCGCCACACCCACCCGTTCCCGGGGTTCTCCTCCGCGGAAGGCCGCCGGCCCAGGTCGACGCGGGGCCAGCGGACCTCGTCGACGTCCTCCACCATCGCGTCGAGACGGGCGAGGCCGGCCAGTCCCCCGGCGACGAGCGCCTGCCACTGCTCGGCGTCCTCCTCCGACACGGCGAAGCCGTGGACGGCGGCGAGGCGCTGGACGTCGGCGCGCGAGGGCGGGGTGATGGGCACGGAGACCTCCTGGGGCCGAGGACCGGGACGGGTGCCCCGGCCGGCGTCGACGGTGCCGCGACGCCGACCTCCATGACAGCGCGCCAGTCGACCCGCGGTCAAGGGCTGCTCCGCGAGACGTCCGGGACGACGGCACGTCGGCCCACGAGCGCGTCCACGTCACCCGCAACGGGCGTGACTTCGTGGTCCTGCTCGCCGCCGCGTGCGTCGAGCTCGTCTTCGGGGCGCTGGCCGAGCATCCCCAGCGCGTCGGTGCGTCCCTGCGGGCACCGTTCCTGGGCCAGCTCCGCGCTCGGCGAGGCGAGTACCGGGTGCGCTACCGCATCGACAGCCTCGAGCAGGTCGTGACCGTCCTCGACATCGATCACCGACTGGACTCGTACCGGCCCTGACCGTTGCGGTTCCACCCCTTCCGCCGCGCGTCTTCCCGGGCCACACTCGGGACCAGCCGATCTTGGGAGGCCCGCCGATGGTGACCTACTCCTACCGCTGCGCCGGCGACGGCGCGTTCGACGTGCGCGCCCCGATGGGCGAGGCCCCGGCACGCGCCGCCTGCCCCACCTGCGACGACGACGCCCCCCGCGCCTTCACCGCTCCTCGCCTCGGCGCCGGTCGCGGTGACCTGGTGCGTGCCATCGACGCCACCCACGCCTCCGCCGAGCGCCCCGCCGTCGTCACCCGGCCCCCGGGCGGCGGCCGTCGTGGCACCCCGACGACGTCGAACCCGTTGCACCGCAGCCTGCCCCGTCCCTGAACGGTAACCCGAGGAGATCACCGTGCCCAAGCTCGTCTTCCCCCTCGACTCGTCCAAGCCGTTCACCGAGCAGCGCTTCACCGGCCACAACCGCTGGCACCCCGACATCCCGGCGCCGGTCACGGTGCGGCCGGGTGACACCTTCCGGGTGCACTGCCGGGAGTGGTTCGACGGCGCCATCCACAACGACGACTCGGCCGACGACATCCGCGACGCCCCGCTGAACTCGGTGCACGCGCTCTCGGGACCGTTCCACGTCGTCGGCGCCAAGCCCGGTGACCTGCTCGTCGTCGACATCGTCGACCTCGGCCCCATCCCGCAGGAGGACTCGGGCCCGCTGGCCGGTCAGGGCTGGGGCTACACCGGCATCTTCGCGAAGCAGAACGGCGGCGGGTTCCTCACCGACCAGTTCCCCGACGCCTACAAGGTGATCTGGGACTTCCGCGGGCAGCAGGCCACGTCGCGACACGTCCCCGGGGTCAGCTTCACCGGCATCGTCCACCCCGGGCTGATGGGGACCGCCCCGTCGGCGGAGCTGCTCTCGCGCTGGAACACCCGCGAGGGCGCGCTCATCGCCACCGACCCGCAGCGGGTGCCGCCACTGGCCCTGACGCCGGAGCCCGACTCGGCGATCCTCGGCTCGCTCACCGGGGCGGAGTTCGACCGCGTCGCCGCCGAGGGTGCGCGCACCGCTCCCCCGCGGGAGAACGGCGGCAACCAGGACATCAAGAACTTCACCAAGGGGACGCGGGTGTTCTACCCCGTGTTCGTCGACGGGGCGAACCTCTCCATGGGCGACCTGCACTTCTCCCAGGGCGACGGCGAGATCACCTTCTGCGGGGCCATCGAGATGGGTGGGTTCATCGACCTGCACGTCGACGTCATCCCCGGCGGGATGGACACCTACGGGGTGCACGAGAACGCGATCTTCATGCCCGGCAACGTCGCGCCCCAGTACTCGGAGTGGCTCGCCTTCTCCGGCACCTCGGTGACCCTGGACGGCGAGCAGCGCTACCTCGACTCGCACCTGAGCTACCAGCGCGCCTGCCTGCACGCCATCGACTACCTGACCAAGTTCGGCTGGTCCCCCGAGCAGGCCTACATGATCCTCGGCGCGGCCCCCATCGAGGGCCGCCTGTCGGGGGTGGTCGACATCCCCAACTCCTGCTCGACGGTGTACCTGCCGACGGCCATCTTCGACATCAGCCTCGCGCCGTCGGTGGGCGGTCCGGTGCAGATCGACCCCGGGATGGGGGTGCCCCGCTCGAGCTTCTGAGCGGACGACGAGCGCGAGCGCACCATCGAGACCACGGCCGAGTAGGCCGACGAGCTGCTGGCCGACGTGCGGAACCTGCCGAAGTACCTTCCCGCCGGCTCGAGGACGGCACTAGGTTCCCCCACGTGAAGGTCACCGCGGTCGTGGTCGGTGGGGTCCGTCTGGGGTTCGCCTTCCTCGGGCTGGTCGCGGTGCTCACCCAGCTCTGGGTGAGCATCCGGAACGACTTCAGCATCGTGAACTTCTTCTCCTACTTCACCAACCTCAGCAACCTGGTGGCGGCGGCCGTCCTGGCGGTCGGGGCGGTGCGTGCCTTCCGCGGGACCGCGCCGACCCGGGCGTGGGCGGCCGTCCGGCTGGTCAACGTGGTGAACATGGCCTTCGTCGGCCTGGTGTTCAACATCCTGCTGACCGGCGGTGAGGTCGGCGCGCTCATCCCGTGGGTGAACCTCGTGGTGCACCTGCTCGTCCCGATCGTCGTGCTCGCGGACTGGCTGCTGGTGCCGACCGGGACCCACCCGGCGTGGGCGCGTGCCGCGTTGGGGCTGCCGCTGCCCATCGTCTACAGCGTGTACTCGCTGGTCCGCGGGAGCCTCACGGGCTTCTACCCGTACCCGTTCTACAACGCCGACGCGGTGGGCGGGGCGCTCGGCGTCGTCGCGTACGTGGTGGCGCTGGTCGTCGCGCTCGTCGTGCTGTCGCTGGTCCTGGTGGCCGTGGACCGGCAGCGGGGTGTGCGGAGGTAGCTGGTGGGCTGACGGACTGAGCGGGGTTCGGAACGCCGTGCGGCACGACGTGCTTGGCTGACCGTCGACGCGAACAGGAGAGAGGCAAGCGGTGTACGAGCAGCGAGCTGATCAGCCCCTTCCACCGGACTTCCCGCCCGCGTTGTACCTGCCGTGTGCCGCGCAGGAGAGTGACCCGGCCGAGCTGAAGATCGAGATGCGCCGGACCCGCGACGGACGGTGGGCGCTGCTCGCCTACACCGCACTGGACCGGCTGCTCGACGGCTGCGGGCGCGAACAGCCCTGGTGCCTCATGCCGACGGCCAACCTCGGCGCGGTGCAGCGGGTGGACCACTTCGACCTGCTGCTGCTCGACGTGGTCATCCCACCCGAGGAGCGCCACGGCGCCG
Organism: Mycobacteriales bacterium; assembly: GCA_038234335.1. Taxonomy (GTDB): domain Bacteria; phylum Actinomycetota; class Actinomycetes; order Mycobacteriales; family Mycobacteriaceae; genus Rhodococcus_D. The sequence goes on from JBBSUN010000013.1 coordinate 63,593, forward strand.
TGACGGCGGTCTCGCGGTGAGCGGACAGACCATCGTCGACCACGCGACGCTCGACTTGATCGCCCGGCAGCTGACCGACCTGGCCACCGCGGTGGACGGCTGCGCGGCCGACGCCCCTCGCTCGATCGACGCCGGGGAAGCCACGGATGCCGCCCTCGACATCCTGTCCCTGCTGTCCGAGGTGGCAGGACGCCTGGTCGTCGGTGCACGGACCAACGCTGAGCAGGTCACCACCGACAACGCGAGCTACCGCGCCACCGAGCGTGAGAACACCGCGCGCACCACCGGCGCGGGGGGCTGAGACGTGCCGATCGACACCGAGGTCCCCGGTGATCCCGGCGCTGTTCGCGGAGCCGCGGGCTGGGCCCGCTCCCGGCTCGGGACGTCAGTGGAGGACGCCGCCGACACCCTGTACGCCACCCGCAACCTCGCCTCGTCAGGATGGATCGGCGACGGCGGGGACGCGTTCAGTGCCCGGATGACCAGCGGAGCACAGGACGCCGACGGCCTCGCCGGGACCGCTGAGACGGCCGCGACCGGGCTCGACACGTTCGCCGCCGAGCTGGGTCGCGCCCAGGAGGAGATGACCGCGATCCGCGCGCGGGCCGCCACGGCCGGACTCGGCGTCTCGGGCAACGTGATCACCGAACCCGGACCTGCACCACACGAACCCGGGATGCCACCCATGGGGCAGGCCGCCACGCCGGCCGCGGAGGCGTCGTGGCAGCGGGCCGCCGCCGCTGCCGACGCCCACGCGGTGAGGGCCGCGGCCTACGAGACCGCGCTGGCCGAGGCTGTGGCGCAGCGTGAGGCCGTCACGCGGGCCGCCGACCAGCTGCGGACCGGCGCCTCCGGCATGCGGGCCCAGGCCGGGATCTTCCTGGTGAACTTCCCGATCGCGGGGGTGGCTGGTGCGCTGGATTGGAACTCCTCGGCGCTGGTGAAGAACGCCACGAGGCTCTGGGAGAACTCCGGGAGTCTGAGGGTGGCCGGGGTCAACCCCCCGACGGGGACGTCTCCCGCTTTGGCCGCCCGGGATCTCGCCACGTCCGAGCGGTTCGCTCAGGAGGCCAGCGACGGCATGAAGGCCTCGCGCTCCGCCGAGCTGGGCGCCAAGCAGATCGCGTTCCGCGCCGGAGGGGCGCTGGCCATCGCGGGTGTCGCCTACGACGTCATCGCCAACGACACGCCGGTGGGGGAAGCCGTGGTGACCGGCGGGGTGGGGTTCGCGGCGTCGGTCGCGACCGGTGCCGCTATCGGCACCCTGATCCCGGTACCCGGCGTCGGCACTGCACTAGGAGTTGTCGGAGGCGCGGTGGTCGGCGTCTTCGCCTCCGGGATTGCGGACACGCTGTACAACGAGGGCCTGGACGCGACGGGCCCCGCCTTCGTGGACGGCCTCCACGCCGTCGGCGACACGACCGTGGCCATCGGCGGTCTCGCGGAGGACGCGTGGGATGCCCTCTTCTGAGGTGAGCTACCGGCCCAGCTGCTGGCGGGTCGGTCGACGAGTACCTGTCCGGATGGAGCTGCTCGGTGCGTCCTTCGCCGTCTTCTTCGTCGTGGGCTTCGTGGCGACAATCGTGTCTTTCGACGTGCCGCTGTCGTCACGGTTGATCGCAGGCTGGATGGCGTCGCTGTTCCTGGGCGCGCTGCTCTTCCCACTGGGTGATCGGGTCTTCTCGGGGCGGGGAGCGAGCGCGCTCGTCCCCCACCACGGCGCCACCCGCGTGCACCACACACCGCACGAGGTACCGGCGCTCGTCGTCGTGTGCTTCGTGGGTGCCGCGTTCGGCGCCGGCGTGATCTGGACCGCGCTCGACACGGGCTTCGTGCCCGGAGCCGTCGTGGGAGCTCTGATCGCCGCGTACTTCCTGTACTACCCGCTGCTGATTGCGTTGCGTCGACTGCGGCGCGGGTGGCTCGACCTGTCACCGACCACGATCACGATGCGTGGCTGGGGCTACACCGCAACGGTGCGCTGGGACGACGTCGTCGGCGTCGAGCCCCGTGGCGAGGATCCGGTGATCGCGCTGCAGGTCCGTCTGATTGAGGACGTCCACGTGGTGAAGCACGTGCGGTGGGCCCGAATCGACTGGCCGGTCGCCCGACGGGCGGAGAAGCCGCCGAGTCCAGGGGTGCCGCGACCGACCAGCTGCACCGGGCTGATCATCCCCATGGATCGCTTCGCCATCGACCCGGCGCTGCTGTACGGGCTGATGAACACCTACTGGGTACGTCCGACCCTCCGGCACGAGCTGGGCACACCCGCCGCCACCGCACGCGCCGCGACGCTGATGATCGTCAGGCACGTGAGCCTGTAAGCCTTTCCCCACCTGAGCTGAGGAGTCTGACCGACCGTGCGCGCCCCGTCCTTCTGGCGGTTCACCATGCCGAGCGAGATGGTGGTCGGTCCGCCGTACCACCTCAATCACCTGTGGGCGCAGCTGCTTGCTGGCCTGGGGGTCATGGCGATGCTCGTCCTCGGCATCGTTACGACCGTGCGCGGTGGATCGGCGGGCTTGCTCTTCCTCTGGATGGGGGCCGTGACCGCTCCCGTCGTCGCAGTCCCCGTCTGGAGCCGCTGGTCGCGGCCGTCCCGTGCCGGTGACCTCGAGACCCGTGATGCGACCACGGTGGCCCCGTACTACGCCAGCACGATCCCGCTCACCGCGGCGCTCTTCGTCGCCCTGGTCACCGGCCTGCTCGCGCTGCTCGTCGCGGCCCTGGTCGAGGGGTGGTCCTCCTGGACCTTGCTCCTCCTGCTCCCGCTGGGGGTCTTCCTGGCCCACCTGACGAACATCGCGGTGGGACGTGTTGCCCGGGGCGGCCTGGAGCTGACCCCCGACGGGGTGATGCACCGCGGCTGGAGCTTCTCCACGTTCGTCCCCTGGCACGCGGTGGAGCGGGTGATGCCGGTGGACGGGGGCTGCTTCCTCGTCCTGACGGCCGGGGCGGAGGACGTGGTGAGCATCGAGCGCACGACGTGGTGGCGCTTCGACTCGCCGCGTCAGGTGGGCGGGGCACCCGCCCTCTGGATCGACGGCAGCCGGTTCCGGTTCGAAGCGGAGCTGCTCCACGTGCTGGCCAGCCACTACGCGACGAACCCGCTCGACCGCCGGACGCTGGGAACAGCCGCGGCGATCGAGCGGGCGACGTTGCTCGAGGCGCAGGTCGCTGCGGGTGGGGACGGCCGATGAGGGGCCACCTGTGCCACTCCAGCCTCGCGTCCGCAGGCCGAGCCGTGGCCACGGACAAGAGCTGACTTTCCCCGGAGCGTCGCACGCACGCTCGGACGCCGGCCGCTACATTCACTCCCGCGGCCCGACCGGCTTCCCCCGCTGAGCACCTGAGCACCGGACACGCCCCCACCCGCACGACTGAAGTTCGTGCTGCCCGGGGGTAGGTCCAGTGACATCGCTCCGCTTCACGCCGACGCTGCTGCGCGGCATGACCAGCGACTCGATCATCGACCGCATGCTGGCGGGGATGCTGCGCAGCGTGAGCCCGGCAGAGCAGGCGTCGTGGGGCAACAGCCTTCCCGTGCTCGCAGACGACCTCGCGGCGGCCGGGCTCGGCGAGGTCGAAATGCTCCTCGAGTACCGGCTGCCGCTGACCTCGCAACGCGCGGACGCGGTCCTGTGCGGGACGCACCCCGGCACCGGTGATCCGTCCTACGTCGTCGTCGAGCTGAAGCAGTGGTCGTCCGCGCGCAGCTTCGAGGGGTCCGTGGAGCTGGTCGAGGTACCCGGGATGGCGGGCGGCCCGAAGCAGCACCCCGTCCGCCAGGTGCAGGGCTACTGCGAGTACCTGGGCGACTTCCTCCGCGCCCTGGAGCACCAGCCCGACGCACTCGCCGGGCTCGCCTACCTGCACAACGCCACCAACCCCGCGGCGACCGCGGACCTGCGGGCGTACCCGGTGTCCACCACCGGTCGCCTGTTCACCGGGGCCGACCGTGCCGGCCTGCGGGCCTTCCTCGCCTCGCGACTGAGCTCCGAGCCCGGAACCGGGACAGCCGACGCCCTGCTGCGCTCCGCCGTCGCCCCGTCCAAGCAGCTGCTCAAGGTCGCGGCCAGCGAGGTGCGCGAGCGCGAGCAGTTCCGCCTCGTCGGCAACCAGCAGCTGGCGGTGGACCTCGTCGGCCACGCCGTGGAGCAGTCCCGACGGGCGAACACCAAGCGCGTCATCGTGGTGACCGGCGGGCCGGGCAGCGGGAAGAGCGTCGTCGCGCTCTCGTTGCTGGGTGACCTCGCCCGGGAGGGACGGACCGTGCTGCACGCCACCGGCTCCCGTTCGTTCACCCAGACCCTGCGCAAGGTCGCCGGCCATCGGGCGCCGCGGGTGCAGAAGATGTTCAAGTACTTCAACCAGTTCATGGACGCCGAGACCAACTCCCTGGACGTGCTCATCCTCGACGAGGCGCACCGCATCCGGCAGACCTCGGTGGACCGCTACACGCGGGCCGCACTGCGCACTGAGCGGCCGCAGGTCGACGAGCTGATCTCCGCTGCCCGGGTGCCGGTGTTCCTGCTCGACGAGCACCAGGTGGTCCGCCCCGGCGAGATGGGTTCGCTGGAGCAGATCAGCGCCTACGCCAGGCACCTCGGCCTCGACGTGGAGCACGTGCACCTCGGTGAGCAGTTCCGCTGCGGTGGGAGCGAGGAGTACCTGCTGTGGGTGCAGCGCCTGCTGGGTCTCAGCGACGACGCACCCACGCCGTGGCGCACAGACCCCCAGTTCTCCGTCACCGTGGCGAACAGCCCCGAGGAGCTGGAGCACCTGCTGCAGGTGCAGCGCGAGGCCGGCTACTCCGCCCGGATCTCCGCCGGCTACTGCTGGCCGTGGAGCGACCCGAACCCCGACGACACCCTCGTCCCCGACGTGCAGGTCGGTGGCTGGGCCCGGCCGTGGAACCTCAAGGGCGAGCGGCGGGTCGGCGAGGCTCCCCCGTCCGCGCTGTGGGCCACCGACTCCGGCGGCTTCGGTCAGGTGGGCTGCGTCTACACAGCGCAGGGCTTCGAGTACGACTGGAGCGGGGTCATCCTCGGCCCGGACCTGGTGTGGCGCGACGGCGCGTTCACGACCGTCCGCGACGCCAACCGGGACCCGGACATGCGCAACCGCACCAAGGTGCCCGAGCCGCAGTTCGACCGCCTGGTGCGCCACGTCTACAAGGTGCTGCTGACCCGCGGGATGGTCGGCACTGTCCTGTTCTCTACCGACCCCGAAACGCAGGAGGCGCTGCACGAGCTCATCCCGCACTAACCGTCCCGCACCACGAACCACCGAGCACGGCCCGACGGGCTTCCGCACGCAGGACATGCCCCCACCCGATGTGAGCACGGGTAGGAGCACGTCCGATGTCCGCTTGGGTCATCCCCATAAGAGCCGGCTCTCCTGAGAACTGGCCGATCGCTCGCGACCACGGCGCGTGGGACCTCACCAAGCGGATACCGATCCGACCGGGCGACGATCTCTTCTTCTGGCTCGCGCCAACAGGCTTCGTGGCCTGGGCCCGGGCCAGCTCGACAGTGAGACCCATCTCTCGTGGTCCTGCCATCCCGTGGCACGACCGAAGCAACACCCGCTACGTGGCTCGGGTGCAGTTGTCGACAGTCTCGGAATCCATCGCAGAATCACCCCGCTGGGGACGCGTGCAAGCGGTCCTCGGAACAAGGCTGGGGCTGAACCGTGGGCCCGTTCAGGTTGAGTCGTCCAACGGCATCGAGTACTTGCGCTCGCTGTTCGGTCAGGCGGGCAGATCCCCCCGCGGGGCCCAAGCCTCGACCGGCGCAGCAGCACCTGACGTGTCCGTCCCCCTCATTCCGGTCGAGGTCGGCTACGACCACGACCAGACGGACGCGCGTCGTCGAGTGCTCAGCGCAGTCGTGCAGCGGCGAGGACAACAAAGGTTCCGCCGCACGGTCCTCGATGCCTACGGCGGCGCGTGCGCCATCACCGGTTCGACTGCCGAACCCGTCCTCGAGGCCGCCCACATCGATCCCTACGCCGGCGACCACACACAACACGTCACCAACGGGCTCCTGCTGCGCAGCGACCTCCACACCCTGTTCGACCTGCACTTGATCACCACGACCTCGGGGGGCTTGCTCGTCGTCGCGCCGAGTCTTCGCGGCACGGAGTACGCGCGGCTGGAACGGCAGCGACTCCGAATGCCCACGCTGAAGGGCAAGCACCCTGACGTGGCTGCGTTGGACCGGCACCGCTGTCGATGCGCCTGGTACGCAACGGCCACCTCGGGGCGTCGCTGACCAGTCGCAAAGCATTAGCCGTGACGTGCGAGGGGCTCGCTGGATTCCGGCGATGCCGCACCGCGGCAGCCCATTCCCGAGCAAGCGCACCAGGCGCCCCTAGAGTCGGACCGTGACCTTCGAGCCTGGACAGCGAGTGAATGTTCCGCACCGCACCGACTTGCCTCGACACGTGAAGATCGAGATGGCCAGCCAGATCGATGACGGGTGGCTCCTGTTCGTCGAGCAAGCCCCCGGAGTGTTCTCCAAGGTAGAGCTCACAGCCGAACAGTCGTTCGCGTGCGAGGTGCTCGCTGAGGACGGAGCAGGCGACTCTGCAGCTCTCCTGGCGGGGTTGTGGACGGCGTGGATGCGTGCAGCTGGATCAGGCGCCCGCTCAGCCGCCCTAGCGTCCTCGCCGCTGACGCCCTACGCCCACCAGATGAACGCCGTCTACGGCGCAATGCTCCCTCAGCCTCGGCTGCGGTTCCTGCTCGCGGACGAACCCGGTACCGGCAAGACCATCATGGCTGGGCTGTACCTGCGGGAGATGCAACGGCTCGGCTTCGTCCGCAGCGCGCTCATCGTCGTACCGGCGCACCTGGTGACGAAGTGGCAGGCTGATTTCGAGCGGTTCTTCGGCGGCGGACTCCGCGCGATCACCGCGCAGACCGTCCGGGAGCACGGCCTAGACAGCGGCCACGACCTGTGGATCGTCAGCCTGGACCTGCTGTCAGTGAACGGTGCCGTGCAGGACGCCGTGCACCCGGACCGGATGGGCTGGGACGCCGTCGTGTTCGACGAGGCACACCGGCTCACCCCCACTGCCGTCGGCTACTACCAGGCCGGCGAGATGCTCGCCCTCAACACGCCCCGCGCGCTGCTGATGACAGCGACGCCGCACCGCGGCAAGGAGTGGCTGTTCCGGGCTCTCTTGCACCTGGTCGACCCGGAGGTCTACCCCGCCGTCGAGAGCAACAAGGAGCCCTCGCGCAACGTCAAGCCCGGCCGGGTCCACTTCCTGCGCCGTATGAAGGAAGACCTCGTCGACTTCGACGGCACTACGAAGCTCTTTAAAGGTCGGCACGCCGAGAACCAGAGCATCCCGCTCAGCTCAGCCGAAGCCGAGTTCTACGCCGAGGCCCTCGACCTGGTGGAGCGGTACTTTCCGAGCATCGCCGTACCGCTCGGCAAGATGGTCTACGGGAAACGCGCGGCGTCCTCCCTCCACTCACTCGCAGAGACGCTCAAGCGCCGACGCGATGGCATGGGCACGCAGATGCCGTCCGCCGCCGCCGTCGAAGCTGACCCCGACGGCGACGACCCGACCACCGCTGACGAGGCTCGTATCGTCCATGAGGGCAGCAAGAGCGCCAAGGCCGAGAAACGCGAGATCAACGCGTTGCTCGCCCGCCTGGAGCCCCTCGTCGCGGACATGGACCAGGCGGCGTCGAAGTGGGATCCGCTTGTCCTGACATGCCTCGGGCGGAACGGCATCAAGCCAGGCAACGGGGAGCAGGCCGTCGTGTTCACCGAATACGCCGACACAGCAGACTGGCTCGTCACGCGACTGCTCCACGCTGGGTTCACCGCCCGCCGGTACTCCGGGCGCGACAACCACCACACCCGGGACGACACGCGTGACGCATTTGCCCGCCGCGACTTCCAGATCCTCGTCAGCACCGACGCCGGTAATGAAGGCATCGACCTCCAGACCGCACACGTACTCGTCAACTACGACATTCCATGGTCGCTTGTCCGCCTGGAGCAGCGCATGGGCCGGATCCACCGGGTCGGCCAGACCCGAGACGTCGAGCTCTACAACCTCATCGCGACGGACACCCGCGAGGGCGAGGTGCTAGAGGTCCTGCTTGGGAACTTCGTCACCGCCGCCAACCAGCTCGATGGCCGGATGTTCGACAGTCTCAGCCTCGTCGGAGAGCTGGTCGGCCTGGACGACGGAGACCTCAGCAAAGTACTGGCCGACACGTTCGGCGACGAGGAGCAGCGTGCTCGGGCCCTCGCCGCCGTCGCCGTCGTCACCGCCAGCCGGCTCGCCGACGCCGCCAAACGCGCCGATGACCAGGAACGCACCCTCAAGACAAGCGTCGACATCTCACAGGCCGTCGCCGCGCTCCAGCACGAACAACTCGACCGGATAAACCCGGCCATCGTCGAGGCGTTCCTTCGCCGCGCCGCCGACGGCGGCGCGATCGAGATCAGCCCGCACGCTGCCGGCGACGGCATGTTCACCCTCGCCCTACCCGACGGATCGCAGCTCCCTACCGCGTTCGCACCGCCCGGCCAACGACGCGCCGGTGCGACCGCGCTGGTCGCAACGAGCGGGACGTCACTTGCCCAGGCAAGGGCGAGCGGCGCCGAGGTCGCTGACGCCGTCAACCTGGGACCGAGCGACCCGCCGTACAAGGCCCTGGTGCAACATTGCGCCGACGCCCTCGCTCCGGCGATGTTCCGCGGCGCGGGCCTCGTCGACCAGACCAGCGGCACCGACTACGACTTGTTCGCCTACGAGGCCGACCTCACCGAGGCAAGCGCGCGGCGTACGAGCACTTGGGCGATCCTGATCCGCGTCGACAGCGCCGGCGCACGACCCGTCCGCTGGGAATCCCTCGCCAACCTGACGACGTCCGACACCTCCGTAGGGGCGCCGCACCCCGCCCGAGCCCATGACGCGGCGGCTCGCGCCGCTATGGCCGCGGACGACGAACAGCAACGACGCACCCAGGCCCTCGACGACTGGCTGCGCGTCGCCGAGCGCGAGCTCGACCTCCTCCCGAACGACCTCACGAACGACCTCACTGACAGGGACACCCGCATCGCCGAACGAAGTCGGCTCCGCACGATGACCGCACGGCGGCTCTCCGATTTGCGCGAGATGAGCGAGGTCGTCATCAGCGAGCCGCGCCGGCTCGCCTGGGCCCGCGTAGCTGCCGCCGCGCCTCCGGCCGATCCGACCGAGACCGACAGCGAACGCATCAGCAGTGACCTCGTCGCTGAACACCTGCGGACGCAGGGCTTCGCCGTCAGCGATGTCCACACCGAAGGACGCGGCTACGACCTACACTGCAGTCGCGGACGCGAGCAGCGCCTCGTCGAGATCAAGGGCGTCTGGAGGGCCGCGAGCAGCCAGGGCGTCAGCCTCACCGCCAACGAGGTGCTCATCGCGACCCAGCACGGTAAGGACTACTGGCTCTACGTCGTCGACCAGTGCCACGACGGCACCGGCACCCTCTACGGCGTCTACCCCGACCCCGTCCGGACCTTCCGTCACCTGTCCACCGCCCAGGTCATCGTGCACGTACCCGGCAGAGCCCTCAAGGCAGCCCGAGATACCGAGGAGCACGCCCCGTGCGCATGATCGAACGCTGGTTCCCCTGCGCGGAAGTCAGCGAGGCGTCGGGCAGCGGCTGGGGAAGCGGAACTGGAGAGGCTGCGCTCTTCACATGGTTCGCCAAGCGGCCGTTGGCGCAAGCCAAGGCGGCTGTGTTGACGAGCCTCCTGCCGTGGCCGGACGAGCCAGCCGAGCAGCAACGCCTACAGGACCTCGTCCGCCTTGCAATGTCGGGAAGCGACGCGGGCACTCGTGAAATCGCCGAAGTACTCGCGGCGGACTACGACGAGCAACCGCGGGTCCTCGACCCATTCTCAGGCCGAGCCATGATTCCTCTGGCGGCCTCTCAGATCGGAGCCAGGGCAGAGGGCATCCAGGGCCCCGGCAAAGTCGGCGTGTAGGGCTGTGACCTGCGGATTCGTCTCGGTGTGGCCGGTGTGGCGTGGGTGACGGATGTGGTCCGTGGGTTTCGATGGGAGTTCTCACACAAGCCAGCGAGCCGAGGACCACACCC
>JBBSUN010000014.1:0-72235 GCA_038234335.1 Mycobacteriales bacterium
CGCCGACACCGCCGCCGCCCTCAACGCCCGACCCCGCAAGACCCTGAACTGGGCCACCCCCGCCGAAGCCATCACCGCACTACTCTCCAGCCCAACAACAACCAACGATGTTGCAACGACCGGCTGAATCCGCCGCGAGGTCTCGTTCACAGCGGTTGGCGCAGGGGGGACGGGGATGAGGGCCCTCATCGTCCGCGCCTTCGGTGAGCCGCCCCGGGTCGAGACCGTCCCGGACCCCGCGCCGGACCGGGACGGCGTCGTCGTCCGGGTCGCCGCGACGGGGGTGTGTCGCTCCGACTGGCACGCCTGGTCGGGCCACGACGACGGGGTGGTGCTGCCGTTCGTGCCGGGCCACGAGCTCGCGGGCACCGTGCAGGCGGTCGGCGCCGACGTCGACCCGCGCTGGCTCGGCCGCCGGGTCACCACCCCGTTCGTGTGCGCCTGCGGAACCTGTGCGGCCTGCCGGGCCGGCGACCAGCAGGTGTGCCCGAACCAGACCCAGCCCGGGTTCACCCATGACGGCTCGTACGCGGAGCTCGTCGCGCTGCGGCACGCGGCGGTCAACCTGGTCGAGCTGCCCGCGACGGTGCCGTTCGCGGTCGGCGCCCTGCTCGGCTGCCGGGTGGCGACGGCGTGGCGCGCGGTCCACCACCGGGGGCGGGTGCGCGCGGGGGAGACCGTCGTCGTGCTCGGCTGCGGCGGGCTGGGCCTGGCCGCGGTCGCCATCGCGGCGGCGGCCGGGGCCCACGTGGTCGCCGTCGACCCCAGCCCCGGTGCACGCGCGCTCGCAGAGAACAGCGGCGCGCACGAGGCGCTGAGCAGCGCCGACGGGATCGACGACGCGCACCTGAGCCTGGACTGCGCCGGGCTGGCGGTCACCGCCGCGGCCTCGATCCGGTGCCTGCGCCCCCGCGGGCGGCACGTCCAGGTCGGGCTGCTGCCCGGGGGTGCGCACCTCCCGATGGGCGTCGTCGTCGCCCGCGAGCTCGACGTCCTCGGCAGCCACGGCGCCCCCGCCCACGCCTACCCCGAGCTGCTCGCCGCCCTGCCGTCGCTCGGTCTCGAGCGGCTCATCACCCGCACCGGCACCCTCGACGACGCCGCGCAGGCGCTGACCGACGTCGGACGGGAGCCGGGGATCACGGTGCTCGTGCCCTGAGGGGCGGGGGAGGATGAGCCCATGAGGTTCACCGACACGGTCGTCCTGGTCACCGGTGCGGGCTCCGGCATCGGGGCTGCCACCGCCCGCCGCTTCGCCGACGAGGGGGCCACCGTCGTCCTCGCCGGCCGCACCCGCAGCACGCTCGACGAGGTCGCCGCCGGGCACGAGCGGATGCACGTCGTCATCCTCGACGTCACCGACCCCGACGCCGTCGTCGCCGCGCTCGAGCGGGTCGTCGGCGAGCACGGGCGCCTCGACGTGGTGGTGAACAACGCCGGGGACGGCAACCCCGGCACGGTCACCGACACCTCCGACGACGACTGGCGCCACGTGATGGCCGTCAACCTCGACGGCGTCTTCCACGTCTCGCGCGCCGCCGTGGCGCACCTCGTCGAGACCCGGGGTTCGATCGTCAACGTCAGCTCCGTCTCCGGGCTCGGCGGCGACTGGGAGAACGTGGCCTACAACGCGGCCAAGGGCGCGGTGAGCAACCTGACCCGGGCCATGGCGATGGACCACGCGCGCGACGGCGTGCGGGTGAACGCCGTCGCCCCCAGCCTCACCGCCACCCCCATGGCGCAGGGCATCACCGGCGACGACGACCTGCTCGCCCGCTTCGCCGAGCGCATCCCGATGGGCCGGGCCGCCCGTCCCGAGGAGGTCGCGGCCGTGATCGCGTTCCTCGCGAGCGAGGACGCCGCCTTCGTCACCGGGGTGGTGCTGCCCGTCGACGGTGGCCTCGGCGCCTCCAACGGCCAGCCCCGGATGAGCTGATGGAGCTCAGCGGCGTGCTCAACGCCCGCGACCTCGGCGGTCTGTCCACGGTGGACGGTCGCACGGTCCGGCCCGGGGTGCTGCTGCGGGCGGCCAGCCTCGCCGGCGCGACCGACGACGACGCCGCGGCGCTGCAGGAGTGGGGCCTGCGCACCGTGATCGACCTGCGCGGGGAGGCCGAGGCGCAGCGCGACGGCCGTGGGCCGGGCGACGTCACCTACCGCAACCTGCCCGTCGTCGGGGCCCGCTCGGTGCGCCTGGACCAGGCCGACGGGCTCGCCGGCTCGCTCGTCGACCACTACGTGGGCTACCTGGAGCACAGCGCCGACGTGGTCGTGGAGGTGCTGCGCCTGCTCGCCGACGACACGACGGGCCCCGTGGTGGTGCACTGCGCGGCGGGCAAGGACCGCACCGGGGTGGTCGTCGCGGTGGTGCTGGAGGCGCTGGGGGTCCGGCGGGAGGCCGTCGTCGCCGACTACGCCGCGACCGCCGCCAACATGCCCGGGGTGCGCGAGCAGCTCGCCGCCACGGCGACCACCCGCGAGCTCGGTTCCGTCCCGGACTGGGTGCTCACCGCGCTGCCGGAGACCATGGCGGGCCTGCTCGCCCACCTGGACACCGTCGGCGGCACGATCGCCTGGCTGCGGTCGCACGGACTGACCGACGAGGAGCTGGCTCGGCTCCGGGATCGCTTGCTCACCGGGTGATCACCAGATGGTCACCGGGGCGGGGTGGCGGTGCTCCCGCAACCGAACGTCCTTGGTCACGAGCCGCCAGCCCTGGGTGACGGCGGTGGCGTAGATGAGCCGGTCGGCGGGGTCGCCGGCGAACGACGCGGGGAGGTCGGCCGCAGCCGTGGCCACCGACGGGGTGATCGGCGTGGTGCGGACCTGCTGCGCGAGCCGGTCCAGCCAGGTCGGCGCGGGGATGGTGAGCCGGATGCGGTCGTGCTCGGCCAGCCACGCCAGCTCGTACCAGGTGATGCCGCAGACCGCGAGCTCGTCGGCCTCCTCCACCGCGGTGACCGCCGCGGGGCTCAGGCGCTCGGGCTCCGCGGACCACCAGTGCAGCACGTGGGTGTCGAGCAGGACGGTGCTCACTGCGTCTCCCAGCCCTCGCCGGTGCTGAACAGTGCCGCGTCGTCCTCCTCGACGGTCATGGCCGAGCCGCTCAACCGGCCGCGCAGCGCGTGCGGTCCCCGGGCGGGGACCAGCCGGGCGACGACGCGGCCGTGCTTGGTGATCTCGACGTCGTCCCCCGACGAGACGCGGTCGAGCAGGCCGAGCAGCTGCGCCTTGGCGACGGATGCGGTCACCTGAGTGGTCATGTGACCACTGTAATGACCAGTGGGGCTGACGGTCCACCCGTGGAGCACGCCGAACCCGGCACCCGTGCGGTAGACACACCGGAACCGTCGACCGCAGGAGGAACCGTGCCCGGACCGCTCGCCGGACTCAAGGTGCTGGAGCTCGCGGGCCTCGGCCCCGGCCCGCACGCCGCGATGCTGCTCGCCGACCTCGGCGCCGACGTGGTGCGGGTGGACCGCCCCGGCGGCGGGGGACTGCAGCTGGTGCCCCCGGAGCGCGACCACACCCTGCGCGGGCGCCGCTCCGTCACCGCCGACCTCAAGAGCGACGACGGCCGGGAGCGGGTGCTCGCCCTCGCCGCGGTGGCCGACGTGCTGATCGAGGGTCTGCGGCCGGGGGTGTGCGAGCGCCTCGGCATCGGGCCGACGGACTGCCACGAGCGCAACCCCGGGCTGGTGTACGCCCGGATGACCGGGTGGGGTCAGGACGGACCGCTGGCCCCGCGCGCCGGGCACGACATCGGCTACCTCGCGCTCACCGGGATGCTGCACGCGATCGGCCCGGTCGAGAAGCCCGCGGTCCCGCTGAACCTGGTGGGCGACTTCGGCGGCGGCTCGATGTTCCTGGTGCTCGGCATCATGGCCGCGCTGCACGAGCGGCAGTCCTCCGGGCTCGGCCAGGTCGTGGACGCCGCGATCGTCGACGGCACCCCGGTGCTGGCCCAGATGCAGTGGGCCTACCGCGGGGCCGGGGTGTGGAACGACGCGCGCGCCTCGAACGTGCTCGACGGGGCCGCCCCGTACTACGACACCTACGCCTGCGCCGACGGGGAGCACGTGGCGGTGGGCGCGCTGGAGCCGCAGTTCTACGCCGCCCTGCTCGACGGGCTCGGGCTCGCCGGCACCGACCTGCCCGTCCAGCACGACGTCCGGGGCTGGCCGACGCTGCGGGCAGCGTTCGGGGCGGCGTTCCTGACCAGGACCCGCGACGGGTGGGCGGGCGTGTTCGGGGCGACGGACGCCTGCGTGGTGCCGGTGCTGAGCATGGCCGAGGCCGCTGCCCACCCGCACCACGCGGCCCGGGGCACGTTCACCGAGGTCGACGGCGTGGTGCAGCCCGTCCCCGCGCCGCGCTTCTCCCGCACCCCGGCCGCGCTCGGCCACGGTCCGCGGATCCCGGGGCAGGACACCGACGCGGTGCTCGCCGACTGGGGGGCCTGAGCAGGCGTGCTCAGGCGGCGGTGCTCAAGCGGAGACGACCGCCCCGAGCTGCTCCCCCACGATCTCGTAGCTGCGCAGCCGGTCGGAGTGGCTGTGCACCATCGTGGAGACCATGAGCTCGCTGGCGCCGGTCCGCTCGGCCAGGGCGCGCAGGCCCGCGCCGACGGTCTCCGGACCCCCGACGACCGCGCTGGCGGTCATCCCGCCGAGGCTCGCCAGCTCGCCCGGGCTCAGCGGGTTCGCCGCCGCCTCCTCGGGCGTGGGGAAGGTGCCGGGGTTGCCGGCGCGCAGCCGCACCATGGCCAGGGTCTGGGACGCGGCGAGCCACCGGGCCTGCTCGTCGTGCGCCGCCGCGACGACCGACGCGGTGACCATGAGGTACGGCGCCTCCAGCACCCCCGGGCGGAACGACGCGCGGTAGGCGGCCACCGCGGCGTCCGTCGACCCCGACGCGAAGTGGTGGGCGTGCGCGTACGGCAGCCCGAGCACCCCGGCGACCTGGGCGGAGTACGTCGAGGAGCCGAGCAGCCAGACCGTCACGTCCGCACCCAGGCCCGGCACCGCGGTGATCGCGGCGTAGGGGTGGTCGGCGGGGTAGCCGTCGTCGAAGAAGGCGCGCAGCTGCGCCAGCTGCTGCGGGAAGTCGTCCTCGCTGAGCTGGGTGGCGCTGCGGCGCAGGGCGTGGGCGGTGACCTGGTCGGTGCCCGGCGCCCGGCCGAGCCCGAGGTCGATGCGCCCGGGGTACAGCGCGTCCAGGGTGCCGAACTGCTCGGCCACGACCAGCGGCGCGTGGTTGGGCAGCATCACCCCGCCCGAGCCGACCCGCAGCCGCTCGGTGACCGCCGCGACCTGCCCGATCATGACCGCCGGCGCGGAGCTGGCGATGCCGGGCATGGAGTGGTGCTCGGCCAGCCAGTACCGGTGGTAGCCCAGGCGCTCGACGTGCTGCGCGAGGTCCAGGGTGTTGCGCAGCGCGTCGCCCGGCGTGGAGCCCGACGGCACGGGGGAGACGTCCAGGACGGAGATCGGCAGCACGGTCACGCCAGGGGGAACCGAGCCCGGGGGAGCGCTGTTCCCCGGGGCCCCCGAGGAGCTCCCCCGATGAACGGGCCCGGGCACGGGCACGGGCCGACCACGAGCCACCCCGTGCGGAGCTCGGGATCCCCGTCCACCACCGGCCACCCCCACGCGGGCCTGCGCGGGGCCTGCCCGGCCCAGGTGGTGCTCGGCGTCCTCGACCCCCGGGCCCGGACGGACCGACCCGTGGACTGCTGTGCCGGTCAGCCTGGAAAACATTGACAAAATGTTGAAAACTGGCGATCCTGGCCGGAGGACACGACGGCGTCGTCGGGTCGAGGGAAGGTGGAGACAGTGGCCGAGCTCTTCTGCAACGGCGGTGCGATGCGGGGCGGAGCCCTGCACCACAACGTCTCCGCCCACCCCTTCGTGGGATCGGTGACCACGGCACCGAGCTACCGCTTCTACTCGGTCCGGGACGAGTTCCCGGCTCTCGAGCTCGTCGACGCCGGCGGGGTGTGCATCGAGGGTGAGCTCTACGACGTGCCCCTGGACCAGATCCGCACGGACTTCCTGCCGGAGGAGCCCGTCGAGCTCGAGCTCACGGTGGTCGAGCTGACCGACGGCCGCTCGGTGCTCGCCGTCGGGCTGCGGCCCGGGCTGCGCACGTCGATGGGGGACGAGCTCACCGACATCTCCTCCCACGGCAGCTGGCGCCGCTACCGCGGCCTCGCCGCTCCCGCCGGGGACGCCTCGTGAGCACCGACGACGTCACCACCCTGACCGACCTCGCCTCGCGCGCCCTCGGCGGCTCGGTCACCGCGGCCAACGACGAGCTGTTCGCGCAGCGGGAGAACCTGATCCGTCCCGAGGCGCCGGTGTTCGACGCCTCGGAGTTCGGCCACAAGGGCAAGGTCTACGACGGCTGGGAGACCCGTCGTCGACGCTCCGTCGTGCGTGACCCCGAGGCGCACGACTGGGCCGTGGTCCGCCTCGGAGCCCCCGGGGTCATCCGCGGCGTCGTCGTCGACACCGCGTTCTTCCGCGGGAACTACCCGCCCCACGTCGCGGTGCAGGCCGCCTCCGTCGAGGGGTACCCGGACGCGGAGGAGCTGCTCGGCGCCGAGTGGGTGACCGTGGTCGCCAAGTCCGCCGCCCAGGGCGACACCGCCAACGTCTACCCCGTGACGGACCCGCACCGCTTCACCCACGTGCGCCTGGCCATCTACCCCGACGGGGGGGTCGCCCGGCTGCGGGTGCACGGCGTCGTGGTTCCCGATCCCCGGCTGCTGACCGGGACGGTGGACCTGCTCGCCGCTGAGGGGGGTGGCCGGCTCGAGGAGTGCTCCGACGCGTTCTACGCCTCACCCGCCAACATCATCGCGCCCGGCCGGGCCCGCAACATGGGGGAGGGCTGGGAGAACGCCCGTCGTCGCGGGGAGGGCAACGACCACGCGGTCTTCGCCCTGGGCGTCGCGGGGGTTCCCCGGCGGGTCGAGGTGGACACCAGCTACTACGTCGGCAACGCGGCCGGGTGGGTGCGGCTGAGCACGGTCGACGCGCGCACCGCCGACCCGGCCGACCCCGGGGCGTGGACCGAGCTGCTGGCCCGCACCGCGGTGCAGCCCGACACCCGCCACCACCTCGCGCTGCCCGGTGCGGTGGCGGCGACCCACCTGCGCCTGGACGTCTATCCCGACGGCGGGCTGTCCCGGCTGCGCCTGTGGGGCGACCTCGACGAGGAGTCCCGGCGCTCGGTCCGCCGGACGTGGTGGGACGCGCTGCCCGAGGCCCACCGCGCCCAGCTCGACGGTGAGGCCCCGAGCGCGTCGTAGCCGGGGATCGCGTGCGTGACGGCGACGTGGTCCACGCTGCGTGGACGGGGCACGTGCGCCGAGATCGAGCCGCTGGTGGTGAGCCGACCGCGCCGGGTTCCACCACCCGCACCGCGCGGTGGGTGCACCGCACGGCGCCGATGAAGTACCCCTCCACCGTCGTCCGGAGCGCGGCGGCGGCGACCGCGGCCACCGGCCCGAGGCTGGCAGCGTCCCTGCCGATCACCGCGCGGTGCGGACGGGGCGGGTCACCAGCCGGCCGAGGGGCGGTCCGTCGAGCGACACCCGCTCCCCCGCCAGCCAGGTGCTGCGCACGACGCCGTGCAGCTGCTGACCCGAGTACGGCGTGACCGCGTTGCGGTGCTGCAGCGCAGCGGCGTCGACGACGAAGGTCGCCTCCGGTGCGAGGACGCAGAAGTCGGCCCGCCGACCCACCGCGATCGCGCCGCGGTCGTCGAGACCGGTCTGCGCGGCGGGGCCCGCCGACATCCAGCGGACCACGTCGGACAGGGTGTGACCGCGCCGGCGGGCCTGGGTCCAGATGACGGGCAGGCCCAGCTGCAGCGACGAGATCCCGCCCCAGGCCGCGCCGAAGTCACCGGTGTCGAGGCACTTCAGGTCGATCGTGGAGGGGGAGTGGTCGGACACGATGGTGTCGATGAGCCCGTCGGCGAGGCCGGCCCAGAGCGCGTCGCGGTTGTCGGCCTCGCGGATCGGCGGGCAGCACTTGTACTGGGTGGCGCCGTCGGGAACGTCCTCGGCGGTCAGGCACAGGTAGTGCGGGCAGGTCTCCACGCTCAGGCGCACCCCGTCGGCCCGGGCGGCGGCGATCATGGGCAGCGCGTCCGCGCTGGAGAGGTGCAGCACGTGGACCCGGCACCCCGTGCGGCGCGCCGCCTCGATGACCTGCCCGATGGCGAGGTCCTCCGCGCGGGGCGGCCGTGAGGCCAGGAAGTCGGTGTAGCGGGTGCCCGTGGGCTCCGGGGCCTCCTCGATCGTGTGGGCGTCCTCGGCGTGCACGATGACCAGCCCGTCGAAGCGGGCCACCTCGGCGAGCGCCAGCTCGAGCTGCGCGGCGTCCAGCGGCGGGAACTCCGGCACCCCGGAGCTGAGCAGGAAGCACTTGAACCCGAACACGCCCGCCTCGTGCAGCGGGGCCAGCGCGTCGACGTTGCCGGGGACGGCCCCGCCCCAGAAGCCGACGTCGACGAACGCGGACGGCGCGGCGACGGCCCGCTTCACCTCGAGCGCGGCGACGTCGGTGGTCGGGGGGATGCTGTTCAGCGGCATGTCGACGATCGTGGTGACGCCGCCGGCGGCGGCTGCGCGGGTGGCGCTCGCGAAGCCCTCCCACTCGGTGCGCCCCGGCTCGTTGACGTGGACGTGCGCGTCGACCAGGCCGGGCAGCAGCACCTCGTCCGCGCCCAGGACGACCTCTACGGCGGCGTCGACCTCGACGTCCACCGCCAGCACCGCCGTGACGACACCGTCGCGGACGACGACCGCCGCGGCACGCTCCCCGTCGGGCAGGACCGCTCGGGCCGCTCGGACGACGAGGTCGGGGGCGTGGCTCACGGGACGTTCTCCTCAGGTCGTGCGGGGGACAGGGGGGTCAGGACGGGAGCTCGGCGGCGGCGATCTGCTCGCCGAGCACCTCCAGCAGCGGACCCGCGCCGGCGATGCAGCGTGCGACGTCCGGCTCGATGTCGGTGAGACGGTAGGTGCGGGAGATCCCTGCCGCCTGCAGCGTCGCGTCGGGCAGGATCGACCGGCCGCAGACCGCGACGACCGGGACCCCGGCGGCCCCGGCGGCCCGGGCGACCCCGGTGGGGGCCTTGCCGTGCAGCGTCTGCTCGTCGAGCGAGCCCTCGCCGGTGATGACCAGGTCGGCCCCGCGCAGCGCCGCGTCGAACCCGACGAGCTCGAACACCACCTCGATGCCGGGGCGCATGCGCGCCCCGAGCAGCGCGAGGGCGGCGAACCCGACGCCGCCCGCGGCCCCCGCACCGGGGAGGGCGCGCGCGTCGGTGCCCGTCGTGGTGGCGACCACGTCCGCCCAGTGGGTCAGCGCGGCGTCGAGGGTGCGGACCTGCGCGGCGTCCGCACCCTTCTGCGGCCCGTAGGTCGCCGCGGCGCCGGTCGGACCGAGCAGCGGGTTCGTCACGTCGCAGGCCACCGTGACCTCGACACCGATCAGGGTCTTCCGCAGCCGGTCCACCTCGAGGGTGTGCAGGCCGGCCAGCGCGGCGGCGCCGTCCTCCAGCTCGTCACCGTCGGCGTCGAGCAGCCGGGCCCCGAGCGCTGCGACCATCCCCGCACCCCCGTCGGTGCTCGCGCGGCCCCCGATGCCGAGCACGATCCGGCGGCAGCCCTGCGCGACCGCCTCGGCGAGCACCTCACCCACCCCGCGGCTGGTGGCCGTCATCGGGGCGAGCGTCTCGCCGCGGAGCAGGTCGAGGCCGCAGACCTCGGCGAGCTCGACGACCGCGACCTCGCCCGACCGGGCGAAGCGCGTGGACCGCACGCGCCCGGTCGGGCCGGCTGCGGTGACCCCGGCCTCGTCGTACCCGGCCGCCAGGGCGGCGGCGAGGGTGCCGTCCCCCCCGTCGGCCACCGGCGAGACGGACACCGTCACGTCGGGTCGGACACGGTGGATCCCGTTGGTGAGGGCGGCACCGACCTGAGCCGCGGTCAGCGAGCCCTTGAACTTGTCGGAGGCGACGAGGACGTGGACCACCGAGCTCAGTCCAGCGTCGAGATGGCGGTCGGGGCGTCCTCGCCCCGCAGGGCGAGCTCCTCGAACTCGACGACCCCGTCGAGCTGGGTGCCCATGGACACGTTCGTGATCCGCTCGAGGATGATCTCGACGACCACGGGCACCTGGTGCTCGACCATGAGCTTCTGCGCCTGCTCCAGCGCGGGGACGATCTCCTCGGGGTCGAACACCCGCAGCGCCTTGCAGCCCATCCCCTCCGCGACCTTGACGTGGTCCACGCCGTAGCCCTCGAGCTCGGGGGAGTTGACGTTGTCGTAGGCGAGCTGGACGCAGTAGTCCATCTCGAAGCCGCGCTGGGACTGGCGGATCAGGCCCAGGTAGGCGTTGTTCACCACGACGTGGACGTAGGGGATCTTGAACTGGGCGCCGACCGCGAGCTCCTCGATCATGAACTGGAAGTCGTAGTCGCCCGAGAGCGCCACCACGGTGGCCTCCGGGTCGGCGGTGGCCACGCCGAGCGTGGCCGGCAAGGTCCAGCCCAGCGGCCCGGCCTGCCCGGCGTTGATCCAGTGCCGCGGCTTGTAGACGTGCAGCAGCTGGGCGGCCTGGATCTGGGAGAGCCCGATCGTGCTGACGTACCGGGTGTCGGGGCCGAAGACCTTGTTCATGTCCTGGAAGACCCGCTGGGGCTTGATCGGCACGGTGTCGAAGCTGGTGCGCCGCTGCATGGTCTGCTTGCGCGTGCGGCAGGACCCCGCCCAGTCGGCCCGGTCGGGCAGCGTCCCGTCCGCGCGCTGCTCGCGGGCGACGGTCAGGAACATCTCCAGCGCGGCACCGGCGTCGGAGACGATGCCGAGGTCGGGGGCGAAGACCCGGCCGATCTGGGTGGGCTCGATGTCGACGTGGACGAAGGTCCTTCCCGCCGTGTACGTCTCGATCCCGCCGGTGTGGCGGTTGGCCCACCGGTTGCCGATGCCCAGGACGAAGTCGGACTCGAGCATGGTCGCGTTGCCGTAGCGGTGCGAGGTCTGCAGGCCCACCATCCCCGCCATCAGCGGGTGGTCGTCGGGGATGGTGCCCCAGCCCATGAGGGTCGGGATGACGGGGACGCCCGTGAGCTCGGCCAGCTCGACCAGCAGTGCGGCGGCATCCGCGTTCACGATGCCCCCGCCGGCGACGATGAGCGGACGCTCCGCGGCGGCCATCATGGCCAGCGCTTTCGCGGCCTGCGCCCGGGTGGCGCGCGGAACGGCGACCGGAAGGGGCGCGTAGGTCTCGGGGTCGAACTCGATCTCGGTCAGCTGGACGTCGATCGGCAGGTCGAGCAGCACCGGGCCGGGCCGACCCGACCGCATGGTGGCGAACGCCTTCTGGAACGCGCCGGGGACCTGCCCGGCCTCCATGACGGTGCAGGCCCACTTGGTCACGGGCCCGGCGATCGCGGTGATGTCGACGGCCTGGAAGTCCTCCTTGTGCAGCTTGGCCACCGGGGCCTGACCGGTGATGCAGAGGATGGGGATGGAGTCGGCCGAGGCGGAGTACAGGCCGGTGATCATGTCCGTGCCGGCCGGGCCGGAGGTGCCGATGCAGACGCCGATGTTGCCGGCGACGGCCCGGGTGTACCCCTCGGCCATGTGGGAGGCGCCCTCGACGTGGCGGGCGAGCACGTGGGTGAGCTCACCGGACTCCCGCATCGCGGCGTAGAAGGGGTTGATCGCGGCTCCGGGCAGGCCGAACAGGTGGGTGACGCCCTCGAGCCGGAGGATCTCGACGGCCGCACGGGCCGCAGTCATGCGGGTCATGGTGGTGTCCTGTCTGGGGTTCGAGAGAGGTGTGGGTGGGGGTCGCTCAGCTGCCGGAGAGGCGCTCGAGCGTGCGCAGCAGGGCCGAGTGGTCCAGCCCGCCGTCGCCGGCGGCCACGGCGGAGGCCATGAGCTGGGCGACGAGGGCCGCGACGGGCGTGACCACCCCCGCGGCGCGAGCCGCGTCGACGACGATGCCCATGTCCTTGTGGTGCAGCGCGATGCGGAAGCCGGGGTCGAAGGAGCGGGTGCGCATCTTCTCGCCCTTCTGCACGAGCACGGCCGAGCCGGCGAGGCCGCCGCCGAGGACCTCCAGCGCGGCGGTGGTGTCCACCCCGTGGGCCTCCAGGAACAGCAGCGCCTCGGCGAGCAGGGCGATGTTGCCCGCCACGATGAGCTGGTTCGCGGCCTTCACGGTCTGGCCGGACCCGCTGGGTCCGACGTGCACGACGGTGCGCCCGACGGCCTCCAGCAGCGGGCGGGCCGCGGCCACGTCGTCGGCCTCGCCGCCGACCATGATCGACAGCGTTGCCGCCTTCGCCCCGGCCTCCCCGCCGGAGACGGGGGCGTCGACGTAACGCAGGCCCTGCTCCCGGGCGAGACCGGCGAGCTCGACGGTGACGTCGGGCCGGATGCTCGAGAGGTCGATGACCAGGGTGCCGGGCTCGGCACTCTCGAGCACGCCACCGGGGTCGGTGAGCACGGCCCGCACGTCGGGGGAGTCGGGAACCATGATGGCGACGACGTCGGCGCCACGGACGGCGTCGGACACCGACGTCGCGGCCCGCCCTCCTGCCGCCACCAGCGGCGCGGTCCGGTCGGGGGACTGGTTGTACCCGGCCACGGTGTGACCGGCCTCGGCGAGGTGCACCGACATGGGGCTGCCCATGATGCCGAGACCGATGAAGGCGATGGTGCTCATGCTCCGGTGCTCCTGCTCTGTTCGGACGGGGCCGAGCTCCGTCGTGCGTGGTCGAGGAAGGCAAAGCTGTCCTGCGTGGATCCGGTCGGCTTGTACTCGAGCCCGACCCAGCCCGCGTAGCCCGCGGCCTGCAGGTCGCGGAGCTGGCGGTCCAGCTCCAGGTGGCCCGAGCCGGGCTCGCCCCGGCCGGGGCTGTCGGCGATCTGCACGTGCGCGATGCGGTCCACGTGCTCGGCGATGACGGCGTCGACGTCGTCACCGTTGACCGCCAGGTGGTAGAGGTCGGCGAGGAGTGCGACGTTGTCCGCGCCGACCTGGTCGATCACGCGCAGCGCGTCGGCGGCGGTGAGCAGCGGGTAGCGGGGGGCGCCGCTGACCGGCTCGACCAGGACGGTGGAGCCGCCGGACGCCGCGGCGGAGCTCGCGGCGAGGGTCAGGTTCGCCATGGCGAGCTCGTCCTGCACCTGTGGGGCGACGCCGTCGATCCGGTTGCCGTACAGCGCGTTGTAGGTGCGGCAGCCGAGGCGGGCGCCGAGCTCGAGGGTGGCCGCGACGTTGTCGCGCACCTCGAGCTCGCGGCCCGGCCACGACATGAGCCCCCGGTCGCCGCCGGGCATGTCGCCGGCGAAGAAGTTCAGCCCGACCAGGGCCACCCCGGCGTCGGTGACCGCCCGGACCAGGGCGTCGGCCTCGGCGTCGGTGGGCACCGCGGTGGCGAAGGGCCACCACAGCTCGATGGCGTCGAAGCCGGCCCGGCGGGCCGCGGCGGGCCGCTCCAGCAGCGGGAGCTCGGTGAACAGGATCGAGCAGTTGACCTCGAGGGGCAGCGTGTGGGTCATGAGGTCTCCTTGCGGGCGGACGGGGGCTCGGGGGCGGGTGCCGGTGGGGAGGTGCGGGCGTCGCGGTCGGGGACGGGCAGGTCACCCCGCTCGTCGGGCACCGCCGCGAACACCGATGCGCCGGAGCGGTTCCCGGCGGTGATCTCGTTGAACAGCACGTTGAGCAGGACCGCCGTCACCGCGGCCGCGCTGATCCCGGAGTCCATGACCACGGCCACGCCCTTGGGGAAGGCGTCCCAGAACGTCGGCGCCGCGATCGGGATGACGCCGAGGCCGATGGAGGTGGCCACGATGACCAGGTTGAGGTTGTCGGAGAAGTCCACCTTGGCCAGGGTCCGGATGCCGCTCGCGGCGACCGTGCCGAAGAGCACGATCCCGGCCCCACCGAGGACGGGGAAGGGGATGGCGGCGACGACCCGGCCGACGACCGGGAGCAGGCCGAGCAGGAACAGGAGCGCCCCACCCGCAGCGACCACGTACCGGCTCTTGATGCGGGTGAGGGCGACCAGGCCGACGTTCTGGGCGAAGGCGCTGCAGGGGAAGGATCCGAGCAGCGGGGAGATCGCCGTCGAGACCATGTCCGCCCGCAGCCCGTCGGCGACGCGCCGGGCGTCGACGTCGGTCTCCACGATCTCGCCGATGGCGATGATGTCGGCTGTGGTCTCGGTCATGATCACCAGGATCACGATCGTCATCGAGACGATGGCCCCGACCTGGAAGGTGGGGGAGCCGAAGTGCAGCACCGGGGGCAGCGCGACGATGGTCCCGCTGCCGACGCCGGAGAAGTCGGTCTTGCCCAGCGCCACCGCGACGAGCGTGCCGACCACGATGCCGATCAGGATCGACAGCCGGGAGACCGCACCCTGGAACAAGCGGCTGATGGCCAGGATGATGAGCAGCGTGAGGCCGGCGAGGCCGATGTTGCCGGTGGAGCCGAGGGTCTTGCTCCCGGCGCCGCCCATGGCCCAGGTGAAGGCCACGGGCATCAGCGACAGCCCGATGACGGTGATGATCGTCCCGGTCACGACGGCAGGGAACAACCGCACCAGCTGGGCGAAGAACGAGGAGAGGGCGAGGCCGATGAGACCGGCGACGATGATCGCGCCGAACACCGGTCGCAGCCCGTCGGTGCTGGCGATGGCGACCATGGTGGAGACGCTGGCGAAGGAGATGCCCTGCACGATCGGCAGCCGGGCGCCGAAGCGACCGATGCCGAGGGTCTGGAGCAGCGTGGCCAGGCCGCTGACGAACAGCCCGGCGGTGACCAGCAGCGCGACGTCGGTGGGCGAGAGGCCGGCCGCCGTGCCGACGATGAGCGGGGGGGCGATGACCCCGCCGTACATCGTGAGGATGTGCTGCAGCCCGTAGAGGAGCAGCTGTCCCACGGGCATCCTCTCGTCCTCGGGTCGGCCGGAGCGGACCTCCTGGGTGCGGGGCGTGGCGGTGGTGCGACGCAGCTTCATCGGTGCTCGCCCCCGCTCAGCAGAGCCCGGGCGCGGCGTTCCAGGCCGTGCCGGGGTCGGAGGCGTCGTCACGCGTGACGGTGGTCTCGATCAGGCCGTAGGGCCGGTCGGCGGCGATGAAGACCTCGCCGTGGTTCTCGACCCCGAAGGGCGAGAGGTCGACGGCGAAGTGGTGCTTGTTGGGCGCGGAGAACCGGATCTCGGCCACCTCGGGGTGCTGCTCGAGCACCGAGGTGCCCATGCCGAACAGCGACTCCTGCAGGGCGTGGCTGTGGATCTCGGCGAAGCGCTGCAGCAGCGTCGCCTTGATCGCGTCGTAGGTCTCGTCCCAGGCGACGTCGGTGCCGTCGTACCGCCACCGGGCGACGAGCGAGGTCGCCAAGATGCGGTCGTCGGTCTCTGCGAGCGTCGTGTAGTCGTCGACGAGGAACCCCCGGAACTCCGAGCCGGTGGTCTTGCCGATGACCAGGTCCGAGACGCCGGAGACGACGTGCACCCGGCGCGAACCACCCGAACCGTCGACGTTGACCACGGTGTTGCGCGTCCCGCTGCCCCCGCGGACGAAGGAGTGGGCGTGACCGGCGCCGTCGACCTGGATCCGGTCCCAGTGGTACTCCTCGATCTCGACCCGGGCCCCCTCCGCGGCTGGGATCACCGACACGAAGTGGTCGGCGAGGGCGAGCGCGAAGTCCTCGATCGCGCCGATGCCCTTCTCCTTGGCGAAGGAGAAGATGGTGTTCTTCTGGGTGTCGGTGGGTAGCACCGCTCCCTGGTCGCCACTGGTGTGGGCGTCCTCGAAGCGACCGCGCAGGGCGCTCGAGACGTTCAGGTCGCGGATCTCGTGGCGGGCGGTGTCGCGGTACACGCGGAACACGCGGTTCTCGGACTTGCCGTACTGGTTGGGTCCCAGGACGATGGTCATGTCAGCTCCCTCGGTAGGTCGAGTAGGCGAACGGGCTCAGCAGGAGCGGCACGTGCAGGTGCTGCTCCGGGTCGGAGATCGTGAAGGTCACGCACACCTCTGGGTAGAAGGTGGGCTGACCGCTGGCTGCGTGGTAGGCCGCCGTGTCGAAGAACAGTCGGTAGGTGCCCGGAGCCAGCGCGTCCGGGGCCAGGTCGCGGGCGCGGCCGTCGGCGTCGGTGGTCCCGGTGCCGACGGTGCCGTCGGTGGACTCGAGCCGGACGGGGACGCCGGCGGCGGGACGGCCGAGGGACGCGTCGAGGACGTGCGTGGTGACGAGCCCGGGGCTGCTCACGGGGTGGCCTCCCCGGTCGCGCAGGACCCGGTGGTGGCGAGTGTGCTGTCGGCGAGCTGGCGCAGGCGCAGCCGCGCGATCTGCCGCAGCTCGTCGGCGACGACGGCCCGCTCGGTCTGCTCGTCGTTGTCCAGCCGCGCCCGGGCGGCGGCGACCACCTCGGCGGCACTCAGCCCGGTGGCGCAGATCAGGAAGACCCTCCCGAAGTGCTCCTCGTAGGCGCGGTTCGCCTCGAGCAGCGCGGTCGCGCCGGCGTCGTCGGTCGATGCCGCGGCCTGCTCGCGGCGGGAGAACGACGCCGTGGTGCCGGAACCGGCGACGCGGTCCCCGATGCGGGGGTGGGCGGCCAGCGCGCGGTCCACCTCCGTCGACGTGAGGGTGGTGGCGGCGCGGTCGCCGGCGTCGAGCAGCTCGGTGACGTCGGCGTACGGGCCGCCGTCGAGCACGGCCGCGGCCCACCGGGGGACGTCGCAGCACGCGAGGAGGGCGGCCTCGGTGCCCTCGCCCGCAGTGTTCAGCCAGGTCAGGCCGGGTGCCGTCATCGCTACCTCCGCTCTGCGGAACCGCGTTCCGCATCTCGGATCAAGGTAGGTCTGTGGCCGGGCTCACGTCAACACTTTGTTGAAAAAAATCTGGGGAGGTCGAGCGCTCAGGCTGTGCGGTCCCGGTTGAGGTAGTTGTAGATCGTGAACCGGGTGACCCCGAGCGCGTCGGCGACGGACTCCACCGACTTGCGGTACTGGAAGGCGCCCCGCTCGTCGAGCAGCCGCACCGCCCGCTGCCGACCGCTCCGGTCGAGCGTGGCCAGCGGTGCCCCCAGCTCCGCCGTCAGCTGCTCGAGCAGGCCCGCCAGCTCACTGGTGCGCTCCGTCCCCGCCAGCCGCACACCGCCGACGACCTCGCCGTCCCACTGGAGCGCGACGTCCTCGGGGCCGAGCGCTCCGACCGGGACGAGGGTGGCGCCGATCCGCTCCACCAGCGGGGTGATCGCGACGACGAGGGGGTGCGGCTCGGCGTGGTCCTCGTGGCGGGGCTCAGGCACGTTCGCGCTCCGCCCGCTCGACGACCAGCGTGATCCGGGTCGCCCCCGCGGCCAGCGCCACCCGGACCACGTCGGCGAGGGCAGGCACGACGAGCTCCAGCTCTCCGGTCACCGCGGTGCCCAGCGGGCCGAAGTCGGTCTCGAGCCCGGCGGCCTGGAGCACGGCCAGCGCGCTCGTCGCGTGGCGTGGCGGGTCTGACTCGCCGCGGAAGGGCTCGGTCGTGAACTCAGCCTGGACCTGCATGCGGCGAGGCTACGCACACCCACTCGGCCTGGACCGGGCTCGTCGTGGACACCCACGACCCGGGAGGCGTTCGCGCCGATCGCGTCGATGACGGTGGCCGGGCTGCGCGAGCACCTGCTGGTGGCCACGCGCTCGGCGGACTCCGCGCCGGTCCCCGAGAGGACGTCGCCGGAGCGCAGCAGGGTGGCACGGGCGAGCAGCGTCGCGAACCGGTGGCGGCGCCCCGCCGGGGAGCCGTGCCGGACCGTGATCGGGTGATCGTCACCGTCCCGGCCGGGGCCGTCAACGCCTGTGCGCGAGCCGCCGAGTCCATGGTGCACGATGGTGTGGCATGCGTCACTGACGATGTGTGCCGACCCCTCCCCCGAGCGGTCGCAGCCCCACCCAGGAGGTCCCCATGGCAGGCAACCGCGGCGTCGCGTACATCTCCCCGGGCAAGGTCGAGGTGCAGACCATCGACTACCCCAAGCTCGAGCTGCAGGACGGTCCGGGGGTCAACCCGGCCAACGTCGGCCGCAAGCTCAACCACGGCGTCATCCTCAAGGTGCTGAGCACCAACATCTGCGGCTCCGACCAGCACATGGTCCGCGGTCGCACCACCGCGCCGCCGAACCTGGTGCTCGGCCACGAGATCCTCGGCGAGGTCGTCGAGGCCGGCTCCGACGTGGAGTTCATCAAGGTCGGCGACGTGTGCTCGGTGCCGTTCAACATCGCCTGCGGGCGCTGTCGCAACTGCAAGGAGGGCAAGACCGGGATCTGTCTCAACGTGAACCCGGCCCGTCCCGGTGCGGCCTACGGCTACGTCGACATGGGTGGTTGGGTCGGCGGGCAGGCGGAGTACGTGACGGTGCCCTACGCCGACTGGAACCTGCTGGCCTTTCCCGACAAGGACCAGGCGATGGAGAAGATCCTCGACCTCACGATGCTGTCGGACATCTTCCCGACCGGCTTCCACGGCGCGGTCACCGCGGGGGTGAAGCCCGGCTCCACGGTGTACATCGCCGGGGCCGGTCCGGTGGGGCTCGCCGCCGCCGTCGGGGCGCAGCTGCTCGGCGCCTCCGTCGTCATCGTCGCCGACCTCAACCCCGACCGGCTGGCCCAGGCCCGCAGCTTCGGCTGCGAGACCGTGGACGTGTCCAAGGGCTCCCCGCAGGACCAGATCCTGCAGATCCTCGGGGTGCCGGAGGTGGACTCCGCCGTTGACGCGGTGGGCTTCGAGGCCCGTGGGCACGGCGACGGTGCGGCCACCGAGGCTCCGGCCACGGTGCTGAACTCGCTCATGGACGTCACCGCGGCCGGCGGTGCGATCGGCATCCCCGGGCTCTACGTCACCGGTGACCCCGGGGGCATCGACGAGGCGGCCAAGGTCGGGGCACTCTCGCTGAGCCTGGGCACCGGGTGGGCGAAGTCGCTCTCCTTCACCACCGGCCAGTGTCCCGTCATGAAGTACAACCTGGGCCTGATGAAGGCGATCCTCGCCGAGAAGGTGCAGATCGCGAAGGCCGTGAACGCCACGGTGATCTCGCTCGACGAGGCGCCCCAGGGCTACGCCGACTTCGACAAGGGTGCGGCGCAGAAGTACGTCATCGACCCGCACGGCTCCATCGCCGCCTGAGTCGGCACCCGTTCCGTGATCCTCGCCCTCGTCACTGTTCCCCGCCCCGGGAAACCGTGACGAGGGCGAGGTTCGAGGGGGCTCGGGCCCCGCTCAGGTCGTCGCGGGCTGCGCGGGGAGGGCGGGCAGCGGGTCGTCGACGACGCGGTCCTGCGCCTGGCGCAGCACCCGCAGGCCCAGCGCGGCCGCCCCGAAGCAGGCCAGCGCGCCCATGGCAAGCCCGGCCCGCGCGCCGAGGGTCTCGCTGACGTAGCCGGCCACCGGGCCGCCGATGGGGGTGGAGCCGAGGAAGGCCACCGCCCACAGCGCCATCACCCGGCCGCGCATCTGCGGGTCGGCGCGCAGCTGCAGCGTCGAGTTGCCGGTGGCGAGGAAGCCCACGCTCACCGCGCCGACCAGGGCCAGCGCCACCAGCTCGGTGGGCAGGTTGGGTGCGTACGCCGCACCCAGCATCACCACCCCGAACAGCGCCGAGGTGCCGACCAGCGTGCGGATCCCGGTGCGCCCACGGGCGGCGACGTACAGCCCGCCGAGCACGGCGCCGATCCCCATGGCCGCCGTCATGAAGCCGTAGGTCTGCGAGCCGCCGCCGAAGGTGGTGTCGGCGAGCACCGGCAGGGTCACCTGGAACTCGTAGGCCAGGCACCCGACGAGGGCCATCATGAGCAGCGGGACGCCGAGGCCCCGGTGGGCCCGCACGTAGCGGAACCCGTCGCGCAGCTGCCCCTTCGCCCGGACCGCGGGGGCCGACGGGCGCAGCGCAGAGGTGTCCAGGGTGGACAGCGAGACGACGACCGCCGCGAAGCTGACCGCGTTGAGCAGGAAGCAGATCCCGGTGCCGCCGAGAGCGATGATGATGCCGGCGAGCGCCGGACCCACGGCGCGGGCGGCGTTGACCAGCACCGAGTTCAGGCTCACCGCGTTGCGCAGGTCGTCGGGGCCGACCATCTCGAGCACGAAGGCCTGCCGCGCCGGGTTCTCGAAGCAGCTGTTCAGCCCGAGCAGGAAGGCGAGGGCGTACACCTGCCACAGCGCCACCACGCCGGTGACGGTGAGCAGGCCGAGCACCAGGGCGAGCACGCCCATCATCGACTGCAGCCCGATCATGAGTCGGCGCTTGTCGAGCCGGTCGGCGACGACACCGCCGTACGGACCGAGCAGCAGCACCGGCAGCGTCTGCAGCGCGACGACGACACCGAGCGCGGTCGCCGAGCCGGTGAGGGTCAGCACCAGCCACGACTGGGCGACGGTCTGCATCCACGTGCCCAGCAGCGAGATCAGCTGCCCCGAGGTGTACCGACGGTAGTTGGGGTTGCGCAGCGCCGCGAAGGTCTCGCCCCGCAGGGCGCGAGCGCGGGTGGAGACGTGGGTGGCGGCGCTCACGCGGGGTCACCGGCCAGCGCCTCGAGCGCGTCCAGCGCGGCCAGCAGCGACGCGCGGTGGGCGGGCTCGAGCGCGGCGAGGCGGGCGGCGAGGAGCCGGCTGCGCTCGGCCCGCACCCGGACGTGCAGTGCGTGACCGGCCTCGGTGGCCTCGACCCGCGCGGCCCGGCGGTCGTCGGGATCGGTGGTGCGGGCCAGCAGCCCGGCGTCGTCGAGCTTGCCGACGATCCGGGACAGCATGGTCGGGTTGATGCCCTCCCGCTGCGCCAGCTCGCCGATGCCGAGCGGGCCCAGGCGGGTCACCGTGCCGAGCACGGAGCTCTGCGTGCGTGTCAGCCCCCCGTCCGCCGACTGCCGCTCCAGCCAGCGGGCGGTGCGGGCGAGCGCGGTGCGCAGCCGGGTGACCTCCTCGCTCCCGGACCCGTCAAGTTGCATGCCGAGAAGCATACATCGCGGTCGGACGTCCACGACCGTGTGCACCCGCGGAACCTGCTGCCCTGCGCGCGGACCTCGCTCGTCTTCCCGCTGCGCTGCGCGGCGGCGCGGGGCGGGCTGCAGGTGCTGGGCGTGCGGGGCCGAGCTGGGGAGGCCGAGCTACGACGGACGGGGCTGCGGGCCCGGAACCGCCGGCCCTGGGCACGGGGGAGGGGCCGAGGCCGGAACCCGGAGCGCGGCCGGGCCCTAGGGTCACGGACGTGCTGCCACGCGTGCGGGCGACCCGCTACGTCACCCCGCTGCGGGAGGGGGGCTCCCTGCCCGGGCTCGTCGAGGCCGACGACCTGGGCACGTACGTGGTGAAGTTCCACGGCGCCGGGCAGGGCCGCAAGACCCTCGTCGCCGAGGTCGTCACCGGGGAGCTCGCCCGCGAGCTGGGCCTGGCCGTGCCCCGCCTGGTCACCGTCGACGTCGATCCCGCCCTGGCGCCCGGGGAGCCCGACGAGGAGGTGCAGGACCTGCTGCGCGCCAGCCCGGGACTGAACCTGGGGATGGACTTCCTGCCCGGGGCGCTGGATCTCGACGCGGCCTGGGTCGATCCGCCGACGGCCGGACGGGTGCTGTTCCTGGACGCGCTCGTCGGCAACGTCGACCGGAGCTGGCGCAACCCGAACATGCTGCTGTGGCACCGGGAGCCGTGGCTGATCGACCACGGGGCGACGCTGACCTTCCACCACCACTGGCCCGGCGCCGAGGCCTTCCCCGCCCGTCCCTACGACGCCCGGGCGCACTTGCTGCTCACCGCCGCACCCGAGCTCGACCCGGCCGCCGCGGCGCTCGCGCCGCAGGTCACCCCCGAGCTGCTGGAGGACGTGGTGGCCCAGGTGCCCGAGGCCTGGCTGGCCGACGAGCCGGGCTTCGACGACCCGGCGCAGGTGCGGGCGGCCTACGTGCGGCTGCTCGGCGCCCGGGTCGCGCAGCGCGAGGCGTGGCTGCCGGGGGTGCACGAGGCCGTGGCCGCGGCGCCGTCCGTGCGGGCGCCGGTGGAGATCGGCCGCACCCGCCCGCGCTGGCTCGGGCCGGCCCAGTGACCCCGACCCCCGGTTCCCCAGCCGTGCACGCCCCCGCCGTGCACGCCTCCGCCCTGCACGCCTACGAGTACGCCGTGCTGCGCGTGGTCCCGCGCGTCGAGCGCGGCGAGGCGATGAACGCCGGGGTGCTGCTGTGGTGCCGGCCGCTGCAGGCGCTGCACGCCCGGGTGCACCTGGACGGCGCCCGGCTGCACGCGCTGGACCCGCACGCCGATGCCGATGCGGTCGCCCACGCCCTGGCCGCGGTGCTCGACGTGTGCGCCGGGGTGGGGGCGGCCGGGGCCGAGCCCGCCGGTGGGCGGTTCCGCTGGCTCACCGCGCCGCGCAGCACCGTCGTCCAGCCCGGCCCCGTGCACACCGGGCTGACCGCGGACCCCGTCGTCGAGGTCGACCGGCTGCTCGAGGTCCTCGTCCGCTGACGGGAACACGTTCGCCGCGCGAAAGGTTGGGGCGGAGATGACGCAGGCAGCGAACCCGGTCCCGGACACCGCCCTCAACGACGGCACGACGATCCCCCAGCTCGGGTACGGGGTGTTCCAGGTGCCCGAGCAGGAGACGTTCGACGCCGTCTCGGCCGCCCTGGCCGCCGGGTACCGCCACATCGACACCGCCAAGATCTACGGCAACGAGCGGGGCGTGGGACGGGCCATCGCCGAGTCCGGCATCCCCCGCGACGACGTCTACGTGACCACGAAGCTGTGGAACGCCGACCACGGCCACGACGCCACCCTGCGGGCCTTCGACACCAGCCTGGGCGAGCTCGGCCTGGAGCAGCTCGACCTGTACCTCATCCACTGGCCGGTGCCCGCCAAGGACGAGTGGGTGAGCACGTGGAGGGCCTTCGAGCAGCTGCAGGCCGACGGCCGGGTCACCTCGATCGGCGTCTCCAACTTCACCGTGCCGCTGCTGCAGCGGCTGCTGGAGGAGACCGACGTGGTGCCGGTGCTCAACCAGATCGAGCTGCACCCGCGGTTCTCCCAGCCCGAGCTGCGCGCCTTCCACGCCGACCACGACATCCGCACCGAGGCCTGGAGCCCCCTGGGGGGGCAGGGTGGTTCGGTGCTCGACCAGGACACCCTCGTCGCGGTGGCGCAGGCCCACGGCAGGAGCCCGGCGCAGACCGTGCTCCGCTGGCACCTGCAGCTGGGCAACATCGTCATCCCCAAGTCGTCCACCCCCTCGCGCATCGCGGAGAACTTCGACGTCTTCGACTTCGAGCTCACCGGCGACGAGATGGCCTCGCTGGCCACCATGGACGACGGCAGCCGCGTCGGTCCCGACCCGGCCCGGGCCAACTTCGCGTAGCCCTCCCGGCCGCACCCGCGAGGCGGGGGTCAGGCGAGGAGCTCCCGGACCTCGCGCACGGCGGCCCGCCCGGCCCGGTTGGCGCCGATGGTGCTGGCCGAGGGTCCGTACCCCAGCAGGTGCACCCGGGGCTCGCCCGCGACCCGGGTGGCCAGGGTGCCGTCCATCCGGATGCCCCCGCCCGGTGAGCGCAGGTGCAGCGGCGCCAGGTGGTCCAGGGCCGAGCGGAACCCGGTGCACCACAGCACGACGTCGGCACGCAGCGTCTCCCCTCCACCCCAGGATCCCCCGTGCCAGGCCACCCCCTCGGGCACGAGCCGGGTGAACATCGGCCGCCGTGCCAGCACCCCGCGCTCGCGCGCCCGGGCGAGCGACGGGGTCAGCGGCAGCCCCGTCGCGCTGACCACGCTGCCCGGCGGCAGCCCCGCCCGGACCCGCTGCTCCACCCGGGCCACCGCGGCCCGGCCCTCGGACGCCCGGAACGGACGCTCGTCGAAGACCGGCTCCCGTCGGGTCACCCACGTCGTCGTCGTGACCTCGCTGATCTCGGTGAGCAGCTGGACGCCGGAGATCCCGCCCCCGACGACGACGACGTGGCGGCCCGCGAACGCCGCCGCGCTGCGGTACTGCGCGGTGTGCAGCTGCTCGCCGTCGAAGCGGCCGGGGACGTGCGGCACGAAGGGGCGCTCCCAGCTGCCGGTGGCGTTCAGCACCGCCCGGGCGCGCCAGGTGCCGGTCGGGGTCTCCACGTCGAGACGGTCCGAGTCGGGACGGTCCGAGTCGAGACGGTGACCGACCGGTCGGGGCCGCACGGCACGGACGTCCACGGGTCGCTGCACGTCCAGGCCGAGCTCGTGCTCGTAGCGGGCGAAGTAGGCGGGCACCACCTCGGCCGCCCGCACCTCCGGGTCCTCGATCTCCGGCGCCAGGGTCGCCAGCGGCAGCCCCGGCAGGTCGTGCACGTGGTTCGTGGTCCCCAGGGTCAGGCTCGGCCACCTGTGCTGCCACGCCCCGCCGGGGGCGTCGTCGTGGTCGAGCACCACGTGCCCCAGCCCCGAGCGCTGCAGGAAGTAGGCCGCGCTCAGCCCGGCCTGGCCGGCCCCGACGACCACCACGTCGACGTCGGTGGGGGTGCGCACGTCGGGGCCAACGCGGGCAGGGTCCGGCGCAGTCCCGGGCCGGCTCGGGTGGGCGGTCGCAGACCGGGACCCGCCAGGGAGGATGATGAGGGCGCGGGATCGGCCGAGGACGGGAGCGTCGCGCGTGGGCACGGTGTCGGTGCAGCGCGTCAGCACGACCGGCGTCCCCACGGCGGAGCGCCTCGAGTTCTGGCAGGCCACCGTCTCGGCGTCGCTGCGACCGGTGCTGCTGACCCCCGCCCAGGCGTTCGGCCGTGAGTTCCAGGCCGAGTTCCTCCGCGTGGACGCCGGTGCCGCCAAGATCACTCGGGGTCTGGTGGACCCGGTCCGGTCCGTGCAGACCCCGGCGCTCGCCCGCCAGCAGTCGGGGAACCTCATCGTCACCCTGCAGGAGTCGGGTCGGACGGGGCTGGAGTCGCGCTCCGGGGCGATCGTCGTGCCGGCACGCTCGGTGCTGATCCAGTCCGACGACGAGCCGGTCGTGCACACCCACCTCGACCGCACCGGCATGGTGCTGCTGTCGGTCGACGCCGACCGGCTCTCCCTCCCGACCACCTCGCTGCGCGAGCACATGAACGTTGCGCTGCCCGTCGACGCGATGCTTCGTGCCGTGGTGCTCGGCGCGGCCGAGACCGCGCGGCACGCCGGTCGGACGATGGACGCGACGGGCATGGAGGCCTACCTCACCGGTGTCGTCGAGCTGGTGCTGCGCACCGTGACGGGACGCGCCGAGGACCACGCGAGCAGCGCCGGGGTGCGCCGGCAACAGGTCCACGACACGGTGCTCGCGCGCTACTCCGACCCGCACCTCACCGTCGGCGTGGTGGCGGAGAAGCTGGGCGTGTCGGTGCGCCGGCTCCACCAGCTCTTCGCGGGCGAGGACAGCGTCACCGCCCAGATCCGCACCGCCCGGATGGAGTGCGCCGTCCGGCTGCTGCAGGACCCGGCGTGGTCGTCGCAGCCCGTCGCGGCCGTGGCCCAGCGCTGCGGCTTCCTCGACCACTCCCAGTTCTCCCGCGCCTTCCGCCAGCACACCGGTTCGTCCCCGAGCGCCTTCCGCAGCTGAGCCCGCGTCCGGCGGTGCGTTGGTGGAAGCCCCTGTGCGTTCGTGGAAGCCGCTGTGCGTTCGTGGAAGCCGCTGTGCACAGGAGGAAACCGGTGTCACCAAGGATCGCGCCCGGCCGAACAACAGACAACCGGGTCGCAACGGGACGACGGGGTGCCACCACCTCGGTCCAGGAGCCCCGGTGACGGCGCCGACCCCACTGACGAGGGGACAGTGGGGTCGCGCCCGTCGTCGTGCCCGCACCGGGGAACACACCGGGCCGGGGGCGTGGTTGGGGCAGAGATGAAGTCCGTCGTCTACACCGAGCCCGGGGACCCGGCGGTCCTGCAGCACGTCGAGCGTCCCGCGGCGCACCCCGGACCCGGTGAGGTCCGGGTCCGCGTCGTCGTCGCCGGGGTCAACCCGACCGACTGGAAGACCCGTAGCGGCGCCTCGGGTCCCATGCTGTTCGACGAGGTGTCGCCCGGCCAGGACGGGGCCGGGGTCGTCGACGCCCTGGGCGAGGGCGTCACCGGGCTCGAGGTCGGCCAGCGGGTGTGGCTGTACCTCGCCCAGCACGGGCGCGCGGTCGGCACGGCGGCCGAGCTCACCACCCAGCCGGCGTCCCGGGTCGTCCCGCTGCCCGAGGGCGCCAGCTTCGACGTGGGGGCGTCCCTGGGGGTGCCCGCGATCACCGCGCACCGGGCGCTGACCGTGCGCGACGGCGGTGCGAGCCGCCTCGCTCCGGGGACGCTGGACGGGCAGGTGGTGCTCGTGGCCGGGGGTGCCGGGGCCGTGGGTCACGCGGCCATCCAGCTCGCGCGGTGGGCCGGCGCGACGGTCGTCGCCACCGTGAGCGGTCCGGCCAAGGCGGCGCTGGCCGAGGCCGCCGGGGCCCACCACGTGGTCACCTACACCTACGGCGACCCGGCCGCGGAGATCCGCGCGATCGCCCCGGACGGCGTGCACGTCGTCGTCGAGGTCGCGCCCGGGCCCAACGCGGCGCTGGACGCGGCCGTGCTCGCCCCGCACGGCACCATCGCCGTCTACGCCAACAACGGCGGCGACCAGGTGCGCCTGGACGTGCGCCCGCACATGGTGCTGAACACCCGCTGGCAGTTCGTGCTGCTGTACACCGTGGGGGAGCAGGCCCTGGCGAACGCCGCGGAGGACGTGACCGCCGCGGTGGCCGACGGCGCGATGGAGGTCGGTCGCGAGACGGGGCTGCCGCTGCACCGCTTTCCCCTGGAGCGCACCGCGCTCGCCCACTCCGCCGTCGAGGACAACGTGGTCGGCAAGGTGTTGATCGACCTGTGAGCGCACGCCGGTGACCCTGGCCCAGCTCGAGGGGGCGCTGGACTGGTGCGTCCCGGGCTTCGCCGAGGCCGCTCGTGCCCGGAAGCTGCCCGGCGCCTACCAGGGGGAGCGGTTCTGGCACGGACGGGCCACCGTGCAGCGGCACCGGCACTGGGTCGTCGTGCTGCCCGTCCTGGCCCGGGGGACCGCGGCGGTCACGGTGGGCTTCGACGGCACGTGGGCCTGGGTGGTGCGCCCGGCCGAGACGGCGCTGGCTCCGGTGGACCTCGACGCGGTGCAGGCGGCGCTCGACGCGGCTCTGGCGGGCTGAGGGTGGGCGCGGGGGGATCCCTACGATGGGCGCAGTGAGACGCGTGCTGGCCGCTGCGGCGGTGCTGACCGGGGCCGGGGTCGGTCGGGCGCTGTGGGGCCTGCCGAACGCGATGGGGGCCTCACGCCGGACGGTGCGCCCCTGGGTGGCGGGATCCCCGCACCACCGCGACGGCGACTTCCACAACTCGCTGCCCGCGACGGTCCTGGCCCCCGGGGGCATCGGACGGTTGCTGCGGCGGTGGATCGTGCAGGGTCGGCCCCAGGGCCCGACCGCGGCGGTGCCGGTGGTGGCGACGTCGCTTCCCGCCGACGCCGCGGAGCTGGCCGCGACCTGGTTCGGCCACTCCAGCGTGCTGCTGGAGGTCGACGGGGCCCGCGTGCTGGCCGACCCGGTCTGGGGGCACCGGGTCTCGCCGTCGCCGGTGTTCGGGCCCACCCGGCTGCACCCGGTGCCCCTGGCGCTGGAGGCGCTGCCCCCGGTGGACGCCGTCCTCATCAGCCACGACCACTACGACCACCTCGACCTGCCCACGGTGCGGGTGCTGCTGGCCACCCAGACCGCCCCGTTCGTGGTGCCGCTCGGGGTGGGGGCGCACCTGCGGCGGTGGGGGGTGCCCGAGGCGCGGATCGCCGAGCTCGACTGGGACGGCACCCGCACCGTGGGGGAGCTGACGCTCACCTGCACCGAGGCGCGGCACTTCTCCGGTCGCGGGCTGGGCAACAACCCCACCCAGTGGGCGTCCTGGGTGGTCGCCGGGCCGCGGCACCGGGTCTTCTACGGCGGCGACACCGGCTACACCCCGGCGTTCACCGAGATCGGGGGGCGGCACGGCCCCTTCGACCTCACCGTGCTGCCCGTCGGGGCCTACAACGAGCAGTGGCCCGACATCCACCTCGACCCGGAGCAGGCGGTGCGGGCGCACCGCGAGCTGAACCCCGGTGCTGCCGCGGGTGCGCTGCTCCCCGTCCACTGGGCCACCTTCACCCTCGCCTTCCACCCTTGGGACGAGCCGGTGACGCGGCTGCTCGCGGCGGCGGACGGTCTGGCGGTGGTGGTGCCCCGACCGGGGGAGCGGGTCGACCTGGCCGAGCTGCCCGCGCTCGTCGACTGGTGGTCCGCCGTCGCCTGACCCCCGGCTGCTGCTCGCCGCTCCGCACGTCTTCGCGACAGAGCAGGGGTTTGTCAACAAGGATTGACGCAGCCGAGTGCGTCAATGTAGGTTGACCGCGATGTCCAGAGCCACCCGCCTCGCCCGCGCCGCGGGTTCCGACGACCCGTCGACCGGCCTGGGAGCCGTTGCTGCGCTGCGTGTCCAGCTGGAGGAGCTCGAGGCGACGCAGGTGGGCAACGCCCGCAACCGGGGCTGGTCCTGGGCGGAGATCGCCACCGAGCTCGGCGTCAGCCGCCAGGCCGTGCACAAGAAGCACGCCACCAGCTGAGCGCCCGGAGGAAACACCGTTGTCCCCAAGCAGGTCCCCCAGCACGACCACCGACCCGCTCCGGCGCGCCGGGCACGCCCCGCCGGCCCGCACCCTGCTGGACGTCCTCGCCGCCACCACGGCCGCCCACCCCGACGAGCCCGCGCTGGACGACGGCACCACCGTCCTCACCTACCTCGAGCTGGCCGCCGCCGCGCACGCGCTGGCCCGCAGGCTGGCCCGGCGTGGGGTCGGTCCGGGCGCACGGGTGGGGGTGCGGATGCCGTCGGGCTCGGTCGAGCTCTACGTCGCGATCCTCGGGATCCTCGCCGCCGGGGCCGCGTACGTGCCCGTCGACGTGGACGACCCCGACGAGCGGGCGCAGCTGGTCTTCGGCGAGGCCGCCGTCGCGCTGGTGCTGGACGGCACCGTGCTGGAGGGCCCCGTGGTGGAGGGCACCGTGCTGGAGGGCCCCGTGCTGGAGGGCCCCGACTCGGACGGGAGCGACCTGCCGGGCACCGCCGCCGAGCCCACCGCACCGGGCCTGACCGACGACGCCTGGATCATCTTCACCTCCGGCTCCACCGGCACCCCCAAGGGCGTCGCGGTGAGCCACCGCAGCGCGGCCGCCTTCGTCGATGCGGAGGCGCGCCTGTTCTGCGTCGACGCGCCCCTGGGCCCCGGGGACCGGGTGCTCGCCGGGCTGTCGGTCGCCTTCGACGCCAGCTGCGAGGAGATGTGGCTCGCCTGGGGCCACGGGGCCGCCCTGGTCCCCGCCCCGCGCGCGCTCGTGCGCACCGGGACCGACCTCGGGCCCTGGCTGGTGGCGCGGGAGATCACCGTGGTCTCCACCGTCCCCACCCTCGCCGCGCTGTGGCCCGCCGAGGCGCTCGAGGCCGTGCGGCTGCTCGTCTTCGGCGGCGAGGCGTGCCCCGAGGAGCTCGCGGCCCGCCTCTCCGTGCCCGGGCGCGAGGTGTGGAACACCTACGGCCCCACCGAGGCCACCGTCGTCGCGTGTGCGGCACGACTGGGCGGGGACGGTCCGGTGCGGATCGGGCTGCCGCTGGACGGCTGGGACCTCGCCGTGCTCGACCCCGACGGGAACCCGGTGGGCGAGGGTTCCTCCGGCGAGCTGGTCATCGGCGGAGTGGGTCTGGCCCGGTACCTCGACCCGGCCAAGGACGCCGAGAAGTACGCTCCTGCAGCGGTGCTGGGCTGGGACCGCGCCTACCGCTCCGGTGACCAGGTTCGCAACGACGCCGCGGGTCTGGTGTTCGTGGGGCGTCTGGACGACCAGGTCAAGCTGGGCGGGCGCCGCATCGAGCTCGGCGAGGTCGACGCGGCGCTGGCCGCTGCACCCGGGGTCGCCGGCGCCGCTGCCGCCGTGCGCGGCCCGGCCGGGGGCCACCAGCTGCTCGTGGGCTACGTGGTGCCCGGGCCGGGCTACGACCGCGACGTCGTGCGTGCCCAGCTGCGCGAGACCCTGCCCGCCGCCCTGGTGCCGCTGCTGGCCGAGGTGCGGACGCTGCCCACCCGCACCTCCGGCAAGGTGGACCGTGGGGCGCTGCCCTGGCCCCTGGAGCAGGGACCCACCGTCGAGCTCGACGGCACCGCCGGGTGGGTCGCCCGGCGGTGGGCGGGTGTCCTGGGCTCCACCCCGGGTCTCGACGACGACTTCTTCACCCACGGCGGGGGCAGCCTGGCCGCCGCCCAGCTCGTGGCCGCCCTGCGCGCCCGCCACCCGGGGGTCACCGTGGCCGACGTCTACGACCACCCACGCCTCGGCGCGCTGGCCGGGCACCTGGACTCCCTGCGCCCCGCCGAGGTCGTCACCGAGCGGCACGTGCGGCCGGTGCCGCGGCGGGCCCAGGCCGTGCAGGTGGCGCTCACGCTCCTGCTGCAGACCCTCGTCGGGCTGCGGTGGCTGACCTGGACCGCGCTGCTGGCCAACAGCCTGGCCGCGGTCACCGGGGCGCCCTGGCTGCCCACCACGTCGTGGTGGTGGGTGGTGCTGGGGTGGCTGCTGCTGGGCACCCCACCCGGGCGGATGGGCGTCTCCGTGCTCGGGTCCCGGCTGCTGCTGCGCGGCGTCGTCCCCGGTGCGCACCCGCGCGGCGGCTCGGTGCACCTGCGGCTGTGGTGCTGCGAGCAGCTCGCCGCGGCCAGCGGCGCCGCGAACCTCGCCGGGGCCCCCTGGATCACCTACTACGCGCGGGCGCTGGGGGCCACGCTCGGTCCCGGGGTGGACCTGCACTCGTTGCCCCCGGTGACCGGGATGCTGACGCTGGGGGCAGGGGCCTCGATCGAGCCCGAGGTGGACCTCGCCGGGTACTGGCTCGACGGGGACGTGCTGCACCTCGGGCGGGTGCACGTCGGCGCCGACGCGCACGTCGGGGCCCGCAGCACCCTGCTGCCGGGGGCGCACCTGGGCCGCGGCGCGCACCTGTCCGCCGGGTCCTCGCTGGACGCCACCGTGCCCCCGGAGCAGACGTGGGCTGGCTCCCCGGCGGTGCGCACCCCGGTGGCCCGCCCGTCCTGGCCGCCCGCCCGCCCCCAGCGCGCCCCGGGCTGGGTGCCCGCCTACGGGGTGGCCTCCGCCGTCCTCGGGGCGCTGCCGCTGCTGGCGGCGTCCGTCGGGCTCGTCGTCGTCGGCTCCCTGGTGGCCGGGGCGGACTCCCTCGGCTCCGCCACCACCCGTGCCCTGCTCGCGGCGCCGCTGGGGGCGCTCGTCGCGCTGGTGGTCTTCGCCGGGCTCGTGCTGGGCGGGGTGCGGGCGCTCAGCGTCGGCATCCGGGCCGGGCACCACCCCGTGCGCAGCCGCACCGGGTGGCAGGTGTGGGCCACGCTGCGGCTGATGGACGACGCCCGCACCTGGCTGTTCCCGCTGTACTCCTCGCTGGCCACCCCCGTGTGGCTGCGGCTGCTCGGGGCGCGCATCGGGCGCGGCGTGGAGGCCTCGACCGTCCTCATGCTCCCGTCGCTGACCACGGTGCGCGACGGGGCGTTCCTCGCCGACGACACCATGGTCGGCACCTACGAGCTCGGGGGCGGCTGGATCAGGGTGGAGCGCACCCGCATCGGGCGTCGGGCGTTCCTGGGCAACTCCGGGTTCACCGGGCCCGGCCGCAAGGTCCCCCGCGACGGGCTCGTGGCCGTCCTCGCCGGCACCCCCCGCAAGGCCAAGGCGGGCTCGTCGTGGCTGGGCAGCCCCCCGGTCCGGTTGCGCCGCAACGCCGCCGAGGTCGATGAGTCGCGCACCTTCGCCCCGACGCCCCGGCTGCGGGTGGCCCGCTCGCTGGTGGAGCTGTGCCGGGTGGTCCCCGTGGCGATCTCCGTCGCGCTCGGCCTGGGACTGGTCTGCACGCTGGCGGCACTGGCCGACGCCCTGGGCTGGTGGGCGGCCGGGCTGCTCAGCGGGGTGGCGCTCGTGGTCGCCGGGGCGATCGCGGCCGGGGTCACCGTGGCGGCCAAGTGGATCCTCGTCGGACGGTTCAGCACCGTGGAGCACCCGCTGTGGAGCGCGTTCGTGTGGCGCGACGAGGTGGCCGACACGTTCGTCGAGGTCCTGGCGGCCCCGTGGTTCGCCCGGGCCGCGACGGGGAC
Source organism: Mycobacteriales bacterium (assembly GCA_038234335.1). Classification (GTDB taxonomy): domain Bacteria; phylum Actinomycetota; class Actinomycetes; order Mycobacteriales; family Mycobacteriaceae; genus Rhodococcus_D. Next base: position 32,263 of record JBBSUN010000014.1, read on the forward strand.
CCCGGTGCTCACTGTGTGGCTTCGGGCCATGGGTGCGCGGATCGGGCGCGGCGTGTGGTGCGAGACGTACTGGCTTCCCGAGGGTGACCTGGTGGCCCTGGGCGACGGCGCGAGCGTGAACCGGGGGTGCGTGCTGCAGACCCACCTGTTCCACGACAGGGTGATGAGCATGGACACCGTGACCCTGGGCGCCGGGGCCACGCTGGGCCCGCACTCCGTGGTGCTGCCGGCGGCCTCGCTCGGTGCGGGCGCGACGGTGGGGCCGGCGTCGCTCGTCGTGCGTGGTGACGCGGTGCCCGCCCACACCCGCTGGCGGGGGAACCCGGTGCGGCCCTGGCGGTCCGGTGCGCGCAGGGGGTCCCGTTCGTGAGCGACCCGTACGCGCCGGGCCGCGGCGACGACGGCTACGCCGTGCGCCACCACGACCTGGAGCTCGACTACAAGGTGGCCGCCAACCGGCTCGTCGGCCGCGCCCGACTGACCGTCGTCGCCGTGGCGGACCTGCCCCGCCTCGTCCTGGACCTGGCCGGGCTGCGGGCGGACAAGGTCACCGTCGACGGACACCGGGCGGCGAAGTTCGTCCAGCGTGCCGAGAAGCTCCACGTCACGCCGGCGCGACCCCTGCGGGCGGGCGTCGAGACCGTCGTCGAGGTGCGGTACTCCGGCAACCCGGGGCCCGTGGCCGGGAGGTGGGGCTCGGTGGGCTGGGAGGAGCTCACCGACGGGGCGCTCGTCGCGAGCCAGCCCGACGGGGCCTCGTCGTGGTTCCCGTGCAACGACCAGCCCGCGGACAAGGCCGGCTACGACATCACCGTCACCGCGGACAGCCCGTACACCGTGGTGGCGAACGGGGAGCTCCGCACGCGCACGGTGAGGGGCTCGCGGACCACGTGGGTCTACCGGCAGGTCGAGCCGGTGCCCACCTACCTCGCGTCGGTCCAGGTGGGGCAGTACGAGCAGCTGCAGCTCGCCTCCGGTCCCGTCCCGCAGCACGCCTTCTTCCCGTCCCGGCTGGGCGCGCCGGTGCGGCACGACCTCGCCCGCCAGCCGCAGATGGTGGAGGTCTTCACCGAGCTGTTCGGGCCGTACCCCTTCGGCACGTACACCGTGGTGGTGACCGACGACGTGCTGGAGATCCCCGTCGAGGCCGCGGCCATGAGCACCTTCGGGGCGAACCACGTCGACGGGCGGCGGGGCAGCGAGCGCCTGGTCGCGCACGAGCTCGCGCACCAGTGGTTCGGCAACAGCGTGACCCTGGCGCGGTGGCAGCACATCTGGCTGCACGAGGGTTTCGCCTGCTACGCGGAGTGGCTGTGGGCCGAGCGCTCCGGTGGCCCCGGGGCGGACGTGGCGGCGCGGGACGCGCACGCCCGGCAGGCGCGGCTGCGCCAGGACCTGCTGCTCGGCGACCCCGGACCGGCGCAGATGTTCGACGACCGCGTCTACCAGCGCGGGGCGCTCACCCTGCACGCGCTGCGGACGACCGTCGGCGACGAGGCGTTCTTCACGCTGCTGCGCACGTGGACGACGACGTTCCGGCACGCGAGCGTGGTCTCGGCCGACTTCGAGGCCCTGGCCGCGTCGACCGTCGGGCGGGAGCTCGGCCCGTTCTTCGACGCCTGGTTGCGGGCCCGCCCCCTGCCGCCGCTCCCTCCTGAGCGCGAAGAGCACGCTGCTCGTCCGCGAGCGCCCGTCCGACCGTGAGCAGCGCGCTACCCGCGGGCGGGGGAGGGGCGCAGCGAGCGGAGCGCCGGGTAGGAGGACTGGGCCCCGCCCCCGGTCGCGGCCAGGCCGCTCGCGCGGGAGGCGAACCGGGCGGCGTCCACCAGGGTGTCCCCGGCGACCAGCCGGGCCGCGACGGCGCCGGTGAACGCGTCGCCGCACCCGGTGGTGTCGACGACCTCGACGGACTCCGCGGGCACCGTCGTCACCCCGGCGGGCTCGAGCACCACCGAGCCGTCCCCGCCCAGGGTGACCACCGTGGCGCTCACCCCGCGCTCGGCGAGGCGGTCCCGGGTCGTCTCCCAGCTGCCGGTGCCCACCAGCTCCGCGGCCTCCCCGGCGTTCACGAGCAGCACGTCGGTCAGCTCCAGCAGCTCCTCGGGCACCTCGGCGGTGGGCGACAGGTTCAGCACCACCTGGGCGCCGACCCCGTGGGCGGCCCGGGCGGCGGCCAGCACCACCGTCGTCGGCACCTCCAGGCACAGGCACAGCACGTCCCCCCCGGCGAGGCCCGCGCGCTCGACGGCTGCCGTCGCCAGCGCCCCGTTGGCGCCGGGGGAGATGATGATCGTGTTCTCCCCGGCGCCGTCGACCACGATCATCGCCGTGCCGGTGGCGTGCGCGCGGTCGCGTCCCACGCCGGAGACGTCGACGCCGGGGCCCTCGACCTGCGCGAGCAGGAACGCCCCGTGGTCGTCGTCGCCGACCGCGCCGACGAGCACCACGTCGGCGCCGAGCGTGGCGGCCGCGACCGCCTGGTTGGCGCCCTTGCCGCCCGACGCCGTGACGAGGTCGCCGCCGGCGAGGGTCTCCCCGGGACCGGGGAAGCGCGGCACCCGCACGGTGAGGTCGGCGTTCAGCGACCCGACGACCACGACGCGGCTCACCGGCCACCCTCCCCGACCCGCTCCAGCGCGTCGAGGACGAGGTCCCAGAAGGCCGCCACGTCCAGCCCGGTGCCCACCGAGGTCGGACAGCCCGCCGGGGCCGGCGCGCGCAGGTCGGCCACCGTCATCCCCCGGGTCAGCGTGCCGGTGAGCTCCACGGCCAGCGGTGCCCTCCGGGAGGTCACCACCGTCGAGCTGATCACGGCGGCCACGGCGCACGGGTCGTGCACGGGCGGGTGCTCGAAGCCCTGGTTCTCCGCGTAGGCCCGCCGGAAGAACTCGAGCAGGTCGAGGGTGAAGCGCGCGGGCGCGGTGTCGACGGCACGGATGCGCGCGACCACGTCGGGCGTGGCCAGGGCCTGGTGGGTGACGTCGAGGCCGACCATGAGCACCGGCCAGCCGGCGGTGAAGACGATGTGTGCGGCCTCCGGGTCGATGGCGATGTTGAACTCGGCGACCGGGGTGAGGTTGCCGCCGTGCACCGCCCCGCCCATGAGCACCACCTGCTGCACCCGATCCACGATCCGCGGCTCCTTGCGGACGGCCATCGCGATGTTGGTCAGCCCGGCGGTGGGCACGATCGTCACCGTGCCCGGCTCGTGGGCCATGACGGTCTCGATGATGACGTCGACGGCGTGCCGGTCCTCCAGCGGCTCCGTCGGCTCGGGCAGCTCCACCCCGTCCAGACCCGACTCGCCGTGCACGTCCGCGGCCACCTGCACCTCACCGGTCAGGGGGGAGGCGCACCCGGCGGCGATGGGCACCCCGGTGATCCCGAGGACGTGGGCGACGGCGCGGGCGTTGCGGGTGACCTTGTCGAGGGTCTGGTTGCCGACGACGGTGGTGATCGCCAGCAGCTCGATCTCGGGGCTGCCGTGGGCGAGCAGCATCGCGACGGCGTCGTCGTGTCCGGGGTCGCAGTCCAGGATGATCTTGCGGGGCACGGTGGGTTCCTCTCTCAGATGCTGAACACGACGCCGGCGACGGCGGCGTTGGCCAGGTTGGCCAGGGCCCCGGCGAGCAGCGCGCGCAGGCCCACCTTGGCGACGACGGCACGCAGCTCGGGTCGCAGCGAGCCCAGGGTGCCGATCTGGATGGCGATGGAGGAGAAGTTCGCGAACCCGGCGAGGGCGAAGGTGACGACGACGACGGTCACGGGGCTGAGGGTGTCGACCTGCGGGCCGAAGCTGGCGAACGCGACGAACTCGTTGAGGATCGTCTTCTCCCCGATGAACGAGCCCGCGAGGGTGGCCTCGCTCCACGGCACCCCGAGCAGCCAGGCCAGGGGGGAGAGCACCGAGCCGAGGATCGACTCGACGGTGAGGTCCTGCACGCCGAACCAGCCGCCGATGCCCCCGACGATCCCGTTGCCCAGCGCGATCAGCGCCACGAAGGCGATGAGCAGCGCCCCGACGGTGACCGCGATCTGCCCGCCGGCCAGGGTGCCGCGGGAGAGGGCGTGGATGGCGTTGACCGACTCGGTGTCCCGGGTCTGCCTGACGTCGGCGTCCTGCACGTCCCCGTCCGCCCCCGCGTCACCCACGTGGATGGGGTCGGGGTCGGGGGTGGAGTCGGGCCACATGATCTTGGCCATGAGCAGCGAGGCGGGGGCGTTCATGGCGGTGGCGGCCAGCAGGTAGGGCAGGGGCGCCCCCAGCAGGGCGTACCCCACGAGGGTGGACCCGGCCGCGGCGGCGAACCCGGCCGTCGCCACGGTGAACACCTGGGCGCGGGTGAGGCGCTGCAGGTACGGCGCGATCATCAGCGGCGCCTCGGACTGGCCCAGGAAGATGACCGTGGCCGCGTACATCCCCTCCAGGTTGCTGACCCGCAGCAGCCACGAGATGGCGCCCCCGACGGCCCAGGTGACGTACTGGATGACCCGCAGGAAGTACAGGAGGTACACCAGGGCGCCCAGGAAGATGATCACCGGGAGCACCTGGAGCGCGAAGACCGAGGCGGTGGAGTCCGGTGCCGGGAACAGGGAACCGAACACGAAGCTGGTGCCGGAGTCGGTGTAGCCGATGAGGGTCTCCACCTGGTCGGCCAGGAAGCGCAGCGCCGCCTGCCCCGGCGGGGTGCGGAGCACGAGCACGGCCAGCAGCACCTGGACGCCGAACGCCGTGCCCACCGTGCGCCAGGGGATGCCCCGGCGGTGCTTGCTGAACAGCACCGCCACCCCGACCAGGACCGCCAGACCGAGGACCCCCCGCAGCGCGCTCACGACGGGGCACGTTAGCCCCTCCCTCAGTGCTTGTGACGCTCCTCGACGACCCGGTGCTGCACGCGGAGGAAGCGGATCCCGGTGACCAGCACGATCCCGCCGACGACGTTGCCCGTCGCCGACCAGCCGAGCAGGGCCAGCCAGTCGAGCCAGCCGAAGGGCGCCTCCCCGGTGAGCAGCGCGGCGAACATGAGGATCGAGTCGAGCACGGAGTGGAACAGCTGGGCGCCGACGAGCACGAACGACATCATGATCGCGGGGACGATCTTGATGCCCAGGTTGTCGGTGGCGTTCTGCATCCGGGTCAGCAGGGTGATGACGGCCCCGGCGAGCACGGCCAGCAGGAACGACTGCAGGCCGATGCCCATCGTCCCGTAGTGCGCCCCGACCTCGATCGCGGTCTCCTTCAGGCTCGGGAACGCGTAGATGATCATGGCGGCCATCCCCAGGCCGCTGACCAGGTTGGCGCCCAGGCTGACCACCCACAGCCGCAGCAGCTGCAGGACGGTGCCCTCGCGGGCGACGACGGCGGTCACCGGGACGAGGAAGTTCTCCGTGAACAGCTCGCTGCCCGCCATGAGCAGGGCCACGAAGCCGACGGTGAACGCGAGCGCGCCCAGCAGGGGGTTGCCCGTCTCGTGCTCGACGTAGAGGTACATGAGCACCCCGACACCGACGTCGATCCCGCCGAGCAGGCCGGTGGAGACCAGGGGCAGCAGCGGCCGGACCAGCCGCTCACGACCCTGCCCGACCAGCCGGTCGAACGCCTCCTCCAGCTCGGGCTCGTCGCGCTCCCCGGGCTGCGCGGTCAACCGCTGGTGCTCCTTCGCCGGTGCCTGCTCCGCCATCGTGCTCCCTCGCTCGTGTGTGCGCGCCAGCGTCCTGGCTGCCGGACCTCTGCGCCCGGTGAGCGCCGAGGGACCCCCGTGTGTTCCCACCCGGGCGTCGGGTCACCACCGGTGCTGGTGCACCGACACCGTCGGGGCAGTCGCGGTGAGCACCGCGAGGCAGGCAGCGTGGTCGGGACCGACGTCGACGTCGCGCAGGTGCACGGGACCCGGGGGCTCGTGCGCCGTCCAGCGCAGCAGCTCGGGCGCGGCATCGGGTGCGCCGAGCACCACCGCGCTGGGCTCGACGGTGAGCCCGCGACCGGTCGCCTTGAGCAGGGCCTCCTTGCGCACCCAGGTCCGTGCCCGCTGGGCGGCGGTGTCCGCGCGCTCGCCGGGCCCCAGCGCCACCCGCTCGAACCCGTCGAAGCCGGTGGCTGCCTCGGCCTCCACGTCCACCCCCACCGGGGCCGGCCCGCCGAGGGCGACGATGACGCGCGAGCCGGCGTGGGAGAGGCTCAGCGCGAGGGCCGGCGCACCGCGGAGCCGGGGGGCGCCGTGCCCGCCACCGCACGTGCGGCAGGTGGCGGTGAAGCGCAGGGCCGCCGGGTTCGTGCCGGTGTGCTCCGCGACCACGCAGCGCAGCAGGGTGTGGGCGCTGGCGTACCGATCGGCCTCGTCCGGGGAGCGCAGCGCCCCCAGCCTGTGCAGCTCGCCCGCGTCGAGCAGGCGGGACGTGCGGTGCGCGGACGCGGTCTCGGCCCACACCACCCGCACGTGATCCACCCCGGGGATGGTGCCGCACGGACGGGCCGTGCGTCGGACGGGAGGGAAGATCGACCGGTGGACGTGGAGATCGTGGCCCTGCTGCTCGCCCGCACCCACCGCTGCTCGGGACGCCCCGGCGACGGGCTCGTCCCCGGTGACGACGAGACGCCCGAGCAGGTGCAGGTGCGCGCCGGGCACGGGATCGTCGGCGACCGCTACGCCGGGCGGCCCGCGCACGCCCGGGCCGCGATCACCCTGCTGGACGTGGGCGCGCTCGACGCGGTCGCCGCCGAGCTCGGGGTCCCCGCGGTGGATCCGCTGCGGGCCCGGCGCAACGTGGTCCTGCGGGCCCGGGAGCACCTGGACCTCGACGCCCTGCGGGGACGGGAGCTCGAGCTGGTGTGCGGCACCGAGGAGCCGGTACGGCTGCGGGTGCACCGGCCGGCGGCGCCCTGCGCGTGGATGGACGTGCTGCTCGCGCCGGGGGCGCACCGGGCGCTGCGCGGCCGTGCCGGGGTGCGGTGCGAGCCGACGCGGTCCGGGATGCTCCGGGTGGGCCCGGCGCGCCTGAGCGTCCTCGCCTGAGTCGTGCCACCACTCGGCCGGCACGACCGAGCCCCCCGTCTCGCTGCTGAAACGAGGGGCAGCCCCGACGGTAGGACCGTGGGGGCTGCCGGGCAGAACGAGCCCGTCGCGCAGCGACAGGTGTGGCTCCGTCGCGCAGCGACAGGTGTGGCTCAGTCGCGCAGCGACTGGACGAACAGCGAGACCGTCATGGCGATCACCATGAGCACGGTGAGGATGACGACGGGGATCCCGACGACGACCACGGCAACACCTCCAGCTCGAGTGCACGGTGCGGGGCGCCGGGCATCTGGGGAGCCAGTGTTCCACGCCCCGCCCGGGTGCCGCGCAGCGGTCGCCGAGTGCCGGCGCGAGCAGCGGGGGACCGCGCTGCGGCAGCGCCGGGGCGGCCGCCGCCGACCTATTCCCCCTCGGGGACTTGTCACTCCGGGTCGGTTCCACGTGCATCGGGACGGCGGCCTCGGCAGCATGGTCCTCGATCGATGCAGGAGTGCGCACGCGGCCGACGGTGATCGACGCGGCCCGGCACCCTGCCCCCGAACCTGATTGGAGCCACCGTGCCCACCACCGTGAACGCCTACGCCACCGCCGGTCCGAAGGAGCCCTTCGAGAAGACCACCATCTCCCGCCGCGACCTCAACCCCGAGGACGTCCGCATCGACATCGCCTTCGCCGGGATCTGCCACTCCGACATCCACACCGGTCGCGACGAGTGGGGCCAGGCCAGCTACCCGCTGGTCCCCGGTCACGAGATCGCCGGCACGGTCGCCGAGATCGGCAGCAGCGTCAGCAAGTACGCGGTCGGCGACCGCGTCGGCGTCGGCTGCATGGTCTCCTCGTGCGGCCGCTGCGAGATGTGCAAGGCCGGTGACGAGCAGTTCTGCACCGAGGGCATGGTCGGCACCTACGGCGGCACCCTCGACGGCAAGCCCACCGACGGCGGCTACTCGCAGCAGATCGTCGTCGACGAGAACTACGTCCTCGGCATCCCCGAGGGCATCGAGCTCGACGTGGCCGCGCCGCTGCTGTGCGCCGGCATCACCCTGTTCTCCCCGCTCAACCACTGGGGCGCGGGCCCGGGCAAGAAGGTTGCCATCGTCGGCATGGGCGGTCTGGGCCACATGGGCGTGCAGATCGCGGCGGCCATGGGCGCCGAGGTCACCGTGCTCTCGCAGTCGCTCTCCAAGGAGGAGGACGGCAGGAAGTTCGGTGCGTCCGCCTACTACGCGACCTCCGACGACGCGACCTTCACCGAGCTCGCCGGCACCTTCGACCTCATCGTGAACACGGTCTCCGCGCCGCTGCCGATGGCGAAGTACCTCTCGCTGCTGAAGACCCGTGGCGCCCTGGTGAGCGTGGGTGCGCCCGCCGAGCCGCTCGAGGTCCCCGCGTTCGCCCTGCTCTCGGGCGGCAAGACCTGGGCCGGCTCCATGATCGGTGGCATCGCCGAGACCCAGGAGATGCTCAACTTCTGCGCCGAGCACGGCATCGGGGCGCAGATCGAGAAGATCTCCGCCGAGGAGATCACCGGGGCCTGGGACCGCGTCGTCGCCTCCGACGTGCGCTACCGCTTCGTGATCGACACCGCGACCATGTCCTGACCGGTCGCGGCTGACTGAGCTCCACCGCACGGGCCCGTCCTCCTCCTGGGGGGCGGGCCCGCTCGTGCGCGCACCCCCGAGCCCCGGAACCGCGACCAGGGCGCAGATCGCGGCGTTCGCCGGGGTGGGGACGGGCGCCCGGGACCGCGGTCTCGGCTACCGTCGCGACGCATGGGACCCCGATCGTGAGCGGCCTGCGCACCCGGCTCGGCAGCTGGCTGCGGGGCGGGTCCGAGCGCGAGGTGGCACGCTCGGCGGCGATCGTCACCCGGGTCGGCGAGCGCGCGGAGTGGGCGGCCGGTCTCGACGACGACGCGCTGCGCGCCGAGGTCGACTCCCTCCGCGGACAGACGCCGGTGGAGGATCCCGGTGCGGCACCGTTCGCCGACGCCGACGTCATCACCTACCTGGCCCTGGCCCGGGAGGCCGCCGAGCGGTCGGTGGGCCTGCGCCCCTTCGACGTCCAGCTCCTCGGTGCGCTGCGGCTCATGGCCGGCGACGTCGTGGAGATGGCCACCGGGGAGGGCAAGACGCTCTCCGGCGCGATCGCCGCAGCGGCCTTCGCGCTGCGCGGGCGCCGGGTGCACGTCATCTCCGTGAACGACTACCTGGCCCGCCGCGACGCCGCCTGGATGGGCCCGCTGCACGCCGCGCTGGGGGTCACCGTGGGCTGGGTGGAGGCCACCTCGACCCCGGCGCAGCGGCGCACCGCGTACGTCGCCGACGTCTGCCACGCCTCGATCAGCGAGGTCGGCTTCGACGTCCTGCGCGACCGCCTGGCCACCGCCGTGGAGGACCTCGTCGCTCCCGCGCCCGACGTCGCCCTGGTCGACGAGGCCGACTCGGTGATGGTCGACGAGGCCCTGGTGCCGATGGTCGTCGCGGGCTCGGTCTCCGGCTCCGGGCCCTCGCCCCAGGTCAACCGCGTGGTGCGGGGGCTGCAACCGGACGTGCACCACCGCGCCGACGACGACGAGCGCAACGTCCACCTCACCGACGCCGGTGCGCGCGCGGTGGAGAAGGGCCTGGGCGTGGACCTCTACGCGCCGGAGAACCTCGGCGTGCTCACCCAGGTCAACGTCGCCCTGCACGCGCACGTGCTGCTGCAGCGTGACGTCCACTACCTCGTCCGCGACGGCAAGGTCGCGCTCATCAACGCCTCCCGCGGCCGCGTCGCGCACCTGCAGCGCTGGCCCGACGGCCTGCAGTCGGCGGTGGAGAGCAAGGAGGGGCTGGCCCTGAGCGAGTCCGGCGAGGTGCTCGACACCATCACCGTGCAGGGCCTGCTCGCCCGCTACCGCACCCTCTGCGGGATGACGGGCACCGCGAGCGCGGCCGCCGAGCAGCTGCGCACCCACTACGACCTGGGCGTCTCCACCGTCCCGCCGAACACCCCGGCGGTGCGGGAAGACCTGCCGGACAGGGTGTTCGACACGCCCGAGCGCAAGGAGGCCGCGCTGGTGGCCTACGTGCGCACCACCCACGAGGACGGTCGACCGGTGCTGGTGGGCACCCGCGACGTGGCCGAGTCCGAGCGGCTCTCCGACGCGCTGCGCGCCGGCGGCGTCGAGTGCGTGGTGCTCAACGCCAAGAACGACGCCGAGGAGGCCGCGATCGTGGCCGAGGCCGGCGCCACCGGGGCGGTCGTGGTGAGCACCCAGATGGCCGGGCGGGGCACCGACATCCGGCTCGGGGGCTCGAACGAGGTGACCCGGGACGAGGTCGTCGCCGCCGGCGGGCTGTGCGTGGTCGGTGCGGGCCGGCACACCAGCAGCCGCCTGGACGACCAGCTGCGCGGGCGCGCCGGGCGACAGGGCGACCCCGGGCGCACCGTGCTGTTCACCAGCGTCCGCGACGACCTGGTGCTCACCAACACCCCCGAGGCGGAGCCCGTGCCCGGGGAGGCCACGGACGGCCGGCTGACCACCGCCCGGGCCCAGCGGGTCGTCGAGCACGCCCAGAAGGTCGCCGAGGCGGCGCTGGAGGAGGTGCACCGCAACACCTGGCGCTACAACCTGCTCATCGAGACCCAGCGCGTCCTGCTGGACACCCGCCGCACCGAGCTGCTGGGGACCGACCGGGCCGCCCGCGACCTGGAGGCGTCGTGCCCCGGCCGGTGGGCCGAGCTCGCCGCCGAGCTCGACCGGGAGGTCCTCGTCGTCGCCGCGCGGGTGATCACCCTGCACCACCTGGACCGGCTGTGGGCCGAGCACCTGGCGTTCCTGGCCGACCTGCGCGAGAGCATCCACCTGCGGGCGCTGAGCCGGGAGAACCCCCTCGACGAGTTCCACCGCGCGATGATCCCGGCGTTCGCCGAGCTCAGGGAGCAGGTGGGCGTGCGGGCCGAGGAGACCTTCGCGTCGGCGGCAATCACCGCCGACGGGGTGGACCTGGACGCGGAAGGGCTGCAGCGGCCCACCGCGACGTGGACGTACATGGTGCACGACAACCCGTTCGGGACCGAGCTGGCCCGCGCCGCGGCCGCGGTGATGACGCCGGTGCGGCGGCGTGGGCGGTGAGCGGACGGTGATCCGACACCCCGGGGACGGGGCAGGAATTGCCCTCGACGCCCCGGTGCGCCCTACGGTGATGCCCGGTGCCGTCGACCCGGACGGCGTGAACTTGGAGGAAGCATGAACCGCAAGGACCTCATCAGCACCATCGCCGACAAGGCGGGCGTCTCCCAGACCGACGCCGACAAGGTGCTCGCGGCGTTCCAGGACGTCGCCTTCGACATCGTCGCCAAGGGTGAGGACAAGCTCACCATCGCCGGCTTCCTGACCTTCGAGCAGGGCGCACGCTCCGCTCGCGAGGGCCGCAACCCCGCCACCGGCGAGGCGCTGCACATCGCCGCCTCCAAGACCGCCAAGGTCACCGCGGGCAGCAAGCTCAAGGCCGCCGCCGCAGGCTGATCGAGCACGGCCGCAGGCTGAACGGGCACGGCCGCAGGCCGATCGGGCACGGCCGCAGGCTCGTCCAGCACGGCCGCAGGCCGACCCGCGCGCTCACGACACCGGCCCCCGGCGCGCCATCCGCGACCTGCGTAGCCTCGCGGATGTGACCACCCTCACCGAACGGCCCGTGTCCCGGCTCAGCGACCTCGTCGCCGCGCTGGGGCCGGGTCGTGTCGTGACCGACCCGGACGTGACCGCCCGCTACGCCCACGACGAGGCGGAGTGGGCGCCGTCCGCCGCTCCGCTGGCCGTGGTGCGTGCGCGCAGCACCGCCGAGGTCCAGGTGTGCGTGCGCTGGTGCCTGGAGCACGGGGTGCCCGTGGTGCCCCGGGGCGCCGGCACCGGCCTCTCCGGTGGTGCCAACGCCGTCGAGGGGTCGCTCGTGCTCAGCCTCGAGGCCATGGACGCCGTGCTCGAGGTCAACGCGGCTGAGCACCTCGCCGTCGTCCAGCCCGGCGTCGTCAACGACGCGCTGCGCGCCCGCTGCGCGCAGGACGGGCTCTGGTACCCGCCGGATCCGGCGAGCTCGCCGTGGTCGACCATCGGCGGCAACGTGGCCACCAACGCGGGCGGGCTGTGCTGCGTGAAGTACGGCGTGACCGGGGACTACGTCCTCGGCCTGGAGCTGGTGAACGGGCGGGGTGAGGTGGTGCGGCTCGGGCGGCGCACCGCCAAGGGCGTGGCCGGGTACGACCTGTGCCACCTGGTCGTCGGGTCGGAGGGCACGCTCGGGATCGTCACGGAGGTGACCGTGCGGCTGCGTCCGGCGCGCGCGCCGGAGGCCACCGTCGCCGGCTACTTCTCCTCGGCGGTCGACGCCGGTCGGGCCGTGGCCGCCATCGTCGCGGCGGGCCTGCAGCCCTCGGCGCTGGAGCTGCTGGACCGGCACTGCCTGAAGGCGGTCGACGACTGGAAGCACCTGGGGCTGAGCACCGAGGCCGAGGTGGTCCTGCTCGGGCGCACCGACGCCCCCGGGGCGGCCGGCGACGCCGAGGCCCAGGCGATGGTCGACTGCTTCGTCGCGGCCGGGGCCAGCTGGGCCGACCGCTCCACCGACCAGGCCGAGGCCGACGCCCTGTTCGCCGCGCGCCGGCTGGCCTACCCGGCGCTCGAGCGGCTGGGCCCGCTGCTCACCGAGGACGTGTGCGTGCCGGTGGCCGCGCTGCCGGAGATGCTCGGACGCATCGAGGCCACCGCGCGCCGGCACGACACCCGGATCGCCAACATCGCGCACGCCGGCGACGGCAACCTGCACCCGCTGATCATCACCACCCCCGGTGACGACGCCGCGCGCGCGCGGGCGCAGCTCGCGTTCGAGGAGATCATCGCCGACGCGCTGGAGCTCGGGGGCACCGTGACCGGTGAGCACGGGGTGGGCCTGCTGAAGCGGGACGGCCTGGAGGCGGAGCTCGGGCCCGAGGTGCTGTCCATGCACCGCGCCGTGAAGCAGGCGCTCGACCCCGCGGGGATCTTCAACCCCGGCAAGGTGTTCTCCTGACGGTGCTGCTCGCGGGGGTGGCCGCGGTGGGGGTCGGGACCACGGTGGCGCGCCTGGGTGCGCGGGGGTGGGGTGCGGCCGCGAGGTCCGGGCGAGCACCCGGTCGGTGGCGGTGGTCCTGCGCCCGCGACGGAACACCCGCTGACGCCGGGCGTTGCAGCAACCATGACGTCCTACGTGGTGGCCACCGGTTTCGGCGGCCCTGAGGTCCTGTCCGTGCGCGACGAGGAGCTCGGTGAGCCGGGCCCCGGGCAGGTGCTGGTCGCGGTCCGCGCCGCGGGGGTGAACCCCGTCGACTACAAGCTGTTCAGCGGGATGTTCGGCGAGGACGCGTCGCTGCTGCCGATGCGGGTGGGGTTCGAGGCCTCCGGCGTGGTCGTGGCCGTCGGGGACGGGGCCCGCGGCCCGGGCGGTGACGTCGTCGCCGGCGACGAGGTGATCGTCTACCGCCACGAGGGCGCGTGCGCCGAGCGGCTCCTCGTCGACGCCTCCGTTGTGATCCCGAAGCCCGCCGCGATGACCCACGAGCAGGCCGCTGGGCTCATGCTCACCGGGACCACCGCGATCCACCTGTTGGAGGCGACCGGGGTCGAGCACGGCGACACCGTCCTGGTGCACGGTGCGTCCGGCGGGGTCGGGCTCATGGTCGTGCAGATCGCCAAGGCCCGCGGGGCGCACGTCATCGGCACCGCGAGCGCGGCCAACCACGAGGTGCTGCAGGGCTACGGCGTGACCCCGGTCGAGTACGGGGACGACCTCGAGCGTGACGTCCGCGAGCTCTCCGAGGAGGTCACCGTGGCGCTGGACTGCGTCGGCACCGACGAGGCCGTCGACGTCTCGCTAGCCCTGGTCGCCGACCGTGGCCGCATCGCCACCATCGCCGCGTTCGGACGGGCGCCGGAGGTCGGCATCAAGGCTCTGGGCGGCGGGCCGGGCGCGGACCCGGGCACCGAGATCCGGGACCGCGCCCGCCTGGAGCTGGTGAGCCTGGTCGAGGAGGGTCAGCTCGAGGTGACCGTCGACGCCACCTTCGCGCTGGCCGACGTGGCCGACGCGCACCGCCAGGTCCAGGGCGGTCACACCCACGGCAAGGTCGTGCTGCTGCCCTGATCCCGGCCCCGATCGTCAGGCGCTGTGGTGCTCGGACCCGTGCTCGTGGGCGTGCGGGTGCTGGTGGTCGTCGTGCCCGGTGTCCTCGGGGTGGCCGTGCTCGTGGCTGTGGTGCTCCACGGCGCCGCCGTCGTGGTGCTCCACGGCGCCGCCGTCGTGGTGGCCCTCGCCGTGCGGGTGCACGTGGCCATTGGACGCGGGGTCGCCGGCGTGGGTGTGCTCGTGCTCGGCGTGCTGGGGGGTGCTCACAGTGGCCTCCTCGGTGCTGCCGTGGGAGGTGTTCCCACGTGTGCCACTATCTACGCATGGACGTGGACAACAAGCAAGCAGGTGACCCGGAGTCGATCACCCTCGCCGTCGAGGTCTTCCGCCTTCTCGCCGACGCCACCCGCGTGCAGCTGCTCCTCGCCCTCGGCGCCGAGGAGCTGTCCGTCAACGACCTCGCCGCCGCGGTGGGCAAGCGCAACGGGGCGGTCTCCCAGCACCTGGCCAAGCTGCGGATGGCGCGGCTGGTCACCACCCGCAAGCAGGGCACCCAGGTGCTCTACCGCGTCGCGAACGAGCACGTCGTCCAGCTCGTCACCGACACCCTGCGCCACGCCGAGCACCTCGGCCCCGGCGTGCCCGCCCACCACGAGGGCGCGTGACGCGGCCGACGCGGTACGAGGAGCTAGCGTCGAGTGCCGTGCAGCCCTTCCGGATCGACGTCCCGCAGCGCCAGCTCGACGACCTGCACGCCCGGCTCGACGCCACCCGCTGGGCGCCGGAGCTGCCCGGGGTCGGCTGGGAGCGCGGGGTGCCCGGTGCGCACCTGCGCGGGCTGGTGGACCACTGGCGCCACCGGTACGACTGGCGGGCGGAGGAGGCGCGGCTCAACGCGTTCCCGCAGCTGGTCACCACGATCGACGGCCAACGGATCCACGCCCTGCACGTCCGCTCACCGGAGCCCGGGGCCACCCCGCTGGTGCTGGTGCACGGCTGGCCCGGCTCCGTCGTCGAGATGCTCGGGGTGCTGGGTCCGCTGACCGATCCCCGCGCCCACGGCGGCGACCCCGCGGACGCGTTCCACGTCGTCGTCCCGTCGCTGCCCGGGTACGGGTTCTCCTCGCCCCTCGCCGAGCCGGGGTGGGGCGTGGACCGGATGGCCCGCGCCCTGGCGGAGCTCGTGGCGCGCCTGGGCTACGACCGCTACGGCGCGCAGGGCGGCGACTGGGGCAGCCACGTGAGCCGGGCGCTGGGGCGGGTCGACCCCGAGCACGTGATCGCGGTGCACGTGAACATGCTCGTCACCCCGGTGCCGCGGGGGGAGCAGCTCAGCGACTCCGAGCGCCGGGCGATGGCACCCAACGCCCGGTACACCCGGGAGCTGGAGGGCTACAACCGGCTCCAGTCGACCCGGCCGCTCACCGTCTCCCACGCGCTGCACGACTCCCCGGTGGGCCAGCTGGCGTGGATCGCGGAGAAGCTGCACGACTGGACCGACCCGGCCTCGGAGATCACCGTCGACGACCTGCTGACCAACGTGATGCTCTACTGGCTCACCGGGACGGCGGGCTCCTCGGCGCAGCTGTACTGGGAGAGCGCGCACGGCGGCGGGCCGCACGGGGTCGGCACCGTGCCCACCTGGGTCTCGGTGTTCCCGCACGACCTGTTCCGCCCGCTGCGCCGCCTCGCCGAGGCCCGGGAGAACGTCGTGGGCTGGACCGAGCACGAGCGGGGCGGGCACTTCGCGGCCCTGGAGGTGCCGGAGCTGGTGGTGGCCGACGTCCGCGAGGCGTTCCGGGGACGACGCTGACCGGCCCGGGCTCCTACTCGCCGGGGTAGCGCAGCCCGATCTGGCGACGGATCTCGTCGAGGGTGTCGAGCACGGCCAGGGTGTCCGCGGGGGTGCGCAGCGGGCTCGAGGTCTCCCCGGCGCGCAGGCAGCGCATCACCTCCACGGCCTGGTGGCGCAGCCCCACGCCGGCGTCGGGGTGGTCGTGCCGGGTGCGGGTGCCGTCGGCGGTGATCACGGTGAACGAGCCGGGGGTGAAGAACGGCGGGTCGACCTCCACGCGGGCCTCGGTGCCCACCACCACGGCGCGGTTGGCGTGCTCGGCGACGAGCGAGCTGGAGAGCAGGGAGTGCGCGCCCGCGCTGTGCCCGGCCCCGGAGTGGGTCATGAGCACGGAGGTGTGCGCATCCACGCCGGTGCTGGCGGCGGTGCTCACCGCGGCGACCGAGGCGGGCGGGCCGAGCAGCAGGCACGCGAGTGCGACGGGGTACACGCCCAGGTCGAGCAGCGAGCCGCCGCCCAGCTCGGGCGCGAGCAGCCGCGAGGTCGGGTCGTGCGGGAAGCGGGTCCCGAAGTCGGCGTCCACCGCGAGCACCTGGCCCAGCCCGCCGTCGTCGATCAGCCCGACCAGGGCCGTCACCCAGGGCAGGAAGCGGGTCCACATCGCCTCCATCACGAACACGCCGCGGGACTCGGCGGCGGCGAACACCTCCCGGGCCTGGCGGGCGTCGACGGTGAACGGCTTCTCCACCAGCACGGGCTTGCCGGCCTGCACCGCGAGCAGCGCGTTGGCGTGGTGCGCGGTGTGCGGGGTGGCCACGTAGACCACGTCGACGCCCCCGTCGGCGACCAGCGCCGCGTACGAGCCGTGGCGGCGGGGGATGCCGTGGCGCTCGCCGAAGCCGTCGGCCCCGGTCTGGCTGCGCGAGCCCACCGCGACGACCTCGGCGTCCGCCAGGAGTGCGAGGTCCGCGACGAAGGAGCTGGCGATGGCGCCGGTGCCGAGGATGCCCCAGCGCAGGGAGGTGGGTGCGGTCATGGTCGCCATCGTCGCGGGTGCGGGTCTGCCCCGTCCAAGTTAGGCTGACCTAACACCCACGAACGACGAGGACCACGGAGGTGCACGGTGCACGGAGCGGTGCTGGACGTGGAGCGGCCGACGCCGCACCTGGTGCGGGTGCGCCTGGGCGGGGCGGGCCTGGCCGGCTTCGCCGTGGGCGCGGAGACCGACAGCTACGTCAACCTGCAGCTGGTGCCGGCCGGGGCGCCGTACACCGTGCCCTTCGACGCCGACGAGGTGAAGGCGCTGCCGCGCGAGCAGCAACCGGTGGGGCGGCGGTACACGGTGCGCGCCTGGGACGCCGACGCCGGCGTGCTGACGCTGGAGCTCGTGGTCCACGGGGAGGGCGCCGTGGCGGGGCTCGCGGGCGCCTGGGCGGCCGCTGCGCAGCCCGGGGACCTGCTGGCGCTGAAGGGCCCCGGCGGCGGCTACGCCCCGGACCCGGACGCCGACGCGCACCTCATGGTCGGCGACGAGAGCGCGCTCCCCGCGATCGCCGCGTCGCTGGAGCGGGTGCCGTCGGGGGTGCCCGTGCGGGTGGTGGCCGTGGTCGACGGTCCCGAGGGCCACCTCGAGCTGACCTCCCCGGGCGCGCTGGAGGTGACGTGGGTGCACCGCGGGGGGGCCGACGACCCGCAGGTGCTGGCCCGGGCCGTCGCCGCCGTGCCCCGCCCGGGTGGTCGGCTGCAGGCCTTCGTGCACGGGGAGGCGGAGGAGGTCAAGGCGGTGCGGACGCTGCTGCTGGGCCCGTGGGCGATCGAGCGTGCCGACCTCTCCGCCTCGCCCTACTGGCGACGCGGGATGACCGACGAGCAGTGGCGCGCGGTGAAGGGTGCGTGGACGCGAGCGCTGGACGCGGGCCCTGGCGCCTGAGCCGGGTGCTGGTGGTCCAGGATGGGGGCGTGAGCTCGTACACCCCCCAGTCCCGTCCCACCGACTACAACACCTTCTGGGTCAGCACGGAGATCGTCGAGGACAAGGGTCGCTGGTCCGGGGTCTACCGGGTGAGCACCCTCGTCGGGACCACCGAGACCGAGGTCTCGAAGTGGTTCTACACCGAGGACGAGGCGGAGCGGGAGATCGTCAAGCTCCGCGCCCTCGACGACGCGCTGTGGGCCAAGGACCCGGCGCGGACCCGGACCGACCGGCTCGGCTGACGCGTCGGACCGCGGACGCACCCGGCCGGTGCGGCGTGGGTCCCGGCGACCCGCTCGTGGAGACCGGACTGGCGCACCGATCACGCCCACGGCAGGCTGGTCTCCGATGCACCGCGACGATGACGGGGACGAAGCCGGGGACGGGCCCGATGACGAGGGCGACGTGCGGTGCCTCACGGTCCCCGCCTACGGCTCGCACAGCCTGGCCGAGCTGGGACCGGCGCTGCTCGCCGGACTCGGGGTCGCCGGCGAGCGGCCCGGCCTCGGGCTCGCCGACCTGCGTCGCGCCGCCGTCCTGCTCGTCGACGGCATGGGTGCGGAGCAGCTGCGCGAGCACGCCGACATCGCACCCTTCCTGACCTCGCTGCTGCCCACGCCGCTGACGGCCTGCTTCCCGACGACGACGGCCACCTCCGTCTCCTCCTGGGGCACCGGCCTCGCGCCGGGGGAGCACGGGCTGCCCGGCTACACCTCGTGGGTGCCCGAGGTCGGCGACGTGGTGTCGTGGCTCGGCTGGGCCACCGTGCGCGCCGGGTCGACCGACGGTGGTGCGCCGCCGCGGGGCCGCGAGCTGCGCGAGGAGCTGGCGCCGGAGGCCGTGCAGCCGCGGACCACGATCTTCCAGCGGGCCGAGGCCGACGGGGTGCGGGTGACCCAGTGCGGCCCCGCCCGCTTCGTGGGCAGCGGCCTCACCCGGGCGGTGCTGCGCGGCGGGGCGTTCCCCGGCACCGTGGGCCAGGGCGACGTGCTCGCCCAGGCGGCGGTCGCCGCCCGGGCCGGTGACCACAGCCTCGTCTACTGCTACCTCAGCGACCTCGACACCGTCGGCCACCTGCGCGGGCCGGGCAGCGCGGCCTGGTGCGAGCAGCTGCGCCTGGTCGACGCCTTCGCCCGCCGTCTCGCAGACGTGCTCCCCGACGACGCCACGCTGCTCGTCACCTCCGACCACGGCATGGTCGAGGTGGGCGAGGACGCCAAGGTCGACGTGGACACCACCCCCGGGCTGCTCGACGGCGTGCGCCGGCTCGCCGGCGAGCCGCGGGTGCGCCACGTCCACGTCCGAGCGGGGGCGACCGACGACGTGGTCGCCACCTGGCGCGGCGTGCTGGGGTCCCGCGCCTGGGTGGGCCCCGGGGACGAGGCGGTCGCGGCGGGGCTGTTCGGTCCGGTGGTGACCCCGGCCACGCGCGCCCGGATCGGTGACGTGCTGTGCGTCGCCCGCGAGGAGCTGGCCGTGGTCACTACGGTCGGGCAGCCCCGCGAGGCCGCGCTGGTCGGGCACCACGGGGCGCTCACCCCGGCCGAGCTGGAGGTCCCGCTGCTGCGGACCCGGTAGCGGCGGCCGGGCGGCCCGGCCCCCGGTGGCTAGTACCGCGCTCGCACGGCCCAGTCGGCGTCGGAGGCGCACAGCTGCAGGGGGTCGGGCACGTCGCACACCCCGGGCAGGTCGCGGCGGCGCCGGACCGAGCCGACCCCGGCCCGGCGCAGCGCGTCGGTGACGGTCGTCGGGGTGCCGCGGACCTGGAGCAGGTGCGCGGGGTCGGCGACCATCGTGTTGCTCAGGCTCAGCACCAGGTCGGCCACCATGGCCTGCGGCAGCGGGGTCAGCCGCGACACCACCCAGGCGGCCAGCGCGGTCGGCACGGGCGGGGTGGGCAGCAGCAGCCGGTGCAGCCCGGCCACGCCCACGTAGCGGCGCACCAGCTCCGCGTAGGGCAGCTGCTCGTCCCCCCCGAGGTCCCACGAGCCCGGACCCACCTCGACGAGCGGGTCCAGCCCGGCCGCGGCGACGAGCGCGGCCAGCACGTCGTCCACCGCCACCGGCTGCACCAGGGTGTCCATCCACGGCGGCAGCGGCACCAGCGGGAGCCAGTCGGCGAGGTAGCGGGTGATCTCGTAGGAGGCGGAGCCGGCCCCGAGCACCACCGCGGCGCGCAGCCACACCAGCTCGGGCCCGTGCTCGGCGAGCACCTCGCCCACCTCGGCCCGGCTGGCCAGGTGCTCGCTGAGCTCCTCGTCGGGCACCAGGCCGCCGAGGTAGACCACCCGGCGCACCCCGGCCGCCCGGGCCGCGGTGGCGAAGGTCTCCGCGCGCCGCCGGTCGGTCTCGGCGTAGTCGTCCTCGCCGATCGCGTGCACCAGGTAGCACGCCACGTCCACCCCGTGCAGCGCCGCGGTGCAGGAGGCCGCGTCGTCGACGTCCAGGCGGGCCCGCTCGACGTCGGCGGGCAGCTGCAGCGCGACCAGCTGCTCCGGGCGACGCGCGGTGGCGACCACCGTGGGGCCGCCACCGCCGGCCTGGTGCAGGGCGGCCACGAGCCGCATGCCGATGTAGCCGGTCGCGCCGGTGACCAGGGTGCGCACGGGCGGAAGTAGACCAGCCGGGGGGCCGCGGCGCTGCCCGGGAACAGAACCGGCACCCGCGTCGCTGGCACCCAGCAGAGAAGCACACGCCGGGCTCCGACGTCGCGGTTGGGGACACCGCGGTCGAGCCGACCGAGGTCAGGACGACAAGTTGAGCAGCTCCACCACCGCGCCACCGACCGCGGCCGCGGAACCCGTCGGCCGCGCCAAGCTGCGCCTGGTCCTCGTGCTCGGCGCGCTGGTCACCCTCGGGCCGCTGACCATCGACATGTACCTGCCCGCGCTGCCCACCATCGCGACGGAGCTGCAGACGACGGAGACCGCCGCGCAGCTCA
This sequence comes from Mycobacteriales bacterium, assembly GCA_038234335.1. Taxonomy (GTDB): domain Bacteria; phylum Actinomycetota; class Actinomycetes; order Mycobacteriales; family Mycobacteriaceae; genus Rhodococcus_D. The sequence goes on from JBBSUN010000014.1 coordinate 53,129, forward strand.
CCCTGACCGGGACCCTGCTCGGCCTCGCGCTGGGTCAGCTCGTCATCGGCCCGCTCTCGGACAGCCTGGGTCGCCGCACCCCGCTGCTCGCGGGCACCGCGCTGCACGTCGTCGCCTCCCTCGCCGCGGTGTTCGCCCCCGACGTGGCCGTGCTGGGGCTGCTGCGCATCGGTCAGGGCGTCGGTGCGGCCGCGGCCGCGGTCGTCGCGCTCGCCGTGGTCCGTGACCTGTTCTCCGGCCGCGCCGCGGCCACCGTGCTGTCGCGGCTGTTCCTGGTCATCGGCGTCGCCCCGGTGCTCGCGCCCACCATCGGCGGGCTCCTGCTCACCACCGTCTCCTGGCGCGGGGTCTTCGTGGCGCTCGCCGTGACCGGGCTGGCGCTGCTCGCGCTCGGCGCGGTCGCCCTGCCCGAGACCGTGCCGCCGGAGCGGCGCAGCGCCGGCGGCCTGAGGCCCGCGCTGCGGGTGTACGGCACCCTGCTCCGCGACCTCCCGTTCGTCGCCCTCGTCGGGGTCGCCGGGCTCGCCATGTCAGCGCTGTTCGCCTACGTGGCCGGCTCGTCGTTCGTCTTCCAGGACCAGTTCGACCTCAGCCAGCAGCAGTTCGCCTACGTCTTCGCCGCCGGCGCCGTGGCCCTGATCGGGGCCTCGCAGCTCAACGTGTGGCTGCTCGGCCGGTACGGCCCGGAGCAGATCACCCTGGGGGCACTCGTCGTCGGCGCGGTGGCCGGCGCGGTGCTCGTCGGGGCCGCGTTCTCCGAGCTCGGTGGGCTCGTGGGCCTGCTGGTGCCGTTGTGGGTGGTGCTCGGCTCCGTCGGGCTGGTGCTGCCCAACGCCCCGGCGCTCGCGCTGAACCGCCACGGCGAGGCCGCGGGCACCGCCTCGGCACTGCTGGGCGCGGTGCAGTTCGGCTTCGGTGCGCTCGTCGCCCCGCTGGTCGGGTTCCTCGGCAACGACAGCGTGGCCATGGCGACGGCGATGCTCGGCGGCACCCTGCTGGCCCTGGCCGCCCTCGCCCCGACCCTGCGCCACGCGCGCACCCCGGCGCCGGTCGTCGTCTGAGGGCTGTCCTGGCTCAGCCCCGGGTGGAGGTCTTCCTGGCGTCGTCGGAGGAGAACAGCGGCGGCAGGTACCGCAGCATCAGCACCGACCACGTCAGGTGCGTCAGCAGCGGAGCCTGGATGCCGCCGGTGACCTGGCGCTGCACCCCGAACAGGGTGCCCATCACACCGGAGGCGAGCACCAGCGCCGGGTTGCCGGTGGCCGTGGTGGCCAGCGCGTAGACGGCGGTCGACTTCAGCACCGGCCGGTCCACGCCCGCCGCGGCGTAGAGCGCCCCCCGGAAGAAGACCTCCTCGGCGGCGCCGTTGGCCAGCGTCGTCAGCATGACCAGGCTCGGGTTGCCCTCGTTCGCGTACTGCAGGATCGAGGCGATGGCGCGGCGCAGCACGGGGATCTCCCGGCACACCAGGGCACAGCCGTAGAACACGCCGAACGCGCCCGCTCCGGTGAGCACCGGCAGCACGACGGGCCGCGCCAGGTGCGGCTCGTCGTGGGTGATCCAACCCCGCTCCAGCCAGCCCAGGTGCAGCGGCCCCGACGCGATCCCGCCGGCCACCCAGGTCGCGGCGACCGCGCCGGTGAGCCCGTAGAACGCGTTCGACGCCGGCCTGGTCTTCAGCGAGGTGCCGAGCAGCGCCGCGCCGACGACCGACACCCCGGCCACGACCTTGCGCCGGCGCCGGAACGCGGCGTCGGACTCGTGGTGGTCGCGGGGGACCTTCTCGACCAGCTGCCGGGGCAGCAGGGCGAGGACCTGGCGCGCGGTGGGCAGCCTCACGAGGCGGCGGCCCTCTCCGTCTCCGCCTTCTGGGACCTGAGCGCCCTCGCCCGCTCGCCCAGGGCGGTGAGCACGGCTGAGTCGTAGTCCATCGGCTCGAACGGCACGAGCTCGCGGATGCTGTCGTCGCGCACGACCACCTCGTTGCTCATCGAGTCGATGAGGTTGCGCCCGGTCTGCACGTCCACGTCGGTCACCAGCGACAGCCAGCGCGAGGAGAGCGACGGGGTGAGCAGCGGCACCGGAAGCACGATCATCCGGCGGCCCTGGATGGCCGCGACCCGACGCATCATCTGCAGGTACTCCAGGACGTCGGGGCCCCCGATGTCGAAGGCCCGGTCGGCCGGGTCCTCCGGGTCCAGGACGCCACCGAGGTAGCGGACCACGTCGGCCACGGCGATCGGCTGGGTGCGGGTGTTGACCCAGCGCGGACAGATCATGGCGGGCAGGTGCTGCACGAGCTGGCGGGTCATCTCCCAGGAGATCCCACCGTGGCCGACGATGATCCCGGCCCGCAGCACCGTCACCGGCACGCCGTCGGCGCGCAGCAGGCCCTCCACCTCGCGGCGGCTGCGCAGGTGGGCGGAGAGCTGGTCGCCGTCGTCGCCGAGGCCACCCAGGTAGACGATCTGCCGGATGCCGGCTCCCTTCGCGGCCCGGGAGAAGTTCTTGGCGGCCTTCGCGTCCTGGTGCTCGAAGTCCACCTCGTCGAGGGCGTGCACGAGGTAGTAGGCGGCGTCGCAGCCCGCGAGCGCGGTGTCGAGCGAGGCCGGTTCCTGCACGTCGCCCTCGACCGCCGTGCCCGCGCCGTCGTAGCCGTCGGGGTTGCGGGTCATGGCCACCACCTCGTGGCCGGCCTCGACCAGCTCGGGGCACAACCGTCGACCGACGAAGCCGGACGCACCGGCCACCAGGACTCGCATGACCCCAGCCTCCCGCACGCAGCGGCGCGGCGCGAGGTGGCCGGGCCGGATTCTTCCTCGTGGACCCCTCCGCGACGGGCCCGGGACCATGGTCGGTCCCGCCACCGGACGCTAGGTTCAGCGCGGTGAACACCATCACCCGGTTCTCCCTGAGGGTCGTCGTCCTCGCCGTGATCATCTACGTGGTCACCCGGCTGTACAGCGGGGTGGTCGTCGTCGAGAACCCCGACGCGGTGCTCGGGAAGGCAGGCACCTACCTGTGGGTGGCGCTGGTCTTCGCGGTCGTCAACTCGGTGCTGGGACCGGTGCTCCGGCTGCTCTCGCTGCCCTTCGTGGTGCTGACCCTGGGGCTGTTCCTGCTCGTGGTCAACGCGATCCTGCTCGCCGTCGCCGCCGGGCTCTCCGACCGGCTCGACGTCGCCGGGTTCTCCGGGGCCGTGGTCGGGGGGTTCCTCATCGCGCTGTTCAGCTGGGTCGCCGAGCTGGTGCTGCCGCTGCGCAAGGCATGACGGGCGCCCGACCCCGGCGGGTCGGGACCACCCACCCGGGCAGGTGACGGGAGTCGCGGGGGTAGACAGTGGGGACCCGACCCGAAGGAGCCCCCCGTGCCCGAGTTCCCCGCCCTGGCCCACGCCGCCGTCACCGTCACCGACCTGACCGCCAGTACCACCTGGTACTCCCAGCTGTTCGGGAGCAGCCCGGTGCTGGACGAGGACGAGGCCACCGGCGGCTTCCACCACACCGTGTGGGCCCTGGGTGGCGGTCAGCTGTTCGGCATCCACGCCCACTCCCCGGGTGGTTCCGCGGCCTTCGACGCCACCAGCCCGGGCCTGGACCACCTCGCCTTCGCCTGCGCCGACCGGGCCGAGCTCGAGAGGTGGGCGGCGCGCCTGGACGAGCTGGGCGTCCGCCACGGCGGCGTGGTGGACGCCCACTACGGCAGTGGTGTCTCCTTCACCGACCCCGACGGCATCGCGCTGGAGTTCTTCGCCCCGCCCGCCGGGTAGCCGGGCCGGTCCGCGGACGGCGGTGCTCCGCGGACGACGGGGCTCAGCGGACGACGGGGCTCAGCGCAGCGCGGTCACGAGCGCACGCACGTGGTCGGGCCCGGTGCCGCAGCACCCACCGATGACCCGGACCCCGCGGTCGGCCCACCCGCGTGCGTGCTCGGCGTACTCCGCGGGGCTGATCACGTCGTCGAACACCCACTCCCCGTCGACGAAGTCGCCGCTGTGCGCGTAGACCGCCACGGGGCCCGCCCACTCCCGGAGCACCACGTCGAGGCAGCCGTCGACGAGCGTGACGTCGGTGTGCATGACCACCAGGGCGCCCACGTCGTGGCCCGCGAGCGCGGCGATGGCGTCGGCGAGGGTCTCGCCGTCCCGCAGCCGCGGGACACCGTCGGCGGCCGGCGGGACGCCGTAGCTGCCCGAGGTGAGGCCCACCCACACGGGCAGCCCCGCCTGCGCGGCCCCCTCCAGGGTGGCGCGCATCCGGTTGATGTCGACCATCATCTCGAGGATCAGCAGCTCGGCCCCCGCCGCTGCGTGCACCGCAGCCTGTTCGGCGGCGTTGGCGCGCAGCACGTCCAGCGCGGGGTGCTCACCGGCGAAGGTCCAGTTGCTGATGCCCGCGGCCACCACCACGGTGTCGTCCCCGGCCTCGTCGCGGGCCTGCACGGCCAGCTCCACCGCCCGCCGGTTGTGGGCGACGAAGTCCTCGGCGACCCCGGCCGCTTCGAGCACGTGGCGGTGGGTGGCGAAGGTGTTGGCGATGATGATCCGGGCGCCGGCGTCGATGTAGTCGACGTGGATGCCGCGCAGCACGTCGGGGTGGCTGAGGGCGGCGCCGCCGCTCCAGGCGCCCGGGAGCACCGGCACGCCCCGGCGCTCGCACTCGGTCCCGGTGGCACCGTCGAGCACCACCGTGGCGTGCTCGGCCAGGAGGACGTCGAGACGTGACATGGGTGCTCCCGAACGGTGGTGGGCGAGCGGTGATCGTCGCACGCGGCGGGCCCGCCGGTCCCGGGGGCGGACGGGCCCTAGGGTCGTCGGTGTGATCCTCGTGCGCCACGCTCACGCCGGCGCGAAGAAGCTCTGGTCGGGACCCGACGACGAGCGTCCGCTCTCGCCGCTGGGCCACGAGCAGGCCCGGAGCCTGACGACGCGGCTGCGCGACGACCCGGTCGCGGTGGTCTGGTCGAGCCCGGCGGTGCGGTGCCGGCAGACCGTCGAGGCGCTGGCGACCGATCGCGGCCTGGAGGTGCGCACCACCGAGCTGCTGGCCAAGGACTCCTCGACCGAGGCGCTGGTTGCGTGGCTGGCCGAGGCCGGCGCCGACGCACCGTGGCTGCTCTGCTCGCACGGCGAGGTCCTCGAGGCGCTGCACCACGCCGCCGTCGCGGCCGGGCTGGACAGGTTCTCCCCGACCGAGAGCACCGAGAAGGGCGCGGCCTGGCGGCTCGGGCCGGCCCGGGAGTACCTGGCGCCCGAGCCCCCGACGCACCCCTGACTCACCCGCGCAGGCGCCCGAAGCCCGTGCCGCCGCCGACCGCCTGGGCCATCGCCGCGGGGTTGTAGAGCCCGCCGGGAAAGCCGAGCTCGGGGGCGCCCACCGCGTCGAGGCGCTGCCGGGCCGCGTCGGGCAGCTCGAGCCCCACGGCGCCGAGGTTGCCCCGCACCTGCTCGGGCGTGCGCGCACCGACGAGCACCGAGTCGACCCCCGGCCGGCCCAGCACCCAGGCGAGCGCGACCTGCGCGCAGGAGGCGTCGACCTCCTCGGCCACCGCGCGGACCACGTCGAGGGTGTCCCAGCCGGTGTCGGTGAACTTGCTGTCCCCGAACGGGTTGTCCTTGCCGAGCCGTCCCTCCGGCTCCTCGCCGCGGGAGTACTTGCCGGTGAGGAAGCCCCCGGCCAGCGGGCTCCACGGCACCAGGGCCAGACCGTGCTCGCGGGCCATGCGGACGTGCTCGTCCTCCACGTCCCGGGCCACCAGGGAGTACTCGACCTGCAGCGCGACCGGGCCGGGCAGGCCCTCGCAGCGGGCGACGGTGGCGGCCTCGGCGGCGAACCAGGCCGGCACGTCGGAGAGGGCCCAGTAGCGGATCTTCCCGGCGCGGACCAGGTCGGCCATGGTGTGCACCAGCTCGGCGGCGGGGGTCACGTCGTCCCACACGTGCAGCCAGTACAGGTCGACGTGCTCGGTGCCCAGGCGGCGCAGCGAACCCTCCAGCGAGCGGTGGGCGTGCACCCGGCCGGCGCCGCCGGTGGCGAAGAAGCTGTTCGCGAAGCCGAACTTCGTCGCGACGAGCACGTCGTCGCGGATGCCCCGCTCAGCGACGAGCCGGCCGACCTGCTCCTCGCTGGCCCCCGCGTCGCCGTAGACGTCCGCGGTGTCGATGATGTTGCCGCCCGCCTCGAGGTAGGCGTCGAGGACCGCGCCGGAGGTCTCCTCGTCGGAGCCCCACGCGTCGTTGCCGAAGGTCATCGTGCCGAGGCTGAGCGGGCTGACGAGCAGGCCGGAGCGGCCGAGGGTGCGCAGGGTGGCCGTGGGCGAGGTCATGGAACCAGGCTGCCCGACGAGCCCGGTGCGGTCCACCGCCGGGCTCACCGGGGGGCTCGGCCCGGCTGCGCCCAGCCGCCGCTCAGGGTGTCCTCAGGTCGTCGCTGTCATCGTGTGCCTGCGCCAACCCAGGTCAGGAGGACGGGCACGTGGCCGCAGTGAAGCTCGACCCGCGGGACTGGGGCGTGCGGGTGCGCCTGAGCCTGGCCGCGGTCGGGGTGCTCGCGGTGACCCTGGCCGTCGTGGCCGCCGGGCTGCTGTGGGTGCTGGCCAGCTCGCTGGAGCACAGCGCGGACTCCTCGGCCGTCGCCCGGGCCGCGCAGATCGCGGCCCAGCTGCGGACCGACCCGCCGTCGGGACAGGACTCCCCGCTGGTCGCCGCCACCGGCGAGACCTCGGTGGTCCAGATCGTCACCAGCTCCGGAGCGGTGCTGCTGGCGTCCGTCGACGCCCCGTCGACGGCCCTGTCGGACCCGCTCACCGACGGCGCGACAGCGCAGCTCGGGCCCTCCGACAGCACGGCCGGGTTCCGGGTCGCCGCGCAGGGTGTGGCCAGCCCGGGCGCGGACCTCACCGTCGTCGTGGGTGTCGACGTCGCCGGGATCACCGAGACGCTCTCCACCGTCGGCACGCTGCTCGCGGTCGGGCTCCCCGTCGTCGTCGTGGTCGCCGGCGTGCTGACCTACGTCCTGGTGGGCCGCTCGTTGCGCTCGGTGGAGCGGATGCGCTCCCGGGTCGCGGCCGTGACCAGCGCCGAGCTCGGTCTCCGCCTGGCGGTGCCCCGCCCCCGCGACGAGATCGCCCGGCTCGCCCAGACGCTCAACGCGATGCTGTCGCGGCTGCAGACCGGCCACGAGGCGCAGCGGCGCTTCGTGGCCGACGCCTCCCACGAGCTGCGCAGCCCGTTGGCGACGGTGACGGCCGCCCTGGAGCTGGCCCAGGCCCGGCCCGGTGCCGTCGACCGTGCCCTGGTGCAGACCCACCTGCTGCCGGAGGCGCTGCGCATGCAGCGCCTCGTCGACGACCTCCTCCTGCTCGCGAAGGCCGACGAGCAGGGTCTGCCGCTGCGGGTGGCTGACGTGGATCTCGACGACCTGGTGGAGGAACGTGCCGCTCAGCTGCGCGCGGAGGCGGCGGCAACGGTGGCGACGACGGCGCCGAGGACGACGGCGCTGACGGTGGTCACCGTGGTGCACGCGGTGCGGGTCCGCGGCGACGACGCGCAGCTCGCGCGGGTCATCCGCAACCTGGGCGAGAACGCCGCCCGGCACGCCACCAGGACCGTGCGGCTCTCGTGCCGGTCGAGCGCCGGCGGCGCGGAGATCGTCGTCGAGGACGACGGGCCGGGGATCCCGGCGGAGCAGCGCGTGCGCGTGCTCGAGCGGTTCGTGCGGCTCGACGAGGGTCGCGCCCGCGCGGTCGGCGGCAGCGGTCTCGGGCTGGCGATCGTGACCGAGATCGTCGCCGCCCACGGCGGCGCCGTCACGATCACGGACTCCGAGCTCGGGGGGGCCCGGGTGGTGGTCACCCTGCTCCGGCAGGCTCAGTCCGCGGCTCGCAGCCGGTAGCCGCTGCCCCGGACGGTCTCGATGCTGCTCGCGCCCAGCTTGCGCCGCAGGTAGCCGACGTAGACCTCGACGATGTTGTCGTCGCCGTCGTAGTACGCGTCCCAGACACCGGCGAGGATCTCGGTCTTGCTCACCACGACCCCCTTGTGCTGCAGGAAGAACTCCAGCACCCCGTACTCACGGCGGGTCAGCTCCACCTCGGCGCCGGCGTGGCGGACGCGGCGGCGCGCGGGGTCCAGGCTGATGGCGCCGGCGACCAGCACGACGGGGCGCGCCGGGGCGCCCCGGCGGTGCAGGGCACGGAGGCGGGCGACGAGGACGACGAAGCTGAACGGCTTGGTGAGGTAGTCGTCGGCGCCGAGGTCGAAGGCGTCGGCCTGGTCGTACTCGCCGTCCTTGGCGGTGAGCATGAGCACCGGGGTCCACACCTCCCTCTCGCGGAGGCCCTTGAGGACGTCGTAGCCGTTGAGGCGGGGCAGCATGATGTCCAGGACGATCACGTCGAACGGACGCTCGCTGCCGCGCCAGAGCCCGTCCACCCCGTCGGTCTCGTGCTCGACGACCCACCCCTCGGACTCGAGACCGCGGCGGATGGTCGCGGCGAGGCTGGGCTCGTCCTCCACGAGCAGGATCCTCATCCGCCGAGGTTCTCCGACCCGCCGGGGCCCTTCTTCGCGGTGGCGGTCACCGGCGCGGCGCCGGTCGCACTGACCTTGACGGTGACGTCCAGGGCGGCCTTGGAGGTGTTGAAGAGGCTGAACTTGTTCGCGGGGAAGTGGCCGGGGCCGCTGCCGCTGTCGAAGTTGAGGGTGTCCGTCGCACCGGCGGCGAGGGAGTAGTCGGCCGGCAGCTTCAGGTAGTAGCTCTCCGTGGTGCCCGCCTTCGGGTCGGCAAAGGTGTAGAACACCTCGAACCCGGTCAGCGCGGTGGCACCGGTGTTGCGCAGGTCGACCTGCAGGTGGTCGCTGACCGCCTTCCCGGCGGCGTCGGTGTTGTTCTCCACCTGCACCTTGGCGACGGCGAGGCTGGCGGCGGTCGCGGTGTTGCTGATCGGGTCGGACTTCACCGGGACCACCGCGCCCGCTCCCGCGGCGGCGGCGGCGGAGGTCCCCGCGGCGGCGGGGGCCGCCGCGGTGGTGCTGGCGCCTGCGCTGCACGCGCTGACCAGCAGTGCGGTGGCGGCCGCGGTGGCGGCGAGGCCGAGCCGGACGGAGGTCCGGGTGGACGTGCGGGTGGGGGCGGGGCGGGCGTTCACGGCTGTCCTCCAGTGGTGGTGACGGGTTGGCGGCCCAGTGCGCGGAGCAGGCCGGCGCCGAGCGCCACCACCCCCACGACGAGCCAGATGATGTCGTTGCGCTTGGCGGCCAGCAGCTGGCCGAGGGAGAATCCTTGGTACTCGTTGGGGATGTCGGTCATCGCGAAGGCGAAGCGCTCGAAGTGCTTGGCCAGGGAGATCTCCTCCAGTCCGGTCCGGATGTTCTCGTAGAGCGCGAAGTGGCCCAGCACGGCGGTCTCGCCGGGGAGGCCGAGCCCCAGCGCGGCGAACAGACCGCCGGGGACCTGGTTGTCCGCGTCCAGCGTGTCGCCGATCTGCGGCAGCACGAGGACCACTCCGACCCAGATCGCGAGCGCGACGACCAGCCCGTTGGCGGCCACCGTGGACCGCGCGGTCGCGATGACGCCGACGCAGTAGAAGGTGACCAGGTAGGCCAGCGCCGCGAGGTAGGCGAGGAGGAGCTGCAGGGACTGCCCCGCGTCGACCCAGCCGTGGCCGATGATGCCCAGGCACAGCACCGCGGCCACCGCGGTCGTGGCCAGCAGGATGCCGAGCACCGCTGCGGCCCCGACGAGGCTCCCCGCGGCGAGCTCCCGCGGGGTCACCGGACGGGTCCGCAGCAGCGGCAGGGTCCGGTTGGCGCGCTCCCGGCTCACGCTGAGGTAGCCCAGCGCGATGCCGATGACGGCGCCGATGATCTCCAGGTACTCCATCGCACCGCGCAGCAGCGAGAGCAGCCGCAGCGGCGGTGGGGGGAGCTGGGTCACGCCGCTGGCCGTGGCGGCCTGCAGGTAGGCGTCGTAGTCGGCGATCTGGCTGCGGTAGTCGACGGCGCCGACGTAGACCGACACCACGGTCACCAGGACCAGGATCGCGGCCAGCACGACCAGCAGACGGCTGCGGGTCGCGGCGCGGAGCTCGTGGCGAGCCAGGGTGCGCACCCTCGCGGTGCTACTCATCGCCGACGCTCCTGGAGTAGTCGTGCCGGCGGACCAGCACCATGGCGGCGATCCCCAGCGCGAGGGTGGACACGGCCAGTGGCGCGACGAGACCGAGGGTCGCGGTCAGCGGCTCCGCGGGCGCCGTGCCGAGGATCTGGTTGCTGGCGCTCTTGAAGTCCTCGCTCAGGGACAGGAACCGCACGTGCGCGGTCACGTCGAAGAAGGTCTGCGACGTGCCGACCGGGACGCTGAGGGGGTTGAGCGAGGCCGTCGGCCGCAGCCCCGTGGTGAACTGCGGGACCACGAAGGTGACCACCAGCCAGGCCCCCAGTGCCGACAGCAGCGCGAGGGAGCGCCGCCGCGTCAGCAGCACCGCCACCATCGCCACCAGGGCGAACATGACCAGGTAGAGCAGGGCGAGCAGGTAGAAGCCCGCCAGCGCCAGCAGCTGCGGTGCCGTGGGGACGGCGCCGTTCACCACGACCAGGGCCACCACGCTGACCGCGAGGCTGGCGACCAGCGCGACCGCGAGCAGCGCGGAGACCGCGGTGAGCTTGCCCAGCAGGTAGTCGCGGCGCGACAGCAGCCGGGTGTGCAGCAGCCGGGCCACGCCGGAGCTCTGGTCGTCGCTCAGGCTCAGGTGGCCGACGACGATCGCGAGCAGCGCGCCGACCATCGGCACGTACACGGTCATGTTGGACAGCAGCGACAGCGGGGGCTTGAGCCCGAGCGGGTTGGCCGGCGCCGGGCGGCCCTGCGACGCCAGGTACGTGACGGCCTGGCCGTACACACGGGTCACCGTGGCGGCGCTGGACCAGCCCAGGACCCCGGCGAGCACGGTGATCCCGACGAGGACCGCCATCAGGGCCAGGACCGTCCGCTGGCGGCGGAGGATGGTGATCTGCTGTGCCGCGACCACCCCGATCACGACGGACCCTGCCCGACCTTGACGTAGATGTCCTCCAGCGACGCCTCGTCGGGGAAGCGCCGCGTGGTCTCGGCCATCGAGTCCCGGTAGATCAGCTCGCCCTGGCTGAGCACCCCCAGGGTGGTGCACACCCGGGCGACCTCGCTGAGCAGGTGGGTGTTCATGAACACCGTCATACCGAGCTCGGTGTTGAGCCGGGCGATGGTCTCGCGCAGCTGGCGCACCCCGTGCGGGTCGAGGCCGGTGGTGGGCTCGTCGAGGAAGAGCACCGTCGGCTCGTGCAGCACCGCCTGGGCGATCCCGATGCGCTGGCGCATCCCGCTGGAGAACGAGCTCACCCGGCGGTCGGCCAGCTCGGGGCACCCCAGGAACTCCAGGGTGCGCGTCGCGGCGTGGCGGGGGTCGGGGACGCCGGAGAGCCGGGCGAAGAACTCGAGGTTCTCCGCCGCGGTGAGGTGGCCGTACAGGCGCACCTCCGAGGGCAGGTACCCGATCTCCCGGGTGACCGCGTCCCGCTCGGTCACCGCGTCGTGCCCGCAGACCAGCGCGGTGCCCGAGGTGGGGGTGATGAGGGTGGTGAGGATGTTGATGGCGGTGGTCTTGCCCGCGCCGTTGTGACCGAGGAACCCGAACACCTCGCCGCGCTCGATGACCAGGTCGATCCCGCGCAGGACCTCGTCGCCGCCGTAGCTGTGGTGCAGGTTGCGCAGCTCGACGGCAGGACCTGCCGGTGCGGCGGCTGGACTCACGGTTGCTCCTCCGGTCGGTGTGGGACGGACGAGCACCACCGTGAACCCCTCCTGCTGAAGGGAGGCTGAACGCGTCGGCACCCGGTGCCGGTCCTCAGGTGGGTTCAGCCCGGGCACAGGTGGGTGCGGGCACGGTCGATCTCGTCCAGCCACCCGGCTGGCCCACCGCAGCGATGCGGCACGAGAGAGGACACCTCATGGATGTGAAGAAGAAGATCGCCGGGTCGGCGTTCGCGATCCTGGCCCTGGCCGGGATCGGCGCCGGTGTCGCGAACGCGGCCACCGCGACCCCCCCGGCCTCGCCGGGGGTCTCCACCCCGGCCGACGCCCCCACCCCGGGTGACGTCACCGACGCCCCCGGCGCGAAGGAGGCTCCGGACGCCCCCGGCGCGAAGGAGGCTCCGGACGCGGGGGAGCAGGCCGACGCGCCCGGCGTCCAGGACGACAACGGGCAGGAGGGTGACCAGACGACACCCGACGTGCCCAGCGCGCCTGCGGGAGCCTGAGGACCGGCTCGTCCTGAGCCTGCGGCCCGGTCACGCCTCGTGCGTGCCCGGGCCGTTCGCCGTCCCCGGCGGGCAGCCCTCGTCGGTCCGCGCGTCCCGCGCGCCGTCCCGCGCGAGCGCGATGACCGACACCGACAGGACGGCCAGCAGCACGACGGCCCCGGCCCCGGCGAGGAAGCCCGGCCGGATCGCCTCCTCGTACACGACGACCCCGATGACGATGCTCGCCAGCGGGTCCACCGCCGAGGTCGCGGGCAGGCTCGCCGAGAGCGGGCCCGCCTGGAAGGCGAGCTGGTTCAGCACCAGCCCGGAGACGCCGAGCACGACCAGCGCCAGCAGCTGCCAGCTGAGCAGCACGGCCACGGGTCCGGCCACGGCGAGCGTCGTGAGCTCCTTGATCAGGGCCGCGGTCGCCGCGTAGACGGTGCCGACCGCCACCCCGAGCACCGCGGCCGAGCGTGCCGCCGGCCCGCCACGACGTCCGATGATCACGCAGCCCGCCGTCAACCCGAGGCCGGTGAGCGCCACCACCAGTGCCGCGATCCGGTCGACCGCCTCCGGTGGCCCGCTCGGTGCCGCGGCCCCGGAGAGCAGCAGGAACCCGGCCAGGCTCGCCACCAGCACGACGGCCCAGCCGATCTCGGCCCGTTGCCGCCGCCGCTGGGTGAGCTGCCGCAGCACCAGCGCGAACAGCAGGCCGGTGACGAGCAGCGGCTGCACCACCGCCAGCGCGCCCAGCCGCAGCGCCGTCACCTGCAGGCTCAGCGCCACCACGTCGGCGCCGATGCCGGCGAGCCAGAACGGGTGACGCACGGTGGCGGCCGCGAGCCGGCGCAGGGAACCGGCGGTGGTCCGCGGCTCCCGCGGGATCCGGGTGGCGCTGACGTGCTTCAACGTCGACGAGGTGGCGAACGCGGCGGCTGCGGCCACGCTGGTCACGACGACGACGGCGGTGCTCGTCACCGGAAGTGGGAGCGCGGCAGGAAAGTAGGCACCGGGAGGACGCTGGCACGGGCAGCCTGTGAACTGGCTGAACGCCGGTGAGCAGACCGGGTCACGTCAGGCGCGGCACCGAGGCGATCGTCCCCTGCCAGCGCCACAGCCGGGTGGCCCGCAGGATCAGCGGCTCCGCGAAGAACAGCACGGCAACGACCCCCAGGGCCGGCCGCACGCCCACCAGCCCGCCGAGGGCCCCGGCGCCGACGGCCGCCGCGGGGATGAGGCCCCAGGTGATCATCCGCGTCGTGGCCGACACCCGGCCGAGCAGCGCGGGCGGGCACACCGCCTGGCGCAGGCTGAACCCGATGACGCTGCTCACGCAGACGGCCGCGGCGAGGCCGGCGGTGCCCACCACGTAGGCCAGCAGCCCGGGGCCCGGCTGCGTGAGCGGGACCAGCAGGCCCACGACGGGGCCGAGCACGACGGCGGTCCGCCACACCCGCGCCTCGCCCCACCCGGCGCTGAGCCGGCTGACGAGCGCGGCGCCGAGCAGCGCCCCGACCCCAGCAGCGGCCAGGAGCACGCCGTAGAGCACGACGGGCGTGCCGAGCTCCCGCAGCAGCAGCAGGCCGAGCACGTACTGGCCGGCCACGCAGACGTTGAACGCTGCCGTGCCCAGGGTCAGCGCACGGAACCGCGGGTCGGTGAGGACGACGCGGACACCCTCGACGAGCTCACGACGGAAGTGGGGTGCCGGCGCCGCCACGTCGACCACGCGCCTCGGGGTGCGCAGCCCCCGCAGCAGCAGGGCCGAGGCGAGGAAGCTGGCCGCGTCCACGGCGAGCGCGACCGGCGCGCCCAGGACGGCCACGAGCGGTCCCACGACGGCGCTGCCGGAGAGGCCCGTCGCGGTGTCCACCGTGGTGATCCGCGCGTTGGCCCGGACCAGGTGCTGCCGTTCCACCACCTCGGGCACGATCGCCGCGGCGGCCGTCCCGGCGAAGACGTTGCCGATCCCGACGAGCAGCCCGACGACGAGCAGCACGCCCAGGCTCAGCCCGCCGAGCAGGTACGTGACCGGGAGCACGGCCACCAGCACGCCGCGACCGAGGTCGCTGAGGATGAGCACGGTGCGGCGCGGCCACCGGTCGACCCACACCCCGGCGAACAGCCCCAGCCCGAGCCAGGCGACCTGGTCCACCGCGATCACCGCGCCGAGCTGGGTGGGGGAGGCCTCGACGACGAGCAGCGCCAGCAGGGGCAGCGCCACCTCGGTGAGCGCGTTGCCGAAGGCGCTCACCCCGACCGAGGCCCACAGCAGGCGGAAGCTCCGGTGCACCGGCCCGGTCAGACCTTCGCTGCGGCCACCTTCGCTGCGGATGCCTTCGCTGCGGCTGCCTTCGCCAGGTGGAGCCAGGTGTCGACGACGGTGTCCGGGTTCAGCGACATGGTCTCGATCCCCTGGTCCACCAGCCACTCCGCGAGGTCGGGGTGGTCGCTGGGTCCCTGCCCGCAGATCCCGACGTACTTGCCGCGGGCCAGGCACGCGCTGATCGCCATCTCGAGGACGGCGAGCACGGCCGGATCGCGCTCGTCGAACCCGGCGGCGACCAGGCTGGAGTCGCGGTCCAGGCCCAGCACCAGCTGCGTCATGTCGTTGGAGCCGATGGAGAACCCGTCGACGTGGTCGAGGAAGGCGTCGGCCAGCAGGGCGTTGGAGGGCAGCTCGCACATCATGACGACGGAGAGGTCGTTCTCCCCGCGACGCAGCCCGTGCGACGCGAGCAGCGCGATGACCCCCTCGATCTCGGCGACCGTCCGCACGAACGGGATCATGATCTTGACGTTGGTCAGGCCCATCTCGTCACGCACGTGCCGCAGCGCCTCGCACTCCATGGCGAAGCACTCCGCGAAGTCCACCGACAGGTACCGCGAGGCTCCGCGGTAGCCGAGCATCGGGTTCTCCTCGTGCGGCTCGTAGGCCTCGCCACCGAGCAGGTTCGCGTACTCGTTGCTCTTGAAGTCGCTCATCCGCACGATCACCGGCTCGGGCGCGAACGCGGCGGCGATCATGGAGATGCCCTCGGCCACCCGCTGCACGAAGTACTCCCGCGCCGACGGGTAGGCCGCGATCCGCTCGGTGATCTCGGCCCGCAGCGGGGCGTCCAGGGTGTCCAGCTCGAGCAGGGCGCGGGGGTGCACGCCGACCTGGCGGTTGATGATGAACTCGAGCCGCGCCAGTCCCACCCCGGCGTGCGGCAGCCGGGAGAACGCGAACGCCTGCTCCGGCGTCCCCACGTTCATCATGATCTTGGTGGGGATCTCTGGCATCGCGTCGAGCCGGGTCTCCTCGACGTCGAAGTCGACCAGGCCGGAGTACACCAACCCGGTGTCGCCCGCGGCGCAGGAGACGGTGACCTCCTGGCCGTCGGTGAGGGTGCGGGTGGCGTTCCCGGTGCCGACGACGGCAGGGATGCCGAGCTCGCGGGCGATGATCGCGGCGTGGCAGGTGCGCCCGCCGCGGTTGGTGACGATCGCCGAGGCCCGCTTCATGATCGGCTCCCAGTCGGGGTCGGTCATGTCGGCCACGAGCACGTCACCGGGGGTGAAGGAGTCCATCTCCTCGATGTCGGAGAGCACGTGGACCGCACCGGCGCCGATCTTCTGCCCGATGGCACGACCCTCGACGACGACGTCCCCGGTGCCGGTGAGCCGGAACCGCTCGGTGGTGCTGCCGGTGCGCGACTGCACCGTCTCCGGCCGCGCCTGGAGGATGAAGATCTTCCCCGTCAGCCCGTCGCGGCCCCACTCGATGTCCATCGGCCGGCCGTAGTGCTCCTCGATCTTCACCGCTTGCCGGGCCAGCTCCTCGACCTCGTCGTCGGTCAGCGAGAGCAGCCGGCGCGCAGCGGGTTCCACGTCAACGAACTCGGTGGTGCGCCCGACCGTCGCGTCGTCGGTGTAGACCATCTTGGTGGCCTTCTCACCCACCGCGCGCTTGAGGATCGCCGGGCGACCGGCGGCCAGCGCCGGCTTGTAGACGTAGAACTCGTCGGGGTTCACCGCCCCCTGCACCACACCCTCACCCAGGCCGTAGGCCGAGGTGACGAACACGGCGTCGCGGAAGCCGGACTCGGTGTCCATCGTGAACAGCACGCCCGAGGCCCCGACGTCGGAGCGCACCATCCGCTGCACCCCGGCCGAGAGCGAGACCGCCTCGTGGGCGAACCCGTGGTGCACCCGGTAGGCGATGGCCCGGTCGTTGTACAGCGACGCGTAGACCTCGCGGATCGCCTGCAGCACCGCGTCGATGCCGCGGACGTTGAGGAAGGTCTCCTGCTGCCCGGCGAACGAGGCGTCGGGCAGGTCCTCCGCGGTCGCGCTGGAGCGCACCGCGAACGACGCCTCCGTGTCATTGCCGGGGTCACCACCGACGAGGGCGTCGTAGGCCGCGCGGACGTCGGCCTCCAGCGCGGGCGGGAACGGCTGGGCGACCACCAGCGAGCGGATCTCCCGGCCGGCGGCGGCCAGGGCCCGCACGTCGTCGGTGTCCAGCGCGAGCAGCTGCTCGTTGATGCGGTCGGCGAGCCCGGTGTCACCGAGGAAGCGCTGGTACGCCGCGGCCGTCGTCGCGAAGCCATCGGGGACGCTGACCCCGGCGTCGGCGAGGTTCGAGATCATCTCACCGAGCGAGGCGTTCTTGCCGCCGACGACCTCCAGGTCACCCAGGCCGATCTCGGCGAAGGCGCGGACATTGTCTTCAGGGATGGAGTCCTCAGGGATGGAGTCCTCGGAGCTGGAGTCCTCAGAGCTGGAGTCCGCTGACGTGTCGTCCTCGGAGCTGCTGTCGGTCACGTCGGTGCTCATGCGCGGGGGGTCCTTCCTCGGGTGCGCTCGTCGGCGCGGCGCTGACGGGCGAGGGTCTGGATGACGAGGGCGGCGATCTCCTCCACCGACGCCGCAGAAGTGTCCACCACGGGCAGCCGGTGGGTGTCGTACATCTCGCCCGCCTGGCGCAGCTCCCAGCGGCACTGGTCCTCCGAGGCGTAGCGGGAGTCGGGCCGGCGCTCCTGGCGGACCCGGCTCAGCCGTCCCACCGTGGTGGTCAGCCCGAAGCAGCGGTCGGCGAGGTGGCGCACCGGGCGGGGCAGGTCGGTGGTCTCCAGGTCCTCGTCGACGAGGGGGTAGTTGGCCACGAACAGCCCGTGCTGCAGGGCCAGGTACATCGCGGTGGGCGTCTTGCCGCAGCGCGAGGGGGCCAGCAGGACCACGTCGGCGCGGTCGAGGCCGCGGGTGCCCAGGCCGTCGTCGTGCTCGATGGCGAACTCGATGGCCGCCATCCGGGCGTTGTAGCGGCGCACGTCGCCCACGCCGTGCAGCCGACGGGCCTCCCGCAGCCCGCGGTGCCCGAGCTGGGACTCGACCCGGTCCATGTGCAGGCCGAAGAAGTCGATGATCGGGGCGCGGGTGCGCAGCAGCTCCGCGCGGACCTCGTCCACCGCGGCGGTGGTGAACACCAGCGGGGTGACGGGGCCGTCCATGGCCTCGTCGAGCTGGGTGACGACCTCGCGGGCCTGCTCGACGCTGGCGATGAACGGGATCAGGGTCCGCTCGAAGGAGATGTCCGGGAACTGGATGAGCAGCGCGTTGCCCATGGTCTCGGCGCTGATCCCGGTGCTGTCGGAGAGGAAGAAGACGGGCACCACCGCGTCGTCAGCGGTGGCGTCCCCGGGCGGGCGTGGGCCGGACTCCGGGTGCGTGCTCGGTTCCGGCATCCGCACAGCATCACCGCCCGTCGTCCCGCGCGCCAGCGTCGTGGTCCGGGAGGTGGACGACCACCGGGTGGCGGAGGTCGCGGTGCCGGCAGGTTCCGTCCACGACCAGCACCGACCGGGGCCGTGCCTGCTGCGGGCCACGCCACGGTGCTGCACGACGAGCTCGCCGCCACCGTCGGGTCGGTGGACTGTCAAGTCCACTACGGTGGGACGATGACGACGGCACGGCTGACCCCGCGCGGGGCAGCGACGCGGGCGCGGATCGTGGAGGCCGCTGCGGATCTGGTCGGGATCCACGGGGTGGCCGAGACCAGCCTGGATGCGGTGCTCGCGGCCAGCGCGACGAGCAAGTCCCAGCTGTACCACTACTTCGCCGACAAGGACGCCCTCGTGCTGGCGGTGATCGACCGGCAGGCGCAGCGGGTGCTGGACGCCCAGGGGCAGACCCTGCACGAGCTCGACAGCATCGCGGGGTTGCGTCGTTGGCGGGACGTGATCGTCGAGCTGGAGCGCCGTGTGGGCTGCGTCGGTGGGTGCCCGGTCGGGTCGCTGGCCGGTGAGCTGGCGGAGGTGCCCGCCGCCCGGCAGCGGCTGCAGGTGGCGTTCACCCGGTGGTCCGGGCACCTGGTCGAGGGCTTCGAGGCCATGCAGGCGCGCGGTGAGCTGGATTCCAGCTGCTGCCCGGGCGACCTCGCGACCGGGGTGATGGCCGCGTTGCAGGGCGGGCTGCTGCTGACCCAGACCACCCGGACCACCCGACCGCTGGAGCTCGCCCTCGACATGGCCATCGACCACGTCGCGGCCCAGATGACGACCAGCTCCTGAGGCGCAGGCTGGCGGACGGGCTGGGGACCCTGCTCGCGAGGCGGCCCTCAGGGGTTGGTGTGTGAGCGGGTGAGGCGGACGGCGAGCGTGATCGCGACGGCGACCCACACCACGAGCAGGGCCACGCCGAGGCCGGCCGGGTAGTTCCGGTCGAGCAGGCTGGGGTTGCTCGGCTGGGCGCCGCCGCGGAGCAGGACCGGGCCGGCGACCGCGAGCAGGGCCAGGGTGGCGAGGACCCCGTACAGCAGGGGTGTGCGGACCCGGGTGGGGACCACC
>JBBSUN010000015.1:0-69009 GCA_038234335.1 Mycobacteriales bacterium
CGCGAGGTTTCGTTCACAACCACCGGAGATGACCCCGTGATCCAGCGCCCCCGACGGCTCCGCGCCACCCCGGCCCTGCGCCGGCTGGTGGCCGAGACCTCCCTGGAGCCCCGGCACCTGGTGCTCCCGGTGTTCGTGGCCGAGGGGATCTCCGAGCCCCGCGAGATCTCCTCGATGCCCGGGGTGCACCAGCACACCGTCGACAGCCTGCGGGCGGCGGCGGTCGAGGCGGTCGCGGCCGGGGTCGGCGGGATCATGGTCTTCGGCGTCCCCACCACCCGGGACGCCACCGGCACCGGGGGCACCGACCCCGACGGCATCCTCAACGTCGGGCTGCGGGCGCTGCGCGACGAGCTGGGCGACGGCACCGTCCTCATGGCCGACACGTGCCTGGACGAGTTCACCGACCACGGCCACTGCGGCGTGCTCGCCGCCGACGGCTCCGTCGACAACGACGCGACGCTGGCCCGCTACGTCGAGATGGCCCTCGTCCAGGCCGAGAGCGGGGCGCACCTGCTCGGGCCCAGCGGGATGATGGACGGCCAGGTCGGCGCCCTCCGTACTGCGCTCGACGCCGCCGGGCGCACCGACACCGGCATCCTCGCCTACTCCGCGAAGTACGCGAGCGCGTTCTACGGTCCCTTCCGCGAGGCCGTGGGCTCCACCCTCCGCGGCGACCGCAAGACCTACCAGCAGGACCCGGCCAATCGGCGGGAGAGCCTGCGCGAGGTGGACCTGGACCTCGCCGAGGGCGCCGACCTGGTCATGGTGAAGCCCGCGATGGCCTACCTCGACGTGCTCCGCGAGGTCGCCGACCGCTCGCCCGTCCCGGTCGCGGCGTACCAGGTCAGCGGGGAGTACGCGATGATCACCGCCGCCGCCCAGCACGGCTGGATCGACCGTGACCGTGCCGTGCTGGAGAGCCTGACGGGCATCCGCCGCGCCGGCGCCGACGTGGTGCTGACCTACTGGGCCACGGAGGTCGCGGGCTGGCTGCGCTGACCGGCGCTGACCGGCGCCCCGTCTAGGCTCGCCCCCGTGAGCGGACCCTGGGACCTGGGCGGGCGGGAGCCCTCCGGTCAGCAGCGGCCCGGACAGGCCCCGTCGTCGCCCGAGCAGCAGGGTTGCGGGCCGGGCCACGGACAGCACCCGCACCTCCAGATGGCGCCGATGCCGGGTGAGCCCCGGCTCGCACCCCGGCGGTTGCCGCGCGCGGCGGGGATCCTGCGGACCGTGGCCGCCGTCGTGCTCACGGACGTGGGAGCCGCCGGTAGCTGGTTCTCCCGGACGCGGAGCTGACCGGGTGAGCACCCCCCCGACGAGCCCTGCGCCCAGCGTCACCGGACCGCCGCCCGAGGTGCGGGCGGCGGTGTGGCTGTGGGTGGGCGCCATCGTCGTCGGGATCGTCTCCGCGGTCGTCTCGGTGGTCGTGGTCGACGACGCCGTCCGGGAGCTCGTCCGGACCGAGCTCGCGGCCACGCCGGCGCTGGCGAGCTTCTCCTCCGACGACCTCGTCCGGCTCGTGTCGATCCTCGGCCTCGTCCTGTCCGTGCTGTGGGCGGGGGTCAAGCTGGCGCTCGTGCTCCTGGTGCGCTCCGGACGGGGCTGGGCGCGCACGGCGCTCACGGTGGTCGGGGCCCTCGGGGTGACCTCGGCGCTGCTCGGGCTGCGGGTGGCGCCCGTGGCCGAGGGGGTGCTCGGCCTCGTCGGTGCCGCCCTGGTCGTCGCCGCCGGGGTGGCGATGTACTCCGGCGACGCCAACCCCTACCTGGCGCCCCGACCACCGAGGAGCAGGCCCCGGGAGACCCCGCCGGGATGAGCGTCGGGCCGGGGCGTGGCCAGGCTCTCCCTGCCCCGGACGACGATCTCACGCCCGGGCTGCAACACTGGGACCGTGACCACGACGCAAGGTAGTACTTCCCCGGCCGGCGGGGACACGACTCCCGTGTCGGCCGCGCTGTTCGCCCGGGCGAGCGGCGTCATCCCCGGTGGCGTGAACTCGCCCGTGCGGGCGTTCCACTCCGTCGGCGGCACCCCGCGGTTCATGGTCTCCGGCTCCGGGCCGTGGATGACCGACGCGGACGGGAAGCGCTACGTCGACCTCATCGCCTCGTGGGGCCCGATGATCCTCGGCCACGCCCACCCCGCCGTCGTCGAGGCCGTCACCCGCGCCGCGAGCCAGGGACTCAGCTTCGGCACCCCCACCGAGGGGGAGATCGAGCTGGCCGAGGAGATCATCCGCCGGGTGGAGCCCGTGCAGCAGGTGCGGCTGGTGAACTCCGGCACCGAGGCGTGCATGAGCGCGGTCCGCCTGGCCCGGGGGTTCACCGGCCGCCCCGTCGTCGTGAAGTTCGCGGGCTGCTACCACGGCCACGTCGACGCACTGCTGGCCGAGGCCGGTTCCGGCGTGGCCACGCTCGGGCTGCCGTCGACCCCCGGCGTGACCGGTGCGCAGGCCAGCAACACCGTCGTGCTGCCCTACAACGACCTCGACGCGGTGGAGGCCCTGTTCGCCGAGCGCGGCTCCGAGATCGCGTGCGTCATCACCGAGGCCGCCGCCGGCAACATGGGTGCCGTCGCCCCGGGTGCGGGTTTCAACGCCGGCCTCGCGCGGCTGTGCACCGAGCACGGGGCCTTGTTGATCATGGACGAGGTGATGACGGGCTTCCGCATCTCCGCCGCCGGCTGGTACGGCCGCGAGGGGGTGGCCGGGGACCTCTACACCTTCGGCAAGGTCATGTCCGGTGGCCTGCCCGCCGCCGCGTTCGGCGGCCGCGCCGACGTGATGGCCCACCTCGCCCCGTCCGGGCCGGTGTACCAGGCGGGCACCCTGAGCGGGAACCCCGTCGCCGTCGCGGCCGGGCTGACCACGCTGCGGCACGCCGACGACGCCGTCTACGCGGCGCTGGACGCCAACGCCGACCGCCTCGCGGCGATGGTCGACGAGGCCCTGACCGCCGAGGGTGTGGCCCACCACGTGCAGCGCGCCGGGAGCATGCTGAACCCCGTATTCACCGACACCCCCGTCACCGACTACGCGGGGGCCAAGGCCGCGCAGACCTGGCGCTACCCGGCCTTCTTCCACGCCCTGCTCGCCCGGGGCGTGTACGCCCCGCCGAGCGCCTTCGAGGCGTGGTTCATCTCGGCGGCGCTGGACGAGGAGACCTTCGACGTGATCGCCGACGCCCTCCCGCACGCCGCCCGTGCGGCCGCGCGGGTGCAGGAGCCGGGACGGTGACCGCCAGCACGAGCCGCCCCTCGACGATCGTGCACCTGCTGCGCCACGGCGAGGTCCACAACCCCGACGGCGTGCTCTACGGACGGCTGCCCCACTTCCGCCTCTCCGACGTCGGCACCGAGCAGGCCCGCACCGTCGGTCGGTCGCTGCTCGAGCACGACGTCACCCACGTGGTCGCCTCCCCGCTGCAGCGCGCGCAGGAGACGGCCGCCCCGATCGCCGCGCCGCACGGGCTCACCGTCGGCTCCGACGACGACCTGGTCGAGGCGGGCAACGCCTTCGAGGGTCTCCGGGTGGCCGTCGGCGACGGGGCCCTGGGTCGGCCCCGGCACTGGTCCAAGCTGCGCGACCCGTTCACCCCCAGCTGGGGGGAGCCGTACCTGCAGATCGCGCACCGCATGCTGGCCGCGGTGCACCGCGCGCGGGAGGCCGCCGAGGGCCACGAGGCCGTGTGCGTCAGCCACCAGCTCCCGGTGTGGACGCTGCGCCGCTTCGTCCAGGGCGACCGCCTGTGGCACGACCCTCGTCGTCGCCAGTGCGGCCTGGCCTCGCTCACCTCGCTGGTGTTCTCCGGCACCGAGATCGTCGACGTCGTCTACTCCGAGCCCGCCGGTGCGTCCGACCCGAGGGTGACCGGAGCATGAGGCGCGCCCTGCTCGCGCTGGCGGCGGTCTCGGCGGTGGTGCTGACGAGCTGCTCGACGGGCTCCGACGCCGTTGCGCAGGGGGGCAGCTTCCAGTTCGTCTCCCCGGGCGGGAAGACGCTGATCAGCTACGACCCGCCCTCGAGCCGCGGGACGATCGGCCCGCTGGCGGGCCCGGACCTGCTGCAGCCGGAGCGGACGATCTCGGTCGACGACTACGCCGGCGACGTGGTGGTGCTGAACGTCTGGGGCCAGTGGTGTGCCCCGTGCCGGACCGAGGCCGGTGAGCTCGAGCAGGTGGCCACGAGCACGAAGGCCTCCGGGGTGCAGTTCCTCGGCATCGACGTCAAGGACCCCAACCTCTCCGCCCCGCAGGACTTCGTGCGGGACCGCGGCATCTCGTACCCCTCGATCTACGATCCGCCCTACCGCACGCTGAGCGCCCTGGGCGGGAACTTCCCGACGTCGACCACGCCGGCCACGATCGTGCTCGACCGCCAGCACCGGGTCGCCGCGGTGTTCCTGCAGGCCATCACCGTCGCGGAGCTCCAGCCGGTCGTCGAGCGGGTCGCCGCCGAGGTGGCGTCCTAGATGAGCACCCTCCCGTCGAGCACCGTCCTCGCCCAGGGGGTGGGGCAGTCCTTCCAGGACGCCGCCATCTCCGGCCCGCTGCTGCTCGCGCTCGGCGCGAGCATGGTGGCCGGAGTGGTCTCCTTCGCCTCGCCGTGCGTGGTGCCGCTGGTGCCGGGCTACCTCTCGTACCTGGCCGGGGTGGTCGGGGCCGACGCGCCCGCGGTGAGCGTCACCGAGGCGGGCACCCGACGCTCCGGGCGCTGGCGGGTGGCCGGGGCGGCCGGGCTGTTCGTCGCGGGGTTCACCGTCGTGTTCAGCCTGGCCACCGTGTCCGTCTTCGGGGTCATCTCCGCGCTGCGGCTGAACAACGACGTGCTCCAGCGGGTCGGGGGGGTGGTCACCATCGTCATGGGGCTGGTCTTCGTCGGCCTGGTGCCCGCCCTGCAGCGCGACACCCGCCCGGCGCCGCGTCGCATCCCCACCCTGCTCGGCGCCCCGCTGCTGGGCGGGGTGTTCGGCCTCGGCTGGGCGCCGTGCCTGGGCCCCACCCTCACCGGGGTGATCACCCTGGCCGCGGGCACCGAGGGCACCACCGCCCTCCGCGGGCTGGTCCTGGTGATCGCCTACTGCGTGGGGCTGGGGGTGCCGTTCGTGCTGCTCGCGCTGGGCGGTACCACGGCGCTGCGCAGCGTCGGGTTCCTGCGCCGGCACACCCGGACCGTGCAGCTCACCGGGGGGGTGCTGCTGGTGCTCGTCGGCATCGCGCTCGTCACCGGGCTGTGGGGCCAGCTGGTCACCTACCTCCAGACCGGCATCGTCAGCAGCACGACCCTCCCGATCTGATGCGGACCACCACGAGCGTGCGGAGGACGGCATGACCGCCACCCAGGAGCGAGCGACCCCCGCGGCCGGCCCGCCGCCCCCGCCGTCCCGACCCGCGCGGAACCTGCTCGCCCCGCTGCGCAACGCCTGGCGCAGCCTGGTCAGCATGCGCACCGCGCTGGTGCTGCTGTTCCTGCTCGCGCTGGCCTCGGTGCCCGGCGCCCTGCTGCCCCAGCGCAGCCTCAACGTGTCCAAGGTGGACGCCTACATCGCCGACCACCGGACCTTCGGGCCGCTGATGGACCGGGTCGGGCTGTTCGAGGTGTTCGCGAGCCCGTGGTTCGCGGCCGTCTACGGCCTGCTGTTCCTCTCCCTCATCGGCTGCCTGCTGCCGCGCACCGTCGACCACGTGCGCCACCTGCGCCAGCGCCCCCCGGTGGCCCCGCGCAACCTCGTCCGGCTGCCGCACCACTTCGGGACGAGCACCGCCGCGACGCCCGACGAGGCGGCCACCGTGGTCGAGCACAACCTGCGCCGCTGGCGCACCACCCGCCGGGACGGTCGGACCCCGGGCGAGGTGGTGGTCTCCGCCGAGCGCGGGCACCTGCGCGAGTGGGGCAACCTGGTTTTCCACCTGTCGCTGATCGGGCTGCTGGTGGGCATCGGTGCCGGGAAGCTGTACGGCTACGAGGGCCAGGTCATCGCCATCGCCGACGGTGGCCCGGGCTCGCAGGTCTGCAACACCTCCACCGCCGCCTACGACTCGTTCCGCGCGGGCCTGCGCGAGGACGGGACCGGGCTGGTGCCGTTCTGCGTCAAGGTCGACAGCTTCACCGCCGACTACCTGCCGACCGGGCAGGCCAAGAGCTTCGGCGTCGCGCTGGAGTACCAGACCGGCACGGACCTGCAGACCGGCACCTGGCGGCCCTACGACCTCTCCGTGAACCACCCGCTGCGACTGGACGGTGACCGCGTCTACCTGCTCGGGCACGGCTTCGCGCCGACCTTCACCGTCACCTACCCCGACGGCGAGACCCGCACCCAGACGCTGCAGTTCCGTCCCGCGGACGCCTCCACGCTGCTCAGCGAGGGCACGATGCGCTTCGACCCGCCGGCCGGGCGGTACTCGAACGCCGACGACCGCCGCCGCAACCAGATCGCGATCACCGGGCTGTTCGCGCCGAACGCCGTCCTCAACGGCAAGATCCTCTCCTCCGCGAACCCCGCGCTGATCAATCCCGCGGTGGCCGTCGACGTGCTCCGCGGCGACGCGGGCCTCGACAGCGGTGCCCCCCAGTCGATCTTCACCCTCGATCCCACCCTCGAGTCCTCGGGCCGGCTGGTGCGCGAGGCCAGGGTCAACCTGACCCCGGGGCAGAGCACGCGCCTGGACGACGGCACGACGGTGCGCTTCGACTCCGTCAGCCAGTGGGTGTCGCTGCAGACGTCGCACGATCCCGGACAGCTCGCCGTGCTGGTGTTCGCCATCACCATGACCGCCGGTCTCATGGCGTCGCTGACCGTGAAGCGGCGACGGGTGTGGGTGCGGCTCGTCCCGGCCGGGCCGGAGGACCCGGACGGAGCTACCGTGGTCGAGGTCGGTGGTCTCGCACGCACCGACCAGGCCGGGTGGGGCGAGGAGTTCGACCGGCTCGCGCCCACCCTGACCGATCCTTCCCGCAGCACCCCCGAGCCGCACCCAGGAGACCCGAGATGAACGCCGACCTGGCGCAGTACAGCGACCTCGCCTACCGCTCCGCCCTGGGCGTGTACGTCCTCGCCGTCGTCCTGCTCACCTGCGAGCTCGCCAGCAGCCGCACGCGCGCCGTCACGGAGCGGGAGTCCGCCCGCGAGCTGGTGGGCGCCGGCGGGATCTCCGTGCCCGCGGCCACGGTGGTGCCCGGGCGCGTGCTGCCCTCGGCGGGGCGCCCGCTGAGCGACCGGCTCGGCCGGGCGGGGGCCGCGCTGGTGGGTCTCGGGCTGGTGCTGCAGGTCGGCTCGCTCGTGCTCCGGGGAGTCTCGGCCGGGCGCGCCCCGTGGGGCAACATGTACGAGTTCACCTCGCTGGTCACCTCGGTCGCCGTCCTGGGCACGCTGGTCATGATGCGCAACCACGCCGTGCGTCCGCTCTCGGCCTTCGTGCTGCTGCCCGTCGTGGTCCTCATGTTCATCGGGGGCACGGTGCTCTACGCCCGCTCCGCGCCGGTGGTCCCCGCGCTGCAGTCGTACTGGCTGGTCATCCACGTCTCGGTCATCGCCACCGCGAGCGGGGTGCTGCTGGTCTCCGGTGTCGCGAGCCTGCTGTTCCTGCTGCGCCGCCGCTTCCCCGAGGGCTCCGAGGGCGCCGGTGCGGTGGGCCAGGTCGCGGCGCGCCTGCCCGGCGCCCAGACCCTGGACCGGGTGGCCTACCGGACCGCGATCTTCGCCTTCCCGCTGTTCACCGTGGGGGTCATCCTGGGCGCCATCTGGGCCGAGGCCGCGTGGGGTCGGTTCTGGGGCTGGGACCCCAAGGAGGTGACCGCCTTCATCACCTGGGTCGTCTACGCCGCCTACCTGCACGCACGGGCCACCGCCGGCTGGCGCAACACCCGGGCCGCGTGGATCAACGTGGTCGGTACCGGGGTGGTGCTGTTCAACCTGTTCTTCATCAACATCGTCGTCTCCGGGCTGCACTCCTACGCCGGGCTGAACTGAGCCGGCCCCCCCGGGGGAACCGTCCCCGGGCGGGGTTCGTCGAACGGCCGTGCCGGTGACGACGACCGGCTACGGTCACCCACCAGGTGGGCGGGCCCCGCGGTCCGGGGCGAGCGACGAGGGGAGGGCTGCGGGTGAGCGAGCAGCAGCAGGGTGCAGCAGCGGACCGTGGGCCGGGGGCCGACCAGCAGGCGTGGCAGGCGCCGCGCCCGGCCGGTGCCCACGCCGCCGCAGACCCCTCCGGACCCCGCCCGGTGCACGGGACCTCCGGTCCGCACCCCGTGGCCCCGCACCCCGTGTCCCCTCACCCCGTGTCCCCTCACCCCGTGTCCCCTCACCCCGTGTCCCCTCACCCCGTGTCCCCTCACCCCGTGTCCCCGCGGCCCGCGCCGCCCGGTCCCCAGCCCGCCCCGGGCGGGTCCGGTCCGCTGGTCGGCCCCGCCGGCTGGTCACCCCAGCAGGCGCCCCGCCCAGGTCCCCACCCGGGCGCCGGGGCGTATCCGCCGCCCCACGCCGGTCCCCACGGCGAGGCGCCGCCCGGCTTCGCGCCGGGCCGTCCGGGTCCGGGCGGTCCGGAGCAGGGTCAGTCCGTGCAGGACCTCAGCTCCGCGCGCCTGCTGCGCCCGACCAAGCTCGCGCCGCGCACCGGGTGGCGCAAGGCGCTCTACGTCGCCTCCGGGCGCACCGTGAACGTGGGTGAGGGTCCCGAGGACGTCCGCCGCCGCGAGCTCATCGCGCGGGCGAACCAGCCCCTGCAGGGGTGCTACAAGATCGCGATGCTCAGCCTCAAGGGCGGTGTGGGCAAGACGACCACGACCGTCACGCTGGGCTCCACGTTCGCCTCCCTGCGCGGTGACCGGGTGGTGGCCGTCGACGCCAACCCCGACCGCGGCACGCTGAGCCAGAAGATCCCGCTCGAGACCACCGCCACCGTCCGGCACCTGCTCCGCGACGCCCACCGGGTCACCCGCTACAGCGACGTCCGGGCCTACACATCGCAGGGCCCCAGCCGCCTCGAGGTGCTGGCCAGCGAGAGCGACCCCGCCGTCAGCGAGGCCTTCAGCGAGGACGACTACCGCCGCACGGTGGACCTGTTGGAGCACTTCTACAACATCGTGCTCACCGATTGCGGGACCGGCCTGATGCACTCGGCGATGAAGGGCGTGCTCGACCAGGCGGACTCGCTGGTGCTGGTGAGCTCGGGCTCCATCGACGGGGCACGCAGCGCGTCGGCGACCTTGGACTGGTTGGACGTGCACGGCTACTCGGCACTCGTCCGCCGCTCCGTGGCCGTCATCAACTCCGTGCGACCCGGCTCCGGCAAGGTGGACATCACCAAGGTGGCCGAGCACTTCGCCTCGCGCTGCCGGGCCGTCCGGGTCATCCCGTTCGACCCGCACCTCGAGGAGGGTGCGGAGGTCGAGCTGGAGCGCCTCAGCGCCAGCACCCGCAACGCCCTGCTGGAGCTGGCCGCGACGGTGGCCGACGAGTTCCCGGCCGCCGCCCAGCGGCGCGCCGGCGCCTGACCCCAGCACGGCGGCGGTGCCCGAGGCCGGTGCCGGCGACCGAGTGGCCGCGGGTGACCGGGCAGCGGTGTCCCGTCGTGCGGCGGCGGTTCAGCCCGGGTGCGGACCGCTCTCGTCGCCCTCGCCGGTCTGGCCGCGGGCCGCTCCGGGATCGATGCGACGCAGGAATTCCGGGTCGTCGTCGGGACCGACGGCGCGGCCGGGACCCGGACCCGTCGTGTCCGGACCGAAAGCCCGCCAGAACAGGATCACCAGGGTCACCAGGCCGACCAGCGCGAGAACGTAGATCACCGCACACCTCCTGCCCACGACAGTAGCCCGACGACCCGTGGGGCGCGGGTGAGCAGCAGCAGAGCGGGTTCCGGGCCGGCCCCGGCGGGGTTCAGACGACGGGTCGCGTGGCCTCGGTGGTGAGCGTGGACAGCAGCGCCCGGACCTCGGACTCACGGAAGCGACGGTGCCCACCGGGGGTCCGGATGGAGCCCAGGCGCCCGGCCGAGGCCCAGCGGGTCACGGTCTTGGGGTCGACGCGGAACATCCCGGCCACCTCGCCGGGGGTGAGCAGGCGTTCGGAGCCGCGGGTCTCGAGGGGAGTGGTGGAGATGCTCATGCTGGCCTCCGGTGCAGAGATGAAGCGTTGGCGATCCGGTCGACGGACGCCGGACGGACAATGGTGACACCGACCCCCTCGGGTACTCGACCGCTTGTCAGTTGGTAAAGCGTGGGTAACCGTCGTTTCGGTCGAACCGGACAGCCTGCTGGGGCCGTCTCGCGCCACCGTGCCGCGCGCCGGTACCGGCCTGGCACGCTGGCCGGTGCGCGCCGGGCCGCGCCGTGCAAGAGCCGTGGAAGCGTCGCGGAACGGGCCTGGCCCCGCCGAGGACCCGAAGCTCACCCGACCCCTGACCCAGGAGCCCCGTGGACGCGACCGACCGACTGATCCTCGAGGAGCTGCGGGTGCACGGCCGGGCCACCTACGCCGACCTCGGCCGCATCGTGGGGCTCTCGGCCTCGGCGGTGCACGAGCGCGTGGCCAAGCTGGAGGGCTCCGGGGTCATCACCGGCTACCACGCGACCGTCGACCAGGCCGCCGTCGGCCTCGGGGTCACGGCCCTGGTGGGCATCCAGCCCTCCGACACCGCCGACGACGAGGCGGTGGCGCAGGCGCTGGCGGACGTGCGCGAGGTGGAGTCGTGCTACTCCGTGGCCGGGGACGAGGCGTTCGTGGTCAAGGTCCGGGTGCCCACGGTGGACTCCCTGGAGCGGGTGCTCGTGGCCCTGCGCAAGATCCCCGGGGTCGGCCGCACCCGGACGACGGTGGTGCTCTCCACCCGCTTCGAGGGCCGACCCCACGTGGCCTCCGGCGGTAGCCTGCTGGAGTGAGCGAGCTGCCGGTGACCCCCCGCGACGAGAGCGACGACCCGAGTGCGGACGGTGCCCCCGGCGCCGACGTGCCCACCCCGGAGGAGGTGTCGGCGGCCAAGAAGCGGCTCACCCGCGACGTCGTGCTGTTCACCGTCGTCCGGATCGTCCTGGTGCTCGCGCTCACCGGCACCATCGAGGGGATCGGCGCGCTCGTGGGCGCCTCGATCCCGCTGGTCGTCGCGTTCCTCATCGCCGTCGTCCTCGCGCTGCCGCTGTCGCTGGTGCTGTTCAGCGGCCTGCGCAAGCGGGTCAACGCCGGCATCGACGTCGTCGACTCCCGTCGTCGGTCGGAGAAGGCGCAGCTGCACGCCCGGCTCAGCGGGGGCCGGGACGACCCCCGGGACGACCCGCACGACACCGACCGCGCGTGATCCCCGGCGAGCAGGTCCTCGACCGCTCCGGCTCCCGCGCCTGGGTGGACACCGCCGTCCGGCTCATCAACGCCGACGCGCAGCGCTCCGCCGACACCCACCTGCTGCGGTACCCGCTGCCGGTCGCCTGGGGGGTGCAGCTGTACCTGAAGGACGAGTCGACCCACCCGACGGGCAGCCTCAAGCACCGCCTCGCCCGGTCGCTGTTCCTGTACGCGCTGTGCAACGGCTGGATCACCGAGGGCACCACCGTCGTCGAGGCGTCGTCGGGCTCCACCGCCATCAGCGAGGCGTACTTCGCGCAGCTGCTGGGTCTGGAGTTCGTGGCGGTCATGCCGGCCACCGTGAGCCCGGCGAAGATCGCGCTCATCGAGGCCAGGGGCGGGCGCTGCCACCTCGTGGCCGACCCGTCGACGATCTACGCCGAGAGCCTGCGGCTGGCCCGGCGGTGCCCGGGCGGCGGGCACTTCATGGACCAGTTCACCCACGCCGAGCGGGCCACGGACTGGCGGGGCAACAACAACATCGCGGAGTCCCTGTTCACCCAGCTGCGACTGGAGGAGCACCCCGTCCCGGAGTGGGTCGTGGTCGGTGCGGGCACCGGCGGCACCAGCGCCACCGTCGGTCGCTGGATCCGCTACCAGGGCCTGTCCACCCGGCTGTGCGTCGTCGACCCGGAGCGCTCGGTGTTCTTCGACGCCTGGCGCACCGATGACCCGGCGGCGGTGGGGGAGCGCGGCTCCCGCATCGAGGGCATCGGGCGCCCCCGGGTCGAGCCGTCCTTCGTCGGGCAGGTCGTGGACCGGATGGTCGCGGTGCCCGACGCGGCGTCGGTGGCCACCGCCCGGCACGCCAGCGCCGTCCTCGGGCGCCGGGTGGGCGGGTCCACGGGCACGAACCTGTGGGGGGCCTTCGGCCTCGTCGCGACGATGGTGGAGCGGGGCCACCGGGGCAGCGTCGTCACGCTGCTCTGCGACGGCGGTGAGCGGTACTCCCACACCTACTACGACGACGCCTGGGTGGTCGGTGAGGGCTTGGACCTCGCCCCGGCGCAGGCCCGGCTGGAGCGCTTCGCGGTCGACGCGAGCTGGGCCTGATCAGGTCAGGCCCAGCGCCAGACCGGTGAGCACCGACCACGCCAGCATCGCCAGCCCGGAGTCGCGCAGGGCGGGGACCAGCGCGAGACCGAGCGCGCCGCGGCGCACCGGGGCGTGGGCGCGGACGAGCAGCGGTGCGACCAGCAGCCCGAGCAGGGCCCACGGGGTGGCGACGACGAGCAGCAGGGTCACCACCAGGGGCACCACCAGCAGGGCCAGGTGCAGGTTGCGGGTGTCGCCGTCACCGAGGGCGACGGCCAGGGTGCGCTTGCCCGTCTCGGTGTCGGAGTCGATGTCGCGCAGGTTGTTCGCGACGAGGACGGCGCTGGAGAAGCAGCCGACGGCGATCGAGGCGAAGAACCCGGCGACGCCGAGGTGCTCGGCCTGGACGTACACGGTGCCGTTGACCGCGACCAGGCCGAAGAACACGAACACCGCGACCTCGCCGAAGCCGCTGTAGCCGTACGGCTTGCGGCCGCCGGTGTAGAACCAGGCCCCGGCGAGGGAGACGAGGCCCACGAGGAGCAGCCACCACGCGGTGGTGATCGCCAGCACGAGCCCGGCCACCCCGGCGATGGCGAAGCAGAGGAAGGCGGCGTTGCGGACCTGGCGCGGGGCCGCCACCCTCGAGCCCACGAGACGCATCGGGCCCACCCGGTCGTCGTCGGTGCCCCGGATGCCGTCGGAGTAGTCGTTGGCGTAGTTCACCCCCACGATGAGGGCCAGCGCGACGACCAGGGCGAGCAGGGCCTTGCCGAGGGAGAACCCGTCCACCGAGGCCGCCGCCCCGGTGCCGACGACGACGGGGGCGATCGCGTTGGGCAGGGTGCGGGGGCGGGCGCCCTCCACCCACTGTGCGGTGGTGGCCATGGGGCCAGTGTCTCAGGGTCCGGGGGTCTCAGGGTCCGGGGGTGATCTCGGCCAGCAGGGCGCGGCGGTCGACCTTGCCGGGGCCGCGACGGGGCAGCGCGTCCCGCAGGTGCAGCTCGCGGGGGGCGGCGGTGCGGTCGAGAATGGTCCCGACGTGCGCACGGAGCTCCGCCAGCGTGGGGGGCCGGGCGGTCGGGTCCGTGCTGGGAACCACGACCGCGACCACCCGCTGGCCCCACGTCGCGTCGGGCACGCCCAGCACCACGACCTCGCGCACCCCGGGGTGGGTGCCCAGCGCAGCCTCGACCACGCCGGGCAGGACGGTGAGCCCGCCGGTGGTGATCGCGTCGTCGGTGCGACCCAGGATGGCCAGCACCCCGTCGGTGAGCGACCCCGCGTCGTCGGTGCGGAACCAGCCCGGCTCGGCCCAGACGGGGTGGTCGGGAAGGTTGCGGTAGCCCGACGCCAGCACCGGCCCACCCAGGCGCACCCGTCCGTCGCCGACCTCCACGCGCACCCCGTCCAGCGGCACCCCGTCGTACACGCAGCCGCCGCAGGTCTCGCTCATGCCGTACGTGCGCACCACGGGGATCCCGGCGTCCAGGGCCCGAGCCAGGAGGGCGGGCGGAGTGGCCGCGCCGCCGACGAGCAGGGTGTCGACCTGCGCCAGGGCCGCGGACGCGTCGGGGTCCTCCAGCACGCGGCCGAGCTGGGTGGGAACCAGGGAGGTGTAGCGCCGACCGGGAGGCAGGGAATCCAGCGCGGCGGGGAGCTCCGCGGGGTCGAAGCCCGGCGCCAGGACCCCGGGGGTGGTGCCGGCCAGGACGCTGCGGCAGAGCACCTGGAGGCCGGCGACGTGGTGCGCGGGCAGGGCGAGCAGCCAGGTGCCGGGGCCGCCCAGGCGGTCGTGGGTGGCGGTGCCCGAGGCCCGGAGCGCGGCCGCGGTGAGCAGCGCGCCCTTGGGGGTGCCGGTGGAGCCGGAGGTGGCCACGACGAGCGCAGCGTCCACCTCGGGGCCGTCGAGCAGGGCGTCGGTGAGCCGGGCGGCCTCGCGGGGGTCGTCGGCGGGGACGGGCAGCCACGCGGGGCCGCGGCCGGCGAGCGCGTCGGCGAGCGCAGGGAGCACCTCGAGCGTGGCCGGGCCGCTCGGGATCGCGAGGGGGTGCAGCGGACGGGTCACGGGTGCATCCTCGTGCGGCCGGGCGCCTCCGGCTCCGGCACGGACCCGTTCCCGGTCGCCCGCCGGAGGCTCGCCCGCATCGTCTCCAGGGTCAGCGCGAAGTGCGCCTGCGCGCTGCGGCCGGCCGCGTCGGCGTCACCACGCACGACGTGCCCGACGAGCTCGGCGTGCTCGTGGGTGGCCCGCTCGACGAAGTCGGGCTCGTAGGGCTCCGAGCCGAAGCCGAGCGTCGCGGCCACGGTCAGGTGGGCCGACACCGCGGTCAGGTGCGGGTTGGCGGCGGCCCGGCCGACCAGCCCGTGGAGCTTGCGGTCCCAGGTGCGGGCCTCGACCATCGACGTCGCTCGCCGGAACCCCGCCAGGGCCTCTTGCAGGTCCGCCGCGTCCGCAGCGGTGCGGCGCTCGGCGGCGGCCCGGGCGATCATCCCCTCGACCATGCAGCGGTAGTCGAACAGGTCGCCCAGTCGCGGGAGCTCCACCTCCAGCGTCCGACGCGCGACGTCGGGGGCGACGGTCTGCCAGGAGACGGTGGAGATGAAGCTGCCGCCCCCGCGACCGCGGCGCGTCTCGACCAGCCCGAGCTCGACGACCCTGCCCAGGGCCTGGCGCAGCGTCACCCTGCTCACGCCCAGGCGGTCCGCGAGCTCGCGCTCGGGAGGAAGGCGCTCGCCGGGCGAGTAGGCACCGATCGCGATGGCCGTGACGAGCCGGTCGGACAACGACGAGACGAGCGAGGACGCCGACGTGCGCGGGGTGACGACGTCGTCGACGTTGATGGTCGAAGTCTAGGCAACCGGAAAGGTATTGTCAGCAGACCTTTGACGTGCTTGAGTTCGCCGCACTCGACAGAGAGGCGTCCCATGGCCACCACCCGCGATCCGAGGTTCCCCGACCCGACGTCGACCGGCACGATCGAGACCCGCGGTGGCCAGACCTGGTACCGCGTCACCGGTGAGCTGGGCGCCTCGGACCGAGCGCCCGTCGTCGTCCTGCACGGCGGTCCCGGTGTCGCCCACAACTACACGCTGATGATGGCCAACCTGGCCGCCGACGGACGCGCGGTCGTCCACTACGACCAGCTCGGGTGCGGCGGCAGCACCCACCTGCCCGACGCGCCCGAGGACTTCTGGACCGTCGAGCTGTTCGTCGAGGAGCTGCGCAGCGTGGTCGGTGCGCTCGGCATCGGGGACCGGTTCCACCTGCTCGGCCAGTCCTGGGGCGGGATGCTGGGACCGGAGGTCGTGCTGGCCGACCCCACCGGCATCGCGAGCCTCACCATCTGTGACTCCCCGGCGAGCATGGCGCTGTGGCTGGAGGCGGCCGCGCGCCTGCGGGCCGAGCTGCCCCCGGACGTCCAGGCGACCCTCTCCGCCCACGAGGAGAGCGGGACCACCGAGTCGGCCGAGTACCTCGCGGCGATGGCGGTGTTCTACGACCGGCACGTGTGCCGGGTGGTGCCCAACCCGGCCGAGGTGCAGGACTCCTTCTCCCAGCTGGCGGCCGACCCGACCGTCTACGCGACGATGAACGGCCCGAGCGAGTTCCACGTCGTCGGCTCCCTGCGGGACTGGACGGTGGCAGACCGCGTGGCGGGCATCGCCGTCCCGACGCTGGTCGTCGCGGGAGCGCACGACGAGGCGCAGCCCTCCACCTGGGCGCCCTTCGCCGAGCGCATCCCCGACGTGCGCACCCACGTCTTCCCCGGGTCGAGCCACCTGCCGCACGTCGAGGAGCCGGCGGCGTTCCTCGACGTCGTCGGCACCTTCCTCCGCCAGCACGACGGAACCCGTCCCGTCCGGGCAACCAGCCCTCACCCACCGCGCTCGACCACCACGACACACAGGGAGTCCCCGTGACCGACACCCGCCCCACCTCCGGCGTCGAGGAGTTCGGGTACAAGCAGGAGCTGCGACGAGGCATGTCGCGGACCGACCTGCTCATCTACGGGCTGGTCTTCATGGTCCCCATCGCACCCTGGGCGATCTTCGGGGTGGTGTTCAACGAGTCCAAGGGGATGGTGCCGCTGGTCTACCTGATCGGTCTCGTCGCCATGATCTTCACCGCCGTGTCGTACGCCCAGATGTCGCGGGCCTTCCCGGTCGCCGGCTCGGTCTACGCCTACGTGGGCCGGGGCATCCACCCCCAGCTCGGCTTCCTCGCCGGGTGGACGATCCTGCTCGACTACCTGCTGGTGCCGACGCTGCTCTACGTCTTCGCCGCGGAGTCGATGGTGGGCATCTTCCCGAGCGTCCCGCGCTGGGTGTGGATCGTCGTCTTCCTCGCAGTGAACACCCTGGTCAACTACATCGGCATCTCCTTCACGGCGATCGTGAACCGGCTCTTCCTCGCCGCCGAGGTGCTGTTCATCATCATCTTCGTGGTCATGGCGGTGGTGGCGATCAAGAACGGGACCAACGGTGCCGAGCTCACCGCCAGGCCGATCTTCAACGGTGCGGAGTTCAGCCCGGGACTGGTCGCGACGGCCCTGAGCATCGCGGTGCTGAGCTTCCTGGGCTTCGACGGCATCGCCACGCTGTCGGAGGAGAGCAAGGGCGGGCGAGGTTCGGCCGGCTTCGCGATGATCGGCGGGCTCGTCATCGTCGCGATCTTCTTCATCGGTCAGACCTGGTTGGCCGCGATGCTGGTGCCGGACCGGACGTCGTTCACCGACGACGAGGCCAACAACGCGTTCTTCAGCATCGTCGCGAGCGTCAGCAACAAC
This sequence comes from Mycobacteriales bacterium, assembly GCA_038234335.1. Lineage (GTDB taxonomy): Bacteria > Actinomycetota > Actinomycetes > Mycobacteriales > Mycobacteriaceae > Rhodococcus_D. The sequence goes on from JBBSUN010000015.1 coordinate 17,162, forward strand.
GGCTGGCAGATCGCGTTCCTGGCCATGAACGCCCTGGCCGTCGGCATCGCCAACGCGGTGGCCGCCCAGAGCGCCACCTCGCGGCTGCTGTTCTCGATGAGCCGTGACGGTCGGCTGCCCCGCTTCCTGGCGTTCATCAACCGCCGCACCCAGGTGCCCGAGCGAGCGATCCTGCTGGTGGCCGGGCTGACCCTGGTGCTCGGGCTGGTCTTCGTCGGGCAGATCAACACCATCGCCTCGCTGGTGAACTTCGGGGCACTCACCGCGTTCCTGCTGCTGCACGTCTCGGTGGTCGTCTGGTTCGGGATCAAGCAGGGCTCGCGTCGCTACCTGGTGCACTGGGTCGGCCCGGTGATCGGCTTCGCGGTCATCGCCTACGTGCTCTACAACGCCGAGGCCGCGGCCAAGATCGGCGGCCTGGTCTGGCTCGTCGTCGGCGTCGGGGTGATGCTCTACTACCGGGCTCGCGGCGTCGGGATCCTGCCCGAGCACGCGGCCGGCGCGGACCCCGTCGAGGTGCGGTGATGGTGGAGCACCTCATCACCCGAGACCAGGCGCGCGCGGGCTACAGCGCGGACCACGACCCGGTCCTCACCATCGCGCCCGGAGCCGGTCACCGGATCATCTTCGAGACCGACGACGCGGCCTACGCCCAGATGGAGGAGCACCGCGACCTGGGCAAGGTGACCGCGACGCTGAACCCGGTGACCGGCCCGGTGTTCGTCGAGGGAGCGGAGCCCGGCGACGCGCTCGCGGTGACCATCCACGACATCACGATGGCCGAGCACGGCTGGTCGGTCTACATCCCCGGCGCCGGGGCGCTGACCGCCCGGATGGGCGAGGAGTTCTTCGTCCGCCGGGTGCCGGTCACCGGTGGTACCGTCCAGCTCACCGACACCCGGCGCTGCCCGGCGCAGCCGATGATCGGCTGCATCGGGGTGGCGCCGGCCGCGGGCACGATGTCGACGGTGATGCCCTCGTACCCCACGGGCGGCAACATGGACCTCACCGACGCGCGCCCGGGTTCCACCGTGTACCTGCCGGTCCAGGTCCCCGGCGCGCTGCTCGCGATCGGGGACCTGCACGCCGTCATGAGCCGCGGCGAGAGCTCGTTCGTGGCGATCGAGATCGCCGGCCGGGCCACGGTCAGCGTCGACCTGGTCAAGGGGCGCACCCTGCGCGCGCCCCAGGTCGACACCGGCACGGACTGGGTCTGCGTCGGCATCGGCGACCCGGTGCAGGACTCGATCCGGATGGCCTACGAGGCGATGTTCGACCTCCTCGTCGAGAGCCACGGGTTCGACCCGGGTGATGCCTACGTCGTGATGAGCGCGCTCGCCCACACCGAGCTCGGCGGGCCCACCGGCTCGGGGAACCCCGACCCGCTGCACCCGTTCCGCCCGGTGGGCGCGGTCACGCTGGCTCGCATCGCCAAGGAGGTGCTCGCCGGGGCCCGCCCGAGCTGAGGGCGTGCACCGCGTCACCGCGGGTCGCGGCGCAACGGGTGCTCGGGTGGGACCTCGACGACGACGATGCGCACGCCGTCCGGGTCGTGCAGCCACAGCTCAACCAGCCCCAGGGCTCGCGGCGGGGCTCCCGGTCCAGCACCACCCCGGCGGCGGCCAGCTCCGCGGCGACGCCGGCGAGGTCGCGCACCTGGAGCCACAGCGTCGTCGTGGACGGGCCGGTCCCGTGCCCGGAGACCTCCAGCTGGCCCTGGCCGAGCAAGAACACGGTGCCCCCGGGGAACTCCCGGGCCACGGCCAGGCCCAGGGTGTCGCGGTAGAACGCCGTCGTCACCGCGCGGTCGGCCGGACGCAGCAGCACGCGGCCCGCGAGCACCTCCACCTCGAGCTCCTCTCCCGATCTGCGCACTTCGCGGGGCTCCCGAGCGATCGCCGGCCCCGGGACGTGCGCAGATCGGGGGTCGGGCGGGATCCTCAGAAGTACCGGGGGTACGGGCTCCAGTCGGGCGCCCGCTTCTCCAGGAACGCGTCCCGGCCCTCGACGGCCTCGTCGGTCATGTACGCCATCCGGGTGGCCTCCCCGGCGAACAGCTGCTGCCCGACGAGCCCGTCGTCGGGCAGGTTGAACGCGTACTTCAGCATCCGCTGGGCCTGGGGGCTCTTGCCGTTGATCTCGGTGCCCCACGCGATGGCGGTGGCCTCGAGCTCGGCGTGGTCGACCACCTCGTTCACCGCGCCCATCGCGTGCATCTGCTCGGCGGTGTAGGTGCGACCCAGGTGGAAGATCTCCCGGGCGAACTTCTGGCCCACCAGCTTGGCCAGGTAGGCGCTGCCGTACCCGCCGTCGAAGCTGCCCACGTCGGCGTCGGTCTGCTTGAACCGCGCGTGCTCGCGGCTGGCCAGGGTGAGGTCGCAGACCACGTGCAGGCTGTGCCCACCGCCCGCGGCCCAGCCGTTCACCACCGCGATGACCACCTTGGGCATGAACCGGATCAGTCGCTGCACCTCCAGGATGTGCAGCCGCCCGGCCCGCGCGGGGTCGACGGTCTCGGCGGTGTCGCCGTCCGCGTACTGGTAGCCCGAGCGGCCGCGGATCCGCTGGTCCCCGCCGGAGCAGAAGGCCCACACCCCGTCCTTGGGGGCCGGTCCGTTGCCGGTGAGCAGCACGGTGCCCACGTCGGAGGTCATCCGCGCGTGCTCCAGCGCCCGGTACAGCTCGTCGACGGTGCCGGGACGGAAGGCGTTGCGCACCTCGGGCCGGTCGAAGGCCACCCGCACCGTGCCGTCGCTGACGTGCCGGTGGTAGGTGACGTCGACCAGGTCTTCGAAGCCGGGGACGGTCTGCCACACGCTCGGATCGAAGGTCACGGCAGGATCGTAGGCATGGGGACCCCCGAGCTGCCCGATCGCGACCTTCCTGCTCTCGACCTCCCCGATCTCGACGACGTGCTCGCCGAGCTGCACGTCGTCGCCCTCCCCCTGCGCACCCGGTTCCGCGGGATCGACGTCCGCGAGGTGGCGCTGTTCCGTGGCCCCGCCGGGTGGGGCGAGTGGGCACCGTTCCTGGAGTACGACGACGACGCAGCGGCCGGGTGGCTCGCCGCGGGCCTGGAGGCGGCGTGGCGGGGTCTCCCGTCGCCGCTGCGGACCCGGGTGGCGGTGAACGCAACCGTGCCCGCGGTGGCGCCCGAGCGGGTGCCGGAGGTGCTGGAGCAGTTCCCCGGCTGCACCGTCGCCAAGGTGAAGGTGGCCGACGGCCCGCTGGCCGCGGATCTCGCCCGGGTCGCGGCGGTGCGGGCGGCGGGGCTCGCCGTGCGGGTGGACGCCAACGGGTTGTGGAGCGTGGACGAGGCGGTCGCGGCGCTGCGGGCGCTCGTGCACCAGGGGCCCCTGGAGTACGCGGAGCAGCCCTGCGCCACGGTCGCCGAGCTGGCCGCGGTGCGCGCGGCCGGGACCGGGGTCGCCGTCGCGGCCGACGAGAGCATCCGCACGGCCGCGGACCCGCTGCGCGTGGTGCGGGCCGGGGCCGCCGACGTGGCCGTGCTCAAGGTGCCGCCGCTGGGCGGGGTCCGCCGGGTGCTCGCCCTGGCCGCCGAGCTCGACGCGCTCGGGGTGCCGGTGGTCATCTCCAGCGCGCTGGACTCCGCGGTCGGGATGGCGGCCGGACTCGCGGCCGCCGCGGCGCTGCCCGGCGGGTCGCTCGCGTGCGGGCTGGCCACCGGGGGGCTGTTCCTCGACGACGTCACCGCGGACGTACGACCTCTCGACGGGGCGCTGACGGTGGGCGCGGTGGTGCCGGACCCGGACCGGCTGGCGGCGCTGGCGGCACCGGTGGACCGGCGGGCGTGGTGGGAGCAGCGGCTGCGCCGAGCCCACGCGCGGCTCGCCACGGGGCACCCGGTGTGGTCGGCGGTCCGGTCGTGAGGGCGCGGGTCGTTCCGGCCCTCGTGCTGGTGCTCGCGGGCTGCGCGACTGGCACCGCGGACCCTCCACCGGTCGCCGGACCGGCCACCGGACCGGCGCCGGCCACGGCCACGGCTGAGGGCGTCGCGCTCCCCCCGGTCGCCGCGCACGTCAGCTACCAGCTCGGCGGGCCCTACGAACCCCCGGCCGGGGCCACCGTCGTCGACCGCGACCACACCGTCGACCCCGCCCCGGGCACGTACGGCCTCTGCTACGTCAACGCCTTCCAGGCCGAGACGGCGGCCGTCGACGGCTGGGAGCGCGACCACCCCGAGCTGCTGCTGCGCCGCGACGGCCGGTTGGTGGTCGACGAGCAGTGGGACGAGCCGCTGCTCGACACCGCCACCCCGGCGCACCGCACCTCGCTCGCCGAGATCATCGGGGCGTGGATCGACGAGTGCGCCGACCGCGGCTACCAGGGGGTGGAGCTGGACAACCTCGACGCCGCCGCACGCTCGGACGGGCTGCTCACCGACGACGACGACCTCGCCCTCGCCGCACTGCTGGTCACCCGGGCGCACACCCGCGGCCTGGCCGTCGCCCAGAAGAACGCGGTCGAGCTCAGCGACCGGGGGAGGACGGCCGGGTTCGACCTGGCGGTGGCCGAGGAGTGCCAGGCCTACGACGAGTGCGAGGCGTACGCCGACGTCTACGGCACCGCGCTCATCGAGGTCGAGTACACCGACGGCCCGTCCGACGCCTTCGACCGGGCCTGCGCGGTGCGGGGCACCACGGCGTCGGTGGTGCTGCGCGACCGCGACGTCACCCCGCCCGACGATCCCGCCCACGTCGAGCGCTGGTGCCCCTGACCTGCCCTCCGCGGGAGGGGGCGGCGGCTCAGGGGCGCGGTCCCAGCTCCGGGGTGGCCTTGGACGGCCGGTCCTCGGTGCTCGGTGCGACCTGCGCCGGGGTTGCCTCCAGCGCCTCGAGCGCGGTCCGGATGGCCACGTCGAGCTGCGGGTCCTCGCCCGCGGCCCACGCCTGCGGCGGGAACGCCACCTCGACGTCGGGGTCGGTGCCGTGGTTCTCCACCGCCCAGCCGTGACCGGCGATCCAGGTGGCGTAGCGGGGCTGGGTGACCGCGGTGCCGTCGACGAGGGAGAACTCGCCGTCGATGCCGACCACGCCACCCCAGCTGCGCACCCCGACCACCGGCCCGAGCCCGCGGGCCTGGATCATCGCGGTGACGATGTCGCCGTCGGAGCCCGCGTTCTCGTCGGTCACCGTGACCATGGGGCCGCGACGCACGTCGGCGGGGTACGTGCCCGCCTGCTTGTGCCGCGGGACGCTCCACCCGGTCAGCTGCCGGGCGAGCTTCTCGACGACGAGCTGGGAGGTGTGCCCGCCGCCGTTGGAGCGCACGTCGAGCACCAGCGCGTCGCGGGTGATCTCGGTGTGCAGGTCGCGGTGCAGCTGGGCCCAGCCGATGCCCATCATGTCGGGCACGTGCAGGTAGCCCAGGCGCCCGTCGCTCGCCGCGTGGACCGCGGCGCGCCGCCCGGCGACCCAGTCGAAGTACCGCAGCGGCATCTCGGCGCCCAGCGGCACGACGACGACGGTGCGCGGGCCGTGCGGGCCCTCCAGGGTGAGCGCGACCGGGGTGTCGGCGGTGCCCAGCAGCAGCGGGGCGGGCCCGGTCGCGGGATCCACGGCCCGCCCGTCGACGGCGACCACGGCCTCGCCGACCTGCGCCGCCACGCCGGGGGCGGCCAGCGGCGAGCGACCGCCGGGGCTGGAGGTCTCCCCGGGCACCACCCGGGTGATGCGCCAGGCGTCCCCGGTCCGCTCCAGGTCCACGCCGAGGTACCCGGGCGTGCGGGCACCGGGGCGGGGCTCCTCGGGCGGGGTCTCGTAGGCGTGCGAGGTGCCCAGCTCGGCGACGGTCTCCCACAGCACGTCGGAGAGGTCGTCGCGGGTCGCGCACCGCGCCACCAGGGGCCGGTAGCGGGCGAGCTGCGCGGACCAGTCGTTGCCCGCCATGTCGGCGACCCAGAAGTGGTCGCGCATGAGGCGGCCGTTCTCGTCGAACATCTGCTGCCACTGCGCGGCGGTGTCCACCACGGCCCGGACGCGGCCCAGGTCGATCTCGACGGCGGCCGACGGGTCGCCCTTGGCCGCGTCCTGGCCGGCCTTGCGGTCCGCCGGCACCGAGCGGAGCTTCTCGCCGTCGCGCAGCACGAGGCGGGTGCCGTCGCCGCTGACCCACACGTCGTCCACCCCCTCGGCCAGGGTGGTGAGCACCCCGGTCGTCAGCGCCAGGTGCTCCAGCACCGGCCGCGGCTTCTCCGCCCCGGCCGTGCCGGGCTGGTCGTCGCCGAGCACGCCGTGCACCGACTCCCGCAGCCACACCAGACCGCCGCGCACCGCGAGCAGGTGGTGCAGCCGGCCCGCGGGCACCGGGACGGCCACGACGCGGGCGGCGAGGCCCTCGAGGTCCACGACGAGCCCGGCGTCCTCCGAGGACACCTCCGGGGCGACGGGCGCGGCAGTGGGTGCGCCCAGGAGGGAGGGGGCGAACGGCGACGGGGTGGACGCGACGAGCGGCACCAGCTGCGGCCGGGTGCTCGCCGGGAAGCCCAGGTCGAAGACGTGCTCGTCGTAGACGGGGTCGAAGGTGCGCGCCGACAGCAGCGCGAGGTGGCGCCCGTCGAGGGTGAACACGGGCTCGGTGTCGCTGAACCGCAGCGGGGTCACCTCGGTGACCACCAGGTCGGACAACCGCGCCAGGCGCACCTGGGTGAGGTCGGGGTGACCGGGGTGGGTCCAGGCCAGCCAGGCCGAGTCCGGGGAGAAGACCAGGCTGTCGGCGTGCCCGTCGTCGGTGCGGTCGACCTCGCGCACCGCTCCGTCGGCCGGGTCGAGCAGCAGCACCCGTCCGTCGTGGGTGGCCACGGCGAGGGTGTGCCCGTCGGGGGCGGCGGCGAGGGCGACCACGCGGCCCAGCTCCCCGGCGGCCAGGGTGCGCGGCGCCTGGCCAGGGGTGGACACGACGAGCGCGTCCTCGCCGGTCGCGTCGTCCACCCACACCACGTCCGCGCCCAGGACCCGGGGCATCCGGGCCCGGGACGTCGAGCCCGGCGCCAGCGTCCGCACCGGACCGTCGGCGTGGGTCAACCACTGCACGCTGCCCGCCACCTCCAGCGCGCTCGCCCGGCCGGTGGCGTCAACCGCGACCTCGCCGAGGTGCTTGCCCGCCGGCACGACGCGCGGGGTGTGCCGCGGGCCGCCGGTGGTGATCTCCAGGCGGCGGGGCTCCGAGTCCGCGGCCAGGCCGTCCAGGACCCACAGCTCGCCGCCGGCGGCGTACACGACGCGGCGGCCGTCGCTGGTGGCGTGGCGGGCGTAGAAGTCGGTGTGGTCGGTGTGCCGGCGCAGGTCCGTCCCGTCCGGGGCCACCGAGTACACGTTGCCGGTGCCCTCGTCGTCGGAGAGGAACGCGATCCGCCCGTCCACCCACATCGGGTGGGTCAGCTGCGCGGTGACCTCGGGCAGCAGCCGGGCGAACTCGCCGGTGCCCTGCCCGTCGACCCACAGCCGCCCGGCCGTCCCGCCGCGGTAGCGCTTCCACAAAGCGGCGTCGCGCCGGCGCCCGCCGAACCCGGTGCCCAGCACGGTCGATGTCCCCGCGGTGTCCAGGGCGGTGACCGGTCCGTGCGGCAGCAGGGTCGACGCCCCGCCGTCGAGCGGGACCTCGCGGGCCCAGGTCCGCGCCCGCAGGGGCTGGCCCCAGGCGGTGGCCACCCGGACGTGGGCGTCGCCGGCCCAGCCGAGCACCCGGGCGTTCACGTCGCCCCACCACGTGGTGCGAACCGAGGCTCCGCCCTCGACGCCGACGACGTGCAGCTCCGGCGCGCCGTCACGGCGGGACAGGTGCGCGAGACGGGTGCCGTCGGGGGAGAAGCGGAGGTCCTTGCTGGGCGCGCGGTCCGCCGTGACCCGCCACGCCCGACCGCCCGCGAGCGGGGCGAGCCACACGTCGTCGTCGGCGAGGAACCCGACGAGGTCGCCGTGCACGGTGGGGTGGTGCAGGTAGGAGTCGTTCGCGGGGCTCAGCACCTGGTCGACCCTAGCGACCCGCCCGGGGCGGCGCGCTCAGCCGGCGAAGTGCCCCGGCCACTGCTCGACGGGGATGCGGCTGATCTCCCGGACCGCCGGCGGCATCCCCCACTGGTCGCGGCCCAGCCGGCTCAGCGGGGCCATCCTGGCCAGGTCGGCGAGACCGTCGTCGGCGAGGGCGTCGGTGTGCACCGCGGCGTGCAGCACGTCGGCGAGGACGAGGAAGCTGTCGCCCATCGCGACGACCTGGCGCAGCCGGCACTCGAAGGCCACCGGGGAGGCCGCCACCCGGGACGGGGCGACGGTGCGGCTGGGCTCGCGCTCCAGCCCGACGGTGTCGAACTCCGAGGTGCCGGGGTCGAAGTTCGTTCCCGTCGCGTTGACCTGGGTGAACAGCGGCTCGGGAGTGGTGCAGATGACGAGCTCACCGGTGGCCTCGATGTTGCGCAGGGTGTCCTTGCGGCCCACCGAGGTGAACGCCAGCACGGGTGGGCTCACCGCGGCCACGGTGAAGAAGCTGTGCGGGGCCAGGTTGTCCACGCCGTCGGAGGAGCGGGTGGAGACCCAGGCGATCGGCCGGGGCACCACGACCGACGTCATCAGCTTGTAGAAGGCGCGGGCGCCGGCCTCGTCGGGGTCGAACGCGGTGCGGGGGGCGGGGGATGTCCCGGTGCGGGGAGTGGTCACGCGCGCCGACCCTGCCACCGGCCCGACCGCCTGGCACGCTCGGACCGGTGAACCTCTCCACCGCCCTGGCCCGCGTGCTCGTCGACGAGCTGGTCCGCGGCGGGGTCGGCGAGGCGGTGCTGTGCCCGGGCAGCCGCGACGCCCCGCTCTCCTACGCCCTGCACGCCGCCGACGCCGCGGGCCGGCTGCGCCTGCACGTGCGCATCGACGAGCGCTCCGCCGGCTTCCTCGCCCTCGGTCTCGCGCTGGGCTCGGGCCGCCCGGTGCCGGTGGTGACCACCTCGGGCACCGCGGTCGCGAACCTGCACCCCGCCGTCCTGGAGGCCCACCACGCCCGGGTGCCGCTGCTGGTGCTCTCGGCCGACCGGCCGCTGGCGCTGCAGGGCTCCGGGGCCAACCAGACCGTGGCCCAGGCGGGGCTGTTCGGCGAGCACGTGCGGGCGTCGCTGGTGGTGGCCGGCGACGAGCCCGCGCGCTGGCGGGCGTTGGTGTGCCGGGCGCTGGCCGCGGCCACCGGTGCGCGGACCGGGGACGCCGGGCCGGTGCAGGTCGACGTGCCGTTCCCGGAGCCGCTGGTTCCCGACGGTGACGGGTTCCCGGACGGTCGTCCCGACGGGGGGCCCTGGACGCGCGTCGGGTCCGCGACCGGGGACGCCCCCGTGCGGGTGGACCTGTCCTTGGACACCCTGGTCGTGGCGGGGTCCGGTGCCGGACCGGACGTGCCGACGGTCGCCGAGCCGGGTGCGGCCGCGCCCACCCACCCGGTGCACCCGCTCGCGCTCGCCGACCTGTTCCCGCAGCAGGTGGTGGTGCTCGGCCGGCCGACCCTGCACCGCGACGTCGCCGCGCTGCTGGCCTCCGGGGTGCCGGTGCACGTGGTCGACGGCGGGGCGGGCTGGACCGACGTCGCCGCCACCGCGACCTCCGTCGGCACCCGGCTGGAGACGACGGGGGAGCCCTCCGCGGCGTGGCTCGCCCGGTGCCGCCGCGCGTCGGAGGGAGCCGCCGCGCAGGTGACCCGCGTCCTGGACGAGGACGGACCGACGACCGGCCTGCACGTGGCCCGGGTGCTGGCCGGGGCCCTGGTCGACGGCGACCTGCTCGTGCTCGGCTCCTCCAACCCGGTGCGCGACGCCTCGCTCGCCGGCCTGCCGCGGGCCGGGGTGCGGGTGCTCGCGAACCGCGGCGTCGCGGGCATCGACGGCACCGTCTCGACGGCGGTCGGGGCCGCGCTGGTCCACGGTGCCGGAGGAGTGCGGGGCCGGTCGGTGGCCCTGCTCGGTGACCTCACGTTCCTGCACGACTCCGGCGGCCTGCTGCTCGGGCCGCACGAGCCGCGCCCGGACCTGACGATCGTGGTCGCCAACGACGACGGCGGCGGGATCTTCAGCACCCTCGAGCAGGGCGCACCCGAGCGTGCGGAGGGGTTCGAGCGGGTGTTCGGCACCCCGCACGGCACCGAGCTGGGGGCGCTGTGCGCCGCCCACGGGGTGCCGCACACCCTCGTCGACCTGACGGGTCTCCCGGCGGCGCTCGGCGAGCACGGCGGGCTGCGGGTGGTGGAGGTGCGCACCGTGCGCACCGGGCTTCGGGCGCTGCACGCCCGGCTGCGCGGTCGCGGCTGAGCGTCCCCACCGGGCGCACCTCACTCCAGGTGCTTGATCCTCTCGAAGGGGTAGCCGCCCACCACCACGACCACGAAGGCGTGGACGGCGAACCCCGCCAGGACCCAGCTCGAGAAGGCGTCCGGGGCGAAGTGCCCCAGGTACAGCGCCACCGCGACCGGCGGCAGGCACAGTCCTGCCGCGAGCAGACCGTGGAGCGCGACGAGGCGGTTGGCCTCCGTCCGGAGCCGTGGGTCGTCGGCGACGTGCGGCGGCACCGTGTAGCCGTCCCGCGCGCTGCACACGAGTCCGCGCACCCCCGTGCTCGCGGCGAGGCACGAGACCACACCGCCGAGCACGAAGATCGCCACGATGACGAGGGACACAACGCTCCCTGGGTCGGCACCCGGATGACCGCTCGCGGGAAAGCGTACGACGAGGGCCGGGGGCTCGAGCCCGTCAGACGCCCTCGAGCGCGTCCCGCACCGGCACCAGCTTGGCGTCGGTCTCCGCCACCTCGTGGTCGGGGTCGGACCCGGCCACGATCCCGCCCCCGGCGAACAGCCGGGCGCTGCGCCCGTCGAGCTGGGCGCTGCGCAGGGCCAAGCCGAGCTCGCCGTCGCCGCGGGCGTCGACCCAGCCCACCGGCCCGGCGTAGCGGCCGCGGTCCATCGTCTCCAGCTCGGCGATGAGCGCCACCGCCACCGCCGTCGGGGTGCCGCCCACCGCCGCCGTGGGGTGCAGCGCGGCGGCCACGTCGAGCACGCCCGCACCCCGGTCGGCGAGCGCGCCGTGCACCCGGGTGGCCAGGTGCGCCACGTTGCGCAGCGTCAGCACCTCCACGTCGTCGGCCCGCACGTCGGTGCACACGGTGCGCATGGCCTCGACCAGCGAGGCGACCGCGAAGCCGTGCTCCTCGCGGTCCTTGCCCGAGGCGAGCAGCTCGGCCGCCAGCTCCTGCGCATCCACCCCGTCGTGCGGCCACGTGGTCCCGGCCAGCGCCCGGGAGGACACCTGGCCCCCGCGCAGTCGCACCAGGAGCTCGGGGGTGGCCCCGACGAGGCCGTCGACGGCGAAGGTCCAGCACCCCGGGTAGCGCGCGGCGAGGTGGGTGAGCACGAAGCGGGGGTCGAGGTCGGCCTCCGCCTCGGCCAGCAGGTCCCGCGCCAGCACCACCTTCTCCAGCTCCCCGGCGTGGATCCGCTCCACCGCCGCCGCGACGGAGGCACGCCACCGGTGGACGGGGTTCGCGTCGGTGGAGTACCGCAGCCCGAGCGGGGCGACCACCGGCTCGGCCCGGACGACCTCCGACGGGCCGATCTCGGTGACCCAGGTGACGCCGCCGCGCCGACCGGCCACCACCCGCGGGACGACGAGGACCGAGGTCCCCGGCTCGTCGGCGAACGCGACGGAGGTGAAGGCGACCGGCCCGGAACCCCACGCGCCGACCTCGTCGTCCACCTCCAGGCCGGCGCACAGCTCGCGCCACCACGCCGACGCGTCGACGGCGCGCGTCGGGCCGGAGGTGACCACCCGGGCGGCCTCGCCCCAGCCCACGAGGCCGTCACCGCCGCGCACCCAGGAGGTGATCCCCTCCGCGGAGGGGAGCAGCTCGAGCAGGGGTGCGGTGTGCGGGACCACGCGGGAGCGGACCCGCAGACCCGCGAGCACCTGCCCACCCGCGGTGACCACTCCCCGCCCCGCCAGGTCCGCCGTCACCCCCGCAGCCTAGGAGCCCCCCTGCCGGTGCGCTCCGGGAGAGCGCGTGTCCTTGCGCACTACCCTCGCCGCCATGAGCAACGGCACCCGCGCGTGGCTGCGCCGGGCCGTGACCCTGGTCGGGGCGGGGGTGGTCGCGCTGCTCCTGCTGCTGCTCGTGGCCACCGCGCGCGACGACCGCGCCATCAGCACCCACGAGGGCACCGCGATCGCGGACGTGCTCAGCACGGGCCCGCGGTCGGCGGCGGTCAGCTTCACCACCCCCGACGGCGTCACCCACGTGCCGCCCACCGGGGTGCTGTTCCCGACGGGTCTCGCCGTCGGCACGCGCATCGACGTGGAGTACTCGACCCTCGACCCCGACCTGGTCCGGGTGGCCGGGCGGGGGTGGGTCCTCGCGCTGCTCCCCGTCGGCACGGTCCTGCTGGTGACGGGGGTGCTCGTGCTCGGTGCGCGGCGGCTGCTGCGCCGACGGGTGCCCCGTGTGCCGGCCGCCGGCCTCGCCGGACCGGGGCGGCCCCCGGTGGAGGACGAGCGTGCCCCGAGCGCCTAGCGTCGCGCCGGTGAGCCCGGCGACGCCGTCCGGGACCACCGCTCCGGCGACCACCCACGACGGAGTCCTCGCATGAGCCCCAGCCCCAGCAGCTTCTTCCGCGGCAAGACCGCGGTCATCACCGGTGCCGGCTCCGGCATGGGCCGGGCCCTGGCCGTGGCGCTCGCCGCCCGCGGCGCCCGGCTGGCGCTCAGCGACGTCGACTCCGCCGGTCTCGCGACCACGGCTGCGCTGTGCGGGGCGACGGAGGTGCACACCGCACACGTGGACACGTCCGAGCGCGACGCCGTGCACGCGTGGGCCGACACCGTCGTCGCGCACTTCGGCGTGGTCAACCTCGTGTTCAACAACGCCGGGATCTCGTTCTCCGGCGACGTGGAGGTCAGCGAGCTCAAGGACGCCGAACGCGTCATGGACGTGGACTACTGGGGCGTCGTCCACGGCACCCGGGCGTTCCTGCCGCACCTCATCGCCTCCGGTGACGGACACGTGGTGAACACCTCCAGCCTGTTCGGCCTGCTGGCGATGCCCAGCCAGAGCGCCTACAACGCGGCCAAGTTCGCGGTGCGCGGGTTCACCGAGGCGCTGCGCATGGAGATGCTGGTCAACGGGCACCCGGTGAAGGTCAGCTGCGTGCACCCCGGCGGCATCAAGACCAACATCGTCCGCAACGGCACCGCCGCCGCGGGCACCGACAACGCCGCCGTGGCGGAGATGTTCGACGCCAAGCTCGCGCGGACGACCGCAGCGGAGGCCGCCCGGGTCATCCTGCGCGGCGTCGAGAAGGGGCACGCCCGCATCCTCGTCGGCGCTGACGCCAAGGCCCTCGACGCGCTGGCCCGGCTCACCGGGTCCGGTTACCAGCGCCTCGTGGCTGCTGCTGCGAAGCGGCTCATCCCACCAACCGCGAAGCGGCTCCTGCCACCGATCGCGCCGCGGTAGCGCTCAGCGCAGCAGGTCCGGCTGCTCGGCGACGATGCGGTCGTAGATCGGCTGGAAGCTGAGCCACCCCAGGAACTCGCTGCCGACGACGCCGTAGGTCTGCTTCGCGTCGGCCTCGGCGATGGGGATGACGGTGCCCGCCGCCTTCGCCGAGAGCTGCACCTGGGCGCTGCGCTCGGCGGTGAGGAACCACCACGCCGCGCTGTCCACGGAGGTGCCCACGGTGAGCAGGCCGTGGTTGCGCAGCACCACCAGCTTGTTGCCCTCCAGGGCGTGGGCGATCCGCTTGCCCTCCTCGGTGTCCAGGACCACACCGGTGAAGTCGTCGAACAGCGACTGGTCCTCGTAGAACGCGCACGCATCCTGCGTGATCGGCTCCAGGCTCTGCCCCAGGGAGGCCAGCGCGCGGCCGTAGGTGGAGTGGGTGTGCGCGGCGGCCACGGCGTCGGGCCGGGCGGCGTGCACCTGGCTGTGGATGGCGAACGCGGCGGGGTTCACCGGCCACGTGCCCTCGACGACGGTGCCTGCGTGGTCCACGCGGATGAGGTCGCTGACCTTGATGAGGCTGAAGTGCATGGCGAACGGGTTCACCCAGAACGTGTCGGGGAACTCCGGGTCGCGGGCGGTGATGTGCCCGGCGACGCCCTCGTCGAAGCCCGCCTTGCTGAACAGCCGGAACGCCGCGGCCAGCCGCTGCTTGCGGTGCAGGCGCTCGTCGGCCACGTTCTCGAACGTCGGCGGGGTGCGGTACTTCATGCCACCGGCGGGCTGCGGGATGTCCCCCGGCAGGCTGGCGGTGTCCGGCTCGGTGGTCTGGGGTGCGGTGGCCTGGCTCACGGGTGCTCCTCGCGTGGGGCCGACCTCGGTGACGGCCTGGTCGGGGTCACGTTACGCCCGCCCTGCGGCGCCCCCGCGGTGATCACCAGGCCCCGGTGTCCGCGCCGGGTGGTGCGGGACCGCCGTCAGCGCCTGGTGCTCACCTCCGGCGCGCCGGGTCGGCGGCGTCGAGCGTGCGGGACGGTCCGGCGGCAGGGAGGAGGGCCCGCCGGTAGCGTCAGACCCCGTGGCACGCGCAGGCTTGGACAAGGACCCCCGGGACGTCGCGTCCATGTTCGACGGGGTCGCCAAGCGCTACGACATCACCAACTCGGTGCTGTCGTTCGCCCAGGACCGCCGCTGGCGCCGGCTCACCCGCACCGCGCTCGACCTGCGGCCGGGGGAGCGGGTGCTCGACCTGGCCGCCGGCACGGGGGTCAGCACCGTCGAGCTGGCCCGTTCCGGGGCGCGCTGCGTGGCCACCGACTTCTCCCTCGGGATGCTGCGGGCCGGGGCCGGGCGGGACGTGCCCTTCGTCGCCGGGGACGCCCTGCACCTGCCCTACGCGGACGGCGCCTTCGACGCGGTCACCACCAGCTTCGGCCTGCGCAACGTCGTGCACCACGACGAGGGGCTGCGCGAGCTGGCCCGGGTCACGCGGCCGGGCGGGCGCCTCGTCGTCTGCGAGTTCTCCACCCCGGTGCTCACCCCGTTCCGGGTGCTGTACCTCAACTACTTGATGCGGGCGCTGCCGACGGTGGCCCGCGCGGTGAGCAGCAACCCCGAGGCCTACGTGTACCTCGCCGAGTCGATCCGGGCCTGGCCCGACCAGGCGGCGCTCGCGACCGAGCTGCAGGAGGCAGGCTGGGCGGACGTGGGGTGGCGCAACCTCACCGGCGGGATCGTCGCCCTGCACCGCGCGGTCAAGCCCGCCTGATCGACCCGTCTCCTGCGCCAGGACGAGAGGGTCAGGGGTCAGGCGGCGAAGGGCGGACGCGCGTCGGCGCGGACGGAGACCTTGCCTGCCGTGCGCCAGGCCCGGGCCACGAGGTCGGTGTCCTCGGGGGTGACCAGGTTGCCCATGAGTCGTAGCGCCACCGTCATCATCGCGGTGGACCGCATCCCGATCGGTCCGGCCTTGGGCAGCAGCCCGGGGACGGTGAGCAGCCCCGCCAGGCGCCGGGCCAGGGAGAACGCCGTGCCGTAGTGGCTGCGCAGCAGCTCCGGCCACGCCTGCTCCAGGTCCCCGCCGTCGGCGAGCAGACCGGCAACCAGGCGCCCGGTCTCCAGGCCGTAGTCGATGCCCTCGCCGTTGAGCGGGTTCACGCACCCCGCAGCATCTCCGACCAGGGCCCAGTTCGGTCCCGCCACCCCGGACACGGCCCCACCCATGGGCAGCAGCGCCGAGGCCGGAGCCCGCACCGCACCGTCGAGCTGCCAGTCGGCGCGCTGCGCGTCGGTGTAGTGGTCGACGAGCCCGCGCAGCCGCACCCCGGCCGGCCGCTTCGCCGTGGCCAGGGTGCCCACCCCGATGTTCACCGTCCCGTCGTGCAGCGGGAACACCCAGCCGTAGCCCGAGAGCAGCTCGCCGTCCTGTCCGCGCAGCTCCAGGTGCGAGGAGATCCAGGGGTCCGTGGAGCGCTCCGAGTCGACGTAGCCCCGGATGGCGACGCCGAACGCGGTGTCGCGGTGCCACTCCCGGCCGAGCAGCCGCCCCAGCGTGGAGCGCGCCCCGTCGGCGACGACCAGGCGCGAGCAGCGCACGGTGGTCCGGGTGCCCTCCGAGCGCTCGAAGACGATGCCCTCGACCCGGTCGCCGGAGCGGAGCACCTCCACGGCCCGGGCATCCTGGAGCGCCGTCGCCCCGGCGCCCAGGGCCACCGCGCGGATGCGGGCGTCGAGCTCGAGGCGGGGCACGGCAGAGCCCTCCGCGGGCAGGGCGCCCCCGGGCCAGGGCAGCTGCAGCTCCTGCCCGAAGCCGGCGGCGCGCAGCCCCCGGTTGGTGCCGTGCCCCCGGGTCCACTCCCCGAGGCCCAGGCGGTCCAGCTCGGCCACCGCGCGGGGGGTCAGGCCGTCGCCACAGGGCTTGTCGCGGGGGAAGGTCGCGGCGTCGGCCAGCACCACGTCCAGACCCGCCCACGCGCTCCACGCCGCTGACGCGGCCCCCGCAGGGCCCGCGCCGACGACCAGGACATCGGTGCTCAGCTCGCTCACGCCTCCAGTGTTCCAGCCCGGCGCACAGCGCGCGCCGGGACGCGACACCCGCTGTGCGCCACCTCACCCGGTGCGCTGCAGCCACCGCCCGCGTGCGTACTGTGACCGTGGTCATGAACTGCCGGTGATGAGGGAGGGCTCGGTGCTCCAGCCGTACGTCCCGATCGTGGTGATGATCGTGCTCGCCGGCGGTTTCGCGGTGTTCTCGGTGACCGCGGCGCCGTTCATCGGCCCGCGCCGCTACAACCGGGCCAAGCTCGACGCCTACGAGTGCGGCATCGAGCCCTCCCCGCAGCCGGTGGCCGGGGGCGGTCGCATGCCGGTGGCCTACTACCTCACCGCGATGCTGTTCATCCTCTTCGACATCGAGACGGTGTTCCTCTACCCGTTCGCCGTCTCCGCCGACGCACTGGGCCTGTTCGGCCTGGTGGAGATCCTGCTGTTCATCGCCACCGTGGGCTTCGCGTACGCCTACGTGTGGCGGCGCGGCGGGCTCGACTGGAACTGAGAGGACACCTCATGGGCATGGAGGACAAGCTCCCCAACGGCGTGCTCCTGGCCAACGTGGAAAAGCTGGTCAACTGGTCTCGCAAGAGCTCGGTGTGGCCGGCGACGTTCGGGCTGGCCTGCTGCGCCATCGAGATGATGACCGTGGGCGGCTCCCGCTACGACCTCGCCCGCTTCGGCATGGAGCGCTTCTCGGCCACCCCGCGCCAGGCGGACCTCATGATCGTGGCCGGTCGGGTGACCAACAAGATGGCCCCGGTGCTGCGCCAGATCTACGACCAGATGCCCGAGCCCCGCTGGGTCATCGCCATGGGCGTGTGCGCCTCTTCGGGCGGGATGTTCAACAACTACGCCGTGGTGCAGGGCGTGGACCACGTGGTGCCCGTCGACATCTACCTGCCCGGCTGCCCGCCCCGCCCGGAGATGCTCATCGACGCCATCCTCAAGCTGCACGCCAAGATCATGGACGAGCCCCTCGGCGCCACCCGGACGGCCGCGCGCCTGGCCAGTGGCGAGACCACGCCGATGGTGCCCTCCTCCATCGCCTACGCGAGGGGCTGACCGGTGGCCGACTCCCAGCGCGAGCAGGCCGAGCAGGCGGCCGACGTCGACGGTGCCGAGCGCACCCCGGAGCAGGAGGCGCAGCTGCAGTCCCGCGGCGCCGTGCCGGCCGAGCAGCTCGTGGCCGGCAAGGTCCGCCAGGGCATGTTCGGGGTCGCGGGCTCCGGCGACACCTCCGGCTTCGGCGGGCTGCGCCTGCCCGCGTACGCCCCGGCCCCGGCGCAGCGCCCGTTCGGCGGCTGGTTCGACGAGCTGACCGGCGACCTGGTCCACGCGCTGGGCTCCTCGGCGGAGGCGATCCAGCAGGTCGTCGTCGACCGCGGGGAGATCACCTACTACATCCGTCCCGAGACGATCCTCGACGTCTGCCGGGCCATGCGCGACGACCCGTCGCTGCGCTTCGAGCTGTGCAGCTCCGTCTCCGCGGTCGACCACGGCTTCTCCGCCGACGGCGCCCCCGTCCCGCAGCGCCTCCACGTCGTCTACCACCTGACGTCGATGACCTACCGCCGCCGGGTCCGTCTCGAGGTGGCGCTGGACGTGCCCGGGGACGGTGGGATGGACGACCACCCGCACCTCCCGTCCGTCGTCTCGGTGTACCCGACGGCGGACTGGCAGGAGCGGGAGACGTGGGACATGTTCGGCATCGTCTTCGACGGCCACCCGGCGCTGACCCGGATCCTCATGCCCGACGACTGGGCCGGGCACCCGCAGCGCAAGGACTACCCGCTCGGCGGGATCCCGGTGGAGTACAAGGGCGCGGAGATCGCGCCCCCGGACCAGCGGAGGGCCTACTCGTGAGCACCCCACCCGACGCCAGCACCACCGAGGCGCGGCTCCGCCACGACAGCGACGGGACCACCGACGACAGCTCGTCGGCCACCCACGCCGGCGGCGGTCGCGCCGACCGCGGCACGCCGGTGGCGCCGTCCCGCGAGACCACCGAGGGCCGGGTCTACACGGTCACCGGCGGCGACTGGGACACCCTGTCCGAGGCGATCGGCGACCCGGCCAACGACGAGAAGATCGTCATCAACATGGGCCCGCAGCACCCGTCCACCCACGGGGTGCTGCGCCTGGTGCTGGAGCTGCAGGGCGAGACGGTCACCCAGGCGCGCTCGGTGATCGGCTACCTGCACACCGGCATCGAGAAGAACATGGAGTTCCGCACCTGGACCCAGGGCGTGACCTTCGTGACCCGGATGGACTACCTGGGACCGCTGTTCAACGAGACGGCGTACTGCCTGGGCGTGGAGAAGCTGCTCGGGGTGCAGGCGCCGCCGCGCGCCCAGCTCATCCGGGTCCTGCTCATGGAGCTCAACCGCATCTCCTCGCACCTGGTGTACCTGGCCACCGGTGGCATGGAGCTGGGCAGCTCGACGGCCATGACCTTCGGCTTCCGCGAGCGGGAGACGGTGCTGCACCTGCTGGAGCAGCTCACGGGGCTGCGGATGAACCACGCCTTCGTCCGCCCCGGCGGCGTGGCGCAGGACCTCCCGGCGAACACGGCGACCCTGCTGACGGCCTTCGTCGCCGAGATGAGCGCCCGGCTGCCGGAGTACGACACGCTGCTCACCGGGCAGCCGATCTGGCGCAACCGCCTCGAGGGCATCGGCTACCTGCCGCTGGACGGCTGCCTCGCCCTCGGCGTGACCGGGCCGGTGCTGCGCTCGGCCGGTCTGGCCTGGGACCTGCGCAAGGTGGAGCCCTACTGCGGCTACGAGGACTTCGAGTTCGACGTGCCCACCGCGACGGAGGCCGACTGCCTGGCCCGGTACCTGCTCCGGGTCCAGGAGATGCACGAGAGCCTGGGCATCGTCGAGCAGTGCATAGACAAGTTGGCCACGTCGTCCGGTGAGCCGGTGATGGTGGCGGACAAGAGCATCGCCTGGCCCGCCCAGCTCAGCGTGGGCAGCGACGGCCTCGGCAACTCCCTCGAGCACGTGCAGAAGATCATGGGGCAGTCCATGGAGTCGCTGATCCACCACTTCAAGCTGGTCACCGAGGGCTTCGGGGTCCCGGCCGGGCAGGTCTACAGCTCCATCGAGTCCCCCCGGGGCGAGCTCGGGGTGCACCTGGTCTCCGACGGGGGCACCCGCCCGCTGCGCGTGCACGTCCGTGAGCCGAGCTTCGTGAACCTGCAGGCGATGCCCGCGATGAGCGAGGGCGGTCTGGTCGCCGACGTCATCGCGTCCATCGCCTCCATCGACCCGGTGATGGGCGGGGTGGACCGGTGACGAGCACCGTGCACGGCACCGCCCTCGGCGATGCCACCGTCTTCACCGACCCCGTGGTGGCCGACGCCCGGGCGGTCGTGGCCCGCTACCCGCAGCCCCGCTCGGCCCTGCTCCCGCTGCTGCACCTGGTGCAGTCCGTCGAGGGCTGTGTCAGCCAGGCGGGCATCACGTTCTGCGCCGACACCCTGGGCCTGACCACGGCCGAGGTCAGCGCGGTCGCGACGTTCTACACGATGTACAAGCGCACCCCGGCGGGGGAGCACCTGGTCAGCGTGTGCACCAACACGGTGTGCGCGATGCTCGGTGGGGACGCGATCTACGCCGCGCTCGCGGCGCAGCTCGGTACCGACGGCACCCCTCTGGGTCACGAGCAGACCGCCGGCGAGCCCGGGGCGCCCGGCTCCGTCACCCTGGAGCACGCGGAGTGCCTGGCCGCGTGCGACCTCGCCCCGGTGCTGCAGGTGGACTACGAGTTCTACGACAACCAGAGCGTCGAGACCGCCGGTGAGCTGGTGCGCGAGCTGCAGTCCGGGCGGGCACCCGCGCCGACCCGGGGGGCCGTGCCCCACGGGATCCGCGACGCCTCCCGCCAGCTCGCGGGGTTCCTCGACCGTCCCGGCGACGTGGCCGGGCCCTCGCAGAGCCCGGCGACGCTGCGCGGCAACACCCTGGCGTCCGAGCGGGGCTGGACCGCCCCGGCCATGCCCGACGACGCCGAGATCCCGCCCGTCCCGCCGAAGGAGGAGAAGCCGTGACCGCAGCCACCGCCACCAGCACCGTCGACCCGATCACCCCGGTGCTGACCCGTCGTTGGCCCTCGCCGGAGTCCTGGACGCTGGAGACCTACACCCAGCTCGAGGGCTACACGGCGCTGCGCAAGGCCCTCGCGGTCGCCCCCGACGCGCTCATCGAGCTGGTCAAGGCCTCCGGCCTGCGCGGACGGGGTGGCGCCGGGTTCCCCACCGGCCTCAAGTGGGGGTTCATCCCGCAGGCCGTGCCGGGGCAGACGACCGGCCCCGGCGCCAAGCCCAAGTACCTCGTCATCAACGCCGACGAGGGCGAGCCGGGGACCTGCAAGGACACCCCGCTGATGATGGCCGACCCGCACTCGCTCATCGAGGGCTGCATCATCACCGCCTACGCCATCCGGGCGAGCTTCTGCGCCATCTACGTGCGCGGGGAGATCCTGCACTGCATCCGCCGCCTGCAGCGGGCCGTCGCCGACGCGCGGGCCGCCGGGTACCTGGGCGAGAACATCCTGGGCTCCGGCTTCGACCTGGAGATCGTGGTGCACGCCGGCGCGGGCGCCTACATCTGCGGGGAGGAGACGGCCTTGCTGGACTCGCTGGAGGGCCGGCGCGGCCAGCCCCGGCTCAAGCCGCCGTTCCCCGCGGTCAGCGGGCTCTACGCGAGCCCCACCGTGGTGAACAACGTGGAGACCATCGCGAGCATCCCGTTCGTGGTCAACGGGGGCAGCGACTGGTTCCGCACCATGGGCCGCGAGAAGTCCCCGGGCCCCAAGATCTTCAGCCTCTCCGGCCACGTCGAGCACCCGGGTCAGTACGAGGTGCCGATGGGCACCACCCTGCGGCAGCTGCTCGAGCTCGCCGGCGGGATGAAGGACGGGATCCCGCTGAAGTTCTGGACCCCCGGCGGCAGCTCCACCCCGATGTTCACCGACGCCCACCTCGACGTGCCGCTGGACTTCGAGGGCGCGGCGGAGGCCGGCTCCATCCTGGGCACCACCGCCGTGCAGGTGTTCAACGAGACCGTCAGCGTGCCGTGGGCGGTCATGAAGTGGACGGAGTTCTACAAGCACGAGAGCTGCGGCAAGTGCACGCCCTGCCGGGAAGGCACGTTCTGGCTGGTGCAGCTCCTGCAGCGACTGGTGGCCGGCGAGGGCCGGGCCGAGGACATCGACACCATCCTCGACGTGTGCGACAACGTCTCCGGGCGCAGCTTCTGCGCCCTCGCCGACGGTGCGGTCAGCCCCATCGTCAGCGGCATCCAGTACTTCCGCCAGGAGTTCCTCGACCTGTGCGCCGCCCCTGCCGAGCCCGTGCTGGCCGGAGCAGCCCGATGACGGCGGTCGTCGAGAACCCGACCGACGGGACCCCGACCGACGACACCCCGACCGACGACACCCCGGTGCCCGACGGCCACGTCCGTCTCGTCATCGACGGGGCGAGCGTCGACGCACCGAAGGGTGAGCTGCTCATCCGGGCGTGCGAGCGCCTGGGCATCGTCGTGCCCCGCTTCTGCGACCACCCGCTGCTGGACCCGGCGGGCGCGTGCCGCCAGTGCCTGGTCGAGGTGGAGATGGGCGGTCGGCCCATGCCCAAGCCGCAGGCCAGCTGCACCATGACCGTCGCCGACGGCATGGTCGTGAAGACCCAGCACACCTCGCCGGTGGCCTGGAAGGCGCAGGCCGGGATGATGGAGCTGCTGCTCATCAACCACCCGCTGGACTGCCCGGTCTGCGACAAGGGCGGGGAGTGCCCGCTGCAGAACCAGGCCATGACCTCCGGTCGCGCGGAGAGCCGCTTCACCGGCACCAAGCGGACCTTCCCCAAGCCGCTGGCGATCTCCACCCAGGTGCTGCTGGACCGGGAGCGCTGCGTGCTCTGCCAGCGCTGCACCCGCTTCTCCGCGCAGATCGCCGGTGACGAGTTCATCGAGCTGCTCGAGCGGGGCGCCGACCAGCAGGTCGGGGTGGCCGCGGACCAGCCGTTCCAGAGCTACTTCTCCGGCAACACCATCCAGATCTGCCCGGTGGGCGCGCTGACCTCGGCCGCCTACCGCTTCCGCTCCCGCCCGTTCGACCTGGCCAGCACCCGCGGCGTGTGCGAGCACTGCGCCTCGGGCTGCGCGCAGCGCACCGACTCCCGCCGCGGCGCCGTCCAGCGGCGCCTGGCCGCGGCCGAGCCCGAGGTCAACGAGGAGTGGAGCTGCGACAAGGGTCGCTTCGCCTTCCGCTACCTCGACGACGACGCCCGGATCACCCGCCCGCAGGTCCGGGGCGAGGACGGCGAGCTGCACGAGGCGAGCTGGACCGACGCGCTCCGTGCCGCCGCCCAGGGCCTGCTCGCCGCCCGGGAGGCCGGGGTCGGCGTGCTCGCCGGCGGTCGGCTCACCACGGCCGACGCGTACGCCTACGGCAAGCTCGCCCGCGTCGCGCTGGGCACGAACGACGTGGACTTCCGGGCCCGGGCGCACAGCGACGAGGAGGCGGCGTTCCTGGCCGCGCACGTGGTCGGCGCCACCCCGGAGACGGGCGGGGTCACCTACGCCGAGCTGGAGACGGCCCCGGGTGTGGTGTGCGTGGGCCTGGAGCCCGAGGAGGAGTCGCCGATCGTCTACCTGCGGCTGCGCAAGGCCGCGCGCGCCGGGGTGGCCGTGCGCCACGTCGCCGCGTGGGCGAGCCCGGCCGTGGTGCGCACCGGCGGCCGACTGGTGCCGGCGCTGCCCGGTGACGAGGCGTCCGTGGTCTCCGCACTGGAGCTGGCGGTCGGATCGGTGGTCCTGGTGGGGGAGCGCGCCGCCGAGGTCCCGGGGCTGCTGAGCGCGGTGTCCGCCCTGGTGGCCGCGACCGACGGAGCCCGGGTGGCCTGGGTGCCGCGCCGGGCCGGGGAGCGCGGGGCGCTGGCCGCCGGGGCGCTGCCCACGCTGCTGCCCGGGGGACGCGCCGTGGCCGACGAGGGTGCTCGGGCCGCGCTGGAGCAGGGGTGGGGCCTGGAGCCCGGCGCGCTGCCCGCCACCCCCGGCCGCGACACCACGCAGATCCTCGCCGCCGCCGCGCGCGGTGAGCTGGCCGGTCTGGTGGTCGGCGGCGTCGAGGTGCACGACCTGCCCGATCCGGACACGGCCCGCCGCGGGCTCGAGCGGGCCTTCGTGGTCAGCCTGGAGCTGCGCCGCAGCGAGGTCACCGACCGCGCCGACGTGGTGCTGCCGGTGGCGGCGGACGCCGAGCGCGAGGGTGCCTACCTGGACTGGGAGGGACGTGAGCGACCGTTCTCCACCACCCTGCTGGGTTCGGCGGCGCTGCCCGACTGCCGGGTGCTGGACACCCTGGCCGTGGAGATGGACGTCGACCTGTTCACCCAGACCCCGGCCGCCGCGGCCGGCGAGCTCGGCCGGATCGGCGTGTCGGTGAGCGCGACCCCGGCGCCCCGGTTGCACGCCGGAACCGCGCCCAGCCCCGGCCGGGGGGAGGCGGTGCTCGCCACCTGGCGGACGCTGCTCGACCACGGGGCCCTGCAGCTCGGCGAGGAGGCCCTGGCCGGCACGGCTCGGGAGCGCAGCGCGCGGGTGCACCCGGACACGGCCACCCGCCTCGGGGTCGTCGACGGGGAGCGGGTCGCGATCGCCACCGCCGACGGGGCGTGCACCACCGTGCTGCGCACCGACCCCGGGGTGGTGGCCGACGTGCTGTGGCTGCCCGCCGGGCCCGACACCACCGGTGCCCTGGCCGCCGGGCACGGCGCGCTGGTCACCGTCACCGGAGGGGGAGCGTGATGACCGTGCTCGCACAGGTCAACCCGGACGGCACCGGGCCGGGCGCCGACATCCTGGCCGACGACCCGTTCTGGCTCGTGCTGCTCAAGGTCGTCGCGATCTTCGCCTTCCTGCTCGTGATGACGCTGCTGCTCATCTGGTGGGAGCGCCGTCTCATCGGGCGCATGCAGAACCGCTACGGCCCCAACCGGACCGGCACGTTCGGCCTGCTGCAGTCCCTGGCCGACGGGCTCAAGCTCGCGTTCAAGGAGGACATCCGGCCGGTCATGGCCGACAAGTGGGTGTACTTCCTGGCCCCGGTGATCTCGACGATCCCGGCGTTCGTCGCCTTCTCGGTGATCCCCCTGGGCGGGCAGGTGAGCATCTTCGGCGAGCAGACCCTGCTGCAGGTCACCGACCTGCCGGTGGGTGTCCTGGTCATCCTCGCCGCGTCGTCGATCGGGGTCTACGGCATCGTGCTCGCCGGCTGGTCCTCGGGCAGCCCGTACCCGCTGCTCGGGGCGCTGCGATCGGCGGCGCAGGTCATCTCCTACGAGATCGCGATGGGCCTGTCCATCGTGGGCGTCGTGCTCTACACCGGCTCGCTGTCCACCACCGCGATCGTCGATGCGCAGTCCTCGCGCTGGTTCGGGTTCATCCTCGTCGGCAGCTTCGCGGTGTACCTGGTGGCCATGGTGGGGGAGACGAACCGGGCCCCGTTCGACCTCGCGGAGGCCGAGAGCGAGCTCGTGGGCGGCTTCCACACCGAGTACTCGTCGCTGAAGTTCGCGCTGTTCTTCCTCTCCGAGTACGTGAACATGGTGACCGTCTCCGCGCTGGCCACGACGATGTTCCTCGGTGGCTGGCGGGCCCCGTTCCCACTCTCCGCGATCGCCGGCGGCTCCCTCAACACCGGCTGGTGGCCGCTGCTGTGGTTCGTCACCAAGACCCTGCTGTTCCTGTTCCTGTTCATCTGGCTGCGCGGGGCGCTGCCGCGCTTCCGCTACGACCAGTTCATGAAGCTGGGCTGGAAGGTGCTGGTGCCGTTCAGCCTGCTGTGGATCCTCGCCATCGCCGCGATCCGCGCGGTGGGCCGCAGCAACGGCCTCTCGACGACGACCGTGCTCGTCCTCGGCGGGGTGGTGCTGGTGGTGCTGCTCGCGGTGGCGTTCCTCGTGCCCGACCGGGCCCCGGGGGAGGACACCTCGCAGGTCCAGCTGGCCGGGAGCTTCCCGGTCCCGCCGCTGGACCTGGTGGTGCCGCCCCGGCCGGTCCGAGCCGGATCGGGCGGCCCCGCGCGGACCCCGGTCGCGACCGCGACGAGCGCCTCCGACAGTGACACACCCAGAACCGATACCGTCCGCGCCGGACCGACGACGCTGACCCGGAAGGACCGCCATGGGCCTGCTTGATCCTGTCAAGGGCTTCGGCCTGACCTTCGCCACCATGTTCACCAAGGCGGCCACCGAGCAGTACCCG
Organism: Mycobacteriales bacterium; assembly: GCA_038234335.1. Taxonomy (GTDB): domain Bacteria; phylum Actinomycetota; class Actinomycetes; order Mycobacteriales; family Mycobacteriaceae; genus Rhodococcus_D. Next base: position 42,960 of record JBBSUN010000015.1, read on the forward strand.
GAGGAGTACAAGGTCCCTGCTGCTCGTTTTCATGGTCGCCACCAGCTCAACCGGCACCCGGACGGGTTGGAGAAGTGCGTGGGCTGCGAGCTGTGCGCGTGGGCGTGCCCGGCCGACGCCATCTTCGTCGAGGGTGGCGACAACACGGAGGAGGCGCGGTTCTCCCCGGGTGAGCGCTACGGCGCCGACTACCAGATCAACTACCTGCGCTGCATCGGCTGCGGGCTGTGCGTGGAGGCCTGCCCCACCCGCTCGCTGACCATGACGAGCATCTACGAGGTGGCCGACGACAACCGCCAGTCGCTGATCTACACCAAGGAGGACCTGCTCGCACCGCTGCTGGCCGGGATGGAGCAGCCGCCGCACCCGATGCGTCTCGGCGAGACCGACGACTACTACGTGCGCGGGCCCGAGCTGGCCCGGGCACCCGCCGAGGGCGAGCCCACCGTGCGCGGGCCCGGGACGGGCGTCGCGTGAGCGCGGTGATCCTCACCCAGACCGTGCTGGCCCAGGAGACCCTCACCACGAGCACCGTCTCCACCGGGGAGGCTGTCACCTTCTGGATCCTCGGCCCGCTCGCGCTGTTCGGCGCGGTCGCCCTGGTGCTCGCCCGCAACGCCGTCCACTCGGCGCTGTTCCTGGTCGTCACCATGCTGAGCCTGGGCGTGCTGTACATGGTCCAGCAGGCGCCGTTCCTGGGCTTCGTGCAGATCATCGTCTACACCGGCGCCGTCATGATGCTGTTCCTGTTCGTGCTCATGCTCGTCGGCCGGGACGCCTCGGACTCGGTGCTCGAGGTGCTGCGCGGGCAGCGCCTGGCCGCCACCGTGCTCGGGCTGGGCTTCGCCGGGCTCGTGGTGGCCACCCTGGCCCGGGCGCTGACCGACGTGCCCGCCCGCGGGCTCGAGGCCGTCAACGGCACCGGCGGCGGCAACGTCGCCCAGATCGGGGTGCTGCTGTTCACCCAGTACCTGTTCGCCTTCGAGCTCACCTCCGCGCTGCTCATCACCGCCGCCCTGGGCGCGATGGTGCTCGCCTTCACCGGCGGTTCGGCCACCGGCGGGGACAAGACCCCGCAGCGCGAGCGCGTGGTCGCCCGGCTGCGCGGGGACCGGATCTCCCCGCTGCCGGGTCCCGGCGTCTTCGCCACCTCCACCTCCGTGGCCACCCCGGCCCTGCTGCCGGACGGCTCCGTGGCCCCGGAGTCGCTGTCGGACCTGCTGGACACCGCGATCGCCCGCCGGGTCCTGAGCGAGGTCCGGACCGACCTCGACGCGGTGCGCCCCGGTGGCGAGCCGGGAGCCCGTGCGCTCGAGCGGGGGACGCCGCGGTGACCCCCACCTACTACCTGCTGCTCTCGGCGCTGCTGTTCGCGATCGGGTCCGTGGGCGTGCTGGTCCGCCGCAACGCCATCGTCGTGTTCATGTGCGTCGAGCTGATGCTCAACGCGGTGAACCTCAGCCTCGTGACGTTCTCCCGCGTGAACGGCGACCTGCAGGGCCAGCTCATGGCCTTCTTCGTCATGGTCGTGGCCGCCGCGGAGGTCGTCGTCGGGCTGGCGATCATCATGGCCGTGTTCCGCACCCGCCGGTCGGCCTCGGTCGACGACGTCAACCTGCTGAAGTACTGAGGGGGCGCGCGTGAACGAGCTGGCCGAACCGATGACCGGGACCGCCGGGCTGCAGCAGCTGGCCTGGCTGCTGGTCGTCCTGCCCGCCGCCGGCGCGCTGGTGCTGCTGCTGCTCGGCCGCCGGGCGCAGCGCTGGGGCCACTGGCTGGCCACCGCGGTGGTCGCGGCCGCCTTCGCCTACGGCGTGGCCCTGCTCGTCCAGGTGCGGTCGCTGCCCGCCGCCGAGCGGGTCCGGGAGGTGCGGCTGTTCTCCTGGATGGACGTGGGCTCCTTCCGGCTGGACCTCGACCTGCGGATCGACCCGCTGTCGCTGACCTTCGTCCTGCTCATCACCGGGGTGGGCCTGCTCATCCACGTCTACTCCGTCGGCTACATGGCCCACGACCCCGGCCGCGGCCGCTTCTTCGCCTACCTGAACCTGTTCGTCGCCGCGATGCTCGTCCTCGTCCTCGGCGGCTCGTTCGTCAGCCTGTACCTGGGCTGGGAGGGTGTGGGCCTCGCGTCGTACCTGCTCATCGGGTTCTGGCAGGACCGCCCGGCCGCGGCGACCGCGGCCAAGAAGGCGTTCCTCATGAACCGGGTCGGCGACGTCGGCCTGGCCCTGGCCATCTTCCTGCTGTGGGCGAAGCTCGGGACGGTCACCTACACCGGGGTGTTCGCGGGCATCGGTGAGCTGGCCGCGCGCGAGCCCGGCACCGTCACCGCGATCTGCCTCCTCCTGCTGCTCGGGGCGGCCGGCAAGTCCGGGCAGTTCCCGCTGCAGTCGTGGCTGCCCGACGCGATGGAGGGCCCCACCCCGGTCTCCGCCCTCATCCACGCCGCCACCATGGTCACCGCCGGGGTGTACCTCATCGCCCGCGCGAACCCGATCTTCGACCTCAGCCCCGACGGGCGCCTCGTCGTGGTCGTCGTCGGCACCATCACGCTCCTGCTGGGCAGCGTCATCGGCTGCGCCTACGACGACATCAAGAAGGTGCTGGCCTACTCCACGGTCAGCCAGATCGGCTACATGGTCCTGGCTGTGGGTCTCGGGCCCGCGGGCTACGCGCTGGCCATCGCCCACCTGCTGGCCCACGGGTTCTTCAAGGCGGGGCTGTTCCTGGGCGCCGGCTCGGTGATGCACGGCATGGACGACACCACCGACATGCGCCGCTTCGGCGGGCTGTGGCGGCTCATGCCCGTCACCTTCGTGACGTTCGGCCTCGGGTACCTGGCCATCATCGGGTTCCCGTTCCTGTCCGGGTACTTCACCAAGGACGCGATCATCGAGGCCGCGTTCTCCCAGGAGGGCTGGCGGGGCTGGGTGTTCGGCGGCGCGGCCCTGCTCGCCGCGGGGATCACCGCCTTCTACATGACCCGGCTCATGGTCATGACGTTCTTCGGGCCGCGCCGCTGGGAGTCCGAGTTCAACCGCGACGGCACCGCGTTCCACCCGCACGAGAGCCCGCTGAGCATGACGGTGCCGATGGTGGTCCTGGCCGTGGGCTCGGTGGGGGCCGGCTACGTGCTCACCCACGCCGAGCGCCTGGCCGGGTGGCTCACCCCGTCGCTGGGCGAGCTCACCGAGACCCACGAGCTGGCCCCCGTGCCGGTCGCGGCCGTCGCGACCGCGACCCTGGTCGTCTCCGCGCTGGGGGTGCTCGTGGCCTACCTGCTCGTCGCGCGCCGCCCGGTGCCGGTCCAGCGCCCGCAGCACGTGTCGGTGCTGGTGGCGGCCGCCCGCAACGACCTGTACGCGAACACGGTGAACGAGGCGCTCGTCGCCCGGCCCGGCACCTGGCTGACCCGGGCGCTGGTCTACGTGGACAACCGAGGGGTGGACGGCGTGGTCAACGGTGGTGCAGCCCTGCTGGGGGGCAGCTCGGCGCGGTTGCGGCGGCTGCAGAACGGCTTCGTGCGCAGCTACGCGCTCAGCATGCTCGGCGGCACCGTCGTCATCGCCGCGGCGCTGCTCCTGGTCGGTGCCGCGTGAGCGCGCTGCTGGTCGTCCTGCTGGTGCTGCCGCTGGTCGGCGCCCTCGCCGTCGCGGTCCTCGCCCGGGCCACCGCGGTGCGGGTGCCCGTGGGTGCCCGCGAGCTCGTGAGCGCCGGGGCACCGGTGTCGGCGGGGGGCGCCGGGGCACCGGTGTCGGCGGGGGGCGCCGACGATGTGCCCGACGCGCGGGCGCGGGCCGTCCTGGTCGCCGACCGTCCGGCCAAGACCCTCGCCATGGCGGTCTCGCTGGTCGAGCTGGCCCTGGGCGTGGTGGTGTGGCTGCAGTACTCCACCGTCGACGCCGCGGCGGGCACCCGCCTGCAGGGCGTCGTCTCCGTCAGCTGGATCCCCACGTTCGGGACGCACTTCTCCCTCGGCGTCGACGGCATCGCCCTGGTCATGGTGGCGCTCGTCGCGGTCCTCGTCCCCGTCGTCCTCGGCTACAGCTGGAGCCACGGCGGGGAGGGTGAGCTGCCGGCCGGCCGCTCCAGCGCCGGGTTCTTCGCGCTGGTCCTGGTGATGGAGACGGCCATGATGGGCGTGTTCCTCGCCACCGACGTCTTCCTGTTCTACGTCTTCTTCGAGGCGATGCTCGTCCCGATGTACTTCCTCATCGGCCGCTTCGGCGGCCCGCGCCGGCAGTACGCGGCCATCAAGTTCTTCCTGTACTCCCTGCTCGGCGGGCTCGTCATGCTGGCCGCCGTCATCGGGCTGTACGTCGCCGGCGCGAACGCCCGGGGCGCGGCCGGGGGCACCTTCGACTGGCGCGAGCTGGTCGCGGTCGCCCCCACGTTCCCGCACACCACCCAGGTGCTGCTGTTCGGTGGCTTCTTCCTCGCCTTCGCCATCAAGGCGCCCCTGGTGCCGCTGCACACCTGGCTGCCCGACTCCGGCGCGGAGGCCCCGGTGGGGGCGGGCGTGCTGCTGGTCGGGGTGCTCGACAAGGTGGGCACCTTCGGGTTCCTGCGCTACTGCCTGCCGCTGTTCCCCTCCGCCAGTCGCAGCCTCGCCCCGCTGGTGCTCGTCATGGCCGTCGTCGGCGTCGTCTACGGGGCGCTGCTCGCCGTCGGGCAGAGCGACGTCAAGCGCTTCGTCGCGTACACCTCCATCGCGCACTTCGGCTTCATCGCCCTCGGCGTCTTCGCCTTCACCACCCAGGCCGGCACCGGTGCGGTGCTGTACATGGTGAACCACGGGATCGCGACGGCGCTGCTGTTCCTCGTCATCGGGATGATCGTGAAGCGCGGCCGCTCGCGCCGGGTGGCCGACTACCGGGGCATGGCCCGCGCCACGCCGGTGCTGGCCGGGCTGTTCCTCGTCGCCGGGCTGGCCGCGCTGGCCCTGCCCGGGACCAACGCGTTCGTCTCGGAGTTCCTCGTGCTGGTGGGCTCCTACCCGACCCGGCCGGTGTACACGATCATCGCCACCGTCGGCATCATCTTCGCCGCGCTGTACGTGCTGTGGATGTACCAGCGGATGATGCAGGGCCCGGAGGGCGGTGCGGCGGTGCTCGCCGCCCGCGAGGCGGGCCGCCTGCGCGACGTGACCCGCGGCGAGGTCGCCGTGCTGGCGCCGCTCGTCGCGCTCGTCGTGCTGCTGGGCTTCTACCCGCAGCCGGTGCTCGACGTCATCACCCCGTCGGTGACGGCGACGCTGTCCGAGCTGGGGGTGGGTGCCGAGCCCGTGCCGCTCGTCACCCCGAACGACGTGACCCCGAACGGTGGAGGCCAGGGATGACCGTGCTCGCGCAGGAGGTCGCCGTGAGCGCCCCGTCGGTGGCCTACGCGGCCCTGAGCCCGCTGCTGATCCTGCTGGGCGCGGCCTGCCTCGGGGTGCTGGTGGAGGCGTTCGTGCCCCGCGCCTCGCGGTGGGCGAGCCAGGTGGCGCTCACGCTGGTGGCCCTGCTGCTCGCCGGGGCGGCGCTGGCGCTCCACGCGACCGGCGCCGGCCGCGCCGACGTCGCCACGCTGGCCGGTGCGCTGACGGTCGACGGACCGACGGTGTTCCTGTGGGGGACGCTGCTCGTGCTGGGGGCCGGGTCGGTGCTCCTGGTCGCCGACCGCTCGGTCGAGCCGGGCGGGGCGTTCGTCGCCGACCTGGACACCCTCGCCGAGCGGGAGTCGATGACCGCCGCGAACGCGGCCGGGCCGGGCGGCACGGGCACCCTGACCCGCGCGCAGGCCGGGGCGACCTCCACCCACACCGAGGTGTTCCCGCTGGTCCTGTTCTCCCTGGCCGGGATGATGGCCTTCGTCGCCGCGGGCGACCTGCTGACCATGTTCGTGGCGCTGGAGGTGCTGAGCCTGCCGCTGTACCTGCTGAGCGGGCTGGCCCGGCGCCGGCGGCTGCTCAGCCAGGAGGCCGCGGTGAAGTACTTCCTGCTCGGGGCGTTCGCCTCCGGCTTCTTCCTCTACGGCCTCGCCCTGCTGTACGGGTACGCCGGGACGGTGTCGCTCTCGGGCATCGCCCGGGCCGCCGGCGGCTCCGACCGGTCCGACACCCTGCTGTTCGCCGGGCTGGCCCTGCTGCTGGTGGGCCTGCTGTTCAAGGCCTCCATCGGCCCGTTCCACACCTGGACCCCGGACGTCTACCAGGGTGCGCCCACCCCGATCACCGCGTTCATGGCCTCCTGCACCAAGGTCGCCGCCTTCGGGGCGATCCTGCGGGTGCTCACGGTGGCCTTCGCCGGGGTGCGCTGGGACTGGCGGCCGGTCCTCATCGCCGTCGCCATCCTGTCCATGGTCATCGGCGTGGTCGTGGGGCTCACCCAGACCGACATGAAGCGGATGATCGCCTACTCCTCGGTGGCCCACGCGGGGTTCATCCTCGTCGGCACCATCGCGCTCACCCCGCAGGGCCTCGGTGCGACGCTGTTCTACCTGCTGGCCTACGGCCTGACGACGCTGGCCGCGCTCGGCGTGGTCAGCCTGGTGCGCGACGCGAACGGGGAGGCCGGCCGGCTGTCGCAGTGGGCGGGCCTCGGACGGCGCTCGCCGGTGGTGGGCGGCGTGTTCGCCCTGTTCATGCTCTCGCTGGCCGGGATCCCGCTGACCGCCGGCTTCATCAGCAAGTTCGGGGTGTTCTCGGCCGCCTACGCCGACGGGATGGTCCCGCTGGTGGTCGTCGCGGTCGTCATGAGCGCGATCGCCGCCTTCTTCTACCTGCGCGTGGTCGTCGTGATCTTCTTCAACGAGCCCGCCGTGGACGGCCCGACGGTGACCGTGCCGGGGGTGTTCACTACCGTGGCCATCAGCATCGGCGCGCTGGCCACCCTCCTGCTGGGGGTGTTCCCCGCTCCGGTGCTCGAGATCGCCAACGTCAGCTCGTTCCTGTCCTGAGCGCCAGGACCGTGCACCGCAGAGACGACCACCGCAGAGGGGCCCCGCCGCCGTGAGCCAGACCGGTACCAGCGCCGACCTCGTCGTCGCCGGCGTGGACATGGCCGACCCCGAGCTCGCCGGCGCGATCCGCGACGGGCTGGCCCGGGTCGAGGCGCTGCTGCACTCCGAGCTCTCCTCCGGCGAGGAGTTCGTCGCCGAGATCGCGCTGCACTTGGTGCGCGCGGGCGGCAAGCGCTTCCGTCCGGTGTTCACCCTGCTGGCCGCGCAGCTGGGACCGGAGCCGGGCACCGGGGAGGCGGTGAAGGCCGCCGCGGTGTGCGAGCTCATCCACCTGGCCACGCTCTACCACGACGACGTGATGGACGAGGCGACGATGCGGCGCGGGGCGGTGAGCGCCAACGCCCGCTGGAACAACAGCGCCGCCATCCTCACCGGGGACTACCTGTTCGCCCACGCCTCGCGACTGGTCTCCGAGCTGGGCCCGGAGGCGGTGCGGATCATCGCCGAGACCTTCGCCGAGCTCGTCACCGGACAGATGCGCGAGACCGTCGGGGCGCGCGACGGGGTCGACGCGGTGCAGCACTACCTCGACGTGGTGGCCGAGAAGACGGGCTCCCTGATCGCGACGGCCGGGCGCTACGGCGGGATGTTCTCCGGTGCCGACGACGAGCAGGTGGAGCGGCTGCACCGCCTCGGGCTGGCGGTGGGGACCGCGTTCCAGATTGTCGACGACGTCATCGACATCTCCTCCGCGGCCGGCGAGAGCGGCAAGACCCCGGGCACCGACCTGCGCGAGGGAGTGCACACCTTGCCCGTGCTGCTCGCGCTGGCCGACACCGGCCCGGACGCCGAGCGGCTGCGGGTCCTGCTGGACGGCCCGGTGACCGACGACGACGCCCTGGCCGAGGCCCTCGAGCTGCTGGGGCGCTCGGCGGGGCTGGCCCGGACGAAGGAGGTCATCGCCGGGTACGCGCGGGCCGCGCACGACGAGCTCGCCGCGCTGCCCGACCGGCCGGCGCGCGCCGCCCTGCAGGCCTGGGTCGACTACACCGTGGCGCGCACGGGCTGAAGCGCGCGCCGCGCGGCCCGTCCGCCGCGCACGGCGTCGGTGGTGAAGACCACCAGCGCCACCCAGACCAGGGCGAAGCCAAACCAGCGCGAGCCCGGCATGGCCTCGTGCACCACGGTCACGCCCCACACGAACTGCAGCACCGGGGTGAGGTACTGCAGCAGGCCCAGGGTGGCCAGGGGTATGCGCTGCGCGGCGCCGCCGAACAGCAGCAGCGGGACCGCGGTGAGCGGACCGGTGGCCATGAGCAGCAGCACGTGCCCGGTGCCCAGCGAGGCGAACGTGCCGCTGCCCTGCAGGTTCAGCGTCAGCAGCCAGCCGAGCGCGAACGGCGCCAGGACCAGGGCCTCCGCCGTCAGGCTGGTCCGCGGGTCGAGCTTCACCGTCTTCTTCATCAGCCCGTACAGACCGAAGCTCACGGCCAGCACGAGGGACAGCCACGGGGGTCGTCCGTAGTCGATGGTCAGGGCCAGGACGGCGACCGCGCCGATCGCGAGCGCGACGACCTGCCCGCGTCGCAGCCGCTCCCGCAGCACCACCACCCCCAGCGCGACGCTGATGAGCGGGTTGATGAAGTAGCCCAGGGCGGCCTCGACCACCCGCCCGGAGTTCACCGCGTAGATGTAGACGCCCCAGTTGACCGAGATGAGCAGGGCCGAGACGGTGACCACGCCCCAGGTGCGTGCGGGGATCCGCGCCAGGCCCCGCAGCCGACCCGTGACCGCCAGCAGGACGGCCATCACGAGCAGCGTCCACACCATGCGGTGGGCGAGGATCTCGGTGGCGCCGGCCGGGGCGAGCAGCGGGAAGAAGGCCGGGAACAGCCCCCACAACCCGTACGCCCCGAAGCCCATGAGCAGCCCGGTGCTGTTCGCCGAGCGGACGGGGCGTTCGGCGGTGGGCACGGGCACACAGCCTACGGTCGGCGTGACCCGGAGGGCGCCGGGACCGCGGGCCCGGGTGGACCCCCACCGAACGGGTGGCTGCGGTGGACGGCCGTGGTCAGCAGTGGTGAGGTGGGACGGTGATCAGACCGCCGCCCGCAGCCCCCGCGGCCGTCGGGGGGACGCACCTGGGTGCGCTCTCGCGGTGGCTCGTCGCGCGGCCGCCGTTCGCCCGGATCACTTCGCTGGCCGCGCTGGTCATCACGGTCAGCTCGACCCTGGACGCGTTCTCCGCCACCCCGACGACCCTCGGACGCACCTGGGTGTGGACCTGGGCCGGGGTCGCGCTGGTGGTGACGGTCCTGCCGCTGCTGCTCGGGCGGCGCTTCCCCCGGTGGGCGGGGCTGCTCGCCGCCGGGGTGTTCCTCACGGTGACCGCGGTCCAGGTGGCCGTCTCCAGCTCGACGACGGAGACCGTGACGGCGGTGATCCTGCACCCGATGGTCGCCTGCTACCTCGGGTGGTTCTTCGGCCGCCGCACCGCCTGGACGACGTTCCTCCTCGGGGTCGCGGCCACCACGGTCGCGCTCCTCGCGAACCCACAGCCCCGGCTGGGCACGACCTGGGGCAACCTCGTCGTCGCCTCCGCGTTCTGCCTGGTCGCGATCAGCTACCTGCACCGGGGGCTGGAGCGGCAGGCCCGCACCGATCCGCTCACGGGGGCGCTGAACCGGGCCGGGTTCACCGACCTGGCCGGCCGCGCGCTCGAGTCCGCCGCGCGGACGTCCCGACCGGTGGCGCTGATCCTGCTCGACCTCGACGAGTTCAAGCTGGTCAACGACCGGGACGGCCACGCGGAGGGTGACCGGGTGCTCGTGGACCTCGTGGCGACGGTGGTGGCATCGACGGCCCCGGGTGACGCGGTCGCGCGGCTCGGGGGTGACGAGTTCGCGATCCTGCTCCGCGAGACCTCGTCCGTGGAGGCGTACCAGCGCGTGGCCGACCTCCAGGACACCTCCGCCGTGCCGTGGTCGTACGGCGTGGCCCTGAGCGCGCCGGAGGACACCCTGGACTCGGTGCTGGAGCGGGCCGATGCCGCGCTGTACGCGATCAAGCGGCAGCGTCGCGCGCAGCGGACGCAGCCGGAGGTGCCCGCTCCGATCGAGGTCGCCCCGCTGCCCCCCGCCTGAGACCGCCCTCCCACCGGCCGGTCCGCCGGACGCGGGCCCCGCGCGACCGCGCCGGCCCCGGCGTGATCATCAGGGCCTGGTGCCACCCGTCGTCCTGCCTGCCGCACCTGATCGCCTCACCGCCTGATCGCCTCACCGCCTGATCGCGGTGCGTCCGGACGCGGCGCAGGCCTGGCTGCAGGTCGGCCGTCGGGGGGAGCGGGACGGGCGTCCACGGCCCCACCCACCACCCGGATCACCACCAGGGTGGCGTCAGCCGACCGTCCAGGTGTCCTTGCCCCGGAGCAGCCCCTGCAGCGCGTCCTGGTCGCCGGGGCGCGCCTGTCGGGCGGCCGCGACCTGGGCGCGGGCCACGTCGTCGTAGGTCGGCTTCGCGACGGCGCGGAAGACGCCGGTGACGGTGTGGTTCAGGTCCTGGTCCGACAGCCGGCTCAGGGCGTAGGCGTACTCCGGGTCGTCGGTGCTCGCGTCGTGCACCACGATCTCGGCCGGGTCGGTGTCGGCGGTCTCCGCGACGGCCAGGCCGAAGCCCGCCTGCACCACGCAGTGCTCACCCGCCGGGCCGAAGACGATGGGCTCGCCGTGGGTCAGGCGGATGAGTCGGTGCTCGGCGTCGTCGCCCTTGCGGAGCACGTCGAAGCTGCCGTCGTTGAAGATCGGGCAGTCCTGGAAGATCTCGACGAACGCGGTGCCACGGTGCTGGGCGGCCGCGCGCAGCACCTCGGCGAGGCCCTTGCGGTCGGAGTCCAGGGCGCGGGCCACGAACGTCGCCTCCGCGCCCAGCGCCAGGCTCAGCGGGTTGAACGGGGTGTCCACCGAGCCCATGGGGGTGCTCTTGGTGACCTTGCCGACCTCCGAGGTGGGCGAGTACTGGCCCTTGGTCAGCCCGTAGATCCGGTTGTTGAACAGCAGGATCTTGAGGTTCACGTTGCGGCGCAGCGAGTGGATCAGGTGGTTGCCGCCGATGCTGAGCGCGTCGCCGTCGCCGGTGACGACCCAGACGCTCAGGTCCGGCCGCGAGACCGACAGACCGGAGGCGATGGCCGGGGCGCGACCGTGGATGGAGTGCATGCCGTACGTCTCGAGGTAGTACGGGAAGCGCGAGGAGCAGCCGATCCCGGAGACGAAGACGATGTTCTCCCGCTTGAGCCCCAGCTCGGGCAGGAAGCCGCGGATGGTGGCCAGGATCGCGTAGTCGCCGCAGCCCGGGCACCAGCGCACCTCGGAGCCGGAGGTGAAGTCCTTGGCCTTCTGCGGGCTGTCGGTGGTGGGGATCCCGGCGAGGGCGGGGATGCCCAGGTTCTCGGCGGTGGTGGTCATGCGGTGGCCTCCTGGGTGGTCCCGGCCGGGGCGGTGGTCTGGACCTGGGTGCGGGCGTGCGTGGTCTTGGCCGCCTCGGCCGCGGCGAGGGTGCCGGCGGCGGCCGCGAGCAGCACCTCCTGCAGCTCCTCGGCGAAGAAGGCGAGCCCGGCGACCTTGGTGACGGGCTGGATGTCGACGAGGTAGCGCGCCCGCAGGATGAGCGAGAGCTGGCCGAGGTTCATCTCCGGGACGACGACGTGCTCGTAGGCGGACAGCACCTCGCCGAGGTTCGCCGGCAGCGGGTTGAGGTGGCGCAGGTGCACGTGCGCGACGTGGGTGCCCAGGGCCCGCACCCGGCGGGCGGCGGCCCCGATGGGGCCGTAGGAGGAGCCCCACCCGACGACGAGGAGCTTCGCCGCCCCCGACGGGTCGTCCACGACCACGTCGGGCACCGCGATGCCGTCGATCTTCGCCTGGCGCAGCCGGACCATGAGCTCGTGGTTGGCCGGGTCGTAGGAGATCCCGCCGCCGCCGTTGGCCTTCTCCAGCCCGCCGATGCGGTGCTCGAGCCCGGCGGTGCCCGGCACGGCCCACGGTCGGGCCAGCGTCTCCGGGTCCCGGGTGTACGGGGCGAACTCGGTCTTGCCCGCTCCGGTCCCGGCGGTGACGTCGCCGCCGGCGGGGGCCGGGGCGAACCCCGGGTCGATCCGCGCCAGGTCGGCCACATCGGGCACCGACCACGGCTCGGAGCCGTTCGCGATCGCGCCGTCACTCAGCAGCAGCACCGGGGTCCGGTAGGTGATCGCGATCCGGGCGGCCTCGAGGGCGGCGTCGAAGCAGTCCGAGGGGGACTGCGGCGCGACGATGGGCACCGGGGACTCCCCGTTGCGGCCGTACATGGCCTGCAGCAGGTCGGCCTGCTCGGTCTTCGTGGGCAGCCCGGTGGAGGGCCCACCGCGCTGCACGTCGACCACCAGCAGCGGCAGCTCCGTCATCACGGCCAGGCCGATGGTCTCCGACTTCAGGGCCAGACCCGGGCCGGAGGTGGTGGTGACCCCGAGCGCCCCGCCGAAGGAGGCCCCCAGCGCGGCACCGACCCCGGCGATCTCGTCCTCCGCCTGGAACGTGGTCACGTCGAAGTTCTTGTGCTTGCTCAGCTCGTGGAGGATGTCGCTGGCCGGTGTGATCGGGTACGAGCCCAGGAAGACGGACAGGCCCGAGACGGCACCGGCGGCGACGAGGCCGTAGGAGAGCGCGGTGTTGCCGGTGACCTGGCGGTAGGTGCCCTCGGGGAGGGTGGCCGCGGCGACGGTGTACGTCGTCGCGAAGCTCTCCGTCGTCTCCCCGTAGTTCCAGCCCGCCTGGTAGGCGAGCACGTTGGCTTCCGCGACGGTCGCGTCCCGGGCGAACTTGGTGCGCAGGAACTCCTTCGTCGAGGCGGTGTCGCGGTGGTACATCCACGACAGCAGCCCCAGGGCGAACATGTTCTTGCAGCGCTCCGCGTCCTTCTTGGACAGCCCGGTCGACTCCACCGCACCGCGGGTGAGGGTGGCCATCGCGACCCGGTGGACGACGAAGTCGGCCAGCAGGTCGGGCTCGCCCTCGGCCGCGGTCAGCGGGTCGGAGGTGTAGCCGACGGCGGTCAGGTTCCGCCTGCTGAACTCGTCGGTGTTGACGATGAGGGTGCCGCCGCGAGGGAGGTCGCCCAGGTTGGCCATGAGCGCGGCGGGGTTCATCGCGATCAGCACGTCAGGTCGGTCGCCGGCGGTGAGGATGTCGTAGTCGGCGAAGTGGATCTGGAAGCTGGAGACCCCGGCGAGGGTGCCTCGGGGGGCGCGGATCTCGGCCGGGAAGTTGGGCTGGGTGGCCAGGTCGTTGCCGAACGCCGCCGCCTCGGAGGTGAACCGGTCCCCGGCGAGCTGCATGCCGTCACCGGAGTCCCCGGCGAAGCGGATGACGACACGGTTGATCTCGACGTTCTCGCGCCCGGCCGCGGACTCCGTCGGCTCTGCCGGCAGGCCGCTGGAGGTGTCGGTGCTCATGGTCCCGACCTTACGGCCCGCCGCCGGGCCCGCAGCGCCCGCCGGCGACCTGGTGAGGCGGGTCTCAGGCCCGGGTGATCTTGGCCTGCAGGGCGCGCACCCGCTCCAGGAACTCCGGCGTGGTCGCGGAGTGCGCCTGCGGCCCGAGCTCGGTCCGCAGCGCACTCGCGTGGGTGTCGGTGTCGTCCGTGCCCTCGGGTCTGGGGCTCGCCGTGATCCGCATGCTCGCCTTCGTGGCCAGCACCAGCTCCCGCGGCGCGGCGGCGGGGACGGCGGCCAGCGCGACGGCTGCGGCGACCACGTCGTCGTGCCGGCTCAGCGCGAGACCCTGGGCCACGGCGGCATCGGCGTCCAGGATCGTGCCCAGCAGCACCATCGCCCGCGCCACCTGCGGGCCGACGGCGCGCTGCAGCATCCAGGTCATGCCGCCGCCGGGGTGCAGGCCCAGCTGGAGGAAGCGGGCGTCGAAGCGGGCGCGAGGGCCGACGACCCGGACGTCGGCCGCCAGCGACAGGTTCAGCCCGGCGCCGACGGCAGCCCCGTTCACCGCCGCGACGGTGGGCAGGGTGCAGCGGGCGACGGCGACGAACCCCGCGTAGACGCGCTCCAGCTGCTCGGCGTCGGCCCGCGCCAGCTCGCCGAGGTCCCCGCCGGCGCAGAACGCGGAGCCCGCCCCGGTGATGACCACGGCGTGCACGGACGGGTCGGCCTCGCACGCGGCGACGGCGTCGGCCAGCGCGGTCGAGAGCGCGATGTTCAGCGCGTTGCGCCGGTCCGGGTCGGTGATGGTCACGACCGCCACCCCGTCGGTGACCTCGGTGTGCACGCCGACGGTGACGCTCTCGCTGCTGGTCATGGCGGGCATGGTGCCACGCTCGCGGCCCGGGGGGTCTCAGGGCGCGGGGGTCTCGGGGGCAGGGTGGCTCGGCGGCCGGTCGATGAGCGTCGAGAGCACGACGGTGGAGACGGTGCTCTCCACCACGTCCAGGGCCCGGAGGTGCTCCAGGCCCGTCTCCAGGTGGCTGATGTCGGCCGCCCGCAGGTGCACGATCGCGTCGGCCGCGCCGGAGACGGTGTACGCGGCGACCACCTGGGGCAGCCGCTGCAGCTCGGCGCGCAGCCGCGCCGGCGTCACGTTGCCCCGGCAGTGGACCTCGACGAAGGCCTCCGTGCCCCAGCCCAGCGCGCCGGGGTCGACGACGGCCGAGAACCCGCGGATCACCCCCGAGCTGCGCAGCTTGTCCACCCGTCGCTTCACCGCGGGGGCCGAGAGGCGCACCACCGCACCCACCTCGGCGTAGCTGGAGCGGGCATCGGCGAGCAAGCACGACACGATCTGCTGGTCCAAGGCGTCCACGCGCAACAGAATGCCGGCAGAAGGGCGGTTGCGCGACAGCGACAGGGGGTCGAGAGCGAGAATATGATGCGCGCATGACGGTGCTCGCCTCCCCAGACCTCGCCCCCACTCCCACCCGGCTCGCCACGGCCCGGCACTTCCTCATGTGCACCCCTGGGCACTTCGACGTCACCTACGTCATCAACCCCTGGATGGACCCGACGCAGCCGGTGGACGTCGTGCGCGCCGGCGCCCAGTGGGAGGCGCTGCGCGAGCTGTACACGCGCCTCGGCCACACCGTCGAGGTCATCGACGGCGCGCCGGGCCTGCCCGACATGGTGTTCGCCGCCAACTCCGCCACCGTGGTCGACGGCACCGTCTACGGCGCCCGCTTCCGCACCCCGCAGCGCGCCCCGGAGGCCGGGCTGTACGCGCAGTGGTTCCTCGACCGCGGGGTGGACGTCATCGCCCCGAGCGCCACCAACGAGGCCGAGGGCGACTTCGCCTGGACCGGGGAGGTGCTCCTGGCCGGCACCGGGTTCCGCACCGAGGCCGGCGCCCACGCGGAGGCCCAGGAGGTGCTCGGGGTGCCCGTCGTCTCGCTGACCCTGGTCGACCCGCGCTACTACCACCTCGACACGTGCCTGGTCGTGCTCGACGCGGACGCCCGTCCCGGCCCCACGGTGGCCTACTACCCGCCCGCGTTCTCCCCGGGCAGCCGCAAGGTGCTCGAGCGGCTGTTCCCGGACGCCGTGCTCGCCGACGCCGCCGACGCGGGCTGCCTGGGCCTGAACGCGGTCAGTGACGGCCGCAACGTGATCCTCGCCCAGGAGGCGACCCGGCTGGCCGGGCTGCTCGCCGAGCGTGGCTTCACCCCGCACCTGGTCGACGTGAGCGAGCTCCGCCGGGCCGGCGGTGGACCCAAGTGCGTCACCATGGAGCTCCGGGGCCTCGGCGGCGGGGGCCTGGCGCTCGCCGCGGTCTAGCGTGGCGCTGTGATCACGGTCGTCGACGTCGGGGGAACGCCCGTGGCCGTGCACGTGCTCGACCTCGGCCTGGCCTGCTGCGGCGTCGAGGTGATGGCCGCCCTGCACGACGGCTCCCGCACCGCACCGCGCGCGGTGGAGGGACCCGGGGCGCACCCGCGGGCCCACGTCCTGCTCGTCTCCGGCACCGTCACCGACGTCCTCGCCCCCGCCGTGGCCCGTGCCCACGCCGCGCTGCCCGAGCCGCGCTACGTCGTCTCCGTCGGGGCCTGCTGCGCCACCGGCGGGCCGTACTGGGACTCCTACTCGGTCACCAAGGGCATCGACCAGCTCGTTCCCGTGCACGTCACCGTGCCGGGCTGCCCGCCGCGGCCCGAGGCCGTGCTCGACGGCCTGCGCGCACTGGCCCCGCTGCTGGCGGCGGGGTGACCGTCGGCGACCCGGCGCTCGCGCAGTCCCTGGTGGACGGTCTCGGGGCGGGCACCGTGCACAGCTCCTTCGGGCAGGCCGCCGTGCTGGTCGAGCCGGACGACTGGGTCCGCGCCGCACGGCACGCCCGCGACGAGCTCGGCTGCGCCCTGTTCGACCACCTCGTCGTCTCGGACGCGGGGGGACCGGGGCAGGCGGGGATCGACCACGGCCGCACCTGGGAGGTCGTGCTGCACGTGGTCGTGCTGCCCCGCGACGGGGCGGGCGTGCGGGGGCTGCTCCTGCGCACCCGCGTCGAGGTCGGTGGCGTGCTGCCCAGCCTGACCGGGGTGTGGGCGGGAGCGGCGTGGGCCGAGCGCGAGGCCGCGGAGATGGCGGGGCTGGAGGTGCGCGGCCACCCGGACCTGCGGTCGCTGCTGCTCGCGCCCGGCACGGGGATGCACCCGTTGCGCAAGGACGCGCTGCTGGTGGCCCGCTCGGTGCGGCCGTGGCCCGGTCGGCTCGAACCGGGGGAGGACGGCTCGGCCCCGGCGACCCGGGCCGGTCGCCGCACGGTCACCGCCCCCGGGGTGGCCCCCGCGGCCTGGGCCCGGCCGGCCGGGTCGTGAGCACCCCCGAGCGGGTGCCGGACCGCGCCCGCGGGGTCATCGCCCTGCTCGAGCCGGCGTGCACCGCCTGCATGATCTGCGCCCGGGAGTGCCCCGACTGGTGCATCCACATCACCTCGACGACCGAGCAGCCCGACCGCGACACCGCCGGCCGCTCGCGCACCCGGGCCCGTCCCGTGCTCACCCGCTTCGCGATCGACTTCGGCTCCTGCATGTTCTGCGGCATCTGCATCGACGTGTGCCCGTTCGACGCGCTGCACTGGTCGCCCGCGCACGACTACCCGGGCGTGTCCGGTCACGGCCACGGTGCCGTCGACGAGCTGGTGCTGGAGCGCGACGTCCTCGGCGAGCTCGCGGCGGGCGTACCCGCACCCGGCCGCTGAGCGCCTACCGGTAGTTGACGAACTGCAGCGCGATGCCGAAGTCCTCGCCCCGCAGCAGCGCGATCACGGCCTGGAGGTCGTCGCGCTTCTTGCCCTTGACCCGGAGCTCGTCGCCCTGCACCTGGGCCTGCACGCCCTTGGGGCCGCCGTCGCGGATGACCTTGGCGATCTTCTTGGCGTTCTCGTTGGTGATGCCCTGCACGAGGGTGCCGGTGACCTTGTAGGTCTTGCCCGACGCGGCCGGGTCGCCGACCTCGAAGGCCTTCATCGAGATGTCCCGGCGCACCAGCTTCTCCTGGAAGACCTCGACGGCGGCCTTGCACCGCTCCTCGGTGGAGGAGGTGATGGTCACCGCCTCCTCCCCGGCCCACGCGATCTCGGTGTCGGTGCCGCGGAAGTCGAAGCGGGTGGTGAGCTCCTTGCCCGCCTGGTTCAGCGCGTTGTCCACCTCCTGGCGGTCGACCTTGCTCACGATGTCGAAGGACGCGTCGGCCACGGGGGCTCCTGTCGGGGGGAGGGGTGGTGGTGCGGGCCCGGTTCGGTGGTCGGGCCCCTCGTCTGTAGTCTGCCTCCCGCGGCCCGATCGAGGAGACCACGGTCCCCACCCAGAGCGGGACGGCACGGCAGGTTGCCCGAGTGGCCAAAGGGAGCGGACTGTAAATCCGCCGGCATCGCCTACGTTGGTTCGAACCCAACACCTGCCACCGCAGCACGTCGCACGACCCGGTCCGCGCGGACCGGGTCGTGCTCCGTCCGGGTCGGCGCCCGGCGCACCCCGCCCGGGGATCGTCGCGCAGCGTGACGTGCGGCCCCGGCGGCGTGCTTCGATCGTGTCCCCGCCGCCCTCCGTGGAGGGACGCGGCCGGTGCGAGGTGGCCATCTGGGGGCCCGTGGGTCACCATTCCGGTGCACGCAGCTCGAGAACCCCACCCCCGGCGACGCACCGCGCGATCGTCCCAGCCGTCGAGGAGCCCCGTGACCGTCGAGTCGAAGGCGCCCGTCCCGGCGCGCCGCGACCCGGCCCAGTCCCCGACGGTCCTGGGCTCCACCCCCGTCCGCCGCCACGTCGCCCTCGTCACCGTCGTCGCCGTCGTGATGTCGGTGCTGGCCGCGCTGGGGCAGCACGCCGTGCCGGTGTCGCCGTGGTCGACGGCCCTGCCGTTCCTGCTGGCGGTGGCCTTCCTGCTCGCCGAGCTCGCGCTGCTGGAGGTGAGCACCACCCGGGTCACCATCGGGATCCCCCTCATCGAGGTGCCGCTGGCGGCGGCGCTGCTGCTGGTCTCGTTCCCCGCCGCCGGTGCCGCCGTCACGGTGGCGGTCGTCGTGCGGTCGGTGAAGCTGCGCATGCCCCCGCTGGTGTCGTTGTTCAACGTCGCCTCCGGGGTGCTGGAGGTCGCTGTCGCCTACCTCGTCCTGACGAGCCTCGAGGGCCGCCTCGACTCCGAGCGGGACCTGGTCCTGCTGTTCGTCGCGCTGGTCTCCTCCAGCCTGGTGGGCTTCGTCAACTCCCAGATGCTCGCGGTGGCGGTGGCCGGCTCCATCCGCGGGCGGGGCGGCCGGGCGCTGGCGGTCCCCTCGCTGACCATGGCCGTCGTCGGCCCGCTCGTCGTGGTCCTGGGCGTGCAGCTGCTGCGCGCCGGGCCGACCGGGTGGGTGCCGCTGGGGGGCATGCTGCTCGTCTTCGCGCTGCTCTACCGGGCCTTCTCGGTGCTGCTGCGCGAGCGCAAGGACCTCGACCTCGTCCAGCAGATCAGCTCGCTGGTGCCGGAGCCGGGGGAGAGCTGGGCGCCGATGGCCGACCTGGTCCTGCGCCAGTTCAGCGCGGGCCGGGCGGTCGTGCGTGCACCCGACACCGGCACCCCGACCATCGCCGGGGAGCCCCTCCCGGCCGACCTGGTGGAGGTGTACGCGGCGCCGGACGAGCTGGTCGCGGCCGCGGCCCGCTCGGCCACGCTGTTCACCACCTCGGCGGACTCCCAGCCGGTGCGCGCGGCGCTGACCCGTCGTCGCCTGCCCGAGGTGCTGGTTGCTCCGCTGGGCGCAGCCCGGGGGGCGGGGTCCATCGAGCTGCACGACCGCCGCAACCAGCTGCGGGGCTTCGGACCGCGCGACGTGGCGCTGCTCGACACCCTGGCCCGCCACGTCGCCACCGCGGTCGACAACCGGCGTCTGCTCGACGAGCTGCGCGACGCCGCCTACCACGACCGGCTGACCGGGCTGAGCAACCGGTTGGGCTTCGTCGAGCGCGCCGCCGCGCGGGCGGCCGTCCCTCCGGTCGGTCCGGCGACCCCGGGGGCGGGCACCGCGGTCCTGCTCGTCGAGCTGGGGGCCCTCGGGCCGGTCACCGACGCCCTGGGCCACGGCTGGGGCGACCGGCTCGTCCTGCGCGCCTCGCGTCGCGTGCAGGAGTCGGTGGACCGCGCCACCGGGCCGGGCACCGTGCTCGGCCGCGTGGCGGGCGACACGTTCGCCGTGCTCCTGCACGGGCTCGACGCCGCGCGCTGCGAGGAGGTGGCGGCCCAGCTGGCCGCCGACCTCGCCGTGCCCTACCCGATGGACGAGTTCACCGCGGAGGCCTCGGTCGCCATCGGGGTGGCCGTGCGGCTGCCCCTCGCGCGGGGCGTCGCGGAGCGCGGCACCCCGGCGGAGGCGCTGCAGCAGGTCCTCCAGCACGCGGAGGTGGCGGTGCAGGCGGCACGGGCCAGCGGCCAGCCGGTGCGCCGATACCACGAGGGCATGGGGCAGCGGTTCCTGCGGCGCTTCCAGCTGGTCAACCAGTTCCGCGCGGCGATGGCCGACGGGCAGGTCGAGGTGCACCTGCAGCCGAAGATCGCGCTGGCCGACGGGAGCGTCGCCGGGGCCGAGGCCCTGCTGCGCTGGTCGCACCCCGAGTTCGGCCCGGTCAACCCGGAGGAGCTCGTGCACGTGCTCGAGGCGACCGGGCTCATGGACGAGCTCACGCGGTTCGTCCTGGACCGCGCGCTCGGGCTGTGCCGCGCCCACCTCGACCGGGGTGTGCGGCTCGCGCTCGCCGTGAACGTGTCGGTGCGCAACCTGCTCGCGCCGGACTTCCCCGAGGTCGTGGCCCAGGCGCTGGCGCGACACCGGCTCGGTGCGGACCTGCTGACCCTGGAGATCACGGAGACCTCGGTGATGGGTGACGCCGAGCGGACGCTGCCCGCGCTGCGGGTGCTGCACGAGATGGGCGTGACCCTGTCGGTGGACGACTTCGGGACGGGCTACTCCTCGCTGGCCTACCTGCGCCGGCTGCCCGTCCACGAGATCAAGATCGACAAGAGCTTCGTGCTCGGCATGGGCACCGACCTGGGTGACCTGGCGGTCGTGCGCTCCATCATCGACCTGGGCCGGTCGCTGGGCCTGCGCGTCGTCGCCGAGGGTGTGGAGTCCGAGGTCGTGCGTGACCAGCTCGCCGAGATGGGCTGCGACGTCGTCCAGGGATACCTGGTGGCGCGCCCGATGGAGCCGGCCCGCTTCGAGGTGTGGTTGCACGCCCGGACGGTGGGCCCCGGCCTGGACCCCACCGGCGGGGTTCGGGCTGCAGGAACCCGGGCCGCGGGAAGCCGGACCGTGGGAACCCGGACCGCGGGAAGCCCGGGTGCCGGGGGCGTCGCCCCGCCCCGCCCGGGGGGCCCGTGAGGGTGCGGCACGGTCGGCCGCACCTCGGTTTGGGCTCCGGGCGCGGGGTTGTGTAGCCTTTCCCACGGTCCCGTGCAGGGTGCGGGCCGGCCCCTTTAGCTCAGTCGGCAGAGCGTCTCCATGGTAAGGAGAAGGTCTACGGTTCGATTCCGTAAAGGGGCTCGTCACCCGGCCTGCACTGCACGCCAGGTGCGCAGCGGTGTAGCTCAGTCGGTAGAGCAAGCGACTCATAATCGCTGTGTCGCCGGTTCAAGTCCGGCCATCGCTACCCTGGAAACATCCCTGGCGGGCCCCGTCCCCACGGCGCCCGTCCGAACACTGAGAGAAGGCATCCGTGGCCGCCACTGACGTTCGTCCGAAGATCACCATGGCGTGCGAGGAGTGCAAGAACCGCAACTACATCACGCGCAAGAACCGGCGCAACGACCCGGACCGCATGCAGCTGAAGAAATTCTGCTCCACGTGCGGCACCCACCGGGTGCACCGCGAGACGCGTTGACCCTCGCTCCGCCACGCACGGCCCGCCCTGACCGGGGCGGGCCGTGCGTCGTCGTGGGGGACAGCTCCGCCGTGGACGCGTTGTAGCGTCCCGGACGTGGCCGTCAACCGGGAGTTCCTGCAGCGTCCCCACCCCCCGTCGGGGCCGTACCTGGTCGGGCGGGAGAAGATCCGGGAGTTCGCCCGGGCGGTGCGGGCCACCGACCTCGCCCACCACGACCCGGCAGCCGCCCGCGCCCGGGGCCACCGTGACGTCGTCGCCCCACCCACCTTCGTGGTGGTGCTCACCCTGGACGCCGAGCGGCAGGTGGTCACCCACCCCGAGGCGGGGGTCGACTGGACGCGGGTCGTCCACCGGGAGCAGCGCTTCACCCACCACCGACCCGTCGTGGCGGGCGACGAGCTCACCGCGGAGGTCTTCCTGGCCGACGTCCGCGAAGTGGCGGGCAACGACCTCGTCACCTGCCGGACGGAGGTGACCGACGGGTCCGGCGCGGCCGTCGTCACCGCGCTCTCGACCCTCGTGGTCCGGGCGCCCGACCCCGTCCACGCCACCACCAGCACGACCGCGACCGCCGACACCGGCCCGACCGCCGACGGGGCACGAGCGTGAGCGGCAGCGCGCCGGCGCTCGCCGACCTCGCCGTGGGCACCCAGCTGCCCACCGAGCGCCTCGTCGTGCGCCGCGCCGACCTCGTGGCCTACGCGGGCGCCTCGGGGGACGCCAACCCGATCCACTGGAGCGACCGTGCCGCCACCGCGGCCGGTCTGGACGGGGTGATCGCCCACGGCATGCTCACGATGGGCCTGGCCACCGGCCTGCTCACCCGTTGGTGCGGGGATCCGGCCGGGGTGCTCGACTGCTCGGTGGTGTTCACCCGTCCGCTCCTGGTTCCCGACGACGACGACGGGGTGGAGCTCGAGGTCGCCGGCCGGGTGACCGCCGTGGACGCCGGTGCGGGGACCGCCAAGGTGGCGCTGACGGTCACGGCCGGTGGGCTCAAGGTGCTCGGCCGATCCGTCGCGGTGCTCGCCGTGGCGTGATCGTGGTCGAGGGGAGGTCGGTGGACCCGCAGGGCGTGGGCCCGGCCCGGCCGGGTGTCGTACACTTCTCCACTGGGTCGTGACCGTGCTGCCCGCTGCCCACGTCCACCCACCCCGACCGGGGTGCGGGACGAGGTATCGGACCGGGGTGACCTCCCGCCACGACCGGCGAACGTCGGTCACAGGGGCGTAGCTCAACTGGCAGAGCAGCGGTCTCCAAAACCGCAGGTTGCAGGTTCAAGTCCTGTCGCCCCTGCGCACACGCCAGCGACTGGAGGACTGAGGGTGAGCGAGGAGAAGGACCGCACGCCGACCGAGCCGGAGGAGTCCGGTCCCGTCGACGACGCGGTCGACGCCGCCACCCCGTCCGAGGGCGCCGACGGTGCTGTGAGTGCCGGCGGTGCCGACGGCGCCGTGGACGACGGAGCCCCCGACCGCGACGACGCCGTGGCCGGCGGTGCCCTGGACCGTGGTGACGACGCGCCGGTCGGGCGGCCCACGGGCAAGCGTCGGGCTCCCGCTGCGAGCTCGCGTCCGGCGCGGAGCTCCGTCCCGGTCGAGGGCTCCAAGCGGGCGACCGGCCGGGCGACCACCCGTCGCGCCGTCGCCGAGGCACCGGCGCGGCAGAACCTCGTCGCGAGGATCACCCGCTTCTTCCGCGAGGTGGTGGCGGAGCTGCGCAAGGTGATCTGGCCGACGCGCAAGGAGCTCGTCACCTACACGGCCGTGGTGCTGGTGTTCGTCACCTTCATGGTGGCGCTGGTCTCGGGGCTGGACATCCTGTTCGCCAAGGGCGTGCTGACGGTGTTCGGCTGACCGACGCGCACCACCCGGGCCCCACGAGGGCCGGGACAGGTGCTCGCCCCCGGCACGCGCTGACCGCGCTCCGGCGTCGGGCGAGCACGACGAAGACGAGAGGAAGCGAGCCCCACCTGTGAGCAGCCCGATCGACGGCACCCCGAACCAGACCGACGCGGTCCAGATGACCGACGACGAGGTCTACCGCGCCGTCCACGAAGGCACCGACGACGTCCCGTCGGTCGACGACACGGACGCCGTGACCCCGGCCGAGCAGGCGGAGCAGGACGCCGAGGACGCCGCCGGCGAGCGGCTCGAGGAGCTCACGACGCAGCCCGAGGCCGACGCCGCCGCCAGCGTCCAGGAGACCGACCTCGCCGTCGACGGCAGTCCCGCGGCCACCAGCACCGAGGTCACCGTGCCGGACGACGCACCGCCGGCCGGCGGTGAGGACGAGGTGGATCCCGTCGAGGAGATGAAGACGGCGCTGCGGCGGGCCCCGGGGGAGTGGTACGTCGTGCACTCCTACGCCGGGTACGAGAACAAGGTGAAGACCAACCTCGAGACCCGCGTCCAGACCCTCGACGTGGAGGAGTTCATCTTCCAGGTCGAGGTGCCGGTCGAGGAGGTCACCGAGATCAAGAACGGCCAGCGCAAGCAGGTCAGCCGCAAGGTGCTGCCCGGCTACATCCTGGTGCGGATGGACCTCAACGACGCCTCCTGGGGCGCCGTGCGCAACACCCCCGGCGTCACCGGCTTCGTCGGCGCCACGTCGCGCCCGTCGCCGCTGACCATCGACGAGGTGCTGAAGTTCCTCATGCCCGTGCAGGACCGCAAGAAGGCCGCCACCACGGGTGCTGCCGGCGACGGCGAGACCGCGGGCGGTTCGACGATCGTGGTGGACTTCGCGGTCGGCGAGTCGGTCACGGTCATGGACGGGCCCTTCGCGACGCTGCCCGCCACCATCAGCGAGGTCAACGCCGAGCAGCAGAAGCTCAAGGTCCTCGTCTCCATCTTCGGCCGGGAGACGCCGGTCGAGCTCTCGTTCACGCAGGTGGCCAAGCTCTAGCCAGCACCACCTCCACCCCCGCGCTGCCCCGTCCCCACCGGACGGTGCAGCGGTCCCACCCAGCGGGCACCCGGACACGACCGGGGCCCCGACACGCAGGAAGTCACGAGATGCCCCCCAAGAAGAAGAAGCTCGCCGGGATCATCAAGCTCCAGATCTCGGCCGGCGCCGCCACCCCGGCGCCGCCCGTCGGCCCCGCCCTGGGCCAGCACGGCGTCAACATCATGGAGTTCTGCAAGGCCTACAACGCGGCCACCGAGGCGCAGCGGGGCAACATCGTGCCCGTCGAGATCTCGGTGTTCGAGGACCGGTCGTTCACCTTCGTGCTGAAGACCCCGCCGGCCGCGCGCCTGCTGCTCAAGGCGGCCGGAGTCGCCAAGGGTTCGGGCGAGCCCCACAAGACCAAGGTCGCCACGGTCTCCATGGACCAGGTCCGCGAGATCGCCCAGACCAAGATGGAGGACCTCAACGCCGCCGACCTGGACCAGGCCGCGAAGATCATCGCCGGCACCGCCCGATCGATGGGCATCACCGTCCAGGGCTGACGTACAGGGCGGGACGCCCCGCTCCACCCGCTCCACCCGCTCGCGCACCACCCCTTGATCGCGTGGGAGGGCCTGCTTCGGCCCGCCGACCACCCCCTGACACCGGGCCCGCCACGGGCCCACCGAGAGGAACCACGATGAAGCGCAGCAAGGCCTACCAGGCCGCCGCCGAGAAGATCGACGCCGACGAGTTGTACAGCCCGCTCGCGGCCGCCACCCTGGCCAAGGACACCGCCAGCACCACGATGGACGCCACCGTCGAGGTGGCCATGCGCCTCGGGGTCGACCCCCGCAAGGCCGACCAGATGGTGCGCGGCACGGTGAACCTCCCGCACGGCACCGGCAAGACCGCCCGGGTGATCGTGTTCGCCGAGGGCGAGAAGGCCGTGGAGGCCGAGTCGGCCGGTGCTGACGCGGTGGGCTCCGCCGACCTCATCGAGCGCATCCAGGGCGGGTGGCTGGACTTCGACGCCGCGATCGCCACCCCGGACCAGATGGCCAAGGTCGGCCGCATCGCCCGGGTGCTCGGCCCCCGCGGCCTCATGCCGAACCCGAAGACGGGCACGGTCACCAACGACGTCACCAAGGCCGTCCAGGACATCAAGGGCGGCAAGATCAACTTCCGGGTCGACAAGCAGGCCAACCTGCACCTGGTGATCGGCAAGGCGTCCTTCGACATCGAGAAGCTGGTCGAGAACTACGCGGCCGCCCTCGACGAGGTCATGCGGGCCAAGCCCGCTGCCGCCAAGGGTCGCTACGTCAAGAAGATCACCGTCTCCACGACCACGGGCCCCGGCATCCAGGTCGACCCGAGCCGCACCCGCAACCTGCTCTCGGACGGCGCCGCCGCGGAGTAGCGCACCGCGGGTCCGCACCAGGGCCCGGCACGACCCCACGAGAGGGGCGGGCGGGCCCCCGCCCCGGGCGCGCGCCCCGCCCGGGGGGGGGCCCGGGGCCCGGGCGGGCGCCCGGGGGGCGCCCCCCGCGGGGGCCCCGGCCCCGCCCCGCGGGCCCCCCCGCCCCCCCCCCCCCCCCCCTCTCGTGCGTCTCCGGGGCACCGTCGCGGCCGCCGTTGGACCGACCGCCGGGTATCACGCTCCCGGCCCACGCGGACCTCCCGGCCACCCGCCTACGTTGATCACGACACCCACGAAGGGTGAACCCCCACCGCAGGAGGCCCTCATGTCCGTCACCACGCCCGTCACCACGCCCGACCTGTCCGTCGTCCGCGGTGGCTGCCGCTGGTACGTCACGGCGGACGACAC
>JBBSUN010000016.1:0-67136 GCA_038234335.1 Mycobacteriales bacterium
GTCGTCGAGCGGTCCTACTCGCTGATGAAGCAGTGGCGCGGCCTGGCCACCCGGTATGACAAGCACGCCACCAACTACCGGGCCGCCGCCGTCCTGCACGCCGTCATCACCTGGCTCAAGAGCATTGGAGACACGCCCTAGATCGCGAGCTCCCGGTGCTGCGTGCGGGTGACGCCCTCGCGCTCGGACTCCGACATGCCGCCCCAGATGCCGTACGGCTCGTGCACGGCCAGGGCGTGCGTCCGGCACTGCTGCAGCACCGGGCAGCGGGCACACATCGCCTTCGCGGTCTCCTCGCGACGGGAGCGAGCGGCGCCGCGCTCACCATCGGGGTGGAAGAAGACCGAGGAGTCCACCCCGCGGCAGAGGCCCTTCATCTGCCAGTCCCAGATGTCGGCGTTGGGTCCGGGAAGCCTGCGTACATCAGCCATTGACGTGCTCCTGAGCTTCGTGGGCCCCGTGGAGCCCGGTGGTGGGAGTGCGGATCGTTCACGTCGCTCACGGCGCTTGACGATGACGCTAGGCCGGACGACTCAACCGCGTCAACCCTTGTTCACGAGACGGCGGCCACAGCAGGACCCGACCGCGTGGGGCACCCTCGAGGACGACGGAGGCGCTCCCGCGCCCCGGGTGGGGGAGGTGGCGCGGTGGCGCAGCAGGCGGTCCGTGCTGCGCGCCCCGGCACGGCGGACGGGAGCACCCCCGAGCTGCCGATGGCCGACCTGTACCTCTCGGTCGCCGCGGTGGCCCGCCGGCTCGGCGTCGCCCCCTCCACGCTGCGCACCTGGGACCGCCGCTACGGGCTCGGCCCGAGCGAGCACACCGCGGGCTCGCACCGGCGCTACGCCGGCCGGGACGTCGCGCGGCTGGAGATGATGCAGCAGGCGCTGCTGCGCGGCGGCTCCCCTGCGGAGGCGGCCCGCATCGCCCTCGCGGTGGACCCCGACGACGTCCCGGCCGCCCCGGGCTCGGAGCCCGTGCCGCCCGCACCGGGTGTGGGCTCGGCCCGGGAGCTCAGGGAGGCGGTGGTCGTCCCGGGGGTCGAGCACGGGCCCGCTCGGGCGGTCGGCTCGGTGCTCCGCCTGCCCGGCGCCGACCCGCGGGCCCGCGTGCTGGCCCGGGCCGTGCTCGCCCTGGAAGGGCGCGCGGCCCAGCAGCTGTTGCTGGAGGAGGTGCTCGAGCACGGCATGAACGCCACCTGGGACGTGGTGGTGCGGCCGGTGCTCGTGGCCGTGGCCCAGCGGTGGCGCTACTCCGGTGCCGGGATCGAGGTCGAGCACCTGCTCAGCGAGGTCATCACCGCGGTCACCGCTCGCGTCCTGGTCGAGGCGCCGGAGCCGGTGAGTCCCCGCACGGTGCTGCTCGGCTCGATGCCCGGGGACCACCACACCCTGCCCTCGCGGGTGCTGGCCGCCGAGCTCGCGACCCGGCGCGTGTCCACCAGCGTCATGGGGGCCGACCTGCCGATCGCCGCGCTGGCCTCGGCCATCACCCGGACCGCGCCGGGCGCGGTGTTCCTGTGGTCCCAGCTGCCCGACACCGCCGTCGTCGACGGCCTCGCGACGCTGCCCCGCACCCGCCCCCGGACCCGCTGCTTCGTGGGGGGCCCCGGGTGGGCGCACGCGACGCTGCCCACCAGCGCGACCCTGCTCGGCTCGCTGGGCGACGCGGCCGACGCGCTCGCCGCCGCGGCCGGGGTGTGAAGGCCCCGGACCAGCCCCGGGACCACGCCCGAGTCCTGCTCGGGGCCGCCTTCGGGGCGGACCCGGGGCGCCACCCGCTCCCCCCTGCGGCCACCGACGAGCAGGCGTGGTGGCGCGGGGTCGCGCTCGGGGGCCAGGGCCGCTACGCCGCGGCGGCCGCCGTCCTGGGCGAGCTGGTGGGACCCGGGAACCGGGTCGTGCTGCGCTCGCTGGCGCTGAGCACCCTGGCCTCGCACCGCCGCCAGGTCGGTGCCCACACCGACGCGCGCCGCGCCGACGGGGCCGCCCTCGCCCTCCTGGGCCGTCGGGCTGACCTGCTCACCGAGGAGGGGGAGGGGGCAGGACGGCTGCGTGCGAGCGCGTGCTGCGACGCCCTGGTCGGCCTCGCGGCCGACGCGCTCGGGCCGGGGCGGACCGCCCTCGCCCGTGCGCTGCTCGCCCGAGCCGTCCCGCACCGGGAGGCCGCCGACCCCCGGTGCGCCGTGCGGTGGAGCTGGGTGGCGGCCGAGACCGAGCTGTGGGCGGGCTCGCCCGGCGCGGCGGCCCGCCACGCCCGCACCGCGGGTGAGCGGGCCGCGGCCGGGGCGTCGGTGCGCCACCGGGTGAAGTCCGACCTGGTGGTCGCGGCCGTCGACGGCGACGGTGCTGCGGCCCGGTCGGTGCTGGTCGAGGCGGAGCGGCACGGGCTGCTGCCGCTGGCCTGGGCGGCGGAGATGCTGCTCGCCGCGACGACGCCGTCGGGGGCCCCGGGCGGGCGAGCACGGGCCGGCAGGAACACTGCGCGTCATGACCTGCTTGCGCACCGTGGCGCGGGGTGGCCTCCCGGGCCCCGTCCCGCACGGTCCTGACCTGCTGCGGCCCCTGGGCGCGCCGGGTGCCGTCCCGGCAGTGCGCCTCGCACCACCGATCACCCGACCGGGGTCAAGGTCGGGTGATCGTCGTCCGACAACGCAGGTGCTGGTCGCCGGGAGTCGGGGCCGCAGGCGAGCCCCCAGGAGGCGACCGTGACGACCGTGATCATCTGCGACGACCGCAGGAACGTGCGCGAGGGACTGACACGGGTGATGACCGCCGTGCCCGGGGTCACCCGGATCGACGCCGTCGGATCCGGTGAGGAGCTGCTGTCCCGCTACGGACGGTCGCCGGCGGACGTGGTGCTCATCGGCACCCAGCGGGCGGTGGCGACCGGGGTCGAGGCCACGCGGCGCCTGGTCGGGGCCCACCCGCAGGCCAACGTCATCGTCTTCGGTGCCCCGGACGACTCGGGGAGCATCGCCGCGGCGATTGCCGGTGGTGCCCGTGGCTACCTGCGCTGGGACGCCACCCGCACCGAGCTGGTCGCCGCGCTGGCCCACACCCTGGCCAGCTCCTCCATCCCCACCCCGCGGGCGTCCTCGGACACCGGGGTGCGGCTCACCGAGCGTGAGATGCAGGTGCTGCGCGGGATGAGCCAGGGCAAGAGCAACGGGCAGATCGGCCGCGAGCTGTACCTCTCCGAGGACACGGTCAAGACCCACGCACGACGGCTGTTCCGCAAGCTGGGCGTGCGCGACCGGGCGCAGGCCGTCGCGCACGGGTTCCGCCGGGGCCTGGTGTCCTGAGCCCACCGGGGTGGTCGCTGCGCCGCGGGAACCGGGACCCCACCGCGCCGGTGGGGATACGGTGACGGGGGTCCGCCCGTCGGGCCGCGAGAACGCCGCACGGGGCCGCCGTGCCGTAACGCTGGGACTCATCGGACCGATGGAACAGCAGGGAGAGGCGCTGGGCGACTGGGTGGCCGCCGCCGTCCGGGGCGACCGGGACGCCCTCTCCCTCGTCCTGGAGACGATCCGGCCCGTGCTGGTGCGCTACTGCCGAGCCCGCGTGGGGCCCGGCGACCGGGCGTCCCTGTCCGCCGACGACGTCGCTCAGGAGGTGTGTCTCGCCGTGATCACCGCACTGCCCCGCTACCGCGACCAGGGACGACCCTTCATGGCCTTCGTCTACGGCATCGCCGCCCACAAGGTCGCCGACGCGCACCGCAGCAGCGCCCGCACCCGCAGCGAGCCGGTCGCCGAGGTGCCCGACGGCCCGACCGTCGACGACGGGCCCGAGCAGCGCGCGCTGGACTCCGACTCCGGACGTCGCATGGCCGAGCTGCTCGACCTGCTGCCCGAGCGGCAGCGCGAGATCTTGGTGCTGCGCCTGGTCGTCGGGCTCTCCGCCGAGGAGACCGCGGCCGCGGTCGGCGGCACCGCAGGCTCCGTCCGGGTGGCCCAGCACCGCGCCCTCGCCCGCCTGCGCGCCGAGATGTCCGACGTGGAGGTGTCCGGTGCCTGAGCACCGCACCGCCCCGGAGCTGCACTCCGACGGCGGGCTGGGACCGGACGTGGACCTGGCCCTCGTCCGGGCCGACGACCTGCTGCTCGACGAGCTCGGCGCCGGTGCTCCCGGCCCCGCGCGGCTGCGCCCGGGTGCCCACGACCCCGTGCTGAGCCTGCTGGTCGCCTGGCGCGACGAGATCGACGACCACCCCACCCCGGTGGGTCCGACCCTGGAGGACGCGGCTCTCGCCCTGTCGGCCCGGCGCGCAACGCGGCCTGCCCACCGGGTCCTCGCGCCGCTCGCGGCGGCCTCCGTGGTGGGGCTGGCGCTGCTCGGACTCGGTCTCGCCGCCCACGGCTCGACCCCCGGCGACCCGCTGTGGGGGGTGTCGCAGACGCTGTTCGTCGACCACTCCCGCTCGGTGCAGGCCGCCGCGGCCGTCGAAGCCGACCTCACGCAGGCCGCGGTGGCGCTGAGCTCGGGCAGCCCGGAGCAGGCCGGTGGCGCGCTCGCCCTGGCCCGGCGCGAGCTGGAGCTGGTCGCCCCGGAGCAGGGCCGGGCAGCGCTGCAGCAGCGCCACGACGCGCTCGCCACCCGCCTCGCCGCCACGGCGCCGCCGACGAGCGCGGTCCCGTCCCCCGCGGAGCCCCCGACCACGAGCCCCGTCCCCGCGGCGACCGGCGGTGCCGACCAACGTTCGGACGTGGGCCGTGGCGGCGCCGCGAACGGGGACGGTGGGCAGGACGGGGTTCCGGCCCCGACCGCCGGGAACCCCGTCGGCACCACGGCGGCGCCCGCACCCTCGTCCGCACCGCCGGCCCCCTCGGCCGACCCCACGACCGCGGCGGCGCCGAGCACCACGGTGCGGCCCAGCCCGAACGTCCCCGACCCGACCTCGTCGGCCCCGGACGCACCGACGGTGACGAACGCACCGACGGTGACGAACGCACCGACGGCCACGGACGCACCGACGGCCACGAACGCACCGACGGCCACGAACGCACCGACGGTGACGAACGCACCGACGGCCACGAACGCACCGATCGAGCCGCCCGCCGCCATCTCGGTGGAGCAGACGCCGACTGACGGCTAGCCGCTCCAGGGGTGGTCCGGCACGTCCCGGTGCGACGGCGCCGGGGTTCCGGACCGGTCGGTCGACGGTGTCACCGCGCCGGAACGGGAGTCGGCCGCGTCGGCGAAGCCCCGGCAGTAGTCCCAGCTCACGTAGACCTCGGTGGTCGGGTCGACCGCGGGCTCGTGCCGGCGGACGGTGCCGTCGCACAGCAGCTGCAGCAGGTTGGCCCGGGCCATGTCCCAGTCCTGGTAGTGCTCGGCCAGGCACTCGTCGCAACCCACGACGAGCCCGCGGACCCCGCGCGGTGCGAGCAGGGACTCGAACTCCACCAGGTCGGCGAGGTCCTCCTCGACCGCCAGGCGATCCTCGACCTCGAGCGGCTCCGCGGGGTGGAGGGCGTCCAGCGCCGAGGCGGGGTCCGCCGGGTCGCCCGCGAAAGGATCCGGGGGCAGACCGGGCGGCAGCTGGTCGCGCACGCCGCCCACGGTACGCAGGGCGCCCGGTCGGGGCCAGCGTCCCCCGGTGCCGGTCGGGGCTGGATGCTCGGGGCTGGATGCTCGGGGCTGAGCGCCCCCGGCGCCGGATACGATGAGATCCCCGCCCGCACCGGGGCGCGCGCCACCACCCGGGGGGGACCCCCGCCGGGGCGCCCCCTGCCGGCCCGCCGAACCCCGGAGGCCCGATCCCATGACCAGCTCGTCCTCCTCGGCCCCCACCGGCGGTGACGACCCCGGCAAGGTGGCGCTGCTCGGACTCACCTTCGACGACGTGCTGCTGCTGCCCGCGGCCTCGGACGTGGTGCCCAGCGCCGTGGACACGTCGACCCGGCTCACCCGGGAGATCACCCTGCGCACCCCGCTGGTGAGCGCCGCGATGGACACCGTCACCGAGGCGCGGATGGCCATCGCCATGGCCCGCGCCGGCGGCATGGGGGTGCTGCACCGCAACCTGTCGGCGGGCGACCAGGCCCAGCAGGTGGAGACGGTGAAGCGCTCCGAGGCCGGCATGGTCACCGACCCGGTCACCTGCTCGCCCACCGACTCCCTCGCCGAGGTCGACGCGATGTGCGCCCGCTTCCGCATCTCCGGGCTGCCCGTCACCGACGCCGCCGGCGCGCTCGTCGGCATCATCACCAACCGCGACATGCGCTTCGAGCCCGACAGCTCGCGCACCGTCGAGGAGGTCATGACCCGAGCCCCGCTGGTGACCGCCGAGGTCGGGGTGACCGCCGAGGCGGCGCTGGGCCTGCTGCGTCGGCACAAGCTGGAGAAGCTGCCCATCGTCGACGGCCACGGGGCGCTGCGCGGTCTCATCACCGTCAAGGACTTCGTCAAGACCGAGCAGCACCCCGATGCGACCAAGGACGCGGACGGCCGCCTGCTCGTCGGCGCCGCGGTGGGTGTGGGCGACGACGCCTGGGCCCGCGCGATGGGCCTGGTCGACGCCGGGGTGGACGTCCTCATGGTCGACACCGCGCACGGCCACAACAGCGGCGTGCTGACGATGGTCGCGCGGCTGCGCGCCGAGGTCGGCGACCGCGTCCAGGTCGTCGGCGGCAACGTGGCCACCCGGGAGGGGGCACTGGCCCTGGTCGAGGCCGGGGCCGACGGGGTGAAGGTCGGGGTGGGCCCGGGCAGCATCTGCACCACCCGCGTCGTGGCCGGCGTCGGGGCCCCGCAGATCACCGCGATCCTCGAGGCCGTCGCCGCCTGCGCGCCGCACGGGGTGCCGGTGATCGCCGACGGTGGGGTGCAGTACTCCGGTGACATCGCCAAGGCCCTGGCGGCGGGGGCGAGCACCGTGATGCTGGGCTCGTTGCTGGCCGGGACCGCGGAGGCTCCCGGTGAGCTCGTGCTGGTCAACGGCAAGCAGTACAAGACCTACCGCGGCATGGGCTCGCTGGGCGCCATGCGGGGGCGCGGCTCCGGCGCGGGCCCGTCGTACTCCAAGGACCGCTACTTCCAGGACGACGTGCTCAGCGAGGACAAGCTCGTCCCGGAGGGCATCGAGGGTCGGGTGCCCTTCCGTGGCCCGCTCAGCCAGGTCACCCACCAGCTGGTCGGCGGGCTGCGCTCGGCCATGGGCTACACCGGCTCGGGGACCATCGTGGACCTGCAGCGCGCACGGTTCGTGCAGATCACGGCGGCCGGGCTCAAGGAGAGCCACCCGCACGACATCGCGATGACGGTCGAGGCCCCGAACTACACCGTCCGCTAGCTCCCTCCCCACCCACCACCACCGGAGAAAGGGGCTGCGCCGTGCGCGACCTCGTCGAGATCGGCATGGGCCGTACCGCCCGTCGCACCTACGAGCTGGACGACGTGGACATCGTCCCGTCGCGGCGCACCCGCAGCTCGCAGGAGGTGTCGACGGCCTGGCAGCTGGACGCCTACCGCTTCGAGATCCCCGTCCTCGCCCACCCGACCGATGCCCTGGTCTCCCCGGCCTCGGCGATCGAGCTCGGCCGTCTGGGTGCGCTGGGCGTGCTCAACGCCGAGGGGCTGTGGGGCCGGCACGCCGACGTCGAGGCGCGCATCGCAGAGGTGGTCGAGCTCGCGGCCGCCAGCGCCGACCCGAGCGAGGTGGTGCGGGTGCTGCAACGGCTGCACGCCGCGCCGCTGCAGCCGGACCTGCTGGCGGCCGCGGTGGCGGAGGTCCGCGCGGCGGGGGTGACGGTCGCGGTGCGGGTGAGCCCGCAGAACGCCCGTGCGCTGACCCCGGCCCTGCTCCAGGGTGGGATCGACCTGCTCGTCGTCCAGGGCACCATCATCTCCGCCGAGCACGTGGGCGGCGGCGGGGAGCCGCTGAACCTCAAGACGTTCATCGCCGAGCTCGACGTGCCCGTGGTCGCCGGCGGGGTCAGCGACCACCGCACCGCGCTGCACCTCATGCGCACCGGGGCGGCCGGGGTGATCGTCGGCTACGGCTCCACCGCGGGCGCCACCACGACGGGGGAGGTGCTCGGCATCGGCGTGCCGATGGCCACCGCGATCGCCGACGCCGCCGCCGCCCGCCGGGACTACCTAGACGAGACGGGCGGGCGGTACGTGCACGTCATCGCCGACGGCGACATCCAGGGCTCCGGCGAGCTGGCCAAGGCCATCGCCTGCGGCGCCGACGCCGTCGTGCTCGGCGCGGCGCTCGCCGGGGCGGCGGAGGCCCCCGGGCAGGGCTGGTACTGGCCCTCGGCGGCGGCCCACCCGTCCATGCCGCGCGGGGCGGTGCTCCCGGTGGCCCCGTCCGACGTGGTGCCGGTGCGCCCGTCGATGGCCCAGGTGCTCAACGGCCCCTCCGACGACCCGTTCGGCGCGGTCAACCTGGTCGGCGGGCTGCGCCGGTCGATGGCCAAGGCCGGCTACTCCGACCTCAAGGAGTTCCAGCGGGTGGAGCTCTCGGTCCACGCCCGCTGACCGCCCTCCCCGCCAGCAGGAAGGCCGCGACGATGCGTGCACGCACCCCCGGGACCGACACCGACGTCCTGGTGATCGGCTCCGGCTTCGGCGGCAGCGTGGCCGCGCTGCGGCTGCGCGAGAAGGGGTACTCCGTCACGGTGCTGGAGTCCGGGCGACGCTTCAGCGACGCGGAGCTGCCCAGGACGAGCTGGGACCTGCGCCGCTACCTGTGGGCGCCGCGGCTCGGTCTGTTCGGGATCCAGCGGATACACCTGTTGCGCAACGTCCTCGTCCTCGCCGGTGCCGGGGTGGGTGGGGGCTCGCTGAACTACGCGAACACGCTCTACCAGCCGACGGACGTGTTCTTCCGGGACCCGCAGTGGGCCCACATCACCGACTGGCGCGCCGAGCTGACGCCGCACTACGAGCAGGCCCGGCGGATGCTCGGCGTGGTCACCAACCCCACCCACACCCCGGCCGACGTCGTCATGAGGGCGGTCGCCGAGGAGATGGGGGTGGGCCACACCTTCCGCCCCACCCCGGTGGGGGTGTACTTCGGTGCGGCGGGGACCACCGTGCCCGACCCCTACTTCGGCGGGGTCGGCCCGGAGCGCACCGGCTGCACCGAGTGCGGCTCCTGCATGACCGGGTGCCGGGTGGGGGCCAAGAACACGCTGGTGAAGAACTACCTGGGCCTGGCCGAGCGCGCCGGGGTCGACGTGCTCCCGATGACCACCGCGACGGCGGTGACCCCGCGGGCGGACGGCACGTGGGCGGTGACCACCGAGCGCACCGGATCGTGGCTGCGACGCCACCGTCGCACGACCACCGCCGGGCAGGTGGTGCTCGCGGCGGGTGCGTGGGGCACGCAGAACCTGCTGCACAGCATGAAGGACGCCGGGTGCCTCCCCGAGCTCTCGGACACGCTCGGCACGCTCACCCGCACCAACTCCGAGTCGATCGTGGGGGCGGGGGCGTTCCGGGTCGACCCGGAGCGCGACTTCACCCGCGGCGTCGCCATCACCTCCTCGTTCCACCCCGACGAGAACACCCACATCGAGCCGTGCCGCTACGGCAAGGGCTCCAACGCGATGGGCCTGCTGCAGACCCTCATGACCGACGGCGGCGGTCCCGTGCCGCGCTGGGTCAAGTTCGTGGGCACCGCCGTCCGCCACCCTCGGCACCTGGCTCGGATGCTCTCGACGAAGGACTGGTCCGAGCGCACCCTCATCGCGCTGGTCATGCAGAACCTGGACAACTCGATCACCACGTTCACCACGCGGGGCCCGCTCGGTCGCAAGCTGAGCTCGCGGCAGGGGCACGGGGTGCCCAACCCCACGTGGATCCCCGCGGGCAACGACGCGGTCCGCCGGATGGCCCGCATGATCGACGGCGTGGCCGGGGGCACCTGGGGCGAGATCGTCGACGTCCCGCTCACCGCCCACTTCCTCGGCGGCTGCGCGATCGGGGCCGACGCCGAGCACGGGGTGATCGACCCGTACCACCGGGTGCACGGCTACCCGACGCTGAGCGTGGTGGACGGCTCGGCCATCTCGGCGAACCTGGGGGTGAACCCCTCGCTCACCATCACCGCGCAGGCCGAGCGGGCCTTCTCGATGTGGCCCAACGCCGGCGAGGCCGACAACCGCCCCGCGCAGGGGCAGCGGTACGCACCGGTGGAGCCCGTCGCCCCGCACGCACCGTTCGTGCCCGCCGGCGCCCCGGGTGCGCTCGGGCTGCCGATCGTCGCCGTCCGCCAGGGGACCGACGCCCGGGTCGCCGAGCCGGTCCGGGGCCACTGACGGCCCCGGCCCGTCCTGCCCCGCCGGTGTCGTGGGCTCGCAACCCCGGGGTACATCTCGGCGCGTGGGTGGCCCGCCTGCACCGCGACCGGTGGTCCGGGGCCGTCGTGGCTCCTCGATAGTCTTTCCGCGTGCCTGAGACGACTCCCGAGCCCGCCGCCGCCCAGCGACCCGTCCTCGTCGTCGACTTCGGGGCCCAGTACGCGCAGCTCATCGCGCGACGGGTGCGGGAGGCCGACGTGTACTCCGAGGTGGTCCCGCACACCACGACCGTGGCGGAGATGCTCGCCCGCAACCCGGTGGCCGTGGTCCTCTCCGGTGGCCCGTCCAGCGTCTACGCCGACGGTGCCCCCGCGCTCGACCCGGCGCTGTTCGACGCCGGGGTGCCGGTGCTCGGCATCTGCTACGGCTTCCAGGCCATGGCGGGCGCGCTCGGGGGCACCGTCGAGCAGACCGGGACGCGGGAGTACGGCCGCACCGAGCTGAGCTTGGCCGGCACCGACGGCGGGGTGCTGCACGAGGGCCTGCCGCCCGACCAGCAGGTGTGGATGAGCCACGGTGACGCGGTGACCGCTGCCCCGGAGGGCTTCACCGTCACCGCGACGAGCCCGGGCGCCCCCGTCGCGGCCTTCGAGGACCTGGAACGGCGCCTCGCCGGCGTCCAGTACCACCCCGAGGTGCGCCACTCCGAGCACGGGCAGGCCGTGCTCACCCACTTCCTGCGCGACGTCGCCGGCATCGAGGGCACCTGGACGACGTCGAGCATCGCCGAGGCCCTCGTCGAGTCGGTGCGCCAGCAGGTCGGCGACGGTCGGGCGATCTGCGGGCTGTCGGGCGGGGTCGACTCGGCGGTGGCCGCGGCCCTGGTCCAGCGGGCGATCGGCGACCGGTTGACCTGCGTGTTCGTCGACCACGGGCTGCTGCGGGCCGGGGAGCGCGAGCAGGTGGAGACCGATTTCGTGGCCGCCACCGGGGCGCGGCTGGTCACCCTCGACGCCAGGAGCGAGTTCCTGGGTGCGCTCGCCGGCACCGCCGACCCGGAGACCAAGCGCAAGGTGATCGGCCGGGAGTTCATCCGCGCCTTCGAGCGGGCCACCGCGCAGGCGCTGGACGGCGCCGACGGCACGGTCGGCTTCCTGGTCCAGGGCACGCTGTACCCGGACGTCGTCGAGTCCGGTGGCGGCACCGGCACCGCGACGATCAAGAGCCACCACAACGTGGGCGGCCTGCCCGACGACCTCGAGTTCGCCCTGGTCGAGCCGCTGCGGCTGCTGTTCAAGGACGAGGTGCGCGCGGTCGGTCGGGAGCTGGGGCTGCCGGAGGAGATCGTCGGGCGCCAGCCGTTCCCCGGGCCGGGCCTGGGCATCCGCATCATCGGGGAGGTCACGGCGGAGCGGCTGGAGATCCTCCGCGCGGCGGACCTCATCGCCCGCACGGAGCTGACCGCCGCCGGGCTGGACGGCGAGATCTGGCAGTGCCCGGTGGTGCTGCTGGCCGACGTGCGCAGCGTCGGGGTGCAGGGCGACGGCCGCACCTACGGCCACCCCGTCGTCCTGCGCCCGGTGAGCAGCGAGGACGCGATGACCGCGGACTGGACGCGGCTGCCCTACGAGGTGCTCGAGCGCATCTCCACCCGCATCACCAACGAGGTGCCCGAGGTGAACCGGGTGGTGCTCGACGTGACGAGCAAGCCGCCGGGCACCATCGAGTGGGAGTGACCGGCTGATCCGTCTCGACCCCCGCCTCCGAACGCGCCTCGTCCCGGGGGTGGACGCCAACACCGAGGTGTCCACGGTCGCGGAGGCACCACGGCCGCCGCTCAGCGTGGCGGGGTGGCCGTGGTCGTCCCTGTCGGGATCGGTGTCCCGGTGCCGGACGCGCTGGGGGCGGCGGTCGTGCTGCTCGGGGCGGTGCTCCTCGGGGTGCTGGTCGACGTCGGGGCGCTCGAGGGAGTCGGCGTGCGGGTGGTCGTCGCGGTGGTCGGCGTCGAGGTGGTGGACGCAGCGCTGGTCGTCACAGCGCTGGTCGTCGCAGCGCTGGTGGTCGCACCGCCGGTGGGGGTGGTGCTGGTGGGCGCACCGCCGGTGCTCGTCGGGCCGGCCTCGACGAGTTCGGCCAGCGACGGTGAGTCGACGACGAGCTCCCCGGCGGCCGACGGGGTCGCCCCGGTGGTGGTGGCGGGAGGGGTGGTGCCCGAGGGCCCGGACGACGGAGCGCCTGCCGGCCCGGTGACGGTGAAGGTGACGGGCACCCGCCGGGTGGAACCGTCGGAGCGGGTCAGGACCAGCTCGGTGCTCACGCTCGGCCCGGTGCCGCCCAGGTCGCCTGCGCGCACGCCGTCGAGCGGGTCGAAGAACGCGGTGACCACACCCGGGTCGACAGCAGCCAGCGCGGGGCCGCCGTTGGCGAACGCGCTCGTCGCACCGTCGGGGAGGGCGGCGACGAACTCCTGCACCGCGGCCCGCGCGTCGTCGGCACCCACCGCGCCCGCCGCCGCCGGCGGCGTGGTGGTGACGGAGGGGGAGGTCGTCGTGGCCGCGGGGGAGGCGACGGAGGCGGCAGCGGGAGCAGAGGTCCGGTGCACCACGTACGCCCCGCCCGCGCCCAGGGCGAGCACCCCGGCCCCGGCGAGCAGCGCGACGGGCTTGGCCAGCAGGGCGCCGATCCCGCCCACCTGGGCGGCCACCGGTGCCGCGACGACGCCGGTGTCGGCGCCCGCAGCGGCCGCGACGGGTGCTGCCGCGGCTGCGGGTGCGGCGGCGGCTATGGGTGCTGCGGTGGCGGGTGCGGCTGCGGCAGGGGCTGCGGCAGGGGCTGCGGCGGAGGGCGCGGCAGCGGAGGAGAGGGGTGCGGTGGGGACCGCGGGGGCCACCCCACCGCCGCCGGAGAGCAGCGCGTGCGTCGCCACCCCGATCCCGACGCCGCCCGCCGCGGCCCCGGCGACGAGGACGATCGGCACGAGCGGGTCGCGGTCCTCCATCACCTCGGCGACGGCACCGGGACGTCCGGCTGCGACATCGGCGAGCTCGTCGCGGACCTGGGTCATGGTGGGCCGACGGGCCGGGTCGACGTCGAGCATCCGCAGCAGCACCGGCTCGACGTCCTCGGCGTGCTCGGGCCGCGGGAAGACCCCCGCAGCGACCCGGCGCAGCACGACCATCGCGTCGTCGTCGGTCCCGAACGGCGGCGTGCCCTCCAAGCACGCGTAGAGGGTGGCGCCGAGGGCGAACACGTCGCTGGCCGTGCTGGGGCGCGTGCCCCGGGCCACCTCGGGCGCGAAGAAGGCGGGGGTGCCGCTGATGACGTCGTCGTGGTCCTCGGGATCGTCGTCGAGGGCGTGGGCGATGCCGAAGTCGGTGATCTTGACGAGGCCGTCGACCTCGGGGCCCTCGCCGACGAGGATGTTCGCGGGCTTGACGTCCTGGTGGACGATGCCGGCGGCGTGGGCCTGCGCGAGGGCGTCGGCGACCTGGGCGATGACGCGGGCAGCCTGGTGGGGGGCGAGGGCCTGCTCGGCCCGGACGACCTGGGCCAGGTTGCGCGAGGGGTGGTGCTCCATGACGAGCCAGGGGTCGTCGCGGTGCAGGACGACGTCGTGGACGGCAACGGCGTGGGGGGTGCGCAGGCGGGCGGCCAGACGGCCCTCCCGCAGCGCCTGGGCCCGCATGGACTGGCGTCGGACCTCGTCGGTGTCGCGGTCGGGCGCACGACCCGCAACCGCGGTGAGGGCCTCCTTCAGCGCCACCTGCCGACCGAGCAGCTCGTCCTGCGCCAGCCACACCGTGCCCATCGCCCCGCCACCGAGCTGGTGGAGCAGGCGGTAGCGGTCCACGACCAGGTCGCCCGCCGTGCTCGGCGGCGCGTCGGGGTGCTGCTCGTCGTCGCTCACGTCGGCACGGTATCCGCCTGGCGGGTCCGGGGACCGATCAGCGCACGACGAGGACGACGGCGAGCAGGACGAGCACCACCAGGACGGCCCCGGCGACGAGCAGCACCGACCGCGACGGCCTGCCGGGGGAACCCGCCGGCTCGGGAGCACCCGCATCCTCCGGCGCCCGCGGTGCCTGGGCGACGGTCACCTGGAACGGAGCGGCCAGGACCGCCTCGGGACGGCGGCCCCCCGCGGCCGCCGCGAGCAGCTCGTCCCGGGCCGCGGCCATGGTCGGTCGCCGAGCGGGGTCCGGCTCCAGCATCCGCACCAGGGCCGGCCGGGCGACCCCTGCCTGCTGCGGCACCGGCACCTCGCCGGAGGCCACCCGGCGCAGCAGTGCGGGAACGTCGCCCGCGGACAGCCCCGACGGGGGCGCTCCCTCCACGAGCGCGAACAGGGTGGCACCCAGGGAGTACACGTCGCTCGCCCACGTCGGGTCCCCGCCCCGGGCGACCTCGGGGGCCATGAACTCCGGCGTGCCGGTGAACACGTCGGGGTCCGCCCCCGGGTCCGCGCCCGTGTGCAGGTCCAGCCGGCCGCGGGCGATGCCGAAGTCGGACAGCTTGACCTGCCCGCCCGCCCGACCTCCGACGGTGACCAGGACGTTGCCCGGCTTCACGTCGCGGTGGACGACGCCGGCCTCGTGCGCAGCCGCCAGCGCGTCGGCGACCTGGGCCCCGACCTGGGCCACCAGCCGTCCTGGCAGCGACCCGTGCTCACGCACCAGCTCGGCCAGGCTGCGCGAGGGGACGTGCTCCATGACCAGCCACGGCTCGCCCGCCTCGACGACCACGTCGTGCACCGCGACGGAGTGCGGGTGGCGCAGGGCTGCAGCCGCCCGCCCCTCGCGCAGCGCCAGCGCCCGCCGGGCCTCGCCCGTGCTCGAGCTGCCCGCCGGCAGCACCTGCTTCAGCGCCACCGTCCGGCTCAGCAGCTGGTCGCGCGCCAGCCAGACGGTCCCCATCGCCCCGCTGCCCAGGCGGGCCTCGAGGCGGTAGCGCCCGGCCACCAGCGCGCCCGCGCGTGACGACAGCCTGCTCACGGTGACGAACCTAGACGACGAGGATCGCCGGACGGCGAGGATCGGGGGAGGCGTGCGTGTGTGCCCTACCGGCCGAGGCGGCCACGGCCGAGGCTGAGCAGCAGCATGCCGAGCTGGCGGCCCTCCGGTCCGAGGACGCCGAAGCGCTCCAGCACGGCCATCTCGCGGACGTGGACGACCTTGACGCCGCCGGACGCGCGCCGAGCGGCCCCGATCGCCTGGGACACGGCGCTGCGGCGCTGCACCGCGGCGAGGATCGCCTGGTCGAGCCGGTCGATCTCGAGGCGGAGCTCGTCGATGTCGGTCGGCAGCTCGGCGGTGGCGGGGTCGGTCATGGTGCGCTCCTGGGGTGGGACGGTCCGGTGCGTCCGGGGCCTCGCACGAGAAGAGCCCCGGGTCCGGTGCGGACCGCGGGGCTCGTGGTGGTGCGGGCTAGGACGTGCGCACAGCCACGAGGACCACCACGGGAACCGGGACCCGGCACCCGGAGGGAAATCGCGGCGAGGTGAGCACGGACACAGCATGGCACGACCGCGTCTCCGGGGGCAGCACGCGCGCCGCCCGTGACCGTTCCGGTCGGGCCCGCGGGTGACCGTTCCGGTCGGTCCCCGGCGGTAGCGTGGACCCACGATGGACACTCCGCCGCCCGCCCGCCCCTCCACCCTGCTCGACGGGTTGAACCCGCAGCAGCGCGACGCCGTGCTGCACGCGGGCGGGCCGCTGCTCATCGTGGCCGGAGCGGGCTCGGGCAAGACGGCCGTGCTCACCCGCCGCATCGCGCACCTGCTCGCGGAGCGACGGGTGGCCCCCGGTGAGGTCCTCGCCATCACCTTCACCAACAAGGCCGCCGCCGAGATGCGGGAGCGGGTGGCCGCGCTGGTCGGGCCCCGGGCGAAGATCATGTGGGTCTCCACCTTCCACTCCACCTGCGTGCGGATCCTGCGCCGGGAGGCT
The DNA here is from genome assembly GCA_038234335.1 of Mycobacteriales bacterium. Lineage (GTDB taxonomy): Bacteria > Actinomycetota > Actinomycetes > Mycobacteriales > Mycobacteriaceae > Rhodococcus_D. The sequence continues at coordinate 16,204 of JBBSUN010000016.1, forward strand.
GCCCACCTGCCCGGCTTGTCGTCGTCGTTCTCCATCTACGACTCCGACGACACCCGCCGGCTCATCACCCTGGTGGCCCGCGACCACGACCTCGACGCGAAGCGGTACCCGCCGCGCACCCTGGCCACCCACATCTCCAACCTGAAGAACGAGCTGGTCGCGCCCGTCGAGGCGGTGGACGCCGCGGCGGGCGGCGCCGACGACCTGGCCCGCAAGGTCGCCGAGGTCTACACCGACTACCAGCGCCGGCTGCGGGCGGCGAACGCGCTGGACTTCGACGACCTCATCGGTGAGACCGTGGCGCTGCTGCAGGCGCAGCCGGCCATCGCCGAGCACTACCACCGCCGCTTCCGGCACGTGCTCGTCGACGAGTACCAGGACACCAACCACGCCCAGTACCAGCTCGTGCGCGAGCTGACCAGGGCGAGCGGAGCGACGGGGGACGCCACCGGGGGCTCGGCCGTCCCCGCCGCGGAGCTCGTCGTGGTGGGCGACGCCGACCAGTCCATCTACGCCTTCCGGGGCGCCACCATCCGCAACATCGTCGAGTTCGAGCGCGACTACCCCGACGCCCGGACCATCCTGCTGGAGCAGAACTACCGCTCCACCCAGACCATCCTCACCGCAGCGAACCAGGTGATCGCCCGCAACCCGGAGCGTCGGGAGAAGCGGTTGTGGACGAGCTCCGGGGACGGGGAGCGCATCGTCGGCTACGTCGCCGACAACGAGCACGACGAAGCCGCGTTCGTCGCCGGGGAGATCGACCGGCTGGTGGACGACTCGGCCGCCGTGTTCGGGGATGTTGCGGTGTTCTACCGGACCAACAGCTCGTCGCGCTCGCTGGAGGAGGTGTTCATCCGCCTCGGTCTGCCCTACCGCGTCGTGGGCGGGGTGCGCTTCTACGAGCGCAAGGAGGTCCGCGACGCCGTCGCCTACCTGCGGGTGCTCGCGAACCCCGACGACGAGGCGAGCCTGCGACGCATCCTGAACACCCCGCGCCGCGGCATCGGGGACCGTGCCGAGGCGTGCGTGGCCACCCACGCCGAGCGTCACCGCGTCTCCTTCCAGGCCGCGCTGCGCGCCGGGGCGGAGGGGGAGATCGCGCTGCTGGGCGCCCGGGGGCAGAAGTCGGTCGCCGGGTTCGTCGAGCTCGTCGACGGGCTGCGCGCCCTGCTCGAGGACGGCGGCGACATCGGCGAGGTGATCGAGGCGGTCCTGGAGCGCACCGGCTACCGCGCCGAGCTCGAGCGCAGCGAGGACCCGCAGGACGGCTCCCGCCTGGACAACCTCACCGAGCTGGTCAGCGTGGCCCGCGAGTTCGAGAGCGTGGAGGGCGGGCTGGCGCCGCTGCTCGACGCCGACGGGGTGCCGCTGGACACCGACGGCCTGCCCGAGCCCGGCTCGCTGGCCGCGTTCCTGGAGCGGGTCTCGCTGGTGGCCGACGCCGACCAGGTACCCGACTCCGGCGACGGCGTCGTCACCCTCATGACGCTGCACACCGCGAAGGGCCTGGAGTTCCCGGTGGTCTTCGTCGTCGGCTGGGAGGACGGGCAGTTCCCGCACAGCCGCGCGCTGGGCGACCCGGCGGAGCTCGCCGAGGAGCGGCGCCTGGCCTACGTCGGCATCACCCGCGCCCGCGAGCGGCTGTACGTCTCCCGGGCGATGGTCCGCTCCGCGTGGGGCCAGCCCGTCGCCAACCCGGAGTCACGGTTCCTGCAGGAGATCCCGTCCGAGCTGCTCGACTGGCGGCGGACGGAGCCCGCGCGCTCGGTCGGCGGCTGGGGCGGACGGCCCGGCGCGGGCACGGGGCAGGACTCGGCCCAGGCGGGGCTCGCGGCCCGGGGGATGCGGTCCACCGGCTTCCGGGGCTGGCAGGGCGGTGCCGGTCCGGGCGGCGGCGGCACGCAAGGCCTGGTCGTCGAGGTGGGCGACCGGGTCAACCACGACAAGTACGGGCTGGGTCGGGTGACCGCGACGAGCGGGTCCGGCGCCCGGGCGACCGCCACCATCGACTTCGGGACGGCGGGCACGGTGCGGCTGATGCTCATCGGGACCGTGCCGATGGTGAAGCTGTAGTCCACCGCTCACCCGGCGCGAGGACGCTTGGTCGTGGCGCGGACGACGGGCGGTGCGGGCGCCGGCCGGTCAGCTGAGGTGGATGCCACGCTCGGCGAGCCAGGGCAGCGGGTCGACCTTGTCGGTGCCGTTCATCCACACCTCGAAGTGCAGGTGCGGGCCGGTGGACTGACCGCGGTTGCCGATGGTCGCGATCTCCTGGCCCGCCTCGACCCGGTCGCCGGCGTGGGCGAGGAAGCTGTCGACGTGGCCGTAGACGACGATGGTGCCGTCGTCGAGCTGGACCCGCACCCACTGGCCGAAGCCGCTGGCCGGGCCGGCGTCGAGCACGAGGCCGTCAGCCACCGAGACGATGGGGGTCCCGATCGCGTTCGCGATGTCGACGCCGTAGTGGAAGGTGCCCCAGCGGCCGCCGAAGCCGGAGGTGACGGTGCCGACGGCGGGCAGGACGTACAGCGGGCGGCGGGCCTGCGCCTCGCGGGCAGCCCGCTCGGCGCCGAGGCGCTCGGCCTTGGCGAGCTGGGTCACGGCCACGGCGTCGTCCCGCTTGGTGACGGTGAGGACCTGGGGCAGCGCGGGAGCGGCGCCCCCGGTGCCGGTGGTGCTGGACCCCGACGCCGTCAGGGTCACCTCCGGCGAGCTGGTCGCGGGGGAGGAGCCGACGCTGTGCGCGGCGGCCACGAAGGCGCCGACCGCCGCTGCGGCGACGACCACCCGTCCGCGCAGGGCTGCGGGCGGGACGGGGAGGCGGTGCACCCGGCGGAGCACCAGGACCGGGCTCGCCACCGTGGCGGGCGCGGCGGTCCGGGACCGGTCCGCGTCCTCCGGGACGACGGTGCGGACCGGCGCGGTGCGCAGGGCCCGCTCGACCACGGGACAAGGTCCGGTGCTGCCGGCCGTGCGGTGACGCGCCACGGGCATCGCCTCTCCGGGACGTGCGGCAGCCACCAGCGGGCCCAGGACGGGCGTGGTCGGACTGCCGGGCAGCTGCTCGGCCGAAGGAGGTGCGGGGGCACCCCGTCGCGCGTCCGTGCTCGTGACCGGACCGCGGGGGCGGGGGTCGGCGAACGGTAACGAAATGGTTGCGACGACCGCAACCCCGCCCAGACTCACCGCCCGTTGAGTGACGGGGGTCACACCCAACCGGGGACCCGGTCGGGCTCGGCGGCCAGCGTGAGGAGCACCAGGAGACGGGGAGCACCCGGAGCCACGTCGAGCCGATACCGTCGCCGCGTGGCGAGCAGGGAGCAGCAGGCGCGCGGGCGGACCGCACCGGCGACGGCGGGGGCCGCGGACGGTCGGCCGCTGGACCTGCACCTCGCCGTCCGGGGGGTGGGTCTCGCCGCCGGGGTCGCCGGCCTCGGTGCTCTCGCCGTGGCCCTCGCCCCGCTGCTGCCCGTGGTGGGCCCGGCCACGGCCCGGGCGGGCGGTGCCTCGCTGCCCGCCGCGGTCGCGGTGGCCGTCCTCGTCCTCGCCCTGCCCGTCCTCGCCGGGGTCCTGCTGCGCGGCGGCCACGTCGTCGCCTCGGCCCGGGTGCTCGCCGGTGGGGGTGCTGCTGCCCTCGCCCTCGCCGTCGCCGACCTGCAGCTGCTCGGCGGGGCGCTCGACGCGAACCGGTTCGAGCTCGTGGTGCCCCGGACGGCGGCGGCGCTGGGGGCCGGTGCAGGGTCGGTGCTGGTGCTCGTCGGACACCTGCTGCTCGCGCTCGCAGCGGTCCTGGGGGTGCTCGCCGTGCGGCGCAGCGGGGTCGCCGACGACCCGGAGGCCACCGGGTCCGACGGCGGGGTGCCCGTGCTGCGGGCGGCCGCGGCTCCGGTGGTGCTCGTGGTGGTCCTGGCCGCGGTGGTCGCCGCCGTGGCGCTGTTCCTCGCGCCGCTGACGTCGGCGGACCCCGTCCTCGTCGTGCCGGCCGTCGTCGCCTCGCCGTGGCCGCTGGCGGTCGCCGCGGTGCTGCTCGCCGTGGTGCTGCTCGTGGCTACGGCACTGGGCCTGGTCACCACCTCGGCGGTCGGGGCGAGCGGCGCGCTGGTCGGGGTGGCACTCGTCGTCGGCACGGTCCCGGTCTCGCGGCTGCTCGCGGCGCTGGCCGCCCCGGACCTCGGGGTGGGGGTGGGCTCGGTGCTCGGCACGGCCGCCCTGCTCGCGCTCGGGGTCGGCGCGCCGGCGCTGCGCTCCAGCGCCCGCCGCCGGGAGGACGCGGGACGGACCGGTGCCGCCGACGTGCAGGCCCGGCTGCCCGGGTCGGTGGTGCTGCACCGGGTGACCGCGGTGGCCGGGCTGGCCTGCGGGGTGGTCGCCGTCGTCGCCGCGCTGCTGCCGCTGGTGAGCACGTCCGACGGCGTCGAGGTTCCGGTGGTGGAGCAGAGCCGGGTGCTGCTGCTGGCCGGGGTGCTGCTGGCGGCGCTGTGCGCGGGGATGGTGGGGGAGCTCGCGGGGCTGCTGCGCCCTGCTGCCGCCCTGGTGGTGCTCGCGGTGCTGCTCGGCGCGGGTGCGGTGCTGCAGGCGGTGCTGGTGGCCACCGAGGTCACCGGTGTCGGGTGGGCCGCCGGTGCGGTGCTCACGGTGGTGGCCGGGCTGCTGGCGCTGGGGTGCGGGGTGTCCGCCGTGCTCGCGGGGGCGGCCGAGCGCGACGACGTGGACCTCTCGGAGGCGGTCGAGGAGCCCGTGCGCCCGGTGGCGGTGCTGCTCGTGGTGACGGGGCTGGCCGCCGCGCTCGGGCTCGTCCTGCCGCTCTACACCGCGCCGGGGTTCACCGCGCCGGGCCTGCTCAGCGGGGCGCCGTTCAGCGGGGCGTGGGGCTGGGACACCTGGTCGCTGGTGCTCGTCGGCCCGGGGCTCGCGCTCGGGGTCGCGGTGGCCGCCCGTGCCCGTGCGGCCCGGGTCGTGCCGCTGCTCGCGGGCGTGGGGACCGTCCTGGTCGTGCACCTCGCCGCGTGGCCGCTGACCTCGGGTCGCGTCCCGGGTGCCACGTTCGGTCCGGGTGCGGTGCTGACGGCGCTGGCGATCGTCCTCGTTGCCTCTGCCGCGGTCACCCTCGGTCGCCGGGGGGCCGCCCGGACGTGATCCCGGACGGGGGTGGCGGGGGAGCCGGTGAGACTGGACACGTCCGACCGGCGTCGTTCCGCCCGTCCGCCCCGCGTCGATAGTGTGGCTCCCCGGACCCGACCCCCTTCCCGGATCGGGCGTCAACGCGGACGAGACGGTGGGCTATGGACCTGTTCGAGTACCAGGCGAAGGATCTGTTCGCCAAGCACGGAGTACCGACGACCCCGGGTCGCGTGGCCGCCACGGCCGACGAGGCGCAGGCGATCGCCACCGAGATCGGCAAGCCGGTCATGGTCAAGGCGCAGGTCAAGGTCGGCGGCCGCGGCAAGGCCGGTGGCGTGAAGTACGCCGCCACCCCGGCCGACGCGCTGGAGCACGCCACCGCCATCATCGGCATGGACATCAAGGGCCACGTCGTGCCCAACGTCCTCGTCGCCGAGGCCAGCGACATCGCGGCCGAGTACTACATCTCCTTCCTGCTCGACCGCACCAACCGCACCTACCTGGCCATGTGCTCGGTGGAGGGTGGCGTGGAGATCGAGGTGACGGCGGTGGAGAACCCCGACGCCCTCGCCCGCGTGCCCGTCGACGCCGTCACCGGCGTCGACCTGGCGCTGGCGCGCAGCATCGCCGAGCAGGGGGGCCTGCCCGCCGAGGTGCTCGACGCCGCGGCCGAGACCATCCAGAAGCTGTGGGTGGTCTTCACCGAGGAGGACGCGACGCTGGTGGAGGTGAACCCCCTCGTCCGCACCCCCGACGACCGGATCCTGGCCCTGGACGGCAAGGTCACGCTCGACGAGAACGCGGGCTTCCGCCACCCCGACCACGAGGGCCTGCAGGACGCAGCCTCGGCCGACCCGCTCGAGGCGAAGGCCAAGGAGCACGACCTGAACTACGTCAAGCTCGACGGCGAGGTCGGCATCATCGGCAACGGTGCCGGGCTGGTCATGTCCACCCTGGACGTCGTCGCCTACGCCGGTGAGGCGCACGGTGGCGTGAAGCCGGCCAACTTCCTCGACATCGGGGGCGGCGCGTCCGCGGCCGTGATGGCCGCGGGTCTCGACGTCATCCTCGGCGACGAGCAGGTCAAGAGCGTGTTCGTGAACGTCTTCGGCGGCATCACCGCCTGCGACGCGGTCGCCAACGGCATCGTCGGTGCCCTGCAGGCGCTGGGCGATGCCGCCAGCAAGCCCCTCGTCGTCCGCCTCGACGGCAACAACGTCGACGAGGGCCGACGCATCCTGGCCGAGGCCGCCCACCCGCTCGTCACCGTGGTCGCCACGATGGACGAGGCCGCCGACAAGGCCGCCGAGCTCGCTGCAGCAGCGAAGTAAGAGGAGACGAGAACAGCATGTCGATCTTCCTGAACAAGGACTCCAAGGTCATCGTCCAGGGCATCACCGGCGGCGAGGGCACCAAGCACACCGCGCTGATGCTGAAGGCGGGCACCCAGGTCGTCGGCGGCGTGAACGCACGCAAGGCCGGCACCACGGTGGCCCACGCCGCGGCGGACGGCTCGAGCGTCGAGCTGCCCGTCTTCGGCACCGTGGCCGAGGCCATGCGCGAGACCGGGGCCGACGTCTCCATCGCCTTCGTGCCGCCCGCGTTCGCCAAGGACGCGATGATCGAGGCCATCGACGCCGGGATCGGTCTCCTCGTCGTCATCACCGAGGGCATCCCGGTGCAGGACTCCGCGGAGGCCTGGGCCCACAACCAGAGCAAGGGCACCAAGACCCGCATCATCGGCCCGAACTGCCCCGGCATCATCACCCCGGGCGAGTCGCTGGTGGGCATCACGCCCAACAACATCACCAGCAAGGGCCCCATCGGCCTCGTCTCCAAGTCGGGCACGCTGACCTACCAGATGATGTACGAGCTGCGGGACCTCGGCTTCTCCACCGCCATCGGCATCGGCGGTGACCCGGTCGTCGGCACCACCCACATCGACGCCCTCGAGGCGTTCGAGGCGGACGACGAGACCAAGGTCATCGTCATGATCGGTGAGATCGGCGGCGACGCCGAGGAGCGGGCTGCGGACTTCATCAAGGCCAACATGACCAAGCCGGTCGTCGGCTACGTCGCGGGCTTCACCGCGCCCGAGGGCAAGACGATGGGCCACGCCGGCGCCATCGTCTCCGGCTCCTCGGGCACGGCCCAGGCCAAGCAGGACGCCCTCGAGGCGGCTGGGGTGAAGGTCGGCAGGACGCCGTCCGCCACCGCCGCGCTGGCCCGCGAGATCCTCGCCGGCCTGTAGCTCGAAGGTCCCCGCACCACGCGGGCCCTGGTTCGCCGATGCACGTCGTGGCGCAGCAGAGGCCCGCGTGGTGTGTCGGTGGTCCGAGGACGGACGTGGGTGATCCGACTTGCTCGGGGTGCTGGTCCTCTGCCACGGTTGTGGCATGGGCGAGGGGTGGTGGTTGACGCAACGGCGTCATGTCGACCTCATGCGTGTCTCCACCCAGGGCTGTCGACGCTGACTTCTCGCGTCCACTCCTTGCACCACCCCACCCCTGGAGATCCGCTGTGCCCACGACCATCCCCGAGACCGAGCCCACCCCGCTGACCTTCGCCTACTGGGTGCCCAACGTGTCCGGTGGCCTCGTCACCAGCGACATCGAGCAACGCACCGACTGGGGCTTCGACTACAACAGGAAGCTCGCGCAGATCGCGGAGCACAGCGGGTTCGACTACGCCCTGAGCCAGGTCCGCTACATGGCCAGCTACGGCGCCGAGTTCCAGCACGAGTCGACCAGCTTCTCCCTCGGCCTGCTGCTCGCCACCGAGCGGCTCAAGGTCATCGCTGCCGTGCACCCCGGTCTGTGGCACCCCGGCGTGCTGGCCAAGCTCGGCGCCACCGCCGACCACATGTCGCACGGCCGCTTCGCCGTCAACGTCGTCTCCGGCTGGTTCAAGGGCGAGTTCACCGCGCTGGGCGAGCACTGGCTCGACCACGACGAGCGCTACCGCCGCAGCGAGGAGTTCATCCGGGCGTTGCGCGGTATCTGGACCGAGGACGAGTTCACCCTGGCCGGCGACTTCTACCGGATCCGGGAGTTCACCCTGAAGCCCAAGCCGGTGGACGTGCCCGGGCGGGCACACCCGGAGATCTTCCAGGGCGGCAACTCCACCGCGGCCCGGGCCATGGCCGGCCGGGTGTCGGACTGGTACTTCAGCAACGGCAAGGACTACGACGGCCTGACCGAGCAGGTGCACGACGTGCAGCGCTCCGCCGCCGAGCACGGGAACCGGAAGGTGCGCTTCGGCCTCAACGGCTTCATGATCGTCCGGGACAGCGAGAAGGAAGCGAAGGAGACGCTCAAGGAGGTCGTCGCCCGCTCCAACAAGCCTGCCGTCGAGGGCTTCCGGGAGGCCGTGCGCTCCGCCGGGCAGTCCACCGGCGACAAGAAGGGCATGTGGGCGGACAGCTCCTACGAGGACCTGGTGCAGTACAACGACGGCTTCAAGACCGGGCTCATCGGCACCGCCGAGCAGGTCGCCGAGCGCATCGTGGAGTACAAGAAGCGCGGCGCGGACATGATGCTGCTGGGCTACCTGCACTTCCAGGAGGAGGTGGAGCAGTTCGGCCGCGAGGTGCTGCCGCTGGTCCGCGAGATGGAGGCGGAGGTCGTCCGCACAGGGACGCCGGCCGTCACCTGACCGCTCGCAGCGGGTGCCCCCGGCGCGCCTGAGGCGCCGGGGGTGGTGCGGCTGACACGCTCGAAGGAGTGACGATGCTGCAGGATCGACCCCGTCGGCAGGCGCCTCCCGGGAGTCCCGCCGCGCTCCTCCGCGCCCTGGTGGTGCTCGCGCTCGGCCCCGTGCTGGCCGTCGCCGCGGTGCTCACCGCGGTCGTGCTCGTGCTCGCCGTCGCCGGTGACGCGGCTCTGGCCGGGGTGCCCGCCGTGGTCGCCTCGCTGTGGCTGGCCGCCCACGGCGCGACGCTGGACGTCGACGGCACCCGCCTCGGGGTGCTGCCGCTGGTGCCCGTGCTCGGGCTGGTGCTGTTGACCTGGCGCTCGGTGGTCGGGTTCGCCATCCCTCGCGGGGCGGGGGCGGGGGCGGGGGCGTCGACCGTGCGGGGTCGGGCCGCACTGCCCGTCCTGGGGGCTGCCGTGGCGGGCCCGCTCCTGGTCGGGGTCCTCGCCGTCGTCGTCCTCGCGACCGGTGCGGGTGGGCTGCCGGTGGCGCCGGCGTCGGTCGTCGGGACGCTCGTGCAGGTCGTCGGCGTGCACCTGCTGGGGGCCGTGCTGGGGCTGGTCCGCCCCAGCGGGACGTGGGTGCGGGTGCGTCGTGCGCTGCCCCGGTGGGCCCGGACCGGGCTCGCCCAGGTGCCGGTGGTCGGTCTCGCGCTGCTGGGGGCGGGCGGGTTGCTCGTGCTGGTCGCCCTGGTGCTCTCCGCCGGCACCTTCGGCCGGCTGGTGCACTCCGGGGGCGGCGTCGCCGGAGGGGCGGGGCTGGTGCTGCTCTCGCTGGCCTACCTGCCCAACGCCGTCGTCGGGGCCGTGTCCGTCCTGGTGGGCCCGGGCGCGGTGGTCGGGCACGCGACCGTCACCCCGTTCGGGGCGGTGGGTGCCCCGGTCCCGCCGCTGCCGCTGCTGGCCGCGCTGCCCGAGGGCTCCGGCTCCTGGTGGTGGCCGGTGCTGCTCGTCGTCCCCGCGGCGGTGGCCGTGGTGCTGGGCCTGCGGTGCTCGCGCAGCGGGTTGGGTCGGGACGACGCCCTGCGGGCCGTGGGCGTCACGGCGGTGGCGCTCGGGCTGCTCGTCGCGGTGCTGGGCCGGCAGGCCGGGGGCGCGCTCGGTGGTGGCGCGTTCACCCCCGTGGGGGTGCCGGTGCTGGCCCTCGCCACCGCGACGGTGGGCTGGTTCGCCGTGCTCGGGTGCGCGGCGGTGCTCGTCGACACCCAGCTGCGGGACGCCGCGCTGGCGGTGGCCTCGGTGGCGGGAGCTCCGGTGGTGGTGGCTCCAGTGGTGGTGGCTCCGGTCGCGGGGGCTTCGGCCACGGAGCCGGGTGCTGCTGAGCCCGACACGACCGAGCCCGACACGACCGAGCCGCCCGAGGGGATCGACGCGCCGGACACCGCCCCGACGGGGCAGCACTAGGCTCACTGCTCGATGCCACCACCCGCTCCCGACCCCGATCGCGGGCAGGCGTGCACCCGTCGTCGGGTCGTCGTCCTGGTCTCCGGGACGGGGTCGCTGCTCGAGGCCCTGCTGGCGGTGACCGCGGACGAGCGGCACCCGGTCCAGGTGGTGGCCGTGGGCGCGGACCGGGAGTGCCGGGGGCTGGAGGTCGCCCGCGCCGCCGGCCTGGTCGCCTTCTGCCTGGCCCCGTCGCGCTCCGGCTCGCGGTCGGAGTGGGACGCCGCGCTGGCCGTCGAGATCAGCGCACACACCCCGGATGTGCTGGTCTGCGCCGGGTTCCTGCGCCTGCTGGGCCCGGCGGTGCTGGGCCTGGATGCACCCGTGCTGAACACCCACCCGTCGCTGCTGCCCGCGTTCCCCGGAGCGCACGCCGTCGCCGACGCCCTCGCCCACGGGGTCAAGGTCACCGGCGCCACGGTGCACCTGGTCGACGCCGGGCTCGACACCGGGCCGATCCTGGCCCAGCGTGCCGTCGACGTGCTCGGCGACGACACCGAGACCACCCTGCACGAACGGATCAAGGCCGTGGAACGGATCCTGCTCGTGGACGTGGTGTCCGCGGTGGCCCGTCGCGGTGTCACGCTCGACGGACGGAAGGCCCACATCCCATGACCGCCAGCAGGAACGTGCGCCGCGCGCTCGTCAGCGTCTACGACAAGACCGGGCTGGAGGAGCTGGCCGCGGGGCTGCACGCCGCCGGGGTCGAGCTGGTCTCCACCGGCTCCACCGCGGCCCGCATCGCCGCCGCGGGCATCCCCGTCACGCCGGTCGAGGAGCTCACCGGCTTCCCGGAGTGCCTCGACGGGCGGGTGAAGACGCTGCACCCGCGGGTGCACGCCGGCGTGCTCGCCGACACCCGTCGCCCCGAGCACCTGGCCCAGCTCGACGAGCTGGGCATCGCGCCGTTCGAGCTGGTGGTGGTGAACCTGTACCCGTTCACCGACACCGTGGCCTCCGGGGCCGCGCCCGACGAGTGCGTCGAGCAGATCGACATCGGCGGGCCCTCCATGGTCCGGGCCGCGGCGAAGAACCACCCGTCGGTGGCCGTCGTCGTCGACCCGGCCCGCTACGACGACGTGCTGGCCGCCGTCACGGCGGGAGGCTTCACCCTCGCCCACCGGACCGCGCTGGCGGCGGAGGCGTTCCGGCACACCGCGTCCTACGACGTGGCCGTGGCCACGTGGATGACGGCGACGCTCGCCCCCGAGCAGGAGCACGAGCTGCTGCCCGGCTGGGTGGGGGCGACCTGGGAGCGCGCCGCGGTGCTGCGCTACGGGGAGAACCCGCACCAGGCGGCGGCGCTGTACGTCGACCCGGTGGCAGCACCCGGGCTGGCCCAGGCCGAGCAGCTGCACGGCAAGGAGATGAGCTACAACAACTACACCGACGCCGACGCGGCCTGGCGCGCGGCGCACGACCACGTCCTGCCCTGCGTCGCGGTCATCAAGCACGCCAACCCCTGCGGCATCGCGGTGTCCACCCTGGACGGTGCTGCCGCCATCGCCGATGCCCACCGCAAGGCCCACGCCTGCGACCCGCTCAGCGCCTTCGGTGGGGTGGTCGCCGCCAACCGCGAGGTCACCGTGGAGATGGCCGAGCAGGTTGCCGAGATCTTCACCGAGGTGGTGCTCGCGCCCTCCTACGCCGACGGCGCGCTCGAGGTGCTGGCCCGGAAGAAGAACGTGCGCGTGCTGGTCTGCGCGCCGCCGTCGGGGGCCGGTCTGGAGCTGAAGCAGGTCTCCGGCGGGATGCTCGTGCAGGAGCGCGACGCGCTGCAGGCCCCCGGGGACGACCCGGCGACGTGGACGCTCGCGGCCGGCGAGGCGGCCGACGAGGCGACCCTGGCCGACCTGGAGTTCGCGTGGCGCACCTGCCGGGCCGTGAAGTCCAACGCGATCCTGCTCGCCCACGACGGGGCCAGCGTCGGGGTGGGCATGGGCCAGGTCAACCGGGTCGACGCCGCGCACCTGGCCGTGCAGCGGGCCGGGGACCGGGCCGTCGGCTCGGTGGGGGCCTCCGACGCCTTCTTCCCGTTCCCCGACGGCCTGCAGGTGCTGCTCGACGCCGGGGTCCGCGCCGTCGTCCAGCCGGGCGGCTCCGTCCGCGACGCCGAGGTCACCGCGGCCGCGGCACAGGCCGGCGTGACCCTCTACCTCACCGGCTCCCGCCACTTCTTCCACTGAGGGCTGCGCCCTCGTGCGTGATTACTGGACCCCGGCGACGAGGTTTCGTTCACAGCACGAGTGGGTTCGGCGTGTCCCGCTGACGACACGCCAGACCACTTGACCTGACCGGTTCCGGTGTCGCAGTGTTCGAACATGTGTTCGAACAGCAAGTGGTTCCGGTGACGACGGCAGTGTCGGTGTCGGTGTCGGTGTCGCCGGCGCAGGACCGGTCCGAGGTGGTCGCGGCGCTCCGACGACGGCTGGCGGCAGTGCCGGCCCGCCGCTCGGGCACGGGTGCGTCCGTCGGGGTGGGGGCACGCGCCGTCGAGGTCGCTCGTCCGGTGCCGGTGCTCGCCGTGCCCGGCCCGCTGGCCACGCTGCTGCCCCGGGGGGGCCTGGTGCGCGGCACCGTGGTCGCCGTGGGAGGAGCCACCTCGCTGCTGCTGGGTCTGCTCGCCGCGGTCACCGGGGACGGGGGCTGGGCCGCGGTGGTCGGCCGGCCCGGGCTGGGTCTGCTCGCCGCGGTGGAGATGGGGGCCGACCTGGACCGCATCGCACTGGTGCCCGAGCCGGGCCCGGACGCGGTGGACGTGGCGGCGGTGCTGCTGGACGGGCTCGACCTCGTGGTGCTCGACCTCGCCGGGGTGGCCGTCACCCCCACCCGGGCGCGGGGCCTGGTCGCCCGGGCCCGGCACCGCGGCAGCGTGCTGGTGGTCACCGGCGGGGCGTGGCCGGGGGCGGAGCTGCAGCTGTGGGGCCAGGTCTCGGGCGCGGACGGACTGGGCGTGGGCCACGGTCGGCTGCGCAACCGGGAGCTCGTGGTCCGCGTGGGCGGTCGTGGCTCCGCGGGACGGGGGCGCAGCGGGCGGGTGCGGCTGTGTCCGACGGGGAGCGCGGAGGTGCACTGGGAGGAGACGGCGGAGCAGGAGGTCGTCGGTCGGGCGGTGGCCGGGGTGGGCGCGTGAGCGCGGGGCGCACCCTGGCCCTGTGGTGCCCGGACTGGCCCGCCGTCACCGCGGCGGTGCTGGCCGGGGTGCCCGCGCACCGGCCGGTCGCGGTGCTCACGGCCAACCGGGTGGTCGCCTGCAACGCCGGAGCGCGTGCGGAGGGGGTGCGCCGGGGTCTGCGTCGCCGCGAGGCCCAGGGGCGCTGCCCCGAGCTGCACGTCGCGGTGTCCGACGTCGATCGGGACGCGCGCCTGTTCGAGCCGGTGGTGGCCGCGGTCGACGCGCTCGCTCCCGGGGTGGAGGTGCTGCGCGCCGGCCTGCTGGTCCTCGCTGCCCGGGGTCCCTCGGGCTACTTCGGCTCGGAGGCGGGTGCGGCCGAGCAGCTGGTGGACGCCGCGTCCGCGGTGGGGGTGGAGTGCCAGGTCGGGGTGGCCGACACCCTGTCCACGGCGGTGGTCGCGGCTCGTCGCGGGGTGCTCGTCCCCGAGGGGGCCACCGCAGGCTTCCTCGCCCCGCTGCCGGTGGGGGAGCTCGCGGTCGAGCCGGGCACCAGCGCCCCCGAGCGCACCGAGCTGGTCGACCTGCTGCGCCGACTGGGCCTGCGCACGGTGGGGGACTTCGCCGCCCTGCAGGCCGCCGACGTCGCCTCCCGGTTCGGGGCCGACGCCGTGCTCGCCCACCGGAGCGCCCGCGGCCTGCCCGAGCGCCCGCCCTCGGCCCGGCGGGCCCCGCCCGAGCTGGTGGTGCGGCTGCGCTGCGACCCGCCCGTGGACCGGGTGGACGCCGCCGCCTTCGCCGGTCGCACCCTCGCCCACGAGCTGCACGAGAAGCTCGCCGCTGCCGGGGTGGCGTGCACCCGGCTGCAGGTGCACGCCCGGACCGGGGCCGGGGAGGAGCACGCCCGCACCTGGCGCTGCGCGGAGCCCCTGACGCCCGACGGCACCGCCGACCGCGTCCGCTGGCAGCTCGACGGCTGGCTCACCGGGCGTAGCGGGACCCGGCCCACCGCCGGCGTCGTGGAGCTGGTGCTGGAGCCGGTGGAGGTGGTCACCGCCGGGGTGCTGCAGCTGGGGCTGTGGGGCGGGGTGGGCGAGGGTGACGAGCGGGCCCGTCGTGCGCTGGTGCGGGTGCAGGGCCTGCTCGGGGGCTCGGCAGTGCAGGTGGGGGTGCCCAGCGGGGGACGGGGTCCGGCCGAGCAGGTCAGCCTGGTCGCCTGGGGCGACGAGCGGGTGCCCCGGACCGACCCGTCCGCCCCCTGGCCGGGGCGCCTGCCCGCGCCGGCCCCGTCGACCGTCCTCGCCGAGCCCACCCCGGTGCAGCTGCTGGACGTCGACGGCGTCCCGGTGCGGCCCACCGGGCGCGGCGACGTGGCGACCCCCGCGGTGCTGGTGCACCCGTCCGGGCGCAGCCCCGTGCTGGCCTGGGCCGGTCCGTGGCCGGTGGACGAGCGCTGGTGGGACCCGGGCACCGCCCGTGCCGGGGTCCGCGCCCAGCTGCTGGTGGGGGAGGTGGCGCTGCTCGTCCGGTGCACAGCGGGGGAGTGGACGGTGGAGGGGGTGTACGACTGACGGGTGAGCGGTGACGGTGTCTACCGGTGGGTGGTGCGCGTGTTCGTGGCGCTGTTCGCGTTGCTGGGGGTGCGGATCGAGGCCCGCGGGGTGCAGCACGTGCCTGACCACGGTGCGGCCGTGCTCGCCGTCAACCACACCAGCTACCTCGACTTCGCCCTCGTCGGGCACGCCCTGCGTGGGGCGAACCGGGCCGGGCGGCACGGCCGGCTCGTCCGCTTCATGGCCAAGGCGACCACGTTCACCCATCCGGTCAGCGGACCGCTCATGCGCGCGATGCGCCACGTCCCGGTCGACCGGGTCCACGGTGCGGGGGCCTACCGCCGGGCCGGCCGCGAGCTCGCTGCCGGGGAGGTCGTCGGGGTGTTCCCCGAGGCGACGATCAGCCGCTCGTGGACCCTGAAGCCGTTCAAGCTCGGTGCGGCCGCGCTCGCGGTGGAGCACGGGGTGCCGCTGCTGCCGGTGGTCTGCTGGGGCGGGCACCGCGTGCTCACCGTCGACCGTCGCTGGAGCCTGCGGCGGGGCCGTCCGGTGCTGGTCGAGGTGGGCGAGCCGGTCGAGGTGGTCCCCGGCGCAAGCCGTGAGCAGGTCGATGCCGCGCTGCGTGCCCGCCTGGCCGAGCTGCTCGAGCAGGTGCAGCGGCGCTACCCCGCCACCGCGCGCGACCTCGCCACCCCGCCCGGGCAGCGCTGGTGGCTGCCGCGGCACCTCGGCGGGTCCGCCCCCACCCCGGAGGCGGCGGCGGTGCTGGACGAGGAGGCGCTGGCGCGGGGGTCCGCGCGGGCGCCGAGGCCCGGCCGCCACCGCCAGTAGGCGTGCACAGCTCAGCGATCTTAGGAAGATTTATCTGAGCAAGATAAATCTGCCATAGATGTGTGAAATCTTCAGTTGGATGCGATGACCAACCCGTACACCCCCAACGCGGGTGGCCGAGCCGCAGGCCATCGTCGGCCGTGACGATCAGCTGGAGTCGTTCAACCTGCTCCTCGGGCGCATCAGTCGGGGGCGCACCGAACAATCAATGATCATCTCAGGGCAGCGTGGAGTAGGAAAAACCCTCTTGCTGGGCAGGTTTCGTGCCGCGGCCCTCGCTCAGGACTGGGTGGTCGTCGAGCTCGAGGTGAGCAAGCACGACGACAGCGAGCTTCGCCGCACCATCTCGGCGCGGCTTTGCACCGCCCTGCTCGAGCTGTCGCCGCGTGCGCGGTGGACCGACCGGTTTCGCCATGCTGCTGCCGTCATGAAGTCGTTCACCCTCACGATCGATGGGTCAGGTTCGGTGTCGGCTGGATTCGACGTGAACGCTGCTGAGGGTTACGCAGACAACGAGAACCCGTCGATGGATCTGACTGATGTCTTCGTCGCACTCGGCGAGGCTGCGGCCGAGCGCAAGCGCGGTCTGGTCCTGCTGCTCGACGAGGTCCAGTTCCTGAGCAAGGGCCAGCTCGGGGCGCTCATCGAAGCGCTCCACAAGACGGTCCAGCGAAAGCTTCCCATCACCGTGGTTGCCGCAGGCCTGCCACAGATCGCCGAGCTGGCCGGCGACGCGAAGTCGTACGCCGAACGGCTGTTCAAGTTTCCTGCTATCGCGAACCTGTCCACCGAAGACGCGAACCTCGCCTTGTCCCGACCCGCTGAGGACGAACGGGCTAGCTTCGCCGCCGATGCACTGGAGGGAGCTGTCTCGATCACCGGCGGCTACCCGTACTTCATCCAGGAGCTCGGCTACGCAGTCTGGACCGTTGCGGTCGGACCGGAGATCACTCTTCGCGACGTAGAGCTGGCAGTGCCGGCATACGAGTCCAAGCTGGATGAGTCGTTCTTCCGGGTTCGTCTGGATCGCGCCACAGAGCTGCAGCGGGCCTACCTGCGAGCCATGGCGGAGCTCGGCCCGGCAGCGCAAAAGGCTTCAGACGTTGCCGACGTCATGCACCGCACCTCCACCAACCTGGGTCCAACCCGCGCCGAGCTGATCAACATGGGCTTGTTGTTCACGCCCGAGCACGGCTACGCGGCGTTCACCGTCCCCCACTTCGACCGGTTCATGCTGCGCGCAGTTCCCAACCTGGTGGTTCCGGAGCGACGTTCGCGTCGGAACCGCGCCTGACGACGGCACGTGCGGAAGCCGTGCCGAGCGGCGGCGCCAGCGTCCGCTCGTCGGATTGCGCTCTTCTCGGAGCCGCCGCGTCGTCTGCCAGGGCGGGCACCAGGACGTTCGCGTCAACGACCAGCACGATCCAGCTCGACCGTCGTCGCCAGGACGATCCACCCTCCCTGGATCCGCACCGACGCGTGCGCTACTGTTCGAACACACGTTCGATCGCTGATGACGGGAGGCTGGCATGGGTTTCGACAACCCGCCCGTCTCCTGGTCGCACCTGGAGCGGGTGCTCTCCGGTCGCGCCCCGCACCCGCACCCCGGAGACGGGGGCGACAGCCCCGCCTGGTCGCGCAAGCGGGAGGAGTACCGGGTCCCGGCTCGTCCCGTGGAGGCCGGCCCGGTGGTGCCCTTCGCCGAGCTGCACGCCCACTCCAGCTTCAGCTTCCTCGACGGGTCGAGCCACCCGGAGGCGCTGGTGGAGGAGGCGGTCCGCCTGGGGTTGCGGGCCCTCGCGCTGACCGACCACGACGGCTTCCACGGCGTGGTCCGCTTCGCCGAGGCGGCCCGCGAGCACGGCCTGCCCACCGTGTTCGGCTCCGAGCTGAGCCTGGGGCTGCGCGGCCCGCAGAACGGCGAGGCGGACCCGGAGGGCACCCACCTGCTGGTGCTGGCCCGCGGTCAGGAGGGTTACCGGCGGCTGTCCCGCTCCATCGCGGCGGCCCAGCTCGCCGGGGGAGAGAAGGGCCGGCCGGTGTACGACCTCGACGCGCTCACCGAGGCGGCGGGCGGGCACTGGCAGGTGCTCACCGGCTGCCGCAAGGGTGCGGTCCGCCGCGCGCTGACCACCGGCGGACCCGAGGCGGCGGCCACCGCGCTGGCCGAGCTGGTGGAGCGCTTCGGGACCGAGCGGGTCACCGTCGAGCTGACCCACCACGGCCACCCCGACGACGACGAGCGCAACGACACCCTGGCCGCGCTGGCCGTCCGTCACGGCCTGGGCGTGATCGTCTCCACCGCCGCCCACCACGCCACCCCCGACGGGTTCCGTCTCGCCGCCGCGATGGCCGCGGTGCGGGCGCGGCGCAGCCTGGACGAGGCCGCCGGGTGGCTGCCCCCGGGCGGAGGGGCGCACCTGCGGTCCGGGGCCGAGCTCGCCGCCCGCTTCGCCCGCCACCGGACCGCCGTGCCCACCGCGGCCGCGCTGGGGGAGGAGCTGGCCTTCGACCTGCGCCTGGTCGCCCCGAACCTGCCGCCGTTCGACGTCGGACCCGGCCACGACGAGGACAGCTGGCTGCGCCACCTCACGCTGGAGGGCGCTCGTCGTCGTTACGGCAGCCCGGCCGAGCACCCCGCGGCGTACGCCCAGATCGAGCGGGAGCTCGAGGTCATCACCGGGCTGCACTTCCCCGGCTACTTCCTCGTGGTCCACGACATCGTCACCTTCTGCCGCGAGCACGACATCCTCTGCCAGGGCCGGGGCTCGGCGGCCAACTCGGCGGTCTGCTTCGCCCTGGGCATCACCCCGGTCGACGCGGTGGCCAACGGGCTGCTGTTCGAGCGCTTCCTCTCCCCGGAGCGCGACGGTCCCCCCGACATCGACGTGGACATCGAGTCGGGCCGCCGCGAGGAGGCCATCCAGCACGTGTACACGAAGTACGGCCGCACCCACGCCGCGCAGGTCGCCAACGTCATCACCTACCGGGGCCGCTCCGCGGTGCGCGACATCGCCAAGGCGCTGGGCTACTCCGCCGGCCAGCAGGACGCGTGGAGCAAGCAGATGGACCGCTGGGGCCCGCTGCAGGGGCACACCCCCGGGGGGACCGGGAGCGAGACCGACCACGACATCCCGGAGGCCGTGCTCGAGCTCGCCGGGCAGCTGGAGGACCACCCCCGCCACCTCGGCATCCACTCCGGCGGGATGGTCATCTGCGACCGGCCGGTGGCCGACGTGGTGCCGGTGGAGTGGGGGCGGATGCCCGGGCGCACCGTGCTGCAGTGGGACAAGGACGACTGCGCGGCCGTCGGGCTGGTGAAGTTCGACCTGCTGGGCCTGGGCATGCTCACCGCCCTGCACCACGCCGTCGACCTGGTGGCCACCCACGAGGACGTCACCGTGGACCTGGCCCGGCTGGACCTGGGGGAGAAAGCCGTCTACGACATGCTCCAGCGGGCCGACTCGGTGGGCGTGTTCCAGGTGGAGTCCCGCGCGCAGATGGCCACCCTGCCCCGCCTGCGGCCCCGGGTGTTCTACGACCTCGTCGTCGAGGTGGCGCTCATCCGCCCCGGCCCGATCCAGGGCGGCTCCGTGCACCCCTACATCCGCCGCCGCAACGGCCTCGAACCGGTCACCTACGAGCACCCGTCGATGGCCCGGGCGCTGGAGAAGACCCTCGGGGTGCCGCTGTTCCAGGAGCAGCTCATGCAGATCGCGGTCGACGTCGCGGGCTTCACCGGCACCGAGGCTGACGAGCTGCGCCGCGCCATGGGCTCCAAGCGCTCCCCGGAGAAGATGCAGCGTCTGCGGACCCGCTTCTACGAGGGCATGGCCACCACCCACGCGATCACCGGCGAGGCGGCCGACCGGATCTTCGAGAAGCTGTTCGCCTTCGCCAACTTCGGGTTCCCGGAGAGCCACTCGCTGAGCTTCGCCTCGCTGGTGTTCTACTCCGCGTGGTTCAAGCTGCACCACCCCGCCGCGTTCTGCGCGGCGCTGCTGCGGGCCCAGCCGATGGGCTTCTACTCCCCGCAGTCCCTCGTCGCCGACGCCCGCCGCCACGGGGTGCTGGCGCACGGTCCGGACGTGGCGCGCAGCGAGGTCACCGCCACCCTGGAGGACGCGCCGCCCGGCACCCCGGTCGCCGACGGGGCGTCGCCGGGCACCCGTCCGGTGCAGGCCGTGCGGCTGGGCCTGGGGGAGGTGCGCACCCTCGGCGAGGAGGTGGCCGGGCGGATCGTCGCCGCCCGCGCCGAGCGCCCGTTCGACGACCTGCTCGACCTGACCCGACGGGTGGGGCTGAGCACCGCGCAGGTGGAGGCGCTGGCCACCGCCGGGGCGCTGGGCTGCTTCGACCTCACCCGACGGGAGGCGCTGTGGGCGGCCGGGGCGGCGGCGGGGGAGCGCCCGGACCGGCTGCCCGGCACCGGGGTGGGCACCACCGCGCCCGCGCTGCCCGGGATGAGCGACACCGAGCTCGCGGTGGCCGACGTGTGGGCCACCGGGGTCAGCCCCGACAGCTACCCCACCCAGTTCCTGCGCCCGCAGCTCGACGCCCTCGGCGTGGTCCCGGCCAGCGGGCTGCTCGCGGTGCGCGACGGCACCCGCGTGCTGGTCGGCGGCGCGGTCACCCACCGGCAGCGCCCGGCGACGGCCGGCGGGGTCACCTTCCTGAACCTGGAGGACGAGACCGGCATGGTGAACGTGGTCTGCTCCCAGGGGCTGTGGGCCCGCTACCGGCGGGTGGCCCGATCGAGCCCGGCGCTGCTGGTGCGAGGACGGGTGCAGAACTCCGAGGGCGCGGTCACCGTCGTCGCCGACGGCGTGCAGCGGATGGACCTGCGGGTCGCCTCCACCTCACGGGACTTCCGGTGACCCCCAGATCGAGCCGGACCTCAGATCGGGGTCGGCCGGTCGGTGTGGTGCGCGGGCTCGCACTGGATCGTGGAGTGCGTGACGCCGTAGTCCTCGGCCAGCAGCGTCGCGACCCGGTCGAGCACGTCGTGGTAGTCGGCCCCGTCGGTGACCCGCACGTGCCCGCTCGCGGTGTCCATGCCCGAGGTCAGCGTCCACACGTGCAGGTCGTGCACCTCGTCGACGCCCTCCAGCGCGGCGATCCGGTCCTGCACCAGCGCGACGTCGAACCCCTCGGGGGCGGACTGCATGAGGATGCGCACCGCCTGCCGCGACAGCGAGTACGTGCGCGGCAGGATGAACACCCCGATCGCCGCACCGATGACCGGGTCGGCGTAGGGCCAGCCGGTGAGCGCGATGACCACCGCGGCCACGATCACGCCCACGGAGCCCAGCATGTCGCCGAGCACCTCCAGCCGGGCACCGCGCACGTTGATGCTCTCCGCCGCCCCCGCGGTGAGCAGCCGGTAGCTGATGACGTTGACCACCAGGCCCACGGTCGCGACGACCAGCAGGGGCCCGCTCGCCACCTCCTGGGGGTGCACCAGCCGCAGCGCGGCCTCGAAGAACACGTAGACCGCCACCCCGAGCAGCAGCACGCCGTTGGCCAGCGCCGCGAGCACCTCGAGGCGGTAGAAGCCGAAGGAGCGCTGCGTGGTCGCCGGCCGGGCGGCCAGGGTGATCGCGGCCAGCGCCATGCCGAGCCCGACCACGTCGGTGGCCATGTGTGCGGCGTCGGCCAGCAGGGCCAGCGACCCGGTGACCAGGCCGGTGACCAGCTCCACGAGCGCGAACACCGCGGTGAGGCCGAACGCGATCGCCAGCGGGCCGCGGTGCCGCGCTCCCGCGCTGCCCACTCCGTGCCCGTGTCCGTGACCCACGCCAACAACGTATGCGGAAGCATGCATGTGAGCAACCCGGCGTCGCCGGGCTCAGCCGAGCCGCTCCTGCCCCCTCGACCGTGTCGGGTGATCCTGGCGCACCCGGGGCGCTCGCGGACGGGAATCGACCGGGCACACTCCAGGGGTGGACGTGCACGCCGACGAGGACCTGACCGACACCGTGCACGCCGACGAGTCCTGGGCCGACGTCGAGTACACCGGGTGCACCTTCCGCGACGCCGACCTCTCCGGGCTGTGCACCGAGCGGGTGGTGTTCACCGAGTGCGACTTCACCGGGGCCGACCTGCGTCGGTCGGTGCACCGCGGCTCCGCCTTCCGCTCCTGCGTGTTCTCCCGCACCAGCCTGTGGCACAGCGAGTTCCACCAGTGCAGCCTGCTCGGCTCGGTGGTCGACGGCAGCCGGCTGCGCCCCCTGGTGCTCGACGAGTGCGACCTCACCCTGACCTCGCTGGGCGGCGCCGACCTGCGCGAGGTGGACCTCAGCGGCTGCCGGCTGCGGGAGGCGAACCTGGTCGGGGCGGACCTGCGCAGGGCGGTGCTGCGCGGGGCCGACCTCAGCGGTGCCCGCACCGGGGGGCTCAAGCTGGACGGCGCCGACCTGCGCGGTGCGCGCGTCGACGCGGGGTTGTGGACCTCCGCGAGCCTGACCGGCGCCACGGTCGAGCTGGCCCAGGCGCTGGCCCACGCCGGCGCGCACGGACTCGAGGTCGACGTCGCCGGCTGAGGTCGGTGCGTTGGACGGGCCTCCTCTGGGACACTGGCGGGCGTGACCGCGACGCGCCTGGACGGCAAGACCACCCGCGACGAGATCTTCGTCGACCTCACCGCCCGGGTCGCCGCGCTCACCGCCGCCGGCCGTACCCCGGGGTTGGGCACCGTGCTGGTGGGTGCGGACCCGGGCTCGCAGGCCTACGTGCGCGGGAAGCACCGCGACTGCGCAGGAGTGGGCATCGCCTCGCTGCGCCGTGACCTGCCCGCCGACGTCTCCGCCGCCCAGCTGGCCGACACCCTCGACGAGCTCAACGCCGACCCGGTGTGCACCGGTTACATCGTCCAGCTGCCCCTGCCGCGCCACCTCGACGAGGTGGCGGCACTGGAGCGCATCGACCCGGCCAAGGACGCCGACGGCCTGCACCCGACCAACCTCGGTCGCCTCGTGCTCGGCGAGGCGGCCCCGCTGCCCTGCACCCCGCGCGGCATCGTCGCCCTGCTGCGCCGCTACGACGTGCCGCTGGACGGGGCCCGGGTCGCCGTGCTCGGGCGCGGGGTCACCGTGGGCCGCCCGCTCGGTCTGCTGCTGACCCGGCGCAGCGAGAATGCCACGGTCACCCTGTGCCACACCGGGACCCGGGACGTGGCCGCCGAGCTGCGCCGGGCCGACGTGGTCGTCGCCGCCGCCGGGGTGCCGCACCTGGTGACCGCGGACATGGTCGCGCCGGGCGCGGCGGTGCTCGACGTGGGGGTCTCCCGCACCGAGGACGGCCTCGTCGGCGACGTGCACCCGGACGTGGCCGAGGTCGCCGGGTTCCTCTCCCCGAACCCGGGCGGGGTGGGTCTCATGACCCGGGCGATGTTGCTGGTCAACGTCGTCGAGCTGGCCGAGACGGCCGGGTGAGACCGGTCCCGGGTCCGGTGCACGGCTCCACCTGGTACCGCCTGCGCACCGTGCACCTGCCGTTCCTGCTCGTGCTCGCCGTGGTCACCGTCGGCGTGGTGCTCGTGCTCCTCGGCCGCTGGCGGCGCGGGGCGACGCTGCTCGGTGCGGCCCTGCTCCTCGGCGCCGGGCTGCGGGCGTTCCTGCCCGAGCGCCGGGCGGGGCTGCTCGCCGTCCGCAACCGTCCCAGCGACGTGCTCACCTTCGCCGCGCTCGGCACGGCGGTGCTGCTGCTGGCGGCCTCGATCGACGCCCTGGGCAGCTAGCTCAGGCTCCGGCCAGCGTCTCGCGCAGCAGCGCGCCCACCGCCTCGGCCTCGAGGAGGAACCCGTCGTGGCCGAAGCGGGAGCGGATGACGCGAAGCCCGGCGCACCCCGGCAGGTGCTCCGCCACCTCCTGCTGCAGGCGCAGCGGGTAGAGCCGGTCGGAGTCGACCCCGCCGACGACGACGGGCACCGGTGACGACGCCAGCGCCGCCGCGACACCGCCCCGTCCCGCTCCCACGTCGTGGCGGTTCATGGCCTCGGTGAGGGCGACGTAGCTGCCCGCGTCGAAGCGGGCGACCAGCTTGGCCGCCTGGTGGTCGAGGTAGCTCTGCACCGCGAAGCGGTGCTCCGGGTCGCCGGGCTGGCGCAGGATGCCGAAGCGCTCGTCGAGCTCGGCCTCCGCCCGGTAGGTGAGGTGGGCGATCGTCCGGGCCAGGCCCAGGCCGGCTCGGGGCGCGCGCCCGGTGCCGTGGTAGTCACCGCCCTGCCAGTCGGGGTCCTGGGTGACGGCGCGGACCTGGGCGGTCTGGGTGCCGATCTGGTCGGCCGTCGCGCGGGCCCCGGTGGCCAGCACCAGCGCGGAGCGCACCCGCTCCGGGTGCCCGACCACCCACTCCAGGGCCCGCATGCCGCCCATCGACCCGCCGACGACCGCGGCGAGGGAGTCGAGACCCAGTGCCTCGACCACCGCCAGCTCGGTGTCGACCTGGTCGCGGATGTCGAGGACCGGGAAGCGGGAGCCCCAGGCGGCGCCGTCGGGGTGCGTCGAGGACGGGCCCGTGGTGCCGCGGCAGCCGCCGAGCACGTTCGGGGCCACCACGCACCAGCGGTCGGTGTCCACCGGCGCCCCCGGGCCGACCATGCCCTCCCACCAGCCGGGGGACGGGTGGCCGGGACCGGCCGCTCCGGTGACGTGGCTGTCGCCGGTCAGCGCGTGCAGCACCAGGACCACGTTGTCGCGCGCGGTGTTGAGCCGTCCCCAGCTCTGCAGGGTCACCGCCACGTCGTCGAGCACCCCGCCGCCCCGCAGGACCCGGCGGCCCAGCCGGACGCGCGTGGTCCCCCCGCCCTCGTCCAGGGCGGGGGGAGTCACGGTGCCGCAGGTCACGGAACGGGTGCTCCTACGCGGCGGCAGCGGCGGTGAAGCCGAGCTCGAGGTCGGCGAGGATGTCGTCGATGCCCTCGATGCCCACGGCCAGCCGGACGAGCCCGGGGGTGACTCCGGCCGTGCGCTGCTCGGCCTCGGTGAGCTGGGAGTGGGTGGTGGAGGCGGGGTGGATGACCAGCGAGCGCACGTCCCCGATGTTGGCCACGTGGCTGTGCAGCCGCAGCCCGTCGACGAAGCGCTTGCCCGCGGCCAGGCCGCCGGCGATCTCGAAGGCGAGCACCGCACCGGGGCCCTTCGGGGTGAGCTCCTTGGCCCGGGCGTGCCACGGCGAGCTGGGCAGGCCGGCGTAGGCGACGCGCTCCACGTCGTCGCGGGCCTCGAGGAACTCCGC
The DNA here is from genome assembly GCA_038234335.1 of Mycobacteriales bacterium. Taxonomy (GTDB): domain Bacteria; phylum Actinomycetota; class Actinomycetes; order Mycobacteriales; family Mycobacteriaceae; genus Rhodococcus_D. Next base: position 41,196 of record JBBSUN010000016.1, read on the forward strand.
GACGGCCTGGGTGTTGGCGACGTGGCGCTCCATCCGCAGGCTCAGCGTCTCGATGCCCTGGTTGATCAGGAAGGCGTTGAACGGTGACGCCGCGGCCCCGAGGTCGCGCAGGCCCTGGACCCGGGCCTTGAGCACGAACGCGGGCGCACCGAGGTCGGCGAAGACGGCACCGTGGTAGCTCGGGTCGGGGGTGGTGAAGCCGGGGTGGCGGCCCTGCGTCCAGTCGAAGTGGCCGCCGTCGACGATGACGCCGGCGATCGAGGTGCCGTGCCCGCCCAGGTACTTGGTGGCCGACTGGACGACGACGTCGGCGCCGTGCTCCAGCGGGCGCAGCAGGTACGGCGTGGCGATGGTGTTGTCGACGACCAGCGGGATGCCGTGGTCGTGGGCCACGCCGGAGATCCCGACGAGGTCCAGCAGGTCCCCGCCCGGGTTGCCGATGGTCTCGCCGTAGAACAGCTTGGTGTTGGGCTGCACCGCGGCGCGCCACTGCTCGAGGTCGTCGGGGTCCGCCACGAAGGTCACCGTCACCCCGAGCTTGGGGAGGGTGTGGTGCAGCAGGTTGTAGGTGCCGCCGTACAGGCTGGGGCTGGCCACCACGTGGTCGCCGGCCTCGGCGATGGTGAGGATGGCCAAGGTCTCCGCGGCCTGTCCGGAGGAGACCAGCAGGGCCGCGACGCCGCCCTCCAGCGAGGCCACCCGCTGCTCGACGACGTCGTTGGTGGGGTTCATCAGGCGCGTGTAGATGTTGCCCGGCTCGGCCAGGGCGAACAGCGCGGCCGCGTGGTCGGTGTCGCGGAAGGCGTAGCTGGTGGTCTGGTAGATCGGGGTGGCCCGGGACCCGGTGGTGGGGTCCGGGGCGGCGCCGGCGTGGATCTGCCGGGTCTCGAAGCTCCAGGTGGTCGGGTCGACGGTCGGGGTGTTCTCAGGGGTGCTCACAGCTCGGCTCCAGTGGGGAGGGGCCCGTGTCGACGGGCCCGCGCTTGCCCGTCGGTCCGACGGGCCGGGTCATCACCCGGGGCACCCCACCGCGGACGAGGGTTGCCGGCCAGCGAGCCGGGGCTTGACGCTGACACTCATGACCTGGCGCAGAGCCTAGCGCGCCGCTCGCCGGGCGGGGAGCAGACCCCGCACCGGGATGGACGACCGATCCGGACGGGCGGATGTGAGCCGGGCGGGCCGGACGTCAGCACGCGGGTGCCGTGCGGGCCCCGGACGCAGGACGGCCCCGCACCGAGGGGCGGGGCCGTCCGGGGTGGAGCCGGCTCAGAACCTGTCGACGAGGGCGTTGAAGGTGGCGCTCGGCCGCATGATCGCGTCGGTCTTCGCGCGGTCGACGTGGTAGTAACCGCCCAGCTCGACGGGGTGACCCTGCACCGCGGCGAGCTCGCCGACGATGGTCTCCTCGGCCGCGGCGAGCTGCTCGGCCAGCGGAGCGAAGGACTCGGCGAGGTCGCTGTCGGTGGCCTGCCCCGCGAGCTCCTGGGCCCAGTACAGGGCCAGGTAGAAGTGGCTGCCCCGGTTGTCGATCTGGCCGACCTTGCGGGCGGGGGAGCGGTTCTCCTCCAGCAGCCGGCCGGTGGCCGCGTCGAGCGCGTGGGCGAGGACCCGGGCGCGCGGGTTGGCGGTCTTGTCGGCGAGGAACTCCAGGGAGACGGCCAGGGCGAGGAACTCACCCAGGGAGTCCCAGCGCAGGTGGTCCTCGCGGACCAGCTGCTGCACGTGCTTGGGTGCGGAGCCGCCGGCCCCGGTCTCGAACAGCCCGCCACCGGCCATGAGCGGCACGATGGAGAGCATCTTGGCGCTGGTGCCCAGCTCCATGATCGGGAACAGGTCGGTCAGGTAGTCGCGCAGCACGTTCCCGGTCACCGAGATGGTGTCCTCGCCGGCCCGGGCGCGGTCCAGGGTGAAGCGGGTGGCCTCGGCGACGTCCAGGACCTGGATGTCGAGCCCGCTCATGTCCAGCGTCGCGAGCTCGTCGCGCACCTTCGCGAGGACCTGCGCGTCGTGCGCCCGGGTCTCGTCGAGCCAGAAGACGGCCGGGACGTCGGTGGCGCGGGCGCGCTCCACGGCCAGGGCCACCCAGTTGCGGACGGGCGCGTCCTTCGTCTGGCAGGCGCGCCAGATGTCGCCGGCGGCCACGTCGTGGCTCAGCAGCACGGTGCCCGAGGCGCCGGCGCCGGCGTCGACCACGCGCACGGTGCCGTCGCCGGTGATCTCGAAGGTCTTGTCGTGGGAGCCGTACTCCTCGGCCTTCTGCGCCATGAGACCCACGTTGGGCGTGGTCCCCATGGTGGTCGGGTCGAAGGCACCGTGGGTGCGGCAGTGCTCGACCGTCTCGGCGTACAGCGGTGCGTAGGAGGAGTCGGGGATGACGAACTTGGTGTCCTGCAGCGCGTCGTCGGCGTTCCACATCTGCCCGGAGCTGCGGATCGCGGCGGGCATGGAGGCGTCGATGATGACGTCCGACGGCACATGGAGGTTGGTGATGCCCTTGCTCGAGTCGACCATGGCCAGCGCCGGACCGTCGGTGTAGCCCGCGGTGATGGCGGCCTCGACGGCGGCGCGCTCGTCGTCCGGCAGCTCGCCCAGGGCGCTGAGCACGCTCGCCAGACCGTTGTCCGGGTCCGCGCCCACCGACGCCAGGGCCGCGCCGTGCTCGGCGAAGACGGCGGGGAAGAACGCGCGCACGGCGTGACCGAAGATGATCGGGTCGGAGACCTTCATCATCGTGGCCTTGAGGTGCACGGAGAACAGCACCCCGGTGGCCTTGGCGTCGGCGATCTGCGCGGTGAGGAACGAATCCAGGGCGGCCCTGCGCATGACGGCGGCGTCGACGATCTCGCCGGCCTGGACCGGGAGGGACTCCGTGAGCACGGTGACGGTCCCGTCGTCGGCCACGTGCTCGATGCGCAGCGTCGTCGCGGACTCGAGGGTCACCGACCGCTCGGAGTGGCGGAAGTCGCCCTCGTCCATCGTGACCACGTGCGAGCGGGTCTGCGGCGACCAGGCGCCCATGGAGTGCGGGTGCTTGCGGGCGAACCCCTTCACCGACGCCGGCGCCCGACGGTCGGAGTTGCCCTCGCGCAGCACCGGGTTGACGGCCGAGCCCTTGACCGCGTCGTAGGCCGCGCGGGCCGATCGCTCGTCGTCGGTGGTGGGGTCCTCGGGGTAGTCCGGGATGTCGAAGCCGGCGGCCTGCAGCTCGACCACCGCGGCCTTGAGCTGCGGGATGGACGCGCTGACGTTGGGCAGCTTGATGATGTTGGCGTCCGGCGTGGTGGCCAGCGCGCCCAGCTCGGCGAGGGCGTCCGGCACGCGCTGCGCCTCGGTGAGCCGGTCGGGGAACTGGGCCAGGATCCGGGCGGCGAGGGAGATGTCGCGCGTCTCGACCTCGACGCCGGCCTTGGCCGTGTAGGCCTCCAGCACGGGCAGCAGCGAGTGGGTGGCCAGTGCCGGGGCCTCGTCGGTGTACGTGTAGAAGACCTTCATCGCTGCTCTGTACCTGCCTCGTCCTCGGGGTTCGCGCGCGGTCGTGGTGGGGCGCGGCCGCCTGCGCTCGGTGGGGTCCACGCTAACGCCTGCCGACCGACCGGACGGGCGGGCGGGCCCACCGTTGCGGTGCGGGGGTCCCCGAGCACGGTCCGGTGCGGTCATCCCGGCCCGGCGGCACCCGTGGAAGGATCGCGGACCATGCCCGTCCCCGCCCCCGGCCTCCCGCGCGTGCTCTCCGGGATCCAGCCGACCGCCGACTCGTTCACCCTCGGCAACTACCTGGGTGCACTGCGGCAGTGGGTCGGCCTGCAGGCCGACCACGAGGCCTTCTACTGCGTGGTCGACCTGCACGCCATCACCGTCGAGCAGGACCCGGTGGCGCTGCGCCGGCGCACCCGCCGCTCCGTGGCCCAGCTGCTGGCGCTGGGCGTCGACCCGGCGCGCAGCACGCTGTTCGTCCAGTCGCAGGTACCCGAGCACGCCCAGCTCTGCTGGGTCCTGCAGTGCCTCACCGGGTTCGGCGAGGCGGCCCGGATGACGCAGTTCAAGGACAAGTCCGCCCGGCAGGGCACCGACTCCACCAGCGTCGGCCTGTTCACCTACCCGGTGCTGCAGGCGGCCGACATCTTGCTGTACCAGGCCGACCGGGTCCCGGTGGGGGAGGACCAGCGCCAGCACCTGGAGCTCACCCGAGACGTGGCGGCCCGGTTCAACTCCCGCCACGGGGCGACCTTCACCCTGCCGGAGACGGTGGTGCCCCCCGGCGCCGCCAAGATCCTCGACCTGCAGGACCCGTCGAAGCAGATGAGCAAGTCCCGGCCCGGTGCCGGGTGCGTGTTCCTGCTCGACGAGCCGAAGGTCTCGGCCAAGAAGATCCGCTCCGCGGTCACCGACACCGGGCGCGAGGTCCGGTTCGACCCCGAGCGCCAGGCGGGTGTCTCCAACCTGCTCACCATCTCGGCCGCCCTCACCGGCGCGGGCGTGCCCGAGCTGGTGCAGGCCTACGCCGGTCGCGGCTACGGCGACCTCAAGGGTGACGTCGCCGAGCAGCTCGCCACCTTCGTCACCCCGCTGCGCGCCCGCGTCGACGAGCTCGTGGACGACCCCGACCGCCTCGACGACGTCCTCGCCGCGGGGGCCCGGCGCGCCCGGGAGGTCGCCGCCCAGACCCTGGCCGCGGTGTACGACCGGGTCGGCTTCCTGCCGGCGGCGCTGCGATGAGCGCCCCGGTCCGCCGGCCCGACGCGGAGCGTCAGCGCACCGGCGCGGTCTCGGACACCGACTCCGAGCGCGCCGCCCTGGCGCCGGACGACGGCCCGGGGTTCCTGGCCAAGCTCGAGGCCCGGGTGCCGTACCTGGAGCGGGTCCTGCGGGCGGCGACCCGGTACAGCGAGTCCCGCGGACCGTACTTCGCCGCCGGGATCACGTACTACACGGTGCTCGCCCTGGTCCCCATCGTCATGGTCGCCTTCGCCGCGCTGGGCTTCGTCCTCGCCGGGGACACCGGTCTCATCCAGCAGGTTCGCGACGAGGTGTCCAGCTCGGTGCCCAGCAACCTCCGCGAGACGACGAACAGCCTCGTCACGACCGCGATCGAGAAGCGCAGCAGCGTCGGCGTCGTCGGTCTGGTCGCCGCGGCCTACTCCGGGCTGGGGTGGATGTCGAACATCCGCGAGGGCCTCACGGCCATCTATCGCCAGGTCCCGCCGGACAAGAACTTCCTGCTGAAGAAGCTGGGCGACCTCGGGGCCTTCGTGAGCCTCGGACTGCTGCTCGTGCTCTCGGTGCTGATCTCCGTCGTCGGTGGGGCCAGCACCGGGTTCGTCATCGGCCTGGTGGGCCTGGACGACGTGCCCGGCGCGTTCATCCTGACCCGGGTCGTGGCCATCGTGCTGTCGATCCTGGTCAGCTGGGTGCTGTTCACCTGGGTGATCGCCAGGCTGCCCCGGGTGCCGGTGCGCCTGCGCAGCGCGATGACGGGGGCCCTGCTGGCGGCGGTCGCGTTCGAGGGCCTGAAGCAGGCCGCCAGCTACATCCTGCGGGGAACGATCCGCTCGCCCGGCTTCGAGGTGTTCGGCCCGGTGCTGGCCGTGCTGGTCATCGTGTTCTACACCGGGCAGGTCGTCCTGTTCAGCACCGCGTTCGCTGCGACCACGGAGCAGTCGCTGGCCGAGGAGCCCGTGCCCGTCCCCGGTCCGGCCGTGGTGAACACCCAGGTCCAGGTCTCCTCGGCGCCCAGCGCCCGCGGCATCCTCGCCGGCGTCGCCGTGGCGGTCGCCGCCGTCCTCGGTCTCCAGCGCTGGCGCGACCGCTAGCTGCTCACCGGCGCGGACGGCGGCGACGCGCGTCGAGCACCACGGCGACGAGCACCACCACGAGGGTCGCACCCAGCGCGAGCGTGGCGAGCCCGAGCAGGCGCGACGCCGATCGGCCCTCCTGCTGCACGGCGACCAGGCTGGGCTCGGTCCCCGCACCCGTGCTCCGCTCGGTCGGCTCGGTCGGGGTGGGGGTGCCCGGGGTGGGGGTGCTCGGCGTCGAGGTACCCGGGGTCGTGGTGACCGGCGGTCCGTCGACCAGCTCACCGACACCGGAGCTCGCGGGCCGGGCGAAGCCCCAGTCCAGCAGCGCGGCAGCCTGCTGCGAGATGGTCAGCGGCTGCCGCTCGCCGTTCATCAGCGTCACCACCAGCCGTCGGCCGTTGCGCCGGGCCGCGGCCACGTAGGCGTGGCGGGCGTCGTCGGTGAAGCCGGGCTTGCCGCCGATCGCCCCGGGGTAGCTGGTGAGCAGCGAGACGTCGTTGTCGATCTCGAACCCGGGCCGGTCCCCGTAGCCGGGAAAGGTGGACCGCACCGTGCCGACCAGGGCGGTGAAGGTCGGGTCGGCCAGGTCGGCGCGGAAGAACAGGGCCAGGTCGTAGGCCGAGGTGACCTGCCCCGGCCCGTCCAGGCCCGACGGGGTGGCGGCCCGGGTGTCCAGCGCACCCAGGGTCGGCGCCAGCGCGTTCATGGCCGCGACCGTCTCCGGGACCCCGCCCATCGCGCCCGCGAGGGCGTGGGCCGCGTCGTTGCCCGACTTCAGCAGCATCCCGGTGAGCAGGGTCTTCACCGAGTACCGCCCGCCCGGGCCGACGCCGACCGCGCTGCCCTCGGCGTCCGCGTCGGCCTGCGTGCCGGTGACCACCTGGTCCAGCGGCAGGGTGCGCAGCACCAGCTGGGTCGTGAGCAGCTTCAGCGTGCTGGCCGGTCGGTGCCGGGCGTGCGGGTCCTTCGCCGCGAGCACCTGACCGGTGTCGAGGTCGGCCACCACCCAGCTCGCCGCGGAGATGCCCTGGGGCGGGGCCGGGGCGCCGGCCGGGCTGAGAAGTCCGCACCCCCCGAGGGCGCCACCACCCACCGGGGGGTCGGGCACCGGCAGCGGCTGCGGCGCGGGGGCGCCCGGGGCGGGGGCCTCCGAGGCGTCCACCGCCGGTCCCGGTGTGCTGGCGTACGGGCAGGCGGCGGTGTCGGGGGTGGTGAACGGCGGCGTGGGGGCCGCCTGGGCGCGTGCCGGCCCACCGCTCATCAGCACCACCAGCGCCGTCGAGACGAGGACGGCGGTCAGGCGGGGGCAAGGCACCCGTGCACGTTAGTGCGGCCGCGCCCGGGGCACCGTGAGGCACCCCGGACGCGGCCGGATCCAGCGGGGGAGGTCAGGGACGGGCGAACAGCAGCGCGCGCTTGACCTCTTGGATCGCCTTGGTCACCTGGATGCCCCGGGGGCACGCGTCGGTGCAGTTGAACGTGGTCCGGCAGCGCCAGACGCCGTCGACGTCGTTCAGGATGTCCAGGCGTTCGGCCGCACCCTCGTCGCGGCTGTCGAAGATGAAGCGGTGCGCGTTGACGATGGCGGCGGGGCCGAAGTAGCTGCCGTCGCTCCAGTACACCGGGCACGAGGTGGTGCAGCACGCGCAGAGGATGCACTTGGTGGTGTCGTCGTAGCGGGCCCGGTCGGCCGCGGACTGGTAGCGCTCCCGGGTCGGCTCGTTCCCGGACGTCATGAGGAACGGCTGCACGGCGCGGTACGCGTCGAAGAACGGCTCCATGTCGACGACGAGGTCCTTCTCCACCGGCAGCCCGCGGATGGGCTCCACCGAGATGGTGGTCTCCTTGCCCTCGCCGGCGAGCAGGTCCTTCAGCAGCACCTTGCAGGCCAGCCGGTTGACGCCGTTGATGCGCACCGCGTCGGAGCCGCACACCCCGTGGGCGCAGCTGCGCCGGAAGGTGAGCGAGCCGTCGAGGTACCACTTCACGTAGTGCAGCAGGTTCAGCACCCGGTCCGAGGTCAGCGCCGGCACCTGGAAGGCGTCCCAGCGGGCGTCGTCGGGGGCGTCGGCGTCGAAGCGGCGCACGCGCAGCGTCACCATGGTGGAGCCCTCGGGCACCGGCGGGGCGGAGGGCTCGCCGGCGGGGCGCTCGTCCAGGACGGTCATCAGTACTTGCGCTCCATCGGCTCGTAACGGGTCTGCACCACGGGCTTGTAGTCGAGGCGGATGTCGGACAGCAGCCCAGCGCCCTCCTTGTAGGCCATGGTGTGCCGCATGAAGTTGACGTCGTCGCGGGAGGTGTAGTCCTCGCGCGAGTGGCCGCCGCGGGACTCCTTGCGGGCGATCGCGCTGACCACGGTCGTCTCGGCGAGCTCGAGCAGGAAGCCCAGCTCCAGGGCCTCGAGCATGTCGGTGTTGTACCGGCGCCCCTTGTCCTGCACCTGGATCCGCCCGTAGCGCTCCTTGAACGACTGGACGTCGGTCAGCGCCTGCTTCAGCGTCTCCTCGGTGCGGAACACCGAGGCGTTGTTGTCCATGGAGATCTGCAGCTCGGTGCGGATGTCGGCCACCCGCTCGGTGCCGTGCTCGCTGAGCACCAGCTCCAGCCACTCGGTCACCATCTGCTCCGGCGTCTCCGGCAGCGGCGTGTGGTCGACCCCGCCGGCGTGCTCCGCGGCGGCGATGCCCGCGCGCCGGCCGAACACGTTGATGTCCAGCAGCGAGTTGGTGCCCAGGCGGTTGGACCCGTGCACCGAGACGCACGCGCACTCGCCGGCCGCGAACAGCCCCGGCACCACGGTCTCGTTGTCGCGCAGCACCTCGCCGTGGATGGTGGTGGGGATGCCACCCATCAGGTAGTGGCAGGTCGGGAAGACGGGGACCAGCTCGGTCACCGGGTCCACGCCCAGGTAGGTGCGGGAGAACTCGGTGATGTCGGGCAGCTTCGCCTCGAGCAGCTCGGCCCCCAGGTGGGTCACGTCGATGTAGACGTAGTCCTTGTTGGGGCCCGCACCCCGGCCCTCGCGGACCTCCTGGACCATCGCCCGGGCCACGATGTCGCGCGGGGCCAGGTCCTTGATGGTGGGGGCGTAGCGCTCCATGAAGCGCTCGCCCTCGGAGTTGCGCAGGATCCCGCCCTCGCCACGGACCGCCTCGGAGATGAGGATGCCCAGCCCGGCCAGGCCGGTCGGGTGGAACTGGAAGAACTCCATGTCCTCCAGCGGCAGGCCCTTGCGGAAGATGATGCCCAGGCCGTCACCGGTGAGGGTGTGGGCGTTGGACGTGGTCTTGAACATCTTCCCGGCACCGCCGGTGGCGAAGATGACCGACTTGGCGTTGAACACGTGCAGCTCGCCGGTGGCCAGCTCGTAGGCGACGACACCCGAGCACACCGGGCCGGAGTCGGTCTCGGTCATGCAGATGTCGAGGACGTAGAACTCGTTGTAGAACTCGATGCCCTGCTTGACGCAGCTCTGGTAGAGGGTCTGCAAGATCATGTGGCCGGTGCGGTCGGCGGCGTAGCAGGCCCGGCGCACGGCGGCCTCGCCGTGGTTGCGGGTGTGCCCACCGAAGCGGCGCTGATCGATCTTGCCCTCGGGCGTGCGGTTGAACGGCAGGCCCATCTTCTCCAGGTCGAGCACCGCGTCGATGGCCTCCTTGGCCATGATCTCGGCGGCGTCCTGGTCGACCAGGTAGTCACCACCCTTGATCGTGTCGAAGGTGTGCCACTCCCAGTTGTCCTCCTCGACGTTGGCCAGGGCGGCGCACATGCCGCCCTGGGCCGCACCGGTGTGCGAGCGCGTCGGGTACAGCTTGGTGAGGACCGCGGTGCGGACCCGGGAGCCGGACTCGATCGCGGCACGCATGCCGGCGCCGCCCGCGCCGACGATGACGACGTCGTACTTGTGCTCCTGCATGACCGATCAGCTCCCGATGTTGGGGTCGAAGGTGAAGATCACGTACGTGCCGAGACCGACGATGAGGATCATCGACGTGTACAGCAGCATGGTCAGCCAGAACCGCGTGGAGTCCTTGCGCGAGTAGTCGTTGATGACCGTGCGCAGGCCGTTGCCGCCGTGCAGCTGGGCGAGCCAGAGCATGGACAGGTCCCAGAACTGCCAGAACGGGCTGGACCAGCGACCGGCGACGAAGGCGAAGTTGATGCGGTGCACCCCGCCGTCGAGGATGTTCATGATGAACAGGTGGCCGAGCACCAGGACGACCAGCGCGAGGCCGGACAGGCGCATGAAAAGCCAGGCGTAGAGCTCGAAGTTGCTGCGGCCCCCGGTGCGTCGTCCGCCCACCTTGCTGGGTGAGCGCGGTGCCGCGAGGTGGTTGGGACGGTCGATGGTCGCCATCAGCTGGCCCCTCCGAACAGGTCGGACACGGTGCGCTCGAGCATGAAGTAGGTGCCGGGAATCATGACGACGACCCAGACGGCCAGGATCACCCACAGCATGAGGCGCTGGTACTGCGGGCCCTTGACCCAGAAGTCGAGCGCCATGATCCGGATGCCGTTCAGCGCGTGGTAGAGCACCGCGCCGACGAGACCGAGCTCCAGCAGGTTGACGATCGGGTTCTTGTAGGTGTCGATCACCGCGTCGTAGGCCTCGGGGGAGACCCGCACGAGGGCCGTGTCCAGCACGTGGACGAAGAGGAAGAAGAAGGTCGCGACGCCGGTGATCCGGTGCGCCACCCAGGACCACATGCCCGGGTCACCCCGGTACACCGACCTGGTGGCACCCGGGCGGGGTGGGGACGCTGTGCTGCTCGCCATGGGCGCTTCTGCCTCCAACAACACTGGTGGGACCGGCGGACGACCGTCCTGGTCCTCGGATCGTAAACCGACTCGGGCACGTCAGCAGCGCCCGGCCCGACGGAGTGAGCCAGGAGACACCTCCCCGGGGGCTCGTCGCACGCGCCCGGCGTGTCGGGGCTGCGTCGTCCAGGCCACGATCCGGTCACGACTGCGCTGCAGGCTTGCCCGCCCCCCCGCCCACCTGGGACCTTCCCTCAGACCGGTGCCCGTCCACGGCGGGTCCGCCCCAGGGCGCGCGCGGACACCGAGGACACACCGCCCACCCCCTCCGGGAACCCCCCGGCGGCAGCCGAGCGCCGGTCGACCGACCGGCCCCGCACCCGCACCCGGAACGAGTGGACGAGAGGAGCAGCTCAGATGAAGCACGTGCGCGCATCGGCACTCGTCGCCGGCCTGGCCGCCGCGACCCTCGCGCTGACCGCCTGCGGCGGCGGTTCAACCGACAGCTCGGCGGCCGGCGGCAGCTCGGCCGCCGCCGACGGCATCAAGGTGGGCCTGGCCTACGACATCGGTGGGCGCGGCGACAAGTCGTTCAACGACTCCGCCGCGAAGGGTCTGGACAAGGCCGAGACCGAGCTCGGCGCGCAGGCGCAGGAGTCGGAGGCCCAGCCCAACGAGACCGACGCGGACAAGGAGGAGCGGCTGCGCACGCTGGCCGACGGTGGGGCCACGGCCGTCGTCGCGGTCGGCTTCGCCTACTCCGGGCCGCTGACCAAGGTCGCCCCGGACTACCCGGACGTGAAGTTCGCGATCGTCGACGACGCGGCCGCGACCGGTGACAACATCACCAACATCGTCTTCGCCGAGAACGAGAGCTCCTTCCTGGTCGGCGCGGCGGCCGCGCTGAAGACCAAGACGGGCAAGGTCGGCTTCATCGGCGGCGTCCAGACCCCGCTCATCGAGAAGTTCCAGGCCGGGTACGCCGCGGGCGTCGAGGCGGCCAAGCCGGGCACCGAGGTGCTCGCGCAGTACCTGACCCAGGCCCCGGACTTCTCGGGCTTCACCGACCCGGCCAAGGGCAAGACCGCCGCCGGCGGGCTGCTCGACCAGGGCGCCGACGTCGTCTTCCAGGCTGCGGGTGGTTCGGGCTCGGGCGTCTTCGAGGCCGTCGCCGCCAAGCCGGGCTCGCTCGCCATCGGCGTCGACTCCGACCAGTACCTGAGCGCCGACCCGTCCGTGCAGGACGTCATCCTCACCTCCGCCCTGAAGAACGTGGACGTCGGCGTCTTCGACTTCGTCTCCGGCGTGTCGGACGGCTCGGTGAAGTCCGGCTCGGTGCTCTACGACCTCAAGAACGACGGGGTCGGCTACGCGACCTCGGGCGGCAAGGTCGACGACATCGCCTCGCAGCTCGACGACTACAAGGCGAAGATCGTCTCCGGCGACATCACGGTTCCGACGACGCCGTCGTCCTGAGGCCTGCCCTCGGGCAGCTCGGCGCTCCACCCGCGCGGCGCTCGACCAGCTGCGTGACGGGCCCCGGTCGGCCCCCGGTCTCGCACCGGGGGCCCGCCGGGGCCCGACCTGTGGTCGGGGGCACCCGCCGGGGCGCTAGCCTCGCCGCAGCCGCACCCGGGTCCACCCCGTCCGGGCGCTCGGACCTCCCGATCACCCACCGCGAGGAGCACGCCATCACCGACACCCCGGCCGCCCCCGCCGCACCGCCGCCCGCGCTGTCCGGCGACGTGCCGCCGGTCATCGAGCTCCGGCGCATCACCAAGCGCTTCCCCGGCGTGGTCGCCAACCGCGACGTCGACCTGGCCGTCGCCCCGGGCACGGTGCACGCGCTGGTCGGGGAGAACGGGGCCGGCAAGTCGACGCTCATGAAGATCCTCTACGGGATGCAGCGTCCCGACGAGGGCGTCATCCTCCTCGGCGGCGTGGAGCGGACGCTGGAGAACCCCGCGGCGGCGATCGCAGCCGGGATCGGGATGGTCCACCAGCACTTCATGCTCGCCGACAACCTCACCGTCCTGGAGAACGTGGTCATCGGGGCCGAGAAGGTGGCCGGCATCGGGGCTCGGGCGCGCGCCCGGATCGCCGAGATCGGGCAGCGCTACGGCCTGCGCCTGGCGCCCGACGAGCTGGTGGAGTCCCTCGGGGTGGGGGACCGCCAGCGCGTGGAGATCATGAAGGTCCTCTACCGGGGTGCGACCACGATCATCCTCGACGAGCCGACCGCGGTGCTGGTGCCCCAGGAGGTCGACGAGCTGTTCGACAACCTGCGCGAGCTCACCGCCGAGGGACTGACCGTGGTGTTCATCAGCCACAAGCTCGACGAGGTGCGCTCCGTGGCCGACACCATCACCGTCATGCGCCGCGGGACCACCGTCACCACCGTCGCGGCGTCCGCGGTGACCAGCCGCGAGCTCGCCGAGCTCATGGTCGGTGCCGAGCTGCCCGACGCCAGCGCGCGGGTCAGCACGGTCACCGACCGCGAGGTGCTCCGCGTGGCTGGGCTCACCGTCCGCGCCGAGGACGGCGGGGGCCGCGCCGTGGTCGACGACGCCACGTTCACCGTGCACGCCGGGGAGGTGCTCGGCATCGCCGGGGTCGAGGGCAACGGGCAGGCCGAGCTGGTCGACGCGGTCCTGGGACTGCGGGCCGCTGCGGGTTCCGTCTCGCTCGCCGGCACGGCTGAGGGCGCGCTGCAGGACGTCAGCGCGTGGACCACCCGGCGCCGCCGTGAGGCCGGTCTCGGGTTCATCCCCGAGGACCGCCACCGACAGGCCCTGATGCTGGAAGCCCCGCTGTGGGAGAACCGCATGCTGGGCCACCAGACGCAGGCCCCGAACAGCCGGGGAGCACTGCTGGACACCCGGGCGGCCAAGCAGGACACGCGGCGCATCGTCGCGGAGTACGACGTGCGCACGCCGGGGATCGACGTCACGGCGTCGGCGCTCTCGGGCGGCAACCAGCAGAAGCTCATCGTGGGTCGGGAGATGAGCCACGACCCGGTGGTGCTGCTCGCCGCGCACCCGACGCGCGGGGTGGACGTGGGGGCCCAGGCCGCGATCTGGGGCCACGTGCGCCGGGCGCAGGAGCAGGGCCTCGGCGTGCTGCTCATCTCGGCGGACCTCGACGAGCTGATCGGGATGTCCGACCGCATCGTGGTGATCCTGCGCGGCCGCCTGGTCGCTGAGGTGGACCCGAGGACGGTGACACCGGAGCAGCTCGGCGCCGCCATGACCGGCGCGGACGGGTCGAGCGCCGCCATGACCGGCGCGGACGGGTCGAGCGCCGCCACGACCGGCGCGGAGGACCCGGCGTGAGGCGCCTGGACGTGCGCTCGGTGCTGCTGGGCCTCGCCGCGCCGGTGCTGGCCCTGGTGCTGGCCCTGGTCGTCGCCACCGTGGTCATCCTCGCCTCGGGCGCCAACCCCCTCGACGCGGTCGACGCGGTCGGTCGCAGCGCCGCGCTGGCCCGCATCCAGACGGCGACGGTCAACACGGCCGTCACCTACTACCTGGCCGCGGTGGCGGTCGCGGTGGGCTTCCGGATGAACCTGTTCAACATCGGCGTCGACGGGCAGTACCGGGTGGCGGCCATGCTCGCGGCGGCGGCCGGTGCGGCGTGGACGCTGCCGCCGGTGCTGCACCAGCTCGTCATCATCCTGGTCGCCGTCGCCGCCGGCGCCGCGTGGTCCGGGATCGCCGCGCTGCTGAAGGTGACCCGGGGGGTCAGCGAGGTCATCTCCACCATCATGCTGAACGCCATCGCGACCGGGCTGGTCGCGTGGCTGATCCTGCCCGAGCAGTTCGGCCTGCGGGTGGCGGGCAGCAACGACCTCACCACCGCCCCGATCGGCACCTCCGGCCGGGTGCCGTCGTTCCCCGCGATCCCGGGGCCGGGCAGCTCGCAGGGCATCTACGGCCTCCTCGTGCTGGCCGCCGTGGTGGGGTTCGGGTACTGGTTCGTGATGGGCTTCACCCGGTTCGGCTTCGACCTGCGCGCGACCGGTCGGTCGGCCAGCGCCGCGGTGGCCTCCGGGGTCAGCGTGAAGCGGATGGTCGCCGTCTCGATGCTGATCTCCGGCGGGGTGGCGGGCCTCGTCGGGCTACCGGTGCTGCTGGGCTCCTCCTACAGCTACGGCCTCGACTTCCCCACGGGCATCGGCTTCACCGGCATCGCCGTCGCCCTGCTGGGGCGCAACCACCCCGTCGGCATGCTCTTCGGGGCCCTGCTGTGGAGCTTCCTGGAGCGGACGGCCAACGGTCTGCAGGCCGTGGACATCGCCACCGAGATCGTCACCATCGTGCAGGGGGTCATCGTGATCAGCGTCGTGGTCGCCTACGAGCTGGTCCGCCGGTACCGGCTGGTCCTGCAGCAGCGCGAGGTCGGGATGACCGCGGCGACCGTGCCCGGCGAGCACCAGCAGGCGGGGGCGAGCGCATGAGCATGCCGACCACCCCGGAGGACGCGGTGCTCCGCGAGGACGCACCGATCGTGACCCCGCCCCCGGAGCGCGCCCGGGCCGGCCACCGCTACCGGATCTACCTCCTGGTGGCCGCCGGGCTGGTGCTGCTCTCCGCCGTGCGGTTCTTCACCGGGGTCACCGGCCTCACCTCCACCGGCGTGGTCAACGCGACCCTCGGCCTGGCTGTGCCCATCGCCATGGCGGGGCTCGGCGGGCTCTGGGCCGAGCGGGCCGGGGTGGTCAACATCGGCCTGGAGGGGATGATGATCCTCGGCACCTGGGGCGCGGGCTGGGCCGGCTACCAGTACGGGCCCTGGCTGGGCGTCCTCGCCGCGGTGACCTTCGGTGCCCTCGGCGGCCTGGTGCACGCGATCGCCACGGTCACCTTCCGGGTCGACCACATCGTCTCCGGGGTCGCGATCAACATCCTCGGTCTCGGCGTCACCCAGTTCCTCTCCAACGTGGCGTTCACCGGTGTGCCCGGCGGCGGGGGCACGCAGTCGCCGTCCATCGCGTCGCTGCCCGCGCTGAGCGTGCCGGGCATCGACGGGCCATTGGGCCGCCTGGAGGGCACCGGCTGGTTCCTGCTCGCCGACGTCGCCGGGATCCTGCGGGGGGTGTTCGTGGGCACGTCTGTGCTCACCGTCATCGCGGCGCTGCTGCTGATCGGCTCGGCCTACGTGTTGTGGCGCACCCCGTTCGGGCTGCGGCTGCGGATGTGCGGGGAGAACCCCACCGCCGCGGAGACCCTCGGCGTGCCGGTCTACCGGATGAAGTACCTCGCGGTCATGGCCTCGGGCGGGTTCGCCGGGCTCGGTGGGGCGTTCCTGGCCATCGTGGCCGCCGGCATCTACCGCGAGGGTCAGACCGGGGGACGGGGGTACATCGGTCTCGCCGCGATGATCTTCGGCAACTGGCGTCCGGGCGGCCTCGCGGGCGGCGCGCTGCTGTTCGGCTACACCGACGGCGTGCAGCTGCGCAACACCGAGGTGCGACCGCTGCTCATCGTGCTCGGGGTGCTCCTGCTGGCCCTGGCCGTGCAGGCCGTCCGCGGTGCGGCCCGGACCCGGGCCACCGTGATGATCGTGGTCGGGCTCCTCGTGGTGGTCAGCTACTTCCTCATCGGTTCGATCCCGCCGCAGTTCACCTCGGCCACCCCGTACGTCGCCACGCTGCTCGTGCTGGGCCTGGCCTCGCAGCGGCTGAGACCACCGGCCGCGGCCGGGCTGCGCTACGCGAAGGGGGAGGGGCGATGACCGCGGAGGTCGACTGGGAGGCGCTGCGCGCCGCGGCCCGCGAGGCGATGGGCCACGCCTACGCGCCGTACTCGAGCTTCGAGGTGGGGGCGGCGGCGCTGGTCGACGACGGCCGCACCGTCACCGGGTGCAACGTGGAGAACGCCTCCTACGGGGTGGGTCTGTGCGCCGAGTGCGGGCTCGTCTCGGACCTGCAGCGCAGCGGCGGCGGCCGGCTGGTCGCCTTCGCCTGCGTGGACGCTGCCGGCGGAGTGCTCATGCCCTGCGGGCGCTGCCGCCAGCTGTTGTTCGAGTTCGGGGGCAGCGAGCTGCTCGTGGACACCCCGCGCGGCGTGCTCACCCTGGGCGACGTCCTGCCGCAGGCCTTCGGGCCGGAGAACCTGGAGTCCCACCCGTGAGCGCCTTCTCCGCCGTCGACGTCATCGCGACCAAGCGCGACGGCGGTGAGCTGGGCGACGACGCGATCGACTGGGTCGTCGACGCCTACACCCGTGGCGACGTGGCCGAGGAGCAGATGGCGGCCCTGGCCATGGCCATCCTGCTCAACGGGATGGGCGCCCGGGAGACCGCCCGCTGGACGCAGGCGATGATCAGCTCCGGCGAGCGCCTGGACCTCTCGGCCGTCGGGAGGCCGCTGGCCGACAAGCACTCCACCGGCGGGGTGGGCGACAAGATCACCCTGCCGCTGGCGCCGCTGGTGGCGGCGTGCGGTGCGGCGGTGCCGCAGCTGAGCGGGCGCGGGCTCGGCCACACCGGGGGCACCCTGGACAAGCTCGAGGCCATCCCCGGCTGGCGGGCCGGGCTGGACACCGACGAGATCGTGGCCCAGCTGCGCTCGGTCGGTGCGGTGATCTGCGCGACCACCCCGACCCTGGCCCCGGCCGACCGCAAGCTCTACGCGCTGCGCGACGTCACCGGCACCGTCGAGGCGATCCCGCTCATCGCCAGCTCGATCATGAGCAAGAAGATCGCCGAGGGCACCGACGGCCTCGTCCTCGACGTGAAGGTCGGCTCCGGGGCGTTCATGAAGACGCCGGAGCGGGCGCGGGCGCTGGCGGAGGCGATGGTCTCCATCGGCGCCGAGCACGGGCTGCGCACCGTCGCCCTGCTCACCGCGATGGACGTGCCCCTGGGCCGGTGCGCGGGCAACGCCCTCGAGGTCGCCGAGTCGGTCGAGGTGCTGGCCGGTGACGGTCCCGACGACGTCACCGAGCTGACCCTGACCCTGGCCCGGGAGATGCTCGCCGCGGTGGGCCTGGACGCCGTCGACCCGGCCGACGCGCTGGCCGACGGCCGCGCCATGGACGTGTGGCGGGCGATGATCGCCGCGCAGGGGGGTGACCCGGACGCCCCGCTGCCCGTCGCCCGCGAGGTGCACACCGTCGTCGCGCCGACCACCGGCGTGCTGAGCCGGCTGGACGCCCACGCCGTCGGGGTGGCCGCGTGGCGGCTGGGGGCCGGCCGGGCCCGCAAGGAGGACCCGGTGCAGGCCGCGGCCGGCGTCGTCTGGCACGCCCGGCCGGGGGAGACGGTGCTCCGCGGACAGCCGCTGCTGGACCTGCACACCGACGCTCCCGAGAAGATCCCGGCGGCGCTCGAGGCGCTGGCCGGAGGCTGGGAGATCGGCGGAACGATGGACCTCCTGCCGCTGGTGATCGACCGCATCACGGCGTGAGCCGAGCCCGGGTCGGTTCCCACCCCGGGCGCCGGGGGCCCGCCGAGGTGGTGCCCGGGCCGCAGGCGTTTCCGAGCCTCCGTGCAGGGCACCTCGCCCCGGCGCCCTGACGGTGTCCAGGGTCGCGCCCGTCCTGCGGAGCGGGTCGACCCCGTTCAAGGCAGCAGGGGGACCGTGACGGGCAGCAGCACGACGACGAGCACCAGGCCGGAGACCGCGAAGACCGGCCACGGCACCCGGACGCCCGCGGCGCGACAGCGCTCGGCCCACAGCAGGGTGGCCAGGGAGCCCCACGGCAGCACCAGCGGACCCAGGTTCACCCCGAGCAGCACGGCCAGCAGGTCCGCACCCGGTACGGCGCGCTCGAGCGCGAGGTAGGCGGGCAGGTTGTTCACCACGTTGGCCGAGCCCGCCGCCACCGCCGCCACGACCAGCGGCGAACGCCCGGCCACCGCGGCACCCAACCAGTGGTCGAGGACCAGCGGACCGGCCGCCTCCACGACCAGGAACAGCCCGCTCACCAGCACCACCAGACGCCACGGCAGCAACGAGACGCGCAGCAGGGTGAGGCGGCGGACGGCTGCGACGAGGACCACCGGTGCAGCGGCAGCACACGCGGCCCACTGCACCGCCACCCCGGCCAGCAGCATCGGCGCCAGCGCCACGCACGCTGTCGCGGCCGTCCAGAACAACCACCGGTCGTGTGGTCGCAGCACCGGCGGCACCTCGTAGCGGCCCCGCAGCGCCGAGCGCTGCCACGTGACCAGGACCGCGACCGTGACGCAGACCGCTGCCAGCGCGGGCAGCGCCATGGTCCGTGCGTAATCCACGGTGCTGAGCCCCAGCGAGCGCACCGCGAGCAGGTTCGTCAGGTTGGACACCGGCAGCGCCAGCGACGCCGTGTTCGCCAGCCACACCGCCGCGAGAGCGAACGGCAGCGGACGCAGACCCAGGCGCGCGGCGAGCGCCAGCACCACCGGCGTGAGCAGCACGGCCGTGGTGTCCAGGCTCAACGTGACCGTGGTGGCCGTGGCCAGCAGCACGACGAGCGCGAACAGCACCGGGGTGCGGCCGCGGGCCACGCGCGCAGCCCGCACCGCCGCGACCTCGAAGACCTGCGCCGCCTCGGCGAGCTCGGCCAGTACCGTGACCGCCACGAGGAACACCAGCACCGGACCGACCCGTGCGAGCACGTCCACCGCGTCGGACGGGGTCAGCAGCCCCAGGACCACCACCATCCCGCCGGCCACCGCCGCCACCACCCACACCAGCAGACCGTAGCCACCTGCAGCGGCAACCAACCGTGGTGATCGGAGATGAGCAGCCGCGAGACGCACCGGGTTCGGCACGGGTTCGACTCTCTCCACTGCGGATGGCGCGAGAACGGAGGCTGGGGCGGCTCTCGGGCGGACCAGCTGGATCGGCGGTGCTCACTCGTGCTTCCTCGGGTCGGCGCAGTGGGGTCGGCGCAGTGGGGTCGGCGGTCGCGACGGGGGCTCGCAACGTCGGTGGGGCACGTCCGCCGCCCGATCCGCAACAGCAGCACGAGGCGAGGCCTGAGCGGGTTCGGTCGGTTCGCTGCCACCGCCGACGACGACCTCCACGTCGTCGTCGCCGGGCTCGTGCTCCGCAACGGACGCGGCCTGCTGGTCCACCGCGCGCCGACCCGACAGTGGTACCCGGACTGCTGGGACCTGCCTCGCGGGCACGTCCGGGTCGTGAGCCACCGGCAGCGGCGCTTCGTCGCGAGCTCCTCGAGGAGCTCGCCGTGACCGCCACCGTCGACGGGGCTCCGTTCGCGCACGTCCGAGGAGCGGACTTCCGCATGGACGTCTTCGTCGTCGATCGAGGGGACGGCGAACCGACCAACGCCGCCCCCACCGAGCACGACGCGCTCGCCTGGCTCAACGACGTCGAGATGGCCCCGCTCACGCTCGCCGATGCCCGGCTCGGCTGTCCACCCTGGACCGGTTCCTGCCCGTGTGGATCGGCGTCGCGATGGTGGTCGGGCTGCTGCTGGGCCGCGGGGTCCCCGGGCTCGGCGATGTGCTGCAGGCGGTGCAGGTCGACGGGATCAGCCTCCCGATCGCGGTCGGGCTGCTGGTCATGGTGTTCGCCCTGGCGTGGCTGTTCCTGCCGGACCTGCCCGAGTACCGCACCGGGCTGATCATCGTCGGGCTGGCCCGCTGCATCGCCATGGTCATCATCTGGAACGGCCTCGCCTGCGGGGACCGGGAAGCCGCCGCCGTCCTGGTCGCCATCAACTCGGTGTTCCAGGTGTTCGCCTTCGCCGTGCTGGGCTGGTTCTACCTGACCGTCCTGCCCGGGTGGCTGGGCCTGGACCAGACCCGGATCGACGCCTCCACCTGGTACGAGGAGAAGTTCCTCCCCCGCAGCGGCCCGTTCGCCCTGTACGGGCTGCTGTTCACCATCGTCGTGCTGTTCGCCCTGCAGGGCGAGGCCATCACCGCCAACCCCCTGGACGTCGTGCGCGTCGCCCTGCCGCCGCTTCCACCCCCGCCCCGCCCACGCTCACCGCCGAGACGGAGGAGCTGGACACCTCGCGGGCGCGAGGACCGGCCAGACCGTGGGTTCGGCTCGGGATCGACGTCACACGCCGTCGATGGGAAGACCTGCGCGAGCGGGGTGAGGTGGCGATCCGCGCGTGGCCGGGCGAGCCGAGGTCAGGTGGTCCCGCCGGGGGCTCGGGCGGCGGCGTGGGCTCCGACGGCGGCAGCGGTGAGCAGGAGGAGGCCGCCGAGGAGGTAGACGGCCTGGATGCCGAGGGTGTCGGCGAGGAGTCCGCCGCCGAGCAGGCTGAGCAGCCGCCCGCTCTGCCAGAGGATGTCCAATCCGGCGAACGCCCGGCCGCGGAGGTCCTCGGGGACGCGGGACTGGATGAGGCTGCTGAAGGTGACGTTGCCGGTAGAGGTCGACAACCCGTACAGCACCAAGGCGCCCGCGACGAGTGGGACGCTGGTGGCGACGGCCAGGATCAGGTCGACGACGCCACGCACGGCGTAGGGCCCGAACACGAACAGGGGGCGGCGGGGGTTGGTGGTGCGCCGCAGCAGCAGCAGCGGCCCGACCGCGGCGCCGACCCCGATCGCAGCCACCAGCACCCCGAAGCCACCCCCACCGCCGAGGCGGTCCTGGGCCAGGACGACGAGCAGGGCACTGGTGGCGCCGGCGGACAATGCGGCCAGGAGCTGCCCGACCGCCAGTGCCTTCAGCAGCGGCAGCGCGGCCAGGGCGGCAAGACCCTCCCGGGCGTGGGCGAACGGGCTGGACACCTGCACCGGGGAGGTCCGGCCGGGTTCGCGCACCCCGCGCAGGACCGCGGCACTGACGGCGAAGCTGACGGCGTTGACGGCGAAGGCCACCCCGAACCCGACCTGGACGGCGAGCAGGGCCGAGATCGGGGCCACGAGGACCTGGGCGGTGACCGCCGCGGTCCAGATGCCGCTGTTGGCGGCAACCAGCTCGTCGTCGTCGACCAGTGCGGGCAGCAGGGACTGCGCGGCGGGGGAGAAGAACACCTGCCCGCACGACAGCCCGAACGCGACCGCGTACGCGACCGGGGCGCTGTCGTGCCACACCGCCAGGGTGCCGGCGAGCAGCACCCGGACCAGGTCGGCGGCCACCATGACCTGCACCCGGGGCAGGCGGTCGACGAGGCTGCCGGCCAGCGGTGCCAGCGCCAGCACCGGGACGATCTCGGCGAGCACCGCCCCCGACACCCCCAACCCCGAGCCGGTCACCGCGACCAGCAGCAACGCCAGGGTCGTGAACTGGGCGACGTCACCGACCTGCGACACCGTCCGGGCCAACCACAACCGGCGGTAGGCAGGGCGCCCCAGCAGCGTGCGCAGATCAGGCCGGGCTGCAGCCATCTACAGCATCGCGCCGAGGTCGGAGCCGTGGGTGGGGTAGGCGGCGGTGGCGGACTTGAGCTGGCGGGTGGTGATCCCGACCGTGATGGCCAGCCCGAGGGTGTTGACGAGCTCGCCGGAGCCGGGTCCGAGCAGGTGGGCGCCGACGATGAGGTCGGTGGTGCGGTCGATGAGGATCTTCGCCGCCGAGGTGGTCTCGCCGATCCGGTAGCTGGAGTACCAGGTGCTGGTGTCGGAGTAGCGCACGGCCAGGTCGATGGCCTCGTCCGCGGTGGCCTCGGCCTCGGACAGGCCGACACCGACGAGCTCGGGAACGGTGAACACCGCGGTGGGGACCCCGGTGTAGTCGGGAGTCGTGGTGGTTGCCTTGAGCATGTTGGAGGCGGCGACCTTCGCCTCGGACACCGCGACCGGGGTCAGGGGCATCCCGGCGGTGTCCGCGGAGTCACCCGCGGCCCACACCGCCGGGTTCGTGGTGCTCTGGAGGTGCCCGGCCACGTGCACCCCCCGCTCACCCCACTCGACGCCGGCGGCGTCCAGGCCGAGGTCGTCGAGGGCGGCGACCCGGCCCGCGCCGTGGACGACGAGGTCGGTCTCGACGGTCTCGGCGTGCCCGTCACGCTCCAGGGTCACCCGGTACCCATGACCGCTGGGCTCGACGGCGGTGATCGTGGTGCTGCGTCGCACGTCGACCCCGACCTGGCGGCCGCGGCCGATGAGGAGCTCGACGAGGTCGGGGTCGAAGCTGGTCAGGGGGCGTGGCCCGCGGTCGACGATGACGGTGGCAGCACCAGTGCGGGCGGCGAGGTGGGCGAGCTCGAAGGACACGAAGCCGCCGCCGACGAACAGGATCCGCGCCGGCACCGTGTCCAGGTCGAGGAAGGTGGTGCTGTCGATGAGGTGCTCGTGGCCGGGGAAGCTCAGGGGGCGGGGTCGGGCCCCGGTCGCGACGAGGACCCGCCGCGCGCCGTGGCTGGTGCCGTCGACCTCGAGGCTCGTGGGTCCGGTGAGCTGGGCGTGCCCGTGCAAGGTGTCCACACCGTGGGAGGCGAGGGTGTTCTCCATGGAGTGGGGGACGGGGTCGGTGAACCCGTGCTTGTGGGCCATCAGCTCACCCCAGCTGATCCTCAGCCCGCCCTCGTCGATGCCCTTGCCGCGCATCAGGCGGGCACTGTCGATGATCTCCGCGCCGCGGCGCAGGATCTTCTTCGGATCACACCCCCGCAGCGCGCAGGTGCCGCCGTAGGGCAGCGCGTCGACGATGGCCACCCGCCACCCGGCGGTGGCGCACTTGGTAGCGGCAGCAACACCGGCCATGCCGGCGCCGATGACCATCAGGTCGTAGGACTCGCTCACCGGTGGTCTCCTGTCGTGGCGGTGGTGGTGGTCGTGGTGGCCTCGGGTGTCCGCCCCGGTGTTCCGGGGGGCGCGGTGTCTGGTGAGACCGCCGCGGGGGTCGTGTGTCGGGGGCGCCGCATCCACCGGGCTCCCCCGAGGACAGCCAGGACCAGCCCCAGCCCGAGCAGGGCCGAGCTCGACACCGACAGCCCGGCGACCGCACCGGCCACCCCCAGCGTGAACAGCACCGGCAGGCCACAGCACAGTCCGAGGACACCACCGGCCGTGACGACAGCGGTGAGCGGGGTGAGGGTCGGGCCCCGCTCACGCATCGGTCAGCGCTGCCCGCAGCTGGTCGAGCGTCGGGGCACCCGCCACCCCGTCCAGGGTCCGGTACCGGCGACACGTCAGCCCCACCTGCGAGCCGGGCACGGCGAACACGTCGACACCGGCGACCTGGATGCTGGGTGAGCCGTGGAACCCGACGCGCTCGGCCTGTGCCGCGGTCTCCACGAGCCGCCGGGTGATCGTGAGATCGGGCCGCTCCGCGGCCAGCGCCCGCAGGTGTGCATCGGCGAGCTCCCAGTGCGGGCAGTCCTCGAAGTACAACAAGGTGACGTCCATGGAACCGACGGTAAACCTTGCACCACAGTGCAAGGTCAAGTCGTAGGGTTCGGGCATGCGCATCGGGGACGTCGCCACCGCCACCGGCGTGGAGACCCAGGCCATTCGCTTCTACGAGCGTCAGGGACTGCTACCACCACCGGAACGCAGCCCCAACGGCTACCGGGTCTACGACGCCTCGACCATCACCCGCCTGGAGTTCATCCGCAGCGGCCAAGGAGCCGGGTTGACCCTCGCCGAGATCGCCACCATCCTCGCCCTCCGCGACGACGGTCAGACCCCCTGCGCCCACGTCCGCACCCTCCTCACCGCGAAGCTGGCTGAGGTCCACACCCGGCAGCGCCAGCTCCGTGCCCTCGAGAAAGAGCTCGACACCCTGCTCGACCGCAGCGACAGCCTGGACCCCGCCGACTGCACCGACACCCAGATCTGCCACATCATCACCCCACACCCGAACCCGTGAACCACGGCCGAGGGCGGACCGCCTGCCCGACGTCCACCGGCTCGGGGGGCGGGGAGCTCAAGGGTGGTGCACGGTGTCAGCCCGTCGGACCCTGCCCTCGATCGTCGGATCAGGCCGGGCGTGCGGAGGTCAGGGTGGCGTAGACGACGATGTTGTCGAGGTAGTTGCCGGTGGTGGCGTCGAAGGGTCCACCGCAGGTGATCAGCCGGAGTCCGGCGTGGTCGATGTTGCCGTAGACCTCGAGGGTGGGGAACGCCTGCTTCTGGTACTCCCGCACCGCGGAGACGGTGAACTCCGCGACGGTGCCGTCGGCGCGGGTGACCGCGATGGGGTCTCCGGCTCGCATGGCCCCGAGGTCGTAGAACACCCCGCGCCCGTACTGGGCGGAGTCGATGTGGCCGTAGATCGCCGCCGGCCCGAGGGCACCGGGGGTCGGGGACTTGTCGTACCAGCTGGGCACCTGCACCTGCGACAGCGGCGGCACCGCGACGGTCCCGTCGGGGTTCAGCCCCAGCGAGAGGAGGTCCGCATCGACGCCGAGGCGGGGCACGCTCAGCCGCACCGGGGCCGACGCAGCCAGGACCGGACCCGTCGTCGCCGGGACCGCCGCCGGGGCCGGTGAGGCCGGGGCCGGGGAGGCCGGGGTGGTGGGCGAGGACCGTGGTGCGCTGGTGGCGGGGGTGGGCCCGGCCTGGCCCTGGGCCAGCACCGCCGCCGGCGGCGTCGGGGGCGCCGACCGGGAGCTCAGCCCCACGCTGATCAGCACGACCCCGACCAGGGCGAGCACGGCCGTAGCCACCGCGGCAGTCCTGCCGCGGTGGCTACGGTCGAACGAGCTCACGAGGATCGGTCAGCTCTCGGTGCGACGACGACGCGCGATGGCGACACCACCGACCGCGGCGACCGCGAGCGCGGCGCTGCCCCCGGCGACCAGACCGGTGTTGGTGCTCGCGCTGGCACCGTTGCCGGTGTCCGCGGCCCCGGAGGGGATGCTCGACATCTGCGAGGCCGCCAGCACCCCGCACAGCGCCGGCGACGTCGCCGCCAGCGGCAGCGACGGCACGATCTCACTCTTCTCGCCCTGCGCCTGCGCGCTCAGCGTCGCCGGGTCCAGCCCGTGCGCCACCACGACCGCCGTGCCGCCCTTGACCGAGGCCAGGGTGGCCGCGTCCAGGGTGATCGTGCGCTCGAGGGTGTAGCTGCCCCCGCTCGGGGCGATCTTCAGGTCCGTGCCCGCCGCGGCACTCGTGTCCCCGGAGGTGCTCAGCGTCGTCTGGATGGCCCCGTAGGAAGGGGCACCCTCCTTCACGTTCACCACCCCGTCACCGTTGGTGTCCGCCGCCGCGGTCGGGCACTTCCCCATCCCGCCACCGTGGATGTGCTGCACGTGCGGGTACGGCGCACCCATGAACGACGCCGCCAGACCCGACACCTTCTCGCTGATCGTGGCCTGGTCACCGTTGAGCTGCAACGTGATCGTGCCACTGGCACCGGAACCGTTCAACGCATCCAGCTGCGCCTGGTACGACGTACCCGCGGTCTGCGCCGACGCCACCCCCGGCAGCAGACCGATCACACCGATCGCCGCCACCGGCGCCAACATCTTCAGGGACTTCCTCATCGAAGAGCTCCTTCTCTGGTCCACCCGACGAGTGCGGA
>JBBSUN010000017.1:0-66361 GCA_038234335.1 Mycobacteriales bacterium
CTTGAAAGCGAGAGACCCGCAAGGGTCCGGGGGTTCAAATCCCTCCGCTTCCGCCACCGCGGCTCGCGCCGCTCAGAGCCCCAGCGCGGCCAGGAACGCGTCGTTCTCCGGGGTGCTGCCGGTGCTCACCCGCACCCCCGCGCCGTCGAAGGCTCGCACCAGGACACCGGCGTCGGCGCACCGCCGGGCCAGGCTGAGCGCACCGTCCCCCACGGGCAGCCAGACGAAGTTGGCCTCGCTGGGCGCCACCTCGTGCCCGCCCGCCACCAGCGCGTCGCGCACCCGGTCCCGCTCGGCGACCACCTCGTCGCAGCGCGCCAGCAGCTCGCCGGAGGCGTCCAGGCAGGCCAGGGCGGCCGCCTGGGCGATCCCGCTGACCGCGAAGGGCACGGCCACCTTGCGCACGGCCACCGCCACCGCCTCCGGCGCCACCACGTAGCCCACCCGGAGCCCGGCGAGGCCGTAGGCCTTGGAGAAGGTCCGCAGCACGGCCACGTTGGCCCGGCCGCGGGCGAGATCCACCCCGTCGGGGACGTCGGGGTCGCGGACGAACTCGGTGTACGCCTCGTCGAGGACCACGAGCACGTCGGTGGGCACGCCGTCGAGGAAGCGCACCAGCTCCGCGCGGTGCACCACCGTCCCGGTCGGGTTGTTGGGGTTGCACACGAACACCAGCCGCGTGCGGGGGGTGATCGCGGCGAGCATCGCGTCGAGGTCGTGGGCGTGCGCGTCGGTCAGCGGCACGGTGACGGGCACCGCACCCACCCCGCGCACCAGCAGCGGGTAGGCCTCGAAGGAGCGCCACGCGAAGACCACCTCGTCGCCGTCGGCGCAGGTGGCCGCGACGAGCGACTGGCACACGCTGACCGAGCCGTTGCCGATCACGACCTGCGCCGCCGCCACGTGCAACCGGGACGCCAGCGCGCCGGCCAGCACGCCGGAGGCGGTGTCGGGGTAGCGGTTGACCCCCAGCGCCGCCTCGGTGATCGCCGCGACCACGCTGGGCAGCGGACCGGCGGACACCTCGTTGCTGGCCAGCTTGATCGCACCGGGTGCGGAGCCCCCGGGCACGTACGCGGGCAGCAGGTCCAGGTC
Source organism: Mycobacteriales bacterium (assembly GCA_038234335.1). GTDB lineage: Bacteria > Actinomycetota > Actinomycetes > Mycobacteriales > Mycobacteriaceae > Rhodococcus_D. The sequence goes on from JBBSUN010000017.1 coordinate 1,096, forward strand.
GGGGCGGGTCAGTGCGCTCACCGGACCAGGGTAGGACGGTCCGGCCGAGCGTGGTGCCACACTCGGTCGCGTGCAGACCCGACCCCGCCCCCGCGTGCTCGGGCTGCCCGCTCCGGTGGCCCGCTGGGTGCCCGACGGGGAGCGTGCCGTCACCGCGGTGACCGTGGTCGCGCGGGTCACCGGGCTGCTCGCGGTGCTGTCGGTGCTGCTGCCGGTCGGCCGGGCCCGGGAGCGCCTCGGCGAGGGGCTCTCCGACTGGCTGGGGCTGCCCGAGAAGGCGACCGCGGTGGCCATCACCGTGACCCTGGTGACCGGGATCGCGGTGCTGCTGCTGGCCTCGGGGCTGCGCCGGCGCAAGCGCAACGCCTGGTGGGCCTCGACGGCGCTGACCGTCGTGCTCGTGGTGAGCCACGCCCTGCACCCCCGGGGGTTGTTGGGCCTCGCCGCCGCCGTGGCCCTGCTCGTCGCGCTGCTGACCACCCGGGCCCGGTTCACCGCGCGCGCCGACCCCGCCGGTCGCGTGGGCGCGGTGCGGGCGGGTCTGCAGCTGCTCGCGCTGGGGTTCGTGGCCGACCTGCTGGTGCTGCTGCTGAGCTCCCGCGCCCAGGATGGCTCCCCGACCTTCGCGCAGCGCGCCGGGCAGGCCGGGCTCGCCCTGGTCGGCGTGGCGGGGCCCGTGCGCTTCCGGGTGGACCTGCTCGACGACGTGGTCGCGGGGATCGGGCTCGGCTCCGGCCTGGCTGCGCTCGCCGCGGTGCTCTACTTCCTGCTGCGCACCCAGGAGCCCCCCGGTGCAGTCACGCCCGCAGAGGAGAGCGACGTGCGAGCGCTGCTGGGGGCGCGCCACGACACCGACTCGCTGGGCTACTTCGCGCTGCGCGACGACAAGTCGGTGGTGTTCTCCGCCTCCGGCAAGGCCGCGCTGGCCTACCGCCCGATCGCCGGGGTGGCCCTAGCCAGCGGCGACCCCCTGGGTGACCCGGAAGCTTGGCCCGGTGTGCTGGAGGTCTTCCTGGCCCGCTGCGCGGAGAACGGGTGGACGCCGGCCGCACTGGGCTGCTCCGAGGCCGGGGCGCGCACCTGGGCCCGGCACGGCCTGCGCGCGCTCGAACTGGGCGACGAGGCCGTCCTCGACGTGGCCACCTTCACCCTCACCGGCCGCGCCATGCGGGGCATCCGGCAGGCCGTGGGCAAGCTCGACCGGGCCGGCTACCGGGTGCGGGTGCGCCGGGTCGTCGACCTCGACGACGACGAGCGGTCCCGGCTGCAGGAGCTGGCCAGGGCCTGGCGGGGCAGCGAGGAGGAGCGGGGCTTCTCGATGGCCCTGGGGCGCCTGGGCGTGGACCCGACGTGCGTGCTGGCGGTCGCGGAGCAGGAGGTCGACGGGGTGCACGTGCCACGCGGGCTGCTGCACTTCGTCCCGTGGGGCTCCGACGGTCTCTCCCTGGACGCGATGCTGCGCGACCGCGGGGCCGAGAACGGGGTCAACGAGCTGCTCATCACCCGGGTCGTGGCCGAGGCCGCCGAGCTCGGGGTGCGGCAGGTGTCGCTGAACTTCGCGGTGTTCCGCGCGGCGCTGGAGCAGGGGGAGCGGATCGGGGCCGGTCCGGTCGCGCGGGGCTGGGCCGGGCTGCTGCGCTGGAGCTCGCGCTGGTGGCAGATCGAGAGCCTGTACCGCTTCAACGACAAGTTCGCGCCCACCTGGGTGCCCCGCTACCTGGTGTACCCAGCCGGGCGAGACCTTCCCCGGATCGCGCTTGCGGCCCTGGAGGCGGAGGGTTTCGCGGGGCGCCCGCCGGCGCTGCTGCGGCTGCTGCGGCGCTGAGCGAGCGCCACGGGGGCACCGTGTTGGAGCAGGGTCGCACCGCCGTGTAACCTTCCCGCCCGGTGGCTGAGAGGCGCCGGGAGGCTTCGCCTAGTCTGGTCTATGGCGCCGCACTGCTAATGCGGTTTGGGGCTTCAACCCCATCCCGGGTTCGAATCCCGGAGCCTCCGCCGGGTCGGTGCTCGCACCGCCTCGGGGGAACACAAGTGAACATGCGCCCGTAGCTCAACGGATAGAGCACCTGACTACGGATCAGGAGGTTAGGGGTTCGAATCCCTTCGGGCGCACCACAGCACGGAGCCGCTGGTCCGGGCGCTCAGGACGAGACGACGCCCCGCACGCGGTGCCCGGTGGCGATCGACTCCCCGGAGACCGCCGCGACGAGCGGGGAGACGAGGAAGGTCACCAGGTCCGCGATCTGCTCGGGGCTGGACTCGCCGGGTGCGCCCACGTCGACCTGCGCGGACGGCGTCGGCGTCACCAGCCCGGGGCTGACGGTGTTCACGGTCACCCCCGTTCCGGCCACCTCGTCGGCCAGGTTCTTCGCGACCACGATCAGGGCGGCGTTGCGCACCGCACCCGTCACGTTGCCGGTGAGGAACGCGTTCTGCCCGCTCACCCCGACCACCCGCCCGTACCCCGCCGCGACCATCGACGGGAGGACGGCGTTGGCCACGCGGAGGAAGGCCATGGCCTTGCCGTCGATGGCGTCGAGGACCTGCTCGGGGTCGCTGCTGCGCTCCGGGTCCAACGTCCGCGCGCTCGGTGCCGCGGACACGACGACGGCGTCGAGGCGCCCGTGGCGCTCGAGCACCTGGGCGACGGCGGCGCTCACCGAGCTCGCGTCGCGGGCGTTCATCCGCACGCCGTCCTCCGTCGAGCGGGAGGCGACCACGACGGTGGCCCCCTCGCGCCGCAGCCGGTCGGTGACGGCAGTGCCGATCAGCCCGGCGCCGCCGACGACGAGGGCGACGTGGCGGTCCAGCTGCAGGTCCATGACCGCGAGCATGGCACGGGCCGCCGTGGTGTCCGTCCGGGTGCGCGTCCGGGTCCGTCGGCTCAGCTGATCGCGGCGGCCACCCGCAGCACGCCCCGCTCCTCGAGGCTGATCCCGACGACCTGCAGCCCGACGGGCAGGCCGTCGATCCCGGGGGCCGGCACGCTCACGGCCGGGACGCCGAGCACGCTGAACGGGATGCCCAGGCGCAGCAGCTCGGCGCGCAGGTCCGCGCCCGCGTGCTCGTCCTGACCGAGGGGGGTCGCGCGCAGCGGCGTGCTCGCCAGCAGCAGGGCGTGCAGCCCGGAGGTGCGCCGCAGCGCGTGCAGGGTGGAATCGCGCAGCTGCTCCCGGGTGCGCAGCGCGGTGACGTACGCCTGCGCGGTGAGCCCGGACTGCGCGGCCAGCCGCTCCCGGGTGAGGTCCTGGAACCGCTCCGGGTGCGCCGCCAGCGCCGCGGCGTGGGTGGCGTGGGCCTCGGCCCCGACGATCACCGGGTAGGTGGCGGCGAGCGCCTCCAGGTCGGGGATCTCGACCTCGACGACGTCGGCCCCGCCGCGGCGCAGGGCCTCGGCGGCGCGCTCGAGCGCGGCGGTGATCTCCTCGTCGTGCACCGCGAGCCCCGGGCCCCGGGGCAGCCCGATCCGCAGGCCCTCCACGCCCGGCGCCTGGATGCCGCCCCCGGTGCCCTCGGCCCCCCGCGCCAGGACGTCCCAGGCCACCCCGGCGGAGTGCACGTCGGCGGTGAGCAGCCCCACGTGGTCCAGCGTGGTCGAGAGCGGCAGCACCCCGGTGGTGGGCAGCGCACCGAGGGTCGGCTTGAGCCCGACCACACCGCACAGCGAGGCGGGGGTCCGCACGCTGCACCCGGTGTCGGTACCCAGGGCGAGCGCCACGAGGCCCAGCGCGACCAGCGCCGCCGAGCCCGACGAGCTGCCGCCGGTGATGCGGGAGGGGTCGGTGGGGTGGCGGGCCGGGCCGCCGGCGCTGACGGCTCCGGTGGGTCCGTAGGCCAGCTCGTGCAGGTGGGTCTTGGCGACGACGACGGCGCCCGCCGCGCGCAGCCGCGCCACCACCTCGGCGTCGGCCGCCGCGGGCGCGACGTCGTCCAGGACGTGGCTGCCGCCCCGGGTGGGGAGCCCGGCGACGTCGATGTTGTCCTTCACCGCCACGGCCACCCCGTGCAGCGGGCCGCGCCAGTGACCGGCGGCGATCTCCTCGTCGGCCGTGCGGGCGTCGGCGCGGGCCCGCTCGTCGTCCCGGGCCACGACCAGGTTGGCGTGCGGGGTGCCGGCGAGCGCGTCCAGCCCGGCGAGCACCGCCGCCACGTGCGCGGTCGGGGTCAGCGCGCGCGAGCGCAGGTCCAGGGCGAGGTCTCGGAGCTCCACCCGCACCATCTTGCCCAAACCCCGATCTGCGCCCTTTCCGGGGGCGGCGCGGCCTTGAGCGCCCCGGAAAGTGCGCAGATCGGGGAGAGCCGCGGCCGCTCACAGCGCCCGCAGCACCCCGCCGACCCGTCCGGCCGCGCGCAGGGCGGCCATCGCGCCGGGGGTGTCGAGGTCGATCCCGGTGATGTCGTGGCGCTCGTGCTCGGTGAACAGCGCCCGGGCGTCGTGCCCGTCGAACAGCGTGGCCCGCACGGAGCCGGTGCTGCCCAGCGCGCCGCGGGCGGCCCCGAGGCGACCCAGCGCGTCGTCGAGCGCATCGCGCAGGGCCGGGCCGTTGGCCTCGAGCATGGCGCGGGTGAGCTCGGGGCGGGTCGAGGCCACCCGGGTGCCGTCGCGGAACGAGCCCGCAGCCAGCCCCATCGCGAGCGCCCCGCCGTCGGCGCCGACGCTCGCGAGCACGGCGGCGAGCAGGTGCGGCAGGTGGCTGATCCGGGCCACCGCGGCGTCGTGCTCGGCCGCCCCGGCGGGGACCACGTGCGCGCCGACGTCCAGGGCCAGGCGGGCGACCCGCCGCCACGTCGCCACGTCCAACCCGTCGTCGGCGGCGACCACCCAGGCCGCACCGTCGAACAGCCGGGCGTCCGCGGCGGCGAAACCGGAGCTCGAGGTGCCGGCCATCGGGTGACCACCCACGTACCGCGCCGCGAGCCCGTGCCGACCCACCGCGTCCGCGACCGGGCCCTTCACGCTCACCACGTCGGTCAGCGCGCAGCCGGGGGCGTGCTCGGCGACCGCGCCCAGCACCTCCGCGAGGGCGGTGGCGGGCACGGCCACGAGCAGCAGGGCGTCCCCCGCTGCGGCCCGGGCGAGGACCGCGGCCCGGTCGGGGGTGACGGCGTCGTGCGCGACGGGTGCGCGGTCCCAGCCGGTGACCGACCACCCGGCGGCCTCCGCGGCCAGCAGCACGGACCCGCCGATGAGACCGGTGCCCAGCACGCAGAGCGATCGGTGCACGGTCGGTGCCGGGGTGCCCACCCCGCGATCATCCCAGGCGCACCCCTGCGTCGGCGCTCACCGTCCGGCACCGTCCCCGCTAGCGTTGCCCCATGTCCCCGGCCCCCGCGACGCCCGACGACGACCTCGACGGCTTCGCCGTCGCGGTGGTCCACGACGAGGGGCGCTGGAGCTGCCACCCGATGGGTGCGCGCGCGCTGGGCAGCCTCGACGCCGCGGTCGCGGAGCTGGCGCAGCGGCGTGGCACCGGGGCGGTGTTCGCGCTGCTCGACGTGGACGAGGAGTTCTTCCTGGTGCTGCGACCGGGGCCGCGCGGGGTGGCGCTGCTGCTCTCGGACGCCACCGCGTCGCTGGACTACGACATCGCCGAGCAGGCGCTGGACGTGCTGCAGGTGGAGGTGCCCGACCTGGACGCCGGCGAGCTCGACGACACCGACCCGTGGCCCGAGGGTGACCTGGGCCTGCTCGTCGACGTGGGGCTGCCCGCCGCGGTGCTCGGGCTCGTCGTCGACGACACCGACCTCTACCCCGACGAGCAGCTGACCCTCATCGCCGAGCGCTGCGGGTTCGCCGACGAGCTGGCCCGGGCGGTCCGCGACTTCCGGGGCTGAGCGGGTGCGCCGCCGGTCGGACGAGGCGCTGGTGCGGGTGGCCCTGGAGCTCGCCCGCGGCAGTGGCAGCGACAGCGGCGGCGGCGACGTGCCCGTCGGGGCGCTCGTCGTGGATGCCGCCGGCACCGTGCTGGCCCGGGCCGCGAACGCCCGGGAGGCGCTGGGCGACCCCACCGCGCACGCCGAGGTGCTCGCGCTGCGGGCGGCCGCGGCCGTGCACGGCGACGGCTGGCGCCTGGGTGGCTGCACCCTGGTGGTGACCCTGGAGCCGTGCACCATGTGCGCCGGGGCGGCGGTGCTGGCGCGCGTCGAGCGGATCGTGTTCGGCGCCTGGGAGCCGCGCTCGGGTGCGGTCGGCTCGCTGTGGGACGTGGTCCGCGACCGGCGGCTGACCCACCGCCCCGAGGTCGTGGGGGGCGTGCTGGAGGACGAGTGCGCCGCCGCGCTGCAGCAGTACTTCCGCGCGCAGCGGTGACGGCGCCGCCGTCGGTGTCCGGGTGACGGCACCGCCGTCGGTGTCCGGTAGTCTGCTCGCCGGTAGCGTGTCCGAGCGGCCTAAGGAGCACGCCTCGAAAGCGTGTGAGGGCTACAACCCTCCGTGGGTTCAAATCCCACCGCTACCGCCACTCTCCCCGCACCGCCCTCACCACCAGCCCCGAGGTACCTGAGGTGCCCGTCCCGATGAGGTCCGCCGGGCGGGTGAAGTTCTCGCCGTGATGTGCCGACACCGGCTTCGAGGGACGGTGCGCCAGGCATCCGTGCGAGGAGAGGGGGTCCGGTGTGACGGCGGTTTCTGCCGAGCTGACGCTCGCCGGCACGAGCGCGGCGATCATCACCACCGACCCCGAGAACGTCATCCTCGGGTGGAACCCGGCGGCGCAGGCCATGTTCGGCTGGGCCGAGCAGGAGGCGTTGGGGCGCACCGTCGACGAGCTCCTGCTCGCCGCGGACTGGCGCCTGATCGGGGTGTCCGAGGCGGTGTTGGCCGGACGCCCGTGGTCGGGCAAGCTCAGCGGCCGCCACAAGAACGGCCGCCCCCTCCGCGTGGTCACCACGATCTCACCCGTCCAGGAGGGCGGCCGGGTGGTGGCGCTGGTCGGCCACTCCCGCGAGATGCTTTCCGACGAGGTCGACGAGGAGCTGGTGCGCCGGCTGTCCGCCATCGTGGAGTCCTCGGCCGACTCGATCGTCGGCCTCGAGACCGACGGCCGCATCGTCAGCTGGAACCCCGCCTCCGAGCGCATCTACGGGTGGTCGGCGTCGGAGGTCGTCGGTCGCTCCGTCTACGGACTGCTGCCCGACGAGCAGCACGAGGCGCTGCGGTCGCTGCTGGCGCGGGTCGCGGTCGGCGAGGTGGTGGCGGAGACGCAGACCCGGGCCCACCGCAAGGACGGGTCGGGCTTCGCCGTCGACCTGCGCGTGTCCAGCATCCTCGGCGACGACGGTGCGCTGACCGGGTTCTCCGGGATCGCCCGCGACGTGACGGAGCGGGTGGCGCTCGAGCGGGCCGCGGGCGCCGACCGCGCGCGGCTGGCCCAGGCCCAGGCGCTCGCCCACGTCGGCAGCTGCGAGATCGACCTCGCCACCGGGGTCACCCGCTGGTCGGCGGAGGGCTGGCGGATCCTGGGGCTCGACCCGGCCGAGACGATCACGCAGGAGGACTTCCTCGACGTCGTCCACCCGGCGGACGCCCCCCCCGCTGCGGGCCGCCCTGGCCGCCCTGTGCGCGGGCACGGTGCCCGCGTTGCAGGAGTTCCGGGTGCGGCGTCCGGACGGCGAGGTCCGCTGGGTGCACGAGTCGTTCGCCCTGGACGCCTGCGACCCCGGCTCGACCGCGCTGGGCACCATGCACGACGTCACGGCGATGCGCACCGCCGACGCCGATCGCCGCGCGGCCGAGGCGCAGCTGCGGCGCAGCTTCGAGGGTGCCGCGATCGGGATGATCACCACCGATCTCGAGGGCCACGTGCTCACCGTCAACCCCGCGTTCCTCGACATCGTGGGCCGGACCCACGCGGAGGTGGTGGGCACCCGGTCCGCCCAGTTCATGCACCCCGAGGACCTGGTGCACCTCACGCCGCGGTCGGCCATGATCGACGGTGGGGAGCCGAGCTACGTCGCCGAGCACCGCATGCTGCGCTCGGACGCGTCGGTGTCGTGGGTGCAGAAGACGTCCACCCTGGTGCGCGACGACGACGGCGCACCGGCCTTCTTCACCGTCCAGCTGCAGGACATCAGCGCACGCCGCGCGGCCGAGATCGAGCTCGCCCGTCGGGCCGCGCACGACTCCCTGACCGGTCTGCCGAACCGGGAGCTGCTGGTCGACCGGCTGGAGCAGGCGCTGGCACGGACGATCCGGGGCGGCGGCGAGCACGTCTCGGTGGTGTTCGTCGATGTCGACCAGTTCAAGGACGTGAACGACGAGCTGGGCCACGCCGCCGGTGACGCGCTGCTCGTCCAGCTCGCCCGGCGTCTGCAGGCCGCCGTCCGCCCCGGGGACACCCTCGCGCGCTTCGGGGGCGACGAGTTCGTGCTCGTCTGCGAGGGGGTCGGTCGGGCCGAGGTCGACCAGCTGGTGGCACGCGTCGAGGGTGCGGTCTCGTCCCCGTTCCAGCTGGCTGGACGGGACGTCGGGGTGACGGTGAGCGCCGGCATCGCGACCGGGGGGGCGGGGGTCAGCGCCGAGAGCCTCATGCACGACGCCGACTCCGCCATGTACCGGGCCAAGCAGGCCGGGCGCGCGCGGACGGTGGTCTTCGACGACGCGATGGTCGCGACGGCCTCGGCTCGGCTGGACGTGGAGCGCGCCCTGCGAACCGCCCTCGCGCAGGACCAGCTGGAGGTGCACTACCAGCCCGTGGTGGACACCGGGACCGGTGCGGTGGCCGGGCTGGAGGCCCTGGTGCGCTGGCGCCACCCCGAGCGGGGTCTGCTCGGCCCGGGCGCGTTCCTGGACCTCGCCGAGGAGACCGGCCTGCTGCCGGCGGTCGGGAGCTGGGTGCTGCGCCGCGCCACCGGTCAGCTGGTGCGCTGGCGCGGGCAGCTGCGCGGGGCGCAGGAGCTGTGGGTGGCGGTGAACCTCTCGGGCCGGGAGCTGTCCGCGCCCGGGCTGGTCGACACCGTGGCCGGCGCCCTGGCCGACTCGGGCCTCCCGCCGGGGGCCCTGCACCTCGAGCTCGCCGAGGCCTCGGCGGGCGGCGAGGGTGTCGCCGGGGTGCTCGACGCGCTCCACGCGATCGGTGTCCGCATGTCGGTCGACGACTTCGGCACCGGCTACTCCTCGCTCAGCTCGCTGCAGGACCTGCCCATCGACACGCTGAAGATCGACCGGTCGTTCGTCGCCGGGCTGGCGTCGCGAGCCCCCGACGAGCGCTCGATCGTGACCACCGTGACCAGCCTCGCGGCTGCGCTCGGGCTCGCCGTCGTCGCCGAGGGGGTGGAGACGCTGGAGCAGCTGGACGCGCTGCGGGGGTTGGGGGTGGGGACCGCGCAGGGCCACCTGTGGTCGGCCGCGCTCACCGCCGAGGAGCTCGCCCAGTGGTGGTTCGAGCACCGCGAGTCCGCACCGTTCTGAGCGGGCGGCCGCACTCGAGGGGCCCCACCACGCACGCCGGCCCCGGTCCGAGGAGGACCGGGGCCGGCGTCGTGCGGGTGGCGCGTCGTGCTGGCGGAGGATGGGGGATTTGAACCCCCGAGGGCGTGAACCCAACCCGCGTTCCAGGCGAGCGCCATAGGCCACTAGGCGAATCCTCCGTCGGCGAGTGTAGCGGGGCGCGGGCAGCACCCGGACCAGCGCAGCCGGTATGCTCTGACCCGGACCCCGCGCGGCGTCCATCCTGTGAACTCCCCCAGGGCCGGAAGGCAGCAAGGGTCAACGGGCTCTGGCGGGTGCGCGGGGTCCCCTTTGCTGTTCGGACGCTGCTGTTCGGACCCTGCTGTTCGGATCCTGCCGTCGAGTCCCCGGAGGCCCGCATGACCCTCTCGACGCTCGGCCGCGACGAGCTGGTGGTGCTGCGCGACGAGCAGCGCACCGCCCACGCCGACCTGGTCGCCGCTGGTCTGGCGCTCGACCTGACCCGCGGCAAGCCCTCCCCGGCCCAGCTCGACCTCTCGAACGCGCTGCTCTCCCTGCCCACCGGGCACCGGGCGGCGGACGGCACCGACGTGCGCAACTACGGCGGACTGGCCGGGCTGCCCGAGCTGCGGGAGATCTTCGCCCCGCTGCTCGGGGTGCCGGTGGCGCAGCTGGTGGCCGGGGGCAACAGCTCGCTGACCCTGATGCACGACCTCCTCGTCCAGTGCCTGCTCACCGGCACCGTGGGCTCGCCGCGGCCGTGGGTGGCCGAGCCGGTGGTGAAGATGCTGTGCCCGGTGCCCGGCTACGACCGGCACTTCGCGATCTGCGCGCGGTTCGGCATCGAGATGGTGCCGGTGACCCTGCGCGAGGACGGACCCGACATGACCGAGGTGACCCGGCTCGTCGCCGAGGACCCGTCGGTCAAGGGCATGTGGCTGGTGCCCACGTACTCCAACCCCACCGGGGTGACGACGTCGGAGGAGGTGGCGCGCGCGCTGGCGGAGATGCCGACGGCGGCACCGGACTTCCGCATCATCTGGGACAACGCGTACGCCGTGCACCACCTGACCGACGTGCTGACCCCCACGGCGGACCTGCTCGGGCTGTGCGCGGCGGCGGGCAACCCCGACCGGGTGTTCGTGGTCGGCTCCACGTCCAAGATCACCTTCGCCGGGGCGGGCGTGTGCTTCCTCGGTGCCTCGGCGGCCAACACGTCGTGGTGGCTGGATGCGCTCGGCCACCAGGCGATCGGCCCGGACAAGGTGAACCACCTGCGCCACGTCGAGCTGCTGCGCGACGCCGACGGGGTGCGCGCGCTCATGGCCGCGCACCGGGCGGTCATCGCGCCGAAGTTCGCCGCCGTCGCCGAGGTCCTCACCGACCGGCTCGGCCCGCTGAAGGCCGCCAGCTGGACCGACCCGGCGGGGGGTTACTTCGTGAGCCTCGACGTGCTGGAGGGCACGGCGACCCGGGTGGTGGCGCTGGCGAAGGAGGCCGGCATCGCGATGACCCCGGCCGGCGCGGCGTTCCCGCACGGGCGCGACCCCCGGGACCGCAACATCCGGATCGCGCCGACCCTGCCCCCGCTGGAGGACGTGCGCACCGCCATGGAGGGGCTCAGCACCTGCGTGCTGCTGGCTGCCGCCGAGCACCTGCTCGGCTGAGCGGCGCGCTCCGGGCACCACTGCTCTCCCGACGCCACTGCTCTCCCGACGCCACTGCTCTCCGGGCACCACGGCGCTCCCGCCGGACCGCCCCCGGCCCAGCAGGGGGTTCAGCTCCGGTGGTCCGACCGCGCGTCGTCGCCGATGGGTTGCAGCACGGCCAGGATCTCGCCGATCTGGTGGTCGTGCTCGAGGGGGTGGCGCATCTGGAGCTCGGGGTGCAGCCGGTAGCGGTTGCGGCGCCCCTGCCGCACCACGTCCAGGTACCCGGCTTCCACGAGGTCGGCGACGATCCGCTGCGCGGCCCGCTCGGTGATCCCGATCAGCTCGGCGAGGTCGCGGTGGCGCACTCCCGGGTCCCTCGCCACGCACAGCAGGATCCGTGCGTGGTTGGTGATGAACGTCCAGTGCGCCACCTCGACACGGTACCGACCCGGAACCCCCGCCCCCGTGGCGTAACAGACGTCTCTTGACGTACGACTTCTATGTCGTTACTTTCTGGTCGTCTTCGGCGGGCGAACAGGATGCGGGGTGCGCGGTGAGCACGGTGCTGGCGGTGTCGACAGCGCTTCCGCTGGTCGGCGGGATCCTCGGCTGGCTGCTGCGCGGTTCCACGGCCGGCGTGGCCGGCGTGGTCGGACCCCGCTGCGGCGCCGCGGGCGCGGGGCTGGCGCTGCTCGGCGCGGTGGTGCTCGCCGCGCAGGTGGTGGCTTCCGGCTCCGCGGTCGTCGGGTTGCGCGACGCCGGGGGCAGCCTCGTCGTCGGGTGGGCGACCGACCGGGTGTCGGTGGTCCTGCTGCTGCTCGTCCTCGGGGTCGGCACGGTGGTGCAGGCCTTCGCGCGGCGCTACCTCAGCGGTGACCCCCGGGCCGGGTGGTTCACCCTGTGCGCGGGGCTCGTGGCCACCGCCTCGGCCGGCCTGGTGACCTCGGCGACGCTGCTCACGCTGGCCGTGTGCTGGACCGCGGCCGGGGTCGGGCTGTGTGGGTTGCTGGCCACCTACGCCCACCTGCCCGCGGCCCGAGCGGGTGTGGCCCGCACCGCGAGGACGTTCCTCGTCGGAGACCTCGCGCTGTGGGCCGCAGTGGTCGTGGCGACCCTCACCTGGGGCCCGCTGGAGCTGCGCGGCCTCGGTGCCACCCAGGTGCAGGGGCACCCCGTGCTGCTGGGCGCGGTGGTCGGCGCGTTCGTGGTGGCGGCGATCACCCGCTCCGCACAGGTGCCTGCTCACCGGTGGCTGCCGGCGACCCTGGCCGCCCCGACCCCGGCGTCCGCCCTGCTCCACGCCGGGGTGGTGAACGCGGGCGGGATCCTGCTGGTCAAGGTGGGCGGGCTGCTCGCCGCGGTCCCGGTGGCCGGCGCGCTGGCGTTCGCCTCCGGTGCGGCCACCGTCCTGTGGGGTACCGCGCTCATGCTGACCAAGCCCGACGTCAAGGGTGCGCTCGCCCACTCGACGATGGGCCAGATGGGCTTCATGGTGATGGCCTGCGGGCTGGGCCTCTACGCCCTCGCGGTGTTCCACCTCGTCGCCCACGGGATGTACAAGGCGACGTTGTTCCTCGCCTCGGGCACCGCGGTGCACCAGCACCGGGTGCGCGCCGCCGCCCCTCGAGCGGGAGCCGCGCCGCCGGCCGGGGCGGTGGCCGCGGTGCTGCTGGCCCCGGGACTGGCGCTGGCCCTCGGTGTCACCCTGCTGTCCGCCCCGGTGGGCCACGACGCCGCGTCCGAGGTGTTGCTGCTGTTCGCCTGGGCCAGCGCGGCCGCCGCCGGGTGGGGCTGGGTGCGCCGCCACCCCACGCCGGCCGGGGTGGCGCTCACCTGCGTCGCGGCCGGCGCCGCCGCGCTGGTCTACCTGGTGTGGGTGCGCGCCGTGACGCAGTTCCTGGCCCCGGCCCTGCCGGTGGTGGACCCGCTGGCCGGTGCTCCGTGGCTGCTGGTCGCCGTCGCCCTCGCCCTCACCCTCACCACCCTGCTGTGGCAGCGCCCGCCGGCCGGTGCGCTGACGGTGCTGCGCGACGGTCTGTACGTCGCGGTGCTGCGCGCGGGCCACGTCCACTCCCGTCGCCGCCGGGTGGTCGCCCGCCGGCGCACGAGCCCCCAGCTCGTCCCCCACCCGATCGGAGCCCGGACATGAGCGAGCGCGTCGCCGTGGGTGCACGGCCCACCACCCCGAGCCAGGCGGTGCGCCGGACCCGGTTGCGGAGCACGGTGGCCATCGCCGCCCGGGTCCTCCCGGTGCACCACCCCCTGGAGACGTTCATCGCCGTCAACCCGCTCGCGGGGTTCGAGCACCTGGGTTTCGAGGCGGCGCTGAGCACCACGGCGGAGCTCTACGGGGCGTCGGGCACCCTGCCGGAGCAGGACTTCCGCCGCGAGCACACCTCCGGGCGGATCACCGACACCGACCTGGACGCCGTGCTGCGCCGCCGCTACCCGGAGGTCGTGGGCGCACCCGAGCCGGCGCTCGAGGCCAGGGGCCTGGGCCCGCTGGCGGTGGCTCGCACCGACCTGCAGCACGGTGCGCCCGTGGCGCCGGCCCGGCAGCGGGCCGTCGCGCGCAGCGGTGGACCCGCACCCGCGGTGGCCGAGGCGGTCGACGCGCAGCTGAGCCAGTGGTGCGGCGCCTACCTCGCCGCACCGGACACCCCGTGGTCGATGCCGGGGTGGCAGGACGGGTTCTTCCCCGCCTGGCGCCGCCTGGCCCCCCGCGACCGCACCCTGCCGCGGGAGGTGCGCCACCAGCTGGCCCGCACCCCGGCCCGTGCTGACGACGCGCTGCTGGCCGCGCTGGATGCCCTCGCCGTCCTCCCGGCCGAGCACCAGGACCACCTCGTCGCCCACCTGACCCGGATGCCCGGTTTCGCCGCCCACGTCCGGTGGCGGAACGAGCACGGCGTGCGCGGGGTCGACCTGGTCGACTACCTCGCCGTGCGGCTCAGCTACGAGGTGCTGCTCCGCGCGACGGTGCCCCGCACCGCGCCCGACCAGCCCGCCGACCCCGATCCGGGAGCCCCCGCGGACGGCCCGGCGGAGCGGGCCGCGGCACTGTGCCGCGTGCTGGAGCTCGACACCGGTGACGAGCGGGACGCGGTGGGCCGGGTGCTGGCCGCGGTGCCGGTCCGCGAGCGCCCCGCGGTGTGGCTGGAGGCCTACGAGGAGCACTACCGGAGCGCCCTGCTGACCGACCTCGACACGGTCGCCCGCACCACGACGCCGGCGGACGGGCGGGCCGCTGCACAGGTGGTGTGCTGCATCGACGTGCGCTCGGAGGGACTGCGCCGTCACCTCGAGCAGCGCGGCCGCTACGAGACGCTGGGGTTCGCCGGGTTCTTCGCGGTCGCGATCAGCTTCACCGACCTCGCAGGAGGTGCCGCCGCCGCGCTGTGCCCCGCGCTGATCGAGCCCGGCCACGTCGTCACCGAGCGCCCGGGGCCGGGCACGGTCTCCCTCGCCGCACGACGGGTGAGCGGGCTCGCGGCCGCGGCCGGAGCCGACGAGGCGTTCCACCACGCCAAGGACGGGCTGCTCACCCCGTTCGCGCTGGCCGAGACCGCCGGGTGGGCAGCAGGACCCCTCGCCGCGGCCAGGACCTTGCTGCCGCGCTGGGCGGGGTCGGTCCGCGACCGGTGGCGAGCCCGGGTCGCACCGGCGGCACCGACCGAGCTCGACATCGGGCTCAGCGACGCAGAACGGGCCCTGTTCGCCGAGGTCGCGCTCACCACCATGGGTCTGACGTCAGGGTTCGCGCGGCTGGTGGTGCTGTGCGCGCACCGCTCCACCAGCGAGAACAACCCCTACCAGGCGGCCCTGGACTGCGGAGCGTGCGGCGGCCAACCCGGTGGGCCCAACGCCCGCACCGCCGCCACCATCCTCAACGACCCCGCCGTCCGCGTGCACCTCCGGGCCCGGGGCATCGACCTCCCCCCCGACACGCACGTCGTCGCCGCGGAGCACGACACCACCACCGACCAGGTCACGGTCCTCGACCCCCACCTGGTGCCGGCCACCCACGCACCCGACCTCGCGGACCTGTGCCGCGACCTCGACGCCGCGGGCGTCGCCCTCACCGCCGAGCGCGGTCACACCCTGCCCGGCTCCCGGCGCCGGGGGTCGGCACGGGCCCGGTCCCGGCAGGTCGCATCCCGGTCCACCGACTGGGCGCAGGTGTACCCGGAGTGGGGTCTCGCCGGCAACGCCGCGTTCGTCGTCGGGCCGCGGACCATGACGGCGGGGCTCGACCTGCGGCGCCGGGTCTTCCTGCACTCCTACGACGCCGGCGTCGACCCCGACGGCACCGCCCTGGAGACGATCCTCACCGCACCGATGGTCGTCGCGCAGTGGATCAGCTGCCAGTACTACTTCTCCGCGGTCGCCCCCGACGTGTTCGGGGCGGGCACCAAGACCATCCACAACGTCCTCGGCGGCATCGGGGTCCTCGCCGGACACGACGGCGACCTCCAGCTCGGCCTGCCCTGGCAGTCCCTCGCCCACGGCGACCAGCTCGTCCACGAACCGATGCGGCTGTTCACGGTGGTCCAGGCTCCCCTGCCGCTGGTCCAGGCCGTCATCGACCGCAACCCCGTGCTCGGGCGGCTGTTCGGCAACGAGTGGGTCGCCCTCGCGGCGCACGAGCAGCCCGGGGCGCCCTGGCAGCGGTGGACCCCCGGGGGCTGGCGGCCGTGGTCGGACCCGCCCACCCCACCCGAGACCCCGTCCGCCGCCCCTGAGGAGACCTCGTGAACCGCGACAACCTGACCCGGATGACCAAGATCGAGGTGGTGGTGACCGGCTCGGACGCCGCCGCGGTCCGCGACCTGTGCGCCAACGCCGGCGCCACCGGGTTCACGAGCCTGTCCGGGGTGTCCGGGCTGGGTCACCACGGCTACCACCAGGGACGCCTGCTGTTCAACCAGCAGGCCACCCTCGAGCTGATCATCACCGTGGTCCCCGACGACCTCGCCGAGACCCTCCTCGCCGGTCTGCGCCCGCTGCTCGACTCCTCCTCGGGGGTCCTGTTCGTCACGGACACCTGGGTCAGCCGACCCGAGTACTTCACCTGACCCCTGTTCCCCACCCCCCGGACCCGGAGGTCCCCGTGCTCGCCGACAAGCGCCTGATCATCACCGGTGTCGTCCGGCCCGACAGCACCGCCTGGGCCATCGCCGCACACGCCCAGCAGGCCGGGGCGCAGGTGCTGCTGACCGCCTCCCCCCACGACCGCGACCGCACCGCCGCCGCCGCCTCGGAGCTGCCCCGCGCCGCGGACGTCCTCGACGTGGACCTCACCGACGACGACGACGTCCACCGGCTCACCGAGCACCTCCGGGGGAGCTGGGGCGGGGTCGACGGCGGGCTGCACGCCGTCGGGCCCGCCTCCCGCGACGCCCTGGTCGGAGACCTCCTCGACGCCTGCGCCGACCGCGCGGCAACAGCCGTCCGCACCCGCGCCCTCACCTGCGCCGGGCTGGCCCGCGTCGTGCGTGACCTCGCTCCCCCCGGGGGCGGTGCCCTGCTGGGGCTCGACACCGAAGCCGAGGGGGCGTGGCCGGACCACGGCTGGGCGGGAGTCAGCACGGCCGCGCTGGCGTCGCTCCACCGCTGCCTCGCGCGCGACCTCGGCCCCCGGCGGATCCGCAGCAACCTCCTCGTCGTCCGCGCCCCCCACGCCCGCACCACCACCGACGCCACACCGGTCGCCGCCACCGCGTGCTTCCTGCTCTCCGACCTCGCCCGGGCCATCACCGGGGAGGTCCTCCACGTCGACGGCAGCCACCACGCCGTGGCGGCAGCGCAGCACGACGCCACCGCGCAGCACGACGCCGCACCGGTCACCGCCGACCCCGACGACCGGCGACTCGCCCGGGTCTTCGCGGACCTGCGCGAGCACGGCATCAGCGCGCACACCGGTCTGCGCGGGGACGCCGACCAGCTGCGCTCCAGGCTGCACGCGCACCTGGTGCGACGGTTCCCCGCCGGCACCGCCGCGTTCGTGTTCACCACCGACGACGCCGACCAGCCCAGCTTCACCCCCACCGGGACGTTGCGCGGGCCGCTGCAGGTGCACCTCAGCGACCCGACGCTCGCGACCCTGGTCACCCACCTGCTCACCGAGGCCGGGCTCCGTGCCGGCGCCACCCCGGACCTCACCACCCTCACCCTGACCCCGTCGTGACCCCCGACGGCCGACCGGGCCCCTACCGGGGGCAGGTGATCGCCTTCGGCACCCGCCACGGCAAGCACCACCAGGTGCGCAGCGCTTTCGCCCAGGTGCTCGGCGCCGAGGTGGTCGCGCCGACGGATCTCGACACCGACCAGTTCGGCACCTTCACCGGCGACGTCCCGCGGACGTTGGGGCCGGTCGCCGCGGCCCGCGCCAAGGCCCACCTCGGCATGAGCGCCACCACCGCCCGGCACGGATTGGCCAGCGAAGCCAGCTACGGGCCCCTGCCCGGCGTCGGAGTCCCCGGGCACGAGGAGGTGATGCTGTTCCTCGACCTCGACCGTGGCCTCGAGATCGTGGAGGGCGAACGGTGCCTCCGGACGCCCCCCGCGCAGCTCCGGGTCGGCGCCGGGCAGGACCTGGACCGCTACCTCGACCAGGCCGGGTTCCCCGGACAGGCACTCGTCGTGCGCCGCAGCGACACCGCCACCGCGGCGGTCAAGGGGATCACCGACCGGGGCACGCTCGCCGCGGCGATCGCGGCCGCCGCGGCCTGCTCCGACGACGGCCACGCACTGCTCGAGACCGACCTGCGTGCCCACCACAACCCGACCCGTCGAGTGGTCCTCGCCCGCCTCGGCCGACGTCTGGCCCGACGTCTGGCCACTCCGTGCCCGGCGTGCGGCTGTCCCGGCTACGGCCGGACCGACACCGAGCGGGGACTGCCCTGCACGGCCTGCGCCACCCCCACCGAGCTCGTCACCGCCGACGTCCACGCCTGCGGTCGCTGCACCCACCACCACCGGGTGCCCCGTGCTGCCACCACCGCCGACCCGCGGTGGTGCGAGGTGTGCAACCCGTGACCGTGCACCCGGCGGCGGCGCACCAGTGCCGCGTCGACGACCTGCGGCGCCGCGCGCGCAGCCCGCGGACGTGCTGGACCGGTGGGCGCCGGGGCTGTCGGTAGTCTCCGACCTCGTGGCCCTGTACCGGAAGTACCGCCCGGCGAGCTTCGCCGAGGTGATCGGGCAGGAGCACGTCACCGAGCCGCTGAGCACCGCGCTGGACGCCGGCCGCATCAACCACGCGTACCTGTTCAGCGGCCCGCGGGGGTGCGGCAAGACCTCGTCGGCGCGCATCCTGGCCCGCTCGCTCAACTGCGTCCAAGGTCCGACGTCCACCCCGTGCGGGGTGTGCGAGTCGTGCGTGGGCCTGGCCCCGGGTGGTGCGGGCACGTTCGACGTCACCGAGCTGGACGCGGCCAGCCACGGCGGGGTGGACGACACGCGCGAGCTGCGCGACCACGCCGGCTACTCACCGGCCTCCTCGCGCTACCGCATCTTCATCATCGACGAGGCGCACATGGTCACCACGGCGGGGTTCAACGCCCTGCTGAAGATCGTGGAGGAGCCCCCGGAGCACGTCGTGTTCATCTTCGCGACGACCGAGCCGGACAAGGTGCTGCCCACCATCCGCTCGCGCACCCACCACTACCCGTTCCGCCTGCTCGCGCCGGCGACGATGCGTGCGCTGCTGGAGCGCATCTGCACCGCCGAGGGCGTGGCGGTGCAGGCGGCGGTGTACCCGCTGGTCATCCGGGCCGGCGGCGGCTCCCCGCGCGACTCGCTCAGCGTGCTCGACCAGCTGCTCGCCGGGGCCGGGGACGACGGTGTCACCTACCCGCGCGCGCTCTCCCTGCTCGGGGTCACCGACGTGGGGCTCATCGACGACGCGGTCGACGCGCTGGCTGCGGAGGACGGGGCTGCGCTGTTCGGGGCGGTCGACCGGCTGGTGGAGGCCGGGCACGACCCGCGCCGCTTCGCGGTCGACCTGCTGGACCGCTTCCGCGACCTGATCCTGCTCCGCGCGGTGCCCGACGCGGGCGACCGCGGCCTGGTCGACGCCCCCGGTGACGTGCTGGAGCGGATGAGCGGCCAGGCCCAGCACCTCGGCGCGGCCACCCTGACCCGCTTCGCGGAGGTGGTGCACGCCGGGCTCACCGAGATGCGTGGTGCCACCGCGCCCCGGCTGCTGCTGGAGGTGATCTGCGCGCGGCTGCTGCTGCCCTCGGCCTCGGACGCCGAGTCGGCGGTGCTGCAGCGCCTGGAGCGGGTCGAGCGTCGGATGACCATCTCCCCGCCCGACGAGGAGGTGGCGCCCGGCTTCGCCCGCCGCTCGCAGCAGCCCGCCGTGCCCGCGCCGGCACCCGAGCCCGCCCCAGCGGCACCGCCCGAGCCCGCACCGACACCCGAGCCCGCACCGACACCCGGGTCCTCGACGGTGGTACCGGTTGCCGAGGTGCTTACCGCGGCCGCGGCCGGGGCGAGCGAGGACGACCCGGCCGAGCACGTGGAGGCCACGGTCCC
Organism: Mycobacteriales bacterium; assembly: GCA_038234335.1. Taxonomy (GTDB): domain Bacteria; phylum Actinomycetota; class Actinomycetes; order Mycobacteriales; family Mycobacteriaceae; genus Rhodococcus_D. The sequence goes on from JBBSUN010000017.1 coordinate 20,698, forward strand.
GGCGCCCACCACGGGCCGTCCGGCGGCCACCGTGGAGGACCTCCCCGAGGCCGGTGGACCGGCGGAGCCCGGCGCGGTACCCGACCAGGCACGCGCGGCGACACCGCGGGCCGCGCCCGGGCTGGACGCGGCCGCGGTGCGGCGCGTGTGGTCGGAGGTGCGCAACGCCGTCCGCGAGCGCTCGCGCACCACGGAGGTGATGCTCTCCAGCGCCACCGTGCGCCGCGTCGACGGCGACACCCTGGTGCTCAGCCACGACTCCGCCCCCCTGGCCAAGCGGATCACCGAGTCCCGCAACGCCGACGTGGTGCAGGACGCGCTGCGCGCGGTCCTCGGGGTGAGCTGGACGGTGGTGTGCGAGCCCGCCGGCGCGCAGGCTCCGACGGCCGGGCCGGCGCAGACCACCCGCTCCGAGCGCCCCGCCGGCGGGACCCGCTACACGCGCCGCACCCAGGTCGCCGCGCCCGACCCGGACGGGGTGCCGCTGCCGCCGGAGCCGGCCGACTCCGCCGAGCCCGACGACCCCGAGCCGGCTGCCGCCCCCCGCACGGCCGAGGGTCCCTCCGGAGGCCCTCCGGAGCCCGACGACGAGGAGGCCCTGCTCGCCGAGGCGGCCCGGGGCGGCGCGGTCGACCCGGCCTCGCGCCGCGACCCCCACGAGGTGGCGCTGGAGCTGCTCACCACCGAGCTCGGCGCCCGCCCGCTCGACGCCCGCTGATCAGCCCAGGTGCTCCGGCGGTGCCGATCAGCCCAGGTGCTCCGGCGCTGCTGATCAGCCCAGGTGCCGGGCGAGGAACGCGAGCGCCCGGGGGTACGCGTCCTCCCGGTTCGCCCGCTTGGCCAGCCCGTGCCCCTCGTCGGGGTAGACGAGCAGCTCGCACTCCACCCCGCGCGAGGTGAGGGCGGTGTGCAGCTGCTCCGCCTCGCTCAGCGGCACCCGGGGGTCGTTGGCCCCGTGGATCACCACCAGCGGCGCCCGCAGGTCGTCGATCCGGCTCAGCGCCGAGGCCGAGGTGAGGAACTCGCGGTCGTGCTCCAGGCTCCCGTACTCCCGCTCCCGCGCCGCACGACGGTAGGGCGAGGTGTTCTCCAGGAACGTGACCAGCGACGACATGCCGACGATGTCCACCCCGGCCGCCCACAGCTCGGGCTGGAACGCACAGCCCATGAGCACCATGTAGCCGCCGTAGCTGCCGCCCCACAGCGCCGCCCGCGCCGGGTCCAGGCCCAGCCCGGGCAGGAACGCGTGCAGCGCGGCCAGGTCGGCCACGGAGTCCATCCGCAGCCGCACGTCGTCCAGGGACACCCAGCGACGGCCGTAGCCCGCGGAGCCCCGCACGTTGGGCACCAGCACGGTGTGACCCTCGGCGACGAGACCCTGCACCACCGGGTTGAAGGCCGGCCGGCTCTGGCCTTCCGGACCGCCGTGCACCAGCACCACGGCGCTGCCCGACGGCCGGGTCGGGGCGTAGACGTAGCAGGGCACCTGTTCGCCGTCCGGGGTCGGCACCCGGTGGCTCCGGGGAGACGCGACCTCCGCGACGGCCCCCACCCCGTCACCGGCGGCCACCCGCACGGCACCGGTGGCCACGTCGAGCAGCAGCACGTCCCCGGGGCGGTCCGGGCCCGAGAACGAGAGCACCACGGTGCGCGAGTCCGGCGAGAACCGGGGATCCGGGCGCATCCCGCCCACCACGCCCGGGGTGGGCAGCGTCACCGGACGCGGGTCGTGCCCGTCCGCACCGCCGTCCAGGTCGTGCAGGGTGAGCTCGCTCCAGCCGTCCACGTTGGCCGCGCACAGCAGCGTCCGCCCGTCCGGGGACAGCCAGCCGGTCACCTCGTGCTCGCCGGCCACGACCGTGCGCCACGCCCCGGTGCCGAGGTCGAGGTGGTCGACGTCGGCCAGGTCGGTGCGGGCGTCGGTGGTGACCAGGAAGCCCGACGAGTCCGGCAGCCACTGCAGGTTCTCGTGCCGGCCCACCGCGTCGGGCTCGGTGAGCGCGACGACCGCGCCGTCCGGGGTGGAGGCGAGGGCGTCGACGAGCAGCAGCTGGGTGGAGAGCGCGGCCGTCCCCACGATCCCGACGAGCACGTACCGGGCGTCCGGGCTGACCGCGACCTCGGTGACGTTGCCGCCGAGGTCGTAGAGCACCTCCTCGGACCCGGTGGCGACGTTGCGCACCACCACGTCGAAGTCGACCCCGTTGCGCCGGTTCGTGCGGTGGACGACACGACCCGGCAGCACCTCGGCGAGGGCGTGCACGAACGCGGGGTCGTGCACCAGGGCGGTGAGGGCGAACGGCTGTCCCGGGTCGAGCAGGGAGAGCTGGGCCCGCTCGTCGCCGCCGTCGTCGTGGGAGACCACGACGGTCCGCTCGCCGGGCAGGTACCGGCCGCCGACGGCACCGGGCAGGTCGGTGAGCACCGTCGGGGTGCCGTCCGCCGCCAGCTCGACCAGCTGGGTGGTGCCGGAGTCGTTCCACCCGGCCAGCACGCGACCGGCGTCGTCGACGTCGAAGGCCTCCCACGAACGAGCCCCCAGCAGCGCGAGCAGCGCCGGTGGTGCCGTCGCGTCGGTCACCGGCTCACCACCACTGGCGCAGCGGGACCTTCGCGTCGCCACCGTCGGCGACCTTCACCGCCAGCACCTGGTGCAGCTGGACCACGTTGCGCTCGAAGCCCACCCGGCAGCCGGCCATGTACAGCCCCCACAGCCGCGCGGTGCTCTCGCCGACCTCGGCGACGCAGGCGTCCCACTGCTCGACCAGGTTGCGGTTCCAGTCGCGCAGGGTCAGCGCGTAGTGCTCGCGCAGGTTCTCCTCGTGGCGCACCTCCAGGCCGGCGTCCTGGATGGCGGAGATGATGGTGCCCGAGCCGATGAGCTCCCCGTCGGGGAAGACGTAGCGGTCGATGAACGAGCCGGTGAGGATGCGGCGGTCGTTGCCCGGGCGGGTGATGCAGTGGTTGAGCAGGCGCCCGCCGGGGGCGAGGTGGTCGAGGATGAACTGGAAGTACGCCGGGTACTGGGCGATCCCGATGTGCTCGGTCAGCCCGATGGAGCTGATGGCGTCGAAGCCGCGCTCGGTGACGTCGCGGTAGTCGCAGTGGCGGACCTCGGCGAGCTCGCCCAGGCCCTCCCGGAGGATCGCGGCCTGCCCCCACTCGGCCTGCTCGCGGCTCAGCGTCGCCCCGATGACGTGCACGCCCCGGCGGGCGGCGAAGCGGACCATCCCGGCCCAGCCGCAGCCGACGTCGAGCAGTCGGTCGCCCGCCTGCAGCCCGAGCTTGTCGAAGACGAGCTGGTACTTGTCCTCCTGGGCCTGGCCCAGGCTGGAGTCCGGGCTCGCGTAGTAGGCGCACGTGTAGGTCATCGAGTCGCCGAGGACCTTCTCGTAGAAGGCGTTGGAGACGTCGTAGTGGCTGCTGATCGCCTCGGCGTCGCGGGTGCGGGAGTGCCGCAGGCCCTGCGCGGTGCGCCGCCACTTGGGCAGCGCCTCTTGCGGCGGCGGGGCCACCGGGCGCAGGGTGGACAGCCCCAGCGAGCGGGCGATCGTGGCCAGGGTGAGCGCGTCGGGGCGGCGGAGCTTGAGCCCGTCGGCCATCGCGACGAGGGCGTCGTACGGGTCGCCGGGGTGCACACCGGAGACGGTGAGGTCACCGGAGACGTAGGCGCGGGCCATGCCCAGGTCCGGGTCGGTGGGGGCGGTGGCCAGGTAGGTGGTGCCCCGCGGGCTCGCCAGGTGCATGCCGATCGCGGCGTCCTGGGGGCCGGCGGAGCTGCCGTCGTAGGCCGTGAAGCGCAGCCCCAGCTCGCCGTCGGCCAGCGCCGCGACGATCTCGCCGAGGGTCATCTTCGGCCGGGCGCTGCGCCGGGGGCTGCTCGGCGACGTGCGCGGGGTGGTCCGGTTGGTCGTCACTGTCGTCGTACCGCCTTGGAGTAGAGGTCGAGCAGGCGCGACGACGGGTCGTATCGTCGCTTCAGGGTGGTGTACTGCTCGCCGCCGTAGAGCGCGGCGAAGGTGTCCTCGTCGTAGAACGCGTCCGAGTACAGCGACTTGTGGCCGGCCACGGCGGTGACCTGGGCCTCGATGGCGCGGTTCGCGGCCCCGGGGACGTCGGGTGTCGCCGGGACCGTCGACCAGAAGCCGACGTTGACGTAGGTCTCGTCCGGCTCCATCGGGTACAGGTCCCAGGTGCGCTGCCCGCGCAGCCGCACCGGGCACAGCCAGATCGGCTCGATCGGGACCTCGGCCAGGAACCAGCGCAGGAACTCCGCGGTCCGGCCCACCGGGATCTCCACGTCCTGGACCACGCGCTCGCGCGGGGGGAGTCCCTTGCGGGCCTCGAGCCGGTCGGCGACGTGGAACTTCGCGTCCAGCCGGATCAGCTTGGAGTAGAAGCTGCTGCGGCGCAGGCTCTTCGGCCAGAACCGGCGCACGCGCGGGTGCTGGGCGCCGAAGGCCCGCGAGCACCAGAACCAGTCGGTGTCCCAGCGCCACAGGTAGTCGCTGATCGTCAGCCGGTCGGTGGTGCGGGCCTGCAGGGAGCGGTAGTAGACCTGCTGGCCGGTGTAGTCGCTCGTCGGGCCGGGCTCGGAGGTCTGGGTGCCCAGGGTCAGGTAGATCTCGTCGGCGGTGAACACCACCCCGTCGAGGTAGTCGACCCGGGCGCCCTCGTGCTCGCGGCTGACCGAGATCGTCGCCATGGCCTCGGTGGCGGCGTCGAGGTCGTGGAAGCGGACGTGGCGCAGCGCGACGTAGGGGGCCACCGGCTCGAGCTCGATGCGCAGCCGGGTCGCGTAGCCGAGGGTGCCGTAGGAGTTGGCGAAGCCGTGGAAGAGGTCGGCAGCGTCGCCGTCGGGCGTGACGGTGACGATCTCACCGTCGCCGGTGAGCACGTCCATCTCCAGCACCGACTCGTGCGGCAGGCCGTTGCGGAAGCTGGTCGACTCGATGCCCAGGCCGGTGACGGCGCCGCCGAGGGTGATCGTCTTCAGCTGGGGCACGACCAGCGGGGCCAGACCCAGCGGCAGCGTGGCCGCGACCAGGTCCTCGTAGGTGCACATCCCGGCCACGTCGGCGGTGCGGGCGGCGACGTCGACGCTCAGCACACCGGTGAGCCCGGAGACGTCCAGGCCGGGGGCGGTCGCCGCGGCGCGGGTGCGGAACAGGTTGCTGCTCTTCTTGGCCAGGCGGACGGTCTGCCCGGCCGGCACGGCCCGGTAGCTGGCCAGCAGCCGCTCCACCCCGGCCTCGTGGTCGGGGGAGCGGGGGATGGTTGCCCCGGGCACTGGTTCTGGCACGTGGAGCACGGTAGACCCGCCGGTCGCCGGGGTGCACCTCCCGCCCGCGTGCTCGGGCCGCGTCGTCGCGACGATCCTCCAGCGCGGATCGGTCCGACCACGGCGGTGCCCGGGCGCCCGGTCGGGGCGCGTCCCGCGCCGGCACCCGGTCCGGGCGCGTCCCGCGCCGGCACCCGGTCGGGGCGCGTCCCGCGCCTTGGGACCACCGCGAGCCCCCTCGTGTTCCGCCTCCCATGTGAACGAAACCTCGCCTCCTGGGTCGAGAAATCACGCACGTGCGCGGAGCGCCGTCCTGCGGGGGTCGAAGAGCGAGACGGGGTGCTCGGTGCGCCCGTGCACCACGAGATCGGCGAGGATCTCCCCGATCACGGGCACGAACTTGAACCCGTGCCCGCTGAAGCCGCACCCGAGGGAGACCTGGGGGTGCTCCGGATGGGCCCCGACGACGAAGTGCTCGTCGGGGGTAACGGTGTACAGGCAGGTCTTGGACTGCACGACCGGACCGGTGAGGTGCGGGAAGAGCTGGCGGGCGCGGACGCGCATGATCTCGTCCTCCGCTGCCCTGACCTCGCGGTCGACGGTGTCGGCCGTCGTGGGGGTGCCCAGGTGGAAGTAGCCGAGCTTGAACCCGCCGTCGGGCCCGTCCGTCATCGGGAACCCGTAGATCTGCCCGTTGCCGTGGGTCTGCTCGACGTACACGGGGTGGCGCTCCTCGCTCCACGCCTCGTAGGGGACAGCCGAGAAGTCGGGCCTGAACCAGTGGAACACCATGCGCTCCACAGAAAGCGGCAGACCGAGGCCCTCGAGGAGCACCGGTGCCCAGGCACCCGGGGTGAGCACGAGGCGGTCGGCGCCGTAGGTGCCGGCGTCGGTGACGACGGTGACCCCGCCGCCGGGGGTCGCCGACCAGGAGCGCACCCGCTCGTCGAAGCGCAGCACCGCCCCCTTGCGCGCGGCGACCTCGGCGTTGGCGATCGTGGTCTCCTCCGGGCGCACGTAGCCGGCGTTGGCCTCGTACACGGCGAGCGCGTCCGGCGCGGGGGCCATCGTGGGGAAGCGCGCACGGACCTGAGTCGCGTCGAGGACCTCGTGCTCCAGGCCGTGCTCGATCGCCGCGTCCCGCGAGCCCGTGAAGGTGACGTCCTGCGGGTCGCCCAGGTAGATGCCGCCGCACAGGGTCATCAGCGTGCGACCGGACTCCTCCTCCAGGGTGCGGAACCCGGTGTAGGCGCGGCGCAGCAGCGGCACGTAGGCCGGGTCCTCGAAGTAGGACTGGCGGACGATCCGGGTGCCGCCGTGCGCGGAGCCCTGGTCGTGCCCGGGGGCGAAGGCCTCGATGCCCAGCACCCGCAGACCCCGCTCGGCGAGCGCGTTGCACGCCGCGCCACCCATCGACCCGACCCCGATGACGATGACGTCGTAGCTGCCGCTCAGCACCGCAGGTGCTTCATCTCGGGATCGAAGACCGGCTCGGCGGTGACCGTGGCGGGCAGGCGCTCCCCGAGGTACTCCACCTCGACGCCGGTGCCGACGGCGGTGAGCTCGGGCGGCAGCCAGGCGTAGGCGATGGAGACGCCGGTCGTGTAGCCGTGGTCGGCGCTGGTCACGTAGCCGACCGACGTGCCCCCGACGGCGTGCACCGGTTCGGAGCCGAGCACCACCCGGTCGGGGTCGTCGAGGGTGAGGCAGGTCAGGCGCCGGGTGACCGGCCGTCCCGCCAGCGCGGACCGCCCCAGGAACTCCCGGTCGCCGGGGCGCACCGCGAAGCCGACGCCGGCCTCCTCCGGGGAGTCCTCGCGGCTCATGTCGGTGCCCCACAGCCGGTAGCCCTTCTCCAGGCGCAGGCTCTCGAACGCCCGGCGCCCGGCGGGCACGATGCCGTGCTCCCGGCCGGCCTCGAACAGGCTGTCCCACAGCCGGTTGCCGAACTCGGCGGGGGTGTAGAGCTCCCACCCGAGCTCGCCGACGTAGGAGAGCCGCATGGCCAGCACGGGCACCCCGGCGACCCGGATCTCGCGGGCGGAGTAGAAGCGGAACCCGGTGTGGGAGACGTCGGCGTCGGTGAGCGCGGCGAGCACGTCGCGCGCCCGCGGCCCCCACAGCCCGAGACCGCACGAGCCGCTCGCGACGTCGCGCACCTGGACGGCGCCGCCGGCCGGGGCGTGCTCGCTCAGCCACACCCGGTCCAGGGGACCGTTGACGCCGAGGTGGTAGCGCTCGGGGCCGAGGCGGGCGACGGTGACGTCGGAGGTGACGCCGCCGCGCTCGTCGAGCAGCAGGCCGTAGACCACGCTGCCGATCGCCTTGTCGACGTCGCTGCTGAGCACCGAGCGCAGGTACTGGGTCGCACCCGGCCCGCTGACCTCCAGCCGGGCCAGCGCCGACATGTCGAACACGGCGACCGCCTCGCGGGCCGCGCGGGCCTCGGCGGCGGCCAGCGGCGACCAGTGCCGGGCCGCCCACGGCTCCCGCGCGGGCGTACCGGCCGCGGGCAGCGCGTCGCTGCTGTCGAACCACAGCGGGCGCTCCCAGCCGCTCGCCTCGCCGAACACCGCGCCGAGGGCGCGCTGGCGCTCGTGGAACGGCGGGGTGCGCAGCCCGCGCAGCGCCAGCGTGCTCGCCCGGGGGTGGACCACGTCGTACACCTCGTCGTAGGCCTCGCTGGCCCGCGCGAGCGTCCACGGGTGGCTCAGCACCGCGGGGTCGAAGCGGCGGTGGTCGAGGCCGTGCGTGTCGATCCCGGGGTCGCCGCTCACGATCCAGTCGGCCATGACCTGCCCGACCCCGGCGGACTGGCTCACCCACACGGCCTGGGCGAGCCACAGCCCCTCGGTGCCGTCGACGGGGCCGAGCACCGGACCGCCGTCGGGGGTGAAGGAGAAGAGGCCGTTGAAGGCCCGGGAGGTGTCGAGCTCGGTCTCGCGCAGCTCGGGCAGGATCGCCTGCGCCTCCCGCCAGGTCGGGGCGAAGTCGGCCGGGGTGAACGGGTGCATCGCCGGGTGCACCCCGGTGCGGGCGTGCTCGTCGGCGCCGGCGATGCCCTCGGGCTCGACGGGGATCGGGCGGTGCTCGTAGGCACCGATGGCGATGGTGTCGCCCCACTCGCGCAGGTACATCGCGGCGTCCTGGTGGCGCAGCATCGGGCGGACCATCTCGGTGTCGAGGTCGAGCCCGGCCAGGGAGCGCAGCGGGGTGCTCCACGCGAAGCCGTGCTCCATCGGCATCATCGGCAGCTCGATCCCGCCGAGGAGGTCCCGGGCCAGGCCGGGGCCCCACAGCCCGGCGCAGGAGATGACGACGTCGGCCCCGATCACGTCCGGGTCGGCACCGGGGGCGGCCGGCACCGCGACCACCTCGACCCCGGTGACGCGGCCGTGGCTGGTGCGCAGCCCGACCACCCGGGTGCTGCCGACGACGGTGGCTCCGCCCGCCTGCGCCCGCCGGGACTGCCACTGCACCGCCCGCACTCCCTTGACCACGCCGTCGGTGGGGGTGTGCAACCCGCCCAGCACGGTGGACGGGTCCAGCGCGGGGAACAGCGCGGCGCACTCCTGCGGGGAGACCAGCCGCGACTCGACGCCCCAGGAGGACGCCAGGCCGTGCCGGCGGGAGAGGTCGACCAGGCGCTCCGGCGTGCGGGCGATCTCCAGCCCGCCGACCCGCTTGCTGATCCACGCGCCGTCGACGTCGAGCCCGTCGAGCTTGTCCAGGGTCCGCTGGGCCAGGCGGCTCATGGTCCGGCTCGGCCCGGTCTGGAAGACGAACCCGGGGGCGTGCGAGCTGGAGCCGCCGGTGACCGGCAGGGGCCCCTGGTCGAGCACGGTCACCGAGCGCATGCCGCGCAGCACCAGCTCGTCGGCCACGGCGGCGCCGACGACCCCCAGCCCGATGACGACGATGCGCGGCTGGGGGTGCGGACTGGTGCGCACGGGCGAGCTCCTCAGGGTGGACGGGACCGGTCGGCACGAGGGGTTGCGGAGGACGCAACAGCATGCGGGTGACGCAACAACGGTACGAGCCCGGCCCGCCTGAGGCAACGCCCTGGAGCGGCGGTCCGCAGAGCTCACCGCGCCGCGGCACGGCCCCGTCCCGCCGCAGCCGTCGGTCGGCACCGCTCCCGCTGCGCCGGCGTGGTTCAGTCCAGGGGTGCCAGGTGCCCGAGGCGCTCCGAGAGCGTGCGGGCCCCCCGCGCCAGGCCCGCGGCGACCTCGGGGAACCGCTCCCCGGGCATCCGGAAGCTCGGTGCGGTCACCGACAGGGCCGCCACCACGGTCCCGTCGCGGCCCAGGACGGGCACCGCGACCGCGCTGGTGTCGGTCTCCCACTCGGCGCGGACCCCGGCCCAGCCGCGCTGGCGCACCACGTCCAGCTCGGCGCGCAGCACCTCCGGCCGGGTGGTGGTGGCCGGCGTGAACTGCTCCAGCGGCCCGGCCAGGACCAGCTCGCGCAGGGCGTCGGGGGCGTGCGCGAGGAGCACCTTGCCCGTCGAGGTCGCGTGCAGGGGGGTCCGCTGGCCGACGTACTGGCGCAGCACCGCGATGAGCTGCGTGCTGGTGGCCTGGGTGACGTTCACCGCGGCCCGGTCGTCGAGGACCGCGACGTTGGCCGTCTCGGTGAGCTCGGCGGCCATCTGCTCGCACACCACCTGGGCGTCGCGCACCAGGTCGATGCGGGTGGTCACCGTGCCGGAGAGCCGCAGCACGCCCAGCCCGAGCCGGTACAGCCCGCGGTGCACCTCCTGCTCCACGAGGTTGTGCGCCTCGAGGGTGACGAGCAGCCGGAACGCGGTGGAGCGGTGCACGTCGAGGTGCCGGGCCACGTCGCTGACGCCCAGGGCCGGCTCCTGCGCGAGCAGCTCCAGCACCTGCACGGCCCGGTCGACCGACCGGATCGTCGCCGGGGCCCGCCCGGTGGCTGCTGCGTCGTCAGCACCGTCGTCGGCCTGCCCGTCGGCCTGCTCGTCGGTCCGGTGGTGGTCAGGGCTGGTCACGGGGGCTCCTCGGTGGTGTTGCGGTCACGTGAACTCCGGCGCCGACCGCAGGTTGGGTCTTGACGCGGCCGTACTCAGCGGGGGGACAATGTTGCGACACGAACAACAGTGTTGCCTACTGCGCAACAACCCGACGGATGGTCGACGATGCAACGGCTCTGCGCGCTCCGCGACCTCGTCCCGGGCGAGGGTCTCCGCGTGGACACGGTGGTCCCACCGGTCGCGGTGTTCCTGACCGAGGAGGGCACCGTGCACGCCCTCGACGACACCTGCACCCACCAGGACGCCTCCCTCGCCGCCGGCTGGGTCGAGGACTGCCGCGTGGAGTGCCCGCTGCACGCGAGCACGTTCTCCCTGCTCACCGGCGAGGTCGACGCGCTCCCCGCGCGCCAGCCCGTCCGGGTGCACCGGGTCGAGGTCACCGACGGCGTCGTCTGGGCCGAGCTCTCCACCGCCGTGCCCCACCTGCCCCCGGGCGTCCGGCGGTGACCCGGCCGGGCACCGTCTCGTCCGTGCTCGTCGTCGGCGGGGGCCTGGGCGGGTTCCACACCGCCCTCGCGCTGCGGCGGGCCGGGTTCGGCGGGGAGATCACGGTGCTGGGGGCGGAGCCCCACCTGCCCTACGACCGGCCCCCGCTGAGCAAGGCCTTCCTCGACGGCACCCTCGACGTGGCCGACCTCGCCCTCGACGACGCCGACGACCCCGTCGACGTGCACTGGGTCTGCGCCGCCCCGGCGGCCGCCCTGATCCACGACCAGGACGACGGCGACCAGGACGACGGCCGTCCCCCCCGGCCCGGGGTCCGCACCGAGGACGGGCGGCGCCTGCTCGCCGACGCCGTCGTCGTCGCGACGGGGGCCGACGCCGTCCGCATCGGTCCGCCCGCCCCGGGTGCTCACGTGCTGCGCACCCTGGACGACGCGCTCGCCCTGCGGGACCAGGGCCTCGCCGGCCGCGCCGTCGTGGTCGTCGGCACCGGGTTCGTGGGGCTCGAGGCCGCCGCCGTCGCCGCCGCCCTCGGCGCGGCCGCGGTCACCGTCGTCAGCCCCGAGCGAGCGCCTCTGCTCGACCGCCTGGGCCCGGCCGTGGCCTCGGCGGTGCAGGCCCTGCACGAGCGTCGTGGCGTCCGCTTCCGGTGCGGCACCGCGGTCACCGAGCTGCTCCTGGACGAGGCGGGGGCGGCCGCCGGGGTGGCGACCAGCGACGGCCCGGTCGCCGGCGACGTGGTCGTCGTCGGCGTGGGTGTCCGTCCGGCGACGGGGTGGCTGGACACCGACGGCCACGGCCCGGCGCTGGGCCCGGCCGGCCGCGTGCGCTGCGACCACCACGGCCGCACCGACCGACCGGGGGTGTGGGCGCTGGGCGACTGCGCGCAGTGGACCCGACATGACCAGCCCGGGACCGCCCGGCCGGGGCACTGGCAGGACGCGCTCGACGAGGCCGCCGTCGTCGCCGCCGACATCGTCGGCGCGGCACGGCCCGAGGTGCCCCCGCCGTACTTCTGGAGCGACCAGCACGGCGTCCGGATCCAGGTCGTCGGCCACCTCACCGGGGACGAGACCTCCGTGGTCCGGGCCGGGAGCGCCGAGGCCGCCGACCTGCTCGTGGTCTACGAGCGCGACGGTGTCGAGGTCGCGGCGCTCGGGATGAACCGGCCGCGCGACGTCGCCCGCTGGCGGCGCGAGCACCGCGTCCGACCCCCCACGCCCACCGCCGACCCCACGCCCACCCGCCTCGACCCGCTGAGGAGCGCCGTCGGATGATCATCGAGAAGCTGGACGCCCCGGTCGCGGGATCGCTGCTGCCGACCGTCGGGGGTCGCTACTACACCGAACCCGAGATCTTCGTGCGGGAGCAGGAGACGATCTTCGAGGCGATGTGGTGCTGCGCCGCGCTCTCGGCCGACCTCGCCGGACCGGGGGACTGGAAGGTCGTCACCGTCGGCCGTGAGCAGGTCATCGTCTCGCGCAACCGCCGGGGCGAGGTGCGGGCCTTCTTCAACGTCTGCCGGCACCGCGGCATGCGGGTCTGCACCGAGACCTCGGGCCGCTCGCGCACCTTCCAGTGCGGCTACCACGCGTGGACCTACGACCTCGACGGCCGGCTCGTCGCCGCGCCCAACCTCACCCGGATGCCCGACGTCGACCGGGTCGAGCACGGCCTGCGCCCCGTGCACGTGCGCGAGTGGCTCGGCCAGGTCTGGGTGTGCGTGGCCGCGGTGGCGCCCTCGTTCGAGGAGACCGTGCTGGGGGAGGTGGCCACCCGCCTGGGCGACGTGCGCAACCTCGACGGCTACGACGTGCCCGGGCTCGCCCTGGGCCGACGGATCACCTACGACGTGGCCGCGAACTGGAAGCTCATCATCGAGAACTTCCAGGAGTGCTACCACTGCGCGACGATCCACCCCGAGCTCACCGTGGTGCTGCCCGAGTTCGCCGACGGGTACGCCGCACAGGCCTTCGTCAACCACGGGGCGGCCTTCGGCGACGACGTGGCCGGGTTCACCGTGGACGGCTCGGCCGGGGTGGCCCGGCTGCCCGCGATCGACCCCGACCAGGACCGCAAGTACTACGCGATCACCATCCGCCCCGGGGTGTTCGTCAACCTGCTGCCCGACCACGTCATCGTGCACCGGATGTTCGCGGTGTCCGCGGACCGCACGGTCGTCGAGTGCGACTGGCTGTTCGCGCCGGAGGTGGTGGCCTCCGGGGTGGACCTCTCGCCGTCGGTGGAGCTGTTCGACCTGGTCAACCGGCAGGACTTCCTGGCGTGCGAGCAGACGCAGCCGGCGATGTCGTCGCGGGTCTACGCCGAGGGTGGGGTCCTGGTGCCCGCCGAGCACCACATCGCCGACTTCCACCGCTGGCTGGTCGAGCGCCTCGGCGCACCGGCCTGAACCCGGCGCGGCCCGCACCGGGACCGGGCGGAGGCCGGTCGCTACGCTGGTCGCCCTGGACGCCGCGCGGCGTCCTGCTCCCGTCCCGGAAGGACCCCCCACGTGCAACCCGGCGGCCAGCCCGACATGCAGCAGATCCTCCAGCAGGCGCAGGCCATGCAGGCCCAGCTCATGGAGGCCCAGGCCGAGCTCGCGCAGGCCCAGGTCAGCGGCCAGGCCGGCGGCGGGCTGGTCACGGCCACGGTCACCGGGGCGGGCGAGCTCGTGGGCGTCGTGATCGACCCCAAGGTCGTCGACCCCGACGACGTGGAGACGCTGCAGGACCTGGTCATCGGCGCGGTCGCCGATGCGAACCGGGCCGCGCAGGCCCTGGCCGCGGAGAAGATGGGCCCGCTGGCCGGGGGCCTCGGCGGCGGCGGGCTCGGGCTGCCCGGTCTGTGACGCGCACCCCGCGGAGGCCGCACCGTGTTTGAGGGGCCCGTCCAGGACCTCATCGACGAGCTGGGCCGGCTGCCCGGGGTGGGCCCGAAGAGCGCCCAGCGCATCGCGTTCCACCTGCTGACGGTCGAGCCGGGCGACGTGGGCCGGCTGCAGTCGGCCCTGCAGCGCATCCGCGACGGGGTCCAGTTCTGCACCGTGTGCGGCACCGTCAGCGAGAAGGAGCTGTGCCGGATCTGCGCCGACCCGCGCCGCGACCGCACCATCGTCTGCGTCGTCGAGGAGCCCAAGGACGTCCAGGCGGTGGAGCGGACCCGCGAGTTCGGCGGGCTCTACCACGTGCTGGGCGGTGCGCTCGACCCTTTGTCCGGGGTGGGGCCCGACCAGCTGCGGATACGCCAGCTCATGGAGCGCCTGCGCAACCAGGCCGACGGCGTCGACGTCTCCGAGGTGATCGTGGCCACCGATCCCAACACCGAGGGCGAGGCCACGGCGACCTACCTGGGCCGGATGATGCGCGACCTGCCCGGGCTCTCGGTCACCCGGCTCGCCTCGGGCCTGCCCATGGGCGGTGACCTCGAGTTCGCCGACGAGATCACCCTGGGGCGGGCGTTGTCGGGCCGCCGCGCGCTGTGAGCCCGCCGCACCGGGGCGCGACCACTCGGGGCCGTCCCGCAGCTGCTGCGACCCACGGCGCAGTCGTGGCCGAAACGTGATCCCTCGACCCCATTTTCCCGCGTTGGGGCGGGACTAAGGTCACCGACCAGCCAGTCGCCACGGCGGACGTCGACGAGATGGGGTCTCGAATGCGCACACGATCACGCACCAGCAGGTTCACCGCGGTCGCGACCGCAGGACTGCTGCTGCTCACCGCGTGCGGCGGGGGCGCCAGCGGCGGGAACAGCTCGGACTCGGGTGGTTCCTCGTCGAAGACGGTGGTGTGGGGCACCACCGACAAGCCGGTCTCCTTCGACCCGGCCGGCTCCTACGACCTCCCGAGCTGGAACATCGTCTACAACGTCTACCAGAACCTCATGCGGGTCGATGCGGGATCGGTGAAGCCGGTGCCGGACGCAGCCAAGTCCTGCGACTCGGACGACACGAAGACCTGGACGTGCACGCTCAACAGCGGTCTGAAGTTCTCCAACGGTGACCCGCTCAACGCCTCCGTGGTGAAGGACTCGTTCCAGCGGGTGCTCGACATCAAGGACCCGAACGGGCCGTCGACCCTGCTCGAGTCGATCGACTCGATGGACACCCCGGACGAGGAGACGGTGGTGTTCAACCTCAAGGAGAAGAACGCCATCTGGCCGTTCATCCTGTCCACCGGAGCCGGTGCGATCGTCGACACCAAGGTCTACCCGAAGGACAAGCTGCAGGACGACGACAAGATCATCGGTTCCGGCCCCTACGAGCTGGCCACCTACCAGGCCGGTCAGGTCGCCCAGCTCAAGCCGAACGGCAGCTACACCGGTGACCTCAAGCTGAAGAACGGCGGCATGCTGGTGCAGTACTACCAGGATGCGAACTCCCTGAAGCTGGACGTGCAGGGCGGCAAGGTCGACGTCGCCTACCGCAACCTGACCCCGACCGACATCAACGACCTGAAGACCAAGAAGGACCTCAAGGTGGTGGACGGCCCCGGCGGCGAGATCCGGTACCTGACGTTCAACCTGAACACGATGGGCGGCAGCTCGCCCGAGCAGAAGCTGGCCATCCGCAAGGCGGTCGCGATGTCGGTGGACCGCGACTCGATCGCCAAGAACGTCTACCAGGGCACGGTCGACCCGCTGTACTCGATGGTCCCGCAGGGAGTGGAGGGCCACGTCGAGAGCTACGCCACCGCCTACGGCACGACGCCGGACAAGGCCAAGGCCGAGGCCGCTCTGAAGGCGGCCGGCGTCACCACCCCGGTCCCGCTGGACCTCTGGTGGACCCCGAGCCACTACGGCCCGCTGACCGGTGACGAGTACACCGAGATCAAGCGACAGCTGGAGGGCACGGGCCTGTTCACGGTGAACCTGCAGTCCACCGAGTGGCAGCAGTACTCCAAGGCGGCGTTCACCGACAGCTATCCGCAGTACGGGCTCGGCTGGTTCCCGGACTACCCCGACCCGGACAACTACTCGGCGCCGTTCTTCGGCACCGACACCAACTTCACCAACAACCACTACTCCAACCCGGTGGTCGACCAGCTGATCAGCACCGAGCGCAGCACCACCGACCAGAGCGTTCGGAACGAGGCCTTCAAGAAGATCCAGGCCCAGGCCGCCGCGGACGTGCCGTACGTCCCGATCTGGCAGGGCAAGCAGATCGCGGTGGTCGGCCAGGACGTCACCGGGGTCGAGGACACCCTCGACCCGTCCTACATCTTCCGGATGTGGCTGGTCGGAAAGTCCTGACGGCGCCGCTCGCTGAACACGACACCGACCGACACCGACCGACACCGACGGACATCGAAGCAGGACCGGGAGCGTACTGACTGTGGCGGCCAAGAGCAGTGGTTCCCTGCGCGCCTACCTGCTCACCAGGATCGTGCTGATCGTGCCGATGGTGCTGATCCTGCTGACCATCGTGTTCATCTTGATGAGGGTGGCGCCGGGGGACCCGGTCCAGGCGGCGCTGGGGGGCCGGCTGCCGCAGGCCGTGCTCGATGCGAAGCGGCACGACCTGGGGCTCGACAAGCCGTTGTACATCCAGTACTTCGGCTACCTCGGCAGCGTGCTGACGGGCGACTTCGGCCAGGTGATCAGCCAGAACCGCTCGGTCGTCGACGTCATCACCCACGAGGGTGCGGCCACCCTGGAGCTGACCTTCTCGGCGCTGGTCGTGGCCCTGGCGGTCGGCTTGTCCGTCGGTCTGGTGATCGGGCGGGTCCGCGACAGCTGGGTGGACGTGATCGGACGGGTCTTCGGGATCCTCACCTACGCCGCACCGGTGTTCTTCGTCGGAATCCTGGCCATCCTGCTGTTCTCGGTGAAGCTGGGCTGGTTGCCGGCCAGCGGCCAGGCGGACCCACTGACCAACGTGCTGCTGGTGTCGGAGTCGCACACGAACATCTTCGTGATCGACGCGATCATCAACGGAGACGGGGCCGCCCTGAAGGACGTGCTGCTGCACCTGGTCCTGCCGGCGGTCACCCTGGGGCTGCTCGTCTCGGGGACCTTCATCCGGCTGGTCCGCGTCAACCTCATCCAGACGTTGAAGAACGACTACGTCGAGGCCGCCCGCGCCCGCGGGATCGGTGAGGGGCGGGTGGTGCTGCGCCACGCGTTCCGCAACGCCCTGGTCCCGGTGATCACGGTGATCGGACTGCAGGCGGCACTGTTGCTCAGCGGTGCCGTGCTGACCGAGGTGACGTTCAACTGGCCGGGGATCGGCCAGGCGTTGATCAACTACCTCAACAATCGTGACTACGCCGCCGTGCAGGGCATCGTGACCGTGTTCGCACTGGTCGTGGTGGTCGTCAGCCTGCTCATCGACGTGGTCAACGCGCTCATCGACCCCCGGGTGAGGTACTGATGGCCACCAGCCCCGACACCAGCCCGAAGCGCCGCGGCGCCCTGGCCGGACTGCGCCGGTTCACGGCACCGGTGACCGAGGCCCGCGGGTTGCCCAAGTGGGTGCTGCTCATCGGGGCCGCGATCGTCGCGGTGTTCGTCATCTTCGCGATCTTCGCGCCGCTGATCAGCCCGTACCGCTTCGACGCCTACCGCACGGCCGACGGGGAGCGCTTCCCCAAGACGGGGGCGCCGTCGGCGGCGCACTGGTTCGGCACCAACATCATGTCCACCGACGTGTTCAGCCACATCGTCTACGGCTCCCGGACCGCGCTGCTGGTCGTCGTGCTCGCGGTCGTCGTCTCGCTGGTGATCGGGGTGCCGCTGGGGCTCTACTCCGGCTACTTCGGCGGCAAGCTCGACCGGGGGCTCGTGCTGATCATGGACGCCATGTTCGCCTTCCCGTCACTGCTGCTGGCCATCCTGGTGGCGTTCCTGCTCAGTGGGAAGCTCGACTTCCTCGGGCCGGGCTTCGGCGGAATCATGGCCGCGGCCCTGAGCATCACCGTGGTCTACGTCCCGCAGTACTTCAGGGTCATCCGCAACAGCGTGATCAGCGTCCGGGAGGAGCCCTACGTCGAGGCGGCGCAGGTGCTCGGGGCCCGCCCGCGCACCGTGATCTCGCGCTACGTGTTTTCCAACGTGGTCCAGAACGTGCCGGTGATCGCCACGCTGAACGCGGCGGACGCGCTGCTGACGCTGGCGGGGCTGGGGTTCCTCGGATTTGGTGTGCAGCCGACGCAGGCGGCCGAGTGGGGCTACGACCTGCAGCGGGCGCTCCCCGAGGTGCTGGCCGGGGTGTGGTGGACGGGGTTGTTCCCGGGCCTGGCCATCGTGCTCCTGGTGACGGGGCTCACGCTGGTCGGCGAGAGCCTCAACGATGTGCTGAACCCGACCCTGCGGCAGCGGCAGCTGCTCCCGGTGTCCATCCCGGACGACGACGGCGCCGAGGACGGGGTCGGGACCGCAGGTACCGCGGTGGAGGGCAGGTCATGACCGAGACGCAGATGGTGCACCCAGGCTCGTCGGCCGCCGACCTGGTGCTGAGCGTGCGCGACCTCAAGGTCTGGTACGGAACCACGAGGGGGGCGGTGCGCGCCGTGGACGGGGTGAGCTTCGACCTGGGTCGCGGCGAGACGCTCGGGCTCGTCGGTGAGTCGGGCTGCGGCAAGTCGACCCTCGGTCGGGGCGTGCTGGGCCTGCTTCCGGACGCCGCAAAGACGGCCGGGTCGGTGCAGTTCGAGGGCACCGAGCTGATCGGGCTACCCCGCAGGCAGCTGCGGCGACTGCGCGGGCCGAAGCTCGGACTGATCTTCCAGGAGCCCATGACCCGGCTCAACCCGCTGCTGCGGATCAGCGACCACTTCATGGAGACGCTGAAGACCCACGAACCAGAGCTGAGCAAGGCCCAGCGGCGCCGGCGGGCGCTGGACGTGCTCGGCGAGATGGGCATCCCGCCCACCCGGTTCGGGCACTACCCGCACGAGTTCTCGGGCGGGATGCAGCAGCGGATCATGATCGCGCTCGCGCTGGTGCTGAACCCCACCTTCGTCGTCGCGGACGAGCCCACCACCGCGTTGGACGTGCTGGTCGAGGCGCAGATCCTCCGGATCCTCGAGGACATCAAGTCGCGCTTCGACACCGCGATCCTCTTGATCACCCACAACCTGGGGATCATCGCCGAGTCCTGTGACCGGGTCGCGGTCATGTACGCCGGTCGGATCGCCGAGCTGGGCGACTCCCGAGAGGTGTTCGGTCAGCCTGCGCACCCCTACACCCGCGAGCTCCTGGCCTCGACGATCTCGCTGTCCACCACCGAGCTGCACTACATCCCGGGTGCTCCGCCGGACCTCACCTCCCCACCTCCGGGGTGCCGGTTCCATCCCCGGTGCTCGGACGCGATGACGATCTGCGCGCAACGTCAACCCCCGCTGGTGACGACCGCGCCGCGCCAGGAGGCCGCCTGCTGGCTGCACGGTCCGGATGAGTACCTGACCGGTGACGCCACCGCGTCCCTCGAGCGAGAGGACCTTGCCAGTGCGGACGAGGCGTGAGACGGCGGCTGATGAGGCGACGCAGTCGGGACCGTCCGGCACGACCGGGAGCCCCGGTGCGACTCCGCTGCTCGCCGTGGATGACCTGGAGGTGCACTTCCCGCTCCGCGGTGGCGCCTTCGACCGCCTGACCGGCCGGTCCGCGGGCGCGGTCAAGGCGGTCGACGGGGTCTCGTTCACCCTCGACAAGGGAAAGGTGCTGGGCGTGGTCGGTGAGTCCGGCAGCGGGAAGACGACGCTGGCGCGGGCCGTGCTGCAGATGACCCGAGCCACCGCCGGGTCGGTGCGGTTCTCCGGCCAGGAGCTGACCGGTCTGGGTGAGTCCGAGCTGCGCCCGCTGCGGCGGGAGATGCAGATGATCTTCCAGGACCCGAACGCTTCGCTGAACCCGGCGATGGACATCGGGACCGCCGTCGGTCACCCGCTGCGCATCCACAAGATCGGCACCTCTGACTCCGAGCGGCACGAGATGGTGGTGCGGGCGCTGGAGACCGTCGGGCTCGCCCCGGTGGAGCGGTTCCTGACCAAGTTTCCCGCCGATCTGTCCGGCGGGCAGAAACAGCGCGCGGTCATCGCCCGCGCGATCATCCTGCGGCCGGCACTGCTGGTGGCGGACGAACCGGTGTCCATGCTGGACATGAGTGTCAGGGCCAAGATCATGGAGCTGATGATCGGTCTCAAGGACGACCTGGACCTGACCTATCTCTACATCACCCACGACCTGGCCACGGCAAAGTTCTTCTGCGACGAGATCGCCATCATGTACCTGGGCCGGGTGGTCGAGATCGGCCCGCCCGAGGCGATCTACGGCGACCCCAAGCACCCCTACACGCGGGCGCTGCTCAGGGCCATCCCCGAGCCGGACCCTCGGCGCAGCGTCCCGCGGGACCTTCCTCGCGGTGAGATCCCCGACGCCGCCAGCCCTCCGTCGGGCTGCGCCTTCCACCCCCGCTGCCCGCAGGCGTTCGCCGCGTGCGGGTGGGAGAGCCGGGACCTGCGGAGCCTGTTGGAGGTGCGCTGGACCAGCGGAGGCGAGGAGGTGTTCGACGCCGAGCGGCCGTTGGTCGGCGACCTCGACACCCTCGACGCACCGACCCACTCCGCTCGGCTGGACGCCGGCCGTGGACACACCGGAACCGAGCTGGCCGAGGTGCTGGACCGGGCCCGGTCGGAGGACGCCGACGAGCCGCTGTGGCGCGGGGTCGTCGACCTCACCGCCGACGACCGGGGCGTCACGGTCGAGTTCGAGCCGGGGTCCGACCCGATCCTCACCCAGGTCGGGGCGGTTCGCGTGGCCTGTCACCTGCACGACGACAACGCCGAGCGGGCCCGGGAGCAGGGTGTGGTCGTCCCTACCGGACCCGCCACCGGTTGACCTTCATCCCTTGCACCCGAAGGAGGTCACGTCCAGCAGGCGCCCCGTGTCCAGAAGGGAGCACGACCCGCACCGTGACGGCCACCGTCACCGGCGCCTCGTGGCGAACCGGTTCGAGGGTTGTTGGCCGCTGTCCACGCCGGGCGGGGGTGGTGTGTTGCGGGATGTGGCCACCGCGACGTTCCTGCCGCCGCGCGCTGTGAGCACCCCCCCACCTCGCGTTCTGCGTGCAGAACGTCCTTCCGAGGCCGATCTTGCGACGTCCTGCACGCAGAACGCCCCAACATCGGTGAACGAGGGGATCGTGGACGCCCTGCTCGCGGCCCCGCCCCGCCTCGGCCGCACCCGGCTGCTCGCCGTCGACGGGCCCTCGGGATCGGGCAAGTCCACCCGGGCCGTCGCGCTCGTGGCCGTGCTGCGGGGGCGGGGGGTCAGCACCGCCCTCGTGCGCACCGACGACCTCGCGAGCTGGGACGAGCCCGTCGCGTGGTGGTCCCGGCTGGAGCGTGGCGTCCTGGTCCCGGCCGCCGCGGGCCGGGCGGGCCGCTTCACCCCGACGGTCTGGGACGTCCCGCGGTGCGACGTCGAGGTCCCGGTCACCGACGTGCTGGTGGTCGAGGGGGTCAGCAGCGCCCGTCGCCGGGTCGCGGCGCGGGTGAGCCTGGCGCTCTGGGTCGAGCTCGCGCCCGCCGCGGCCCGGCTGGAGCGGGCGGTCGCCCGGGACGGCGAGCGCGAGCGCGCCCACCTCCAGGCGTGGCAGCACTTCGAGCAGGGGTGGTTCGACGTGGACGACACCCGGGCCCGGGCCGACATCGAGCTCGTCGAACGCGACAACCTGTAGCCCCGACGTCTCCGACCCGCGCGTCCTGGTTGCCCCGCGGGTGTGAGAGCGGCCACACTGCCCGGGTGGGCCACCCCTTCGACAGCAGCGGGATCGAGACCGGCGACGACGGCATCCGCCGCTACACCGGCCTCCACCAGAACCTGGTGCGCATGCTCGCCGCGGTGGTGGGGGCCACGCCCGACGCGACCGCCCTGGTCGAGCTCGGCGGTGCACGACTGACCTACGCGCAGCTGTGGGAGCGCAGCGCCCGGGTCGCCGGCGGGCTCCGGGCCGCGGGCGTGGTGCCCGGCGACCGGGTGGCCAACCACCTGCCCAATGGCAACGACTGGGTGCTCACGTTCTGGGGCACGGCGATGGCCGGCGCGATCACGGTGCCCGTCAACACCCGTCTCGCCGATCCTGAGGTGGCCTACGTCGTCGGCGACTCCGGGTCGAAGGTGGTCGTCGAGCCGGGTCAGGCGTTGCCCGACGGCGAGCCGCACGTCGACGACACCGCCGCCCACACCGATGTCGCCGCGATCTTCTACACCAGCGGCACCACCGGGTTCCCCAAGGGCGCGATGACCACGCACGAGAACTTCCTGTCCAACATCGAGACGTGCCTGCGCTGCCTCGGGCTGGACCGGGAGTCGCTGTCGACGCTGATCTCGGTACCGCTGTTCCACGTCACCGGGTGCAACTCCCAGATGCTGGTTGCCGCCTCGGTCGGCGGCTGCTCGGTGATCATGCCGACGCTGGACATGAGCGTCTTCCTCCGCGCCATCGAGACCGAACGCATCTCGGTGCTGACCACGGTGCCGGCGCTGTACTGGCTGATGCTCAACCACCCCGACTTCGCCACCACCGACACGTCCTCGGTGCGCGCGCTCAGCTACGGCGGCGCCCCGATCGCCCCCAGCCTGGTGCACCAGCTCATGCAGAGCGTGCCCACCGCCACGGTGGGCAACGGGTTCGGGCTGTCGGAGACCTCGTCGGTCTCCACGTTCCTGCCCCACGCCTGGGCCGCCGAGCACGCCGACTCCGTGGGGTTCCCCGCGCCCGTGGTGGACCTGGCGGTGTTCGAGAAGGACCCGGCGACCGGCGTCGGCGAGCTGCTCATCCGCGGCCCGCACGTGGTGCCCGGCTACTGGGGCAAGCCCGAGCTCAGCGCCGAGGCCTTCGTCGACGGGTGGCTGCACAGCGGTGACCTGGCTCGCATCGACGACGAGGGGCTCGTCCACATCGTCGACCGCGTGAAGGACATGATCAACCGGGGCGGGGAGAACGTGTACTGCGTGGAGGTGGAGAACGCCCTCGCCGCCCACCCCGAGATCGGCGAGGTCGCCGTCGTGGGGGTGCCCGACGACATGATGGGGGAGAAGGTGGGCGCCGTCGTGGTGCCCCGCAGCGGCGCCACCGTGACCCCTGACGACGTCCGGCTCTTCGCCGCCGGTGTCGTGGCCGACTTCAAGGTGCCCCAGTACGTGGTCGTCCGGGCCGAGCCGCTGCCTCGCAACCCCGGCGGCAAGGTGGTCAAGTCGGTGCTGCGCGCCGAGACCGACTGGGGCCCGCAGGTCCGCTGAGCCAGACCACCAACCAGGGGCAGCATGCCGACCGTCGACACCGGCCGTGGCCCCGTCGCCGCCGCCGACCTCGGCCGCGTCCTCGTGCACGATCACGGTGCACGCCTCCGCACCGACCCGGACCGGGCGCCCGGTGGTGGCCGTGCCCACCGAGGAGCAGGTGGTGCTGTCCGAGCTCGGGGTGACCGAGGCCCAGATCGAGACGGTGCTGGTGGCCGCCCCGCGCGCTGCTGCACCCGAGCCGACCCGCGATCAGGCCCGGTTGACCGCCGAGACGACCGCGCGCAGCGAGGCGGTGGTGATCGAGGTGGCCAGGCCGACGCCCCACACCACCTTCTCGCCCACCGCGCACTCCACGTACGCCGCCGCGGAGGCGTCCTCGCCCCCGGTCATGGCGTGCTCGGAGTAGTCCAGCACCCGCACGTCGAAGCCGACGGTGGCCAGGGCGTCGACGAAGGCCGCCAGCGGCCCGTTGCCCGAGCCGGTGATCTCCTTCTCCACCCCGTCGACCTTCACCACGGCACTGATCTCGTCGAGCCCGCCGTCGGTCTCCGCCGCGGTCACCTTCTGCCGCATCCGCTCCAGCGGGGTGGTCGGGTCCAGGTACTCCCGGGAGAACACGTCCCACATGGCCTTCGGGCTGATCTCGCCGCCCTCGGTGTCGGTGACCTGCTGCACCAGCCGGGAGAACTCGATCTGCAGTCGCCGCGGCAGGTTCAGGTTGTGGTCGCTGCGCATGATGTAGGCGACGCCGCCCTTGCCGGACTGGCTGTTCACCCGGATCACCGCCTCGTAGGTGCGTCCGACGTCCTTGGGGTCGATGGGCAGGTACGGCACCGCCCAGTGCAGGTCGTCGACGTCGGTGTCGGCGGCGTCCGCGTCGATCTTCATCTGGTCCAGGCCCTTGTTGATCGCGTCCTGGTGGCTGCCGGAGAAGGCGGTGTAGACGAGGTCACCGCCGTAGGGGTGCCGCTCGCCCACGGGCAGCTGGTTGCAGTACTCCACCGTGCGGCGGATCTCGTCGATGTCGGAGAAGTCGATCTGCGGGTCGATCCCGCGGCTGAACAGGTTCATCCCCAGGGTCACCAGGCACACGTTGCCGGTGCGCTCCCCGTTGCCGAACAGGCACCCCTCGATGCGGTCGGCCCCGGCCAGGTAGCCGAGCTCGGCCGCGGCCACTCCGGTGCCCTGGTCGTTGTGCGGGTGCAGGCTGAGGATGATCTCCTCGCGCCGGGCCAGGTGGCGGTGCATCCACTCGATGGAGTCGGCGTACACGTTCGGCGTCGCCATCTCCACCGTCGCCGGCAGGTTGAGGATGACGCGGTCGGTCGGCGTGGGGTCCAGCACGTCGACCACGGCGTCGCAGACCCGCAGGGCGAACTCGAGCTCGGTGCCGGTGTAGCTCTCCGGGGAGTACTCCCAGCGCCAGCGGGTCTCCGGACGGTCCGCGGCCAGGCCCTTCGCGAAGCGCGCGGCGTCGGTGGCGATGCGGGTGATCTCGTCGCGGTCGGCGCGGAAGACGACGCGCCGCTGCAGCGCCGACGTCGAGTTGTAGAAGTGCACGATGACCTGCTCAGCGCCCTCGCACGCCTCGAAGGTGCGCTCGATGAGCTCGGAGCGGCACTGGGTGAGCACCTGGATGGTGACGTCGGGCGGGATCGCCCCGTCGGTGATGATCTCCCGGACGAAGTCGAAGTCGGTCTGGCTGGCGGCGGGGAAGCCGACCTCGATCTCCTTGTAGCCCATGCGCACCAGCAGCTCGAACATGCGGCGCTTGCGGGCCGGGCTCATCGGGTCGATCAGCGCCTGGTTGCCGTCGCGCAGGTCCACCGCGCACCACAGCGGGGCCCGGTCCATGGTCTTGCCCGGCCACGTGCGGTCGGGCAGCTCGACCGGGCCGATCTCCTCTGCGTAGGGCAGGTAGCGGTGCGTCGGCATCGCGGAGCCGAGCTGCGGGTTGAACGACGGCTGGTCGGCCGGGGCGGGGCGCGCGGGGGTGCGCAGCGTCCGGGTGGCGGGGCGGAACGCGTCGGGAGAGGTCATGAGTGGACTCCGGGGTGGGTCGCCGTTCAGGGGGTCGACCGGCGGCGCGGGGTGGTCACGCGCTGGAGCCCGCGACGAGGAGCCGGTCTGGGTCAGACCTCGTCGCGGCGGAGAAGGAGCAGGGACCGCAGCACGCGTTCGACCCTAGACCTTCCCGTCCCGGGAACGGGCACTCAGGTGACGGCCGTACGGGCCGTGAACCGTTCCTGGCGGTGCTCGCCGGCCTCCAGCACCGCTCGCAGCTGCTCGACCGCGGTGACGACGTCACCGAAGCTCGTGGTCGACGGGGCCAGGCCGAAGCGGGCGATGTCCGGGTCGCGGAAGTCACCGATCACGTCCCGGGCGATGAGCGCCTGCACGATCCCGTAGGCGTGGGGGTGCCGGAGGCTGACGTGCGACCCGCGCCGGGCGGGCTCGCGCGGGGTGACGATCTCCAGCTCGGGGCACACGTCGTCGAGCAGCTCGATGAAGGAGGTCGTGAGCGCGGTCGACTTGGCCTGCAGCTGGGCCGGGGTGACGCCGTCGAGGGACTCGACCCCGCAGAGCAGCCCGGTCAGCGACAGCACCGGCGGCGTGCCCCCGGCCAGGCGCTGCACCCCGGCGGCGGGAGCGAACTCCCCGCTCATCGCGAACGGGTCGGCGTGGCCGAACCAGGCCGGGGCCGGGGCCGGGAGGGCGTCGTGGTGGCGTCGGGCGACGTAGGCGTGCGCCGGGGCGCCGGGCCCGCCGTGCAGGAACTTGTAGCCGCAGCCCACCGCGAGGTCGACGTCCCAGGCGCGCACGTCGACCTCCAGCGCACCGGTGGAGTGGCACAGGTCGACCAGGGCGAGCGCCCCCGCCGCGTGCGCGGCCGCGGTCAGTGTGGCCACGTCCCAGCGCAGCCCCGTGCGGAAGTCCACCTCGGTGACCGCGACCACGGCGACCGTCGCGTCGAGCACCCCGGGCAGGTCGTCGAGGCCGTCGATCAGGCGCAGGACGCCGCCGGTGCCGGCCAGCACCCCGCGGGCCACGTACAGGTCGGTGGGGAACGTGCCCGCGTCCATCACCACGTCGGTGCGGCCGGGCCGCAGGGCCAGCGCCACCCGCAGCAGCTTGGCCAGGTTCACCGACGTGGAGTCGGCCACCACCACCTCGTCGGCGTCGGCCCCGAGCAGCGGGGCGATCGTCGTGGCGGCCCGGGCGGGGGCGGTGAACCAGCCGGCCTCGTTCCAGGAGCGGATGAGCCGCGCGCCCCACTCGTGCGCCGTGGCCTGCTGCAGGCGCTCGGGGGCCGTCACCGGCATGGCGCCGAGGCTGTTGCCGTCGAGGTAGACCAGGCCGGGGGTGAGCAGGTACCGCTCCCGCAGGTGCGCCAGCGGGTCGGCGGCGTCGAGATCGGCGGCGTGCGCGCGGTGGTTCACGGGCCCACCTCCGCCCCGACCGCTCCGAGCGCGGGGGTGCCCCACGCCCCGGCGAACGCGATCTCGGTCAGCGGCCGCCGCCGGCGTGGCCTGGTCTCCTTGGCGCGCAGCCCGTCGTCCGCGCCGGCGGGGTCGTCGAGGGTGCCCACGGCCACCAGCACCACGGCTCGGAAGTCGTCGGGGACGGCGAAGCGTGCGGCGGCCGCGTCGGCGTCGAAACCCGCCATCGGGTGCGTCACCAGCCCCTCGGCGACGGCCTGCAGCGCGAGCTGGGCCATGGCCTGGCCGAGGTCGTACTCGCCGTGGGTGAGCGCGCCGCGGGAGTTGCGCAGCTGCGTCACGCCGAGCACGAGCGCACCGGCCTGCCGCGCCCAGGCGTTGCCGTCGACGAGGGTGTCCGCGAGCGCGGCGAACGTCGCGTCGCCCCGGCGGCCGACGATGAACCGGGCGGGCTGGGTGCCGCCCCACGAGGACGCCCACCGAGCCGCCTCGAGCAGCGATCCCAGGGTCTCGGGGGGGATCTCGGCGCTCGGGTGCAGCACCCGCGGGCTCCAGCGCGCAGCGATCAGCTCGTGCACGGGGGCGGAGGTCTCGGCGAGGCGGTCCTCGGGCGCGGCGTAGGGGCTCACGGTCGGCGAGGCTAGCGACGGTCGGGGGACGCGGCTCGCCTCGGTAGTCTGGACCGGCCCCGACCAGCCCGGACCCAGGAGGACGATCCACCGTGGCCCTCGTCGTGCAGAAGTTCGGCGGCTCCTCCGTCGGCTCGGCCGAGCGCATCCGCCGGGTCGCCGAGCGCATCGTCGACACCAAGAAGGCCGGCCACGACGTCGTCGTCGTCGTCTCCGCCATGGGGGACACCACCGACGAGCTGCTCGACCTCGCCCAGCAGGTCGCGCCCGTCCCGCCGGCCCGCGAGATGGACATGCTGCTCACCGCGGGGGAGCGGATCTCCAACGCGCTGGTCGCCATGGCCATCCACTCCCTGGGCGCGGAGGCCCGCAGCTTCACCGGCTCGCAGGCCGGGGTCATCACCGACGCCAGCCACGGCCGGGCCCGCATCATCGACGTCACCCCCGGGCGGGTGCGCGACGCGCTCGACTCCGGCGCGATCGTCCTGGTCGCCGGGTTCCAGGGCGTCAGCCAGAGCACCAAGGACATCACCACCCTGGGCCGTGGCGGTTCCGACACCACCGCCGTCGCCCTCGCGGCGGCGCTCGGGGCCGACGTGTGCGAGATCTACACCGACGTCGACGGCGTCTTCACCGCCGACCCGCGGATCGTCCCGGACGCCCGCCGGCTGGAGACCATCTCCTACGAGGAGATGCTCGAGATGGCCGCGGCCGGCGCCAAGGTGCTCATGCTCCGCTGCGTGGAGTACGCCCGCCGCTACGGCGTCCCCGTCCACGTCCGCAGCTCGTACTCGACCAAGCCGGGCACCATCGTGTCCGGATCGATGGAGGACATCCCCGTGGAACAGGCCATCATCACCGGCGTCGCGCACGACCGCTCCGAGGCCAAGGTGACCGTCGTCGGCGTGCCCGACCACCCGGGCAAGGCCGCGCAGATCTTCCGCGCCGTGGCCGACGCGGAGATCGACATCGACATGGTGCTGCAGAACGTGTCCGGTGCGGCGACGGGCAAGACCGACATCACCTTCACCCTGCCGCGGACCGACGGGCCCACCGCCGTGGAGAAGCTCACCAAGCTGCAGACGAGCATCGGCTTCGCCCAGGTGCTCTACGACGACCACGTCGGCAAGGTCTCGCTCATCGGGGCCGGCATGCGCAGCCACCCGGGCGTCACGGCCACCTTCTGCGAGGCCCTGGCCACCGCGGGGGTCAACATCGACATCATCTCCACCTCGGAGATCCGCATCTCGGTGCTCTGCCGCGACACCCAGCTCGACGACGCCGTGCGCGCCCTGCACACCGCGTTCGACCTGGGCGACCCCGACGGCGCCGCGGTGGTCTACGGCGGGACGGGGCGCTGACCCGCGCGTGCGTGATTTCTGGACCCAGGAGGCGATGTTTCGTTCACAGCACGTGGAGGTAGGGGCATGAAGGTCGGGATCGTGGGAGCCACCGGACAGGTCGGGGCCGTGGTGCTGCGGCTGCTCGCCGAGCGGCGCTTCCCCGTCGAGGAGCTGCGGCTGTTCGCCTCGCCCCGCTCGGCGGGCACGGTCATCACCTGGCAGGACCGCGCGATCACCGTCGAGGACGCCGCCACCGCGGACCCGACCGGCCTGGACGTCGCGATCTTCTCCGCCGGCGGCGCCACGTCGGCGGTGCAGGCGCCGCGGTTCGCGGCCGCGGGGGTCGTCGTCATCGACAACTCGTCGGCGTTCCGGATGGACCCCGACGTGCCGCTGGTGGTCAGCGAGGTCAACCCCGAGGCGGCGCGCACCCGCCCCAAGGGCATCATCGCCAACCCCAACTGCACGACGATGGCCGCGATGCCCGTGCTGGCGGTGCTGCACGCCGAGGCCGGGCTGACCCGGCTGGTCGTCGCCAGCTACCAGGCCGTCAGCGGCAGCGGGCTCGCCGGCGTCGAGGAGCTCGACTCCCAGGTCAAGGCCGTCGTCGCCCGCGCCAGCGACCTCACCCACGACGGACGAGCCGTCGACTTCCCCGCCCCGGTGAAGTACGTCGCCCCCATCGCGTTCAACGTGCTGCCCCTGGCCGGCTCGATCCTGGCCGACGGGGTCGGTGAGGTCGACGGCGAGACCGACGAGGAGCGCAAGCTCCGCAACGAGAGCCGCAAGATCCTGGGCCTCCCGGCACTCCTGGTCTCGGGCACCTGCGTGCGGGTGCCCGTGTTCACCGGGCACTCGATGTCGATCAACGCCGAGTTCGCCCGGCCGCTGAGCCCGGAGCGTGCCCTCGAGCTGCTCGCAGACGCGCCGGGGGTCGAGGTGGTCGAGGTGCCGACGCCGCTCGCCGCCGCCGGCGTCGACCCCTCGCTGGTCGGGCGGGTGCGCCAGGACGAGGGCGTGCCCGACGGTCGAGGCCTGGCCCTGTTCGTCTGCGGCGACAACCTCCGCAAGGGTGCGGCGCTGAACACGGTGCAGATCGCGGAGCTCCTGCTCGCCGACCGGTAGTCAGCCGGGCTCGGGCTGCCCGGCAGCGGGCACCCCGAGCAGGGCCCGCGTCACCGACTGCCCGGCGTCGAGCAGGTCTTCCAGCGCCGCCCGCAGGTGCGCCGCGGACACCGCCGTTCCCGTGCCGCCGGCTTCGAGGGACTCCAGGACCGACCGCCGCACGAGCTCCTTGACGAACGACGCGGTCACGCCGGCGGTCCGCACGACCACGGCCTCCCGCGTGTCGTCGTCGATCCCGTCGAACAGGCTCCCGCCGTACAGCGCGAGCAGCCGCCGTCGCGCGTCGGGCTCCGGCAGGCCGATCTCCACCGCCACGTCGACCCGCCCGGGTCGCGCGGCCAGCGCCGGCTCGAGCAGGTCGGCCCGGTTGGTGGTGAGCAGGAACAGCAGGTCCGCGTCGGGTGCGGCGCCGTCCATCGCGTCGAGCATCTCGAACAGCACCGGCTGCGGGCCGTGGGAGAAGTCGCGGTGCTCGGCGACGAGGTCGACGTCCTCCAGCACCACCGCCGCGGGCTGCAGGTCCCGGGCGAGCGCGGTCGCGGCCCCGATGAGCCCCAGCGAGGAGCCCGACAGCAGGATGACGGTGGTGCCCTGGAGCTGCTGGACGACGTACCGGGTGGTGTGGGTCTTGCCGGTGCCAGGCGGGCCGAACAGCAGCAGACCCCGCTTGAGGTGCTGACCCGCGGCCCGGAGTGCGTCGCGGTGGCGGGCGACCCCGAGCGCGTGCCGCTCCACCCGGGCGAGCACCTCCTCCGGCAGGACCACCTCGTCGCGGGAGGTCGCGGGCAGCCGGGGGAAGGAGAGGGACACCCCGCTGGGGCCGTACCCGAGCTCGATGACCTGGCCGCGGAAGACCGTGAGCTCGCGGCGCAGCTCGGTGAGCTCGCGCAGCACCTGCTGGGCGTCGGGCGTGGCGAGCCCGGCGACCTCGACGCGCGCGGACTCCTCGCCGCGCTGCGGGTCCGGCCCGCTGACCAGGAGCGCGTGCGGCCCGCGGGCGTCGGTGACCAGCAGCAGGCCCAGGCGCAGGCATCCGATCGTGCGGTCGGGTCCGGCCGGCAGGTCCACCAGGTCCGGCGCCGCGAGCGCCATCGGGGGCAGGCCCTCGCCCTGCAGCAGCTGCTGGATGCCGAAGCTGCCGTAGTGCCGCGGTACCGCGATGCCGTGCAGCGCCACCGTCCGCCCGTCCTGCTGCGACCAAGCGTCCAGGGCCACCTGCAGGTTGACCTGCTCGAGTGCCTCGACGGTGCCGGTGACGGCCGAGCTGCTCCGGCCCCGGTCACCCAGGTGCTCCCGCAGCAGGACGACGACCTCGTTGGGATCGGCGGACGCGGCCTCGGCACCGGCCCAGCGGGCGAGGGCGGTGACGGCGCGGGCGAGGTCGCGGACCTCGTCATCGCGGGTGTCGTGGTCGTCGTTCACCGGATCACTGTCGATGGTGCGTGTCGCGGTCCGCAAGGGGTTTCGGGTGTCGGAGGTCCGCCACGACGGCCCGCACGCCCCGTGCCCGCCCTCCCGCTGGGCGCGGAGCAGGTGCAGTCGATCGAGCAGCAGGACCGGACCCGGGTGCACCATGGAGCCATGCTGATCGCCGTCACCGGCGCCTCCGGGCGCACCGGGAGCCCTGTCGTCACCGCCCTGCTCGCCGCGGGTCACACCGTGCGGGCCGTGGTCCGCAGCCAGGAGAAGGGCGCCCCGCTGGCCGAGCAGGGCGCCGAGGTCGTGCTCAGCGACCTGACCACCGCCGACGCCGCGGACTGGCTCACCGGCTGCGACGGCCTGGTCCACACCGCGGCCGCCTCCGACCCGACCCCGGGGGCCTCGGACGCCGTCGACCGCGACGCCACCCTCGCACTGGTCGCCGCCGCCGAGCGCGCCGGGGTGCGGCGGGTGGTCCAGGTCAGCTCGATGTACGCCGACCGGCCCGACGAGGGCCCGGAGTTCCTGCGCGACGTGCTGCGCGCCAAGGCCGTCTCCGACGCGGCGCTGGCCGGCTCGGACCTGGTGTGGACGATCGTCCGGCCCGGCGGGCTGCTCGACGACGACGCCACCGGGCAGGTCACGGTCGCCCGGCAGCTGGGCAGCGGACGGATCAGCCGCACCGACGTGGCCGGGTCTGCGTGGCCTGCCTCGACGAGCCGGCCACCGAGCGGCTCGCCTTCGACCTCACCTCCGGCGAGACCTCCGTCGCCGACGCACTGGCGGGCCTCGCCGGCTGAAGGGCGACCCGAGCAGCCCGCGAGGAGGTGTGGGGCCACGTCGCGTCCTGTACAATCGAACACGTGAATGGTTCTCCGGACGACGACCTGGCCGCGCTCGCCGCGGCCGGTCGACTCGAGTGCGCCGCGGCGGCCCAGAAGCTGGCGCTGGCCGCTCGGATCTGGCGCGTGGAGCGCGATGCGGACGAGCGCGCCGGGGTGCCGGCCCACCGACGCTCGGAGCTCGTGGCCTGCGAGGTCGCGACGGCGCTGTCGGTCTCCACCGCCGCCGCCCGGGCGCTGATCGACCTGGGGGACACCCTGCAGCACCGCCTGCCGGGCGTACGACGTGCCCTGGAGCAGGGGCGGCTGGACCTTGGTCGGGTGCGGGTGGTCGCCTCGGTGGACCCTGCGTCGGTCGTGGCGCGGCGGCGGCGGGCGGAAGCCGACCGGCGGGTGTGCCTGCAGCCGGACCTCGACGGGATGACCAGCGTGTGGGGCCTGCTGCGTGCTGCTGACGGGGTCCTGGTCGACACCCGCCTGCGGGAGACGGCGCTGGCCGTGTTCGGGGGTGATCCACGCACCCTGGAGCAGCGCCGCGCCGACGCACTGGTCGCGTGGGCCGACGGACGCTCCGAGCTCGAGTGCCGGTGCGGGTCCTCGACGTGTCCCACCGAGCCTGCCGCGCGGAGTGCCCGCGGTCCCGTGGTCCAGGTCGTGGTGGACGTCGCGACCCTGCTCGGAGCGACCGACCTGCCGGGTGTGCTCGCGCGGTACGGGATCGTCGACCCCGAGCTGGTGCGCACCCTCGCGGCGGACGCCCGGTGGCGGCGGGTGCTCACCTCGACGGGCTGCCCGTGCACCTCGGACCCGCGGTGGCCCCCGGTGCGGGGCCGGACGTCCCGGCCGCCCGGCGCTACGTCCCGCCGGCGTCGCTGGCCACCCTGGTCCGCACCCGGGACGGTCACTGCCGCTTCCCGGGCTGCACCGTCCCCGCCGCCTCGTGCGACCTCGACCACGTCGTCCCGTTCGACCACGACGACCCGCGGCGCGGCGGGACGACCAGCGCGGACAACCTCGCCTGTCTGTGCCGGTTCCACCACCGGCTCAAGACCGTGCGGGAGTGGGCGGTGCGGATGACTCCGGACGGCGTGCAGCACTGGACCGGCCCCCGCGGCCAGCACCTCCGCTCCGTCGTCGACGGCATGCCGCCCACCGGGTCCGGACCTCGCCGCGGCGCGGCGCCGGTGTGGCCGGGCGAGCGCCGCGTCCTGCGCCCACCGGCACCGCCGCCCGACCTCCCGCCCGATGACGACCCGCCCTCGCGCTGGACCCCGGACGGCCACTGGGCCGACGACCCGTGGGCGGAGGAGGACCTGTGGACGCCCGCCGACGACGGAGCGGTGGAGGAGCTGGTGCGCGGGGTCCGCACCGCCGCGGCCGCGGGCTCGGCCGACCTCCTGCCACCCTTCTGAGCAGCACCGAACCGTCCGAGTGGCGCCGCCGCGTGCCGCGGGTCGAGGATGGACGGGCGACGTCGCAGCGGCGCTCGCGCGGTCCCGGTGGCGCTCGTCGCTGCCGGCGATGCTGAGGAGGAACGGCATGGCAGACGGTACTGAGGGTCCTGCGGACGGTGGCGCGAGCGGCACCCCCGGACAGCAGGACGGCGGAGCTGACGGCGGCGTCGAGGGTCCCGCGGACGGTGGCGCCTCCGGCACCCCCGGCCAGGAGGACGGTGGCGCCGACGGTGGCGCGGAGGGTCCCGCCGACGGTGGCGCCTCCGGCACCCCGGGCCAGAGCGACGGCGGAGCCGACGGCAGCGCCTGAGTGAGCACCACGACCGACCCGGCGGGGGCGCAGCAGGTGCTGCGCCCCCGCCTGGGGTCGCTCATCGCTGACCCCGACGCGTTCGCTACCGACCAGTGGGGCGTGGCCCCCCGGCACACCCCGGCCGCCGAGCTCCGGGGCGACCACCGAGCGCTGTTCAGCACCGAGGCCGTCGACGAGCTCCTCTCCGCCCGCGGCCTGCGGACCCCGTTCCTGCGCGTCGCCCGCGAGGGCACGACCCTGGGCGACGGTGCGTTCACCGCGCCCGGCGGTGTCGGTGCCGCCATCGGGGACCAGCTCAGCGACGACAAGCTGCTGGGCCTGTTCGCCGGCGGCTCCACGCTGGTGCTGCAGGCCCTGCACCGCACCTGGGCCCCGCTGACCACCTTCACCGCCGACCTCGCCGCCGAGCTCGGCCACCCCGTGCAGGTCAACGGCTACGTGACCCCGGCCCAGAACCGCGGCTTCGACGACCACTACGACGTGCACGACGTCTTCGTCCTCCAGGTCGCCGGCCGCAAGCACTGGCGGGTCCGCCCCCCCGTGCACCCGCACCCGCTGCGCGACCAGCCGTGGACCGACCACCGCGCCGCCGTCGCCCGCGCCGCCGAGCTCCCGCCCGAGCTCGACGTGGTGCTGGAGCCCGGTGACACCCTCTACGTCCCCCGGGGCTGGCTGCACTCGGCCACCGCGCTGGGCGGCGCGACCACGCACCTCACGATGGGCATCCACACCTGGACCCGGCACCACCTGCTCACCCAGCTCGTGGCCGAGGCCGTCGGCGCCCTGGCCCAGGACCCGGAGATCCGGGCGCAGCTCGACGTCGGCGTCGACGTGTCCGACCCGGCACGGACCGCGGAGGCGCTGGCCCTGGTGCGCGCGCGCCTGCAGGGCGCGGTGGACGACGTCGATCCGACGGCCGTGGCGGCGAGGATGGGCACCCTGGCGCGCACGTCGCAGCGCGCCGCCCCCGTGCGTCCGCTGGCCACCCTCGCCGCCGCCGACGCGCTGACCGGTGACGAGGAGCTCGTCCTGCGCGACCACGTGTCCGCGACGCTGGTCGACGCCGGGATCCGCAGCCGGGCGGGGCTGCTCGAGCTGAGCTCGGACGACACGACGGCGGTCGCGGGCCTGCTCGGCGGGGCACCGACGACCGTGCACCACCTCGGGACCGACCTCGCCCGTCGGCTGGTCCTCGGCGGCGTGGCGACCGTGCGGACCCGGTGACCGCACCGCCGCGCTTCCTGTGCACCGCCGACGCCCGCGCGCGCGGGGACGACCTCGCCGGCACCGTCCCGGTGACCCGCCGCTGGCTGCTGCTCGAGCACCCCGGCCCGTGGGCCCACGACGCGCTGGCCGGCATGGACCTGCCCCCCCCGGTGCTCGAGGCCCTCGTCGCCGCGATCCGGGCCCGTGGCGCACGGGCGCTGCTCGTGCGCCGCCCGGGCCGTACCCCGCTACGTCCGGACCGGGACTGGGCCGTGCTGGACCAGGTGACCGGCGGCGCGGTGTGGGGCACCTGGCGCACGCCGGAGGACCTGCACGCCGCGGCCGCCGCGCTCGCCGACCCCGAGCCCGTGCCCCCCGCCGAGCACCAGACGTTGCTGGTCTGCGCCCACGGCCGGCACGACACCTGCTGCGCCATCTGGGGCCGCCCGGTCGCGGCCGCCCTGGCCGCCCGGTGGCCGCAGGAGACGTGGGAGTGCTCGCACCTCGGCGGGGACCGCTTCGCCGCCAGCCTGCTCGTGGCCCCGGACGGGCTGTACTACGGCCACCTCGACCCGGTCAGCGCGGTCGCCGTGGTGGCGGCCCACCTGCGGGGGGAGGTCAACGCCACCCACCTGCGCGGCTCCACCGGCGCGGCCCCGGTGGTGCAGGCCG
This sequence comes from Mycobacteriales bacterium, assembly GCA_038234335.1. Taxonomy (GTDB): domain Bacteria; phylum Actinomycetota; class Actinomycetes; order Mycobacteriales; family Mycobacteriaceae; genus Rhodococcus_D. Next base: position 56,165 of record JBBSUN010000017.1, read on the forward strand.
CCCTGGTGGCGGCGCACCGCGAGCTCGGCCCCGTCCCCGCCCGGGCCCTGTGGCCGGTGGAGACCACCCCCGACGGCGACCGGCGCTGGCGGGTCACCCTGGGCGGCCGCGCCCCGCTGCCCGCCGTCGTCGAGGTCGTCGTCGTGCGGGGTCGCCAGGAGCCGGCCCGGCTCACCTGCGGGGCGACCGGGCTCTCCGGCGCCGCCACCCACACCGTGGAGTCGGTGACCCTCAGGCCGGGAGGCTGAACCCGATCGCCGTGTTCAGGGTGACGGCGACGACCAGGTACATCAGCCACACCCCGGTGACGGTGTGGGCGAGGCCGATGGCCTTCACCGCGCCCGCGGTGCCGATCGCGACGAAGAGCTCGGCCAGGTAGACCAGGAACAGCAGGGTGAACAGCAGGCCCAGCGGCCACACGCCCTCGTGGAAGAACACGGTCGCGCCGAGCGCGCTCAGGACCATGAACGCCACCGACATGCCGGCGTTGGTGCGGTCGTCGTTGCCGCGGTAGCGGTTCCAGCCGAGCACGAACCAGTGGATGCCGTAGGCGGAGAAGGCCAGCGCCGCCATGTACAGCGCCGGGTCGGCGGTGAAGACCTGAAACCAGGTCAGGCCGATGAAGAGGATGGTGCCGGTGACGAACTGGCAGAAGCCGGGCAGGAACATCCCCCAGGCGCCGGCCGAGCGGTCGACCGAGGCGTCGCGCGCGGGGAAGCCGAACAGCTCCATCGGACCCCAGATCAGGTAGCCGGTGCCGAGGCCGAAGAAGCCCAGGGCGACGGGCGGGAACATCGAGGTGGTGAACACGAGCGGACTCCTCTGCGTGGGGGCGCGACCGACCAGGATTGTTGCACCGAGTAACTTGTTGCGAACGACAGGGCGGTCGCCCCGCCACGGGTGATCTCGACCGGTGACTGTCGGGGCGCGTTGCTACGGTGACCGCCAGCACCATCGGCCCCACCCGGAGGAGAACGACCGTGGACCTGCGCAAGACGATGCTCGACTGGCCGGTCCTCCGGCAGGTCACCGGCAAGGACCCGCTGGCGCGCGGCGCGGGGAGCAAGTCCCCGAAGTCGTTCGCGGGACCGAACCGCACCGCCACCGCGGACCGCGTGGTGAAGAGCATCTGCCCCTACTGCGCCGTCGGGTGCGGCCAGAACGTGTACGTCAAGGACGAGAAGCTCGTCCAGATCGAGGGCGACCCGGACAGCCCCGTCTCCCGCGGGCGCCTGTGCCCCAAGGGTTCCGCGAGCATGCAGCTGGTCACCACGCCGTCACGGGTGAAGACGGTGCGCTACCGCGCCCCGCGCTCGAGCACGTGGGAGGACCTCGAGCTCGACGTGGCGATGGAGATGATCGCCGACCGCGTCCTCGCCGCCCGCGAGCAGGGGTGGCTCGAGCACGACGCGGACGGCAAGCAGGTCCGGCGCACACACGGCCTGGCCAGCCTCGGTGGTGCAGCGCTGGACAACGAGGAGAACTACCTCATGAAGAAGCTCTACACCGCGCTCGGTGCGGTGGAGGTGGAGAACCAGGCGCGCATTTGACACAGCTCCACCGTCCCCGGTCTGGGGACCTCGTTCGGTCGCGGTGGCGCGACCTCCTTCCTGCAGGACCTCGCCAACTCCGACTGCATCGTCATCCAGGGCTCCAACATGGCCGAGTGCCACCCGGTGGGCTTCCAGTGGGTGATGGAGGCCAAGGCGCGCGGGGCGACGATCATCCACGTCGACCCGCGGTTCACCCGCACCTCCGCGGTGGCCGACATCCACGTGCCGCTGCGCGCGGGCTCGGACATCGCCTTCCTCGGCGGGATCATCAACTTCGTCCTCAGCAACGAGCTGGACTTCCGTGAGTACGTGCTCGCCTACACCAACGCCGCGACGCTGGTCAGCGAGGACTACGTCGACTCCGAGGACCTCGGCGGGCTGTTCTCCGGCTGGGACCCCGAGACGCGGACCTACGACAACACCTCGTGGGGCTACCAGCCCGGCGAGGCGGCGGACGCCGGCGACGGCCAGGCCGCCGCGGGCAGCCCCGACGCGGTCGGCTCGGCCGGTGTGCCCAGCCATCCGGCCACCGACGAGACGCTGACCGACCCGCGCACCGTCTACCAGGTGCTGCGCAAGCACTTCGCCCGCTACACCCCGGAGATGGTGCAGGAGGTCTGCGGCACCCCGGTTGAGGTGTTCGCCAAGATCTGCGCCGCGGTCACGAAGAACTCCGGACGCGAGCGGACGACGGCGTTCGCCTACGCCGTCGGCTGGACGCACCACACGACCGGCGTGCAGTACATCCGCACCGCGGCCATCCTGCAGACGCTGCTGGGCAACATCGGCCGTCCGGGTGGGGGCATCCTCGCCCTGCGCGGGCACGCCAGCATCCAGGGCTCCACCGACATCCCGACGCTGTTCAACATCCTGCCCGGCTACATCGACATGCCCTCCGCCGCGGACCACCCGGACCTGGACACCTGGATCTCGGCGAAGCCCGCGACGGGGTTCTGGGGCAACAACCGGGCGTACTCGGTGAGCCTGCTCAAGGCGTGGTGGGGCGACGCCGCGACGGCGGAGAACGACTTCGCCTTCGACTACCTGCCCAAGATCGGACCCGACCACAGCACGTACACGACGGTCACGCGCCAGATCGAGGAGGGCGGGGGCGGCTACTTCCTGCTCGGCCAGAACCCGGCCGTGGGCAGCGCGAACGCCAAGATGCAGCGCCTGGGCATGGCCAACCTGGACTGGCTCGTCGTCCGCGACATGGCGATGATCGAGTCGGCCACGTTCTGGCTGGACGGCCCGGAGATCGAGACCGGCGAGCTGAAGACGGACGAGATCGACACCGAGGTCTTCTTCCTGCCCGCGGCCTCGCACACCGAGAAGTCGGGCAGCTTCACCAACACCCAGCGGATGCTGCAGTGGCACTCCGAGGCGGTGGAGCCGGAGGGCGACTGCCGCAGCGAGCTGTGGTTCTACTACCACCTGGGTCGGATGCTCCGGGAGCGCCTCGCCGGCTCCACCGACCCGCGCGACCGTCCGCTGCTGGACATGGTGTGGGACCTGCCGACCGAGGGCCGCTTCGACGAGCCCTCCGCGGAGGCGGTGCTGCACGAGATCAACGGTCGCCGGGCCGACGGCACGCCGGTCAGCTCCTACACCGAGCTGGCCGACGACGGCTCGACCGCGTCGGGCTGCTGGATCTACGCCGGCGTGTACGCCGACGGGATCAACCAGGCCAACCGCCGCAAGCCCGGCAGCGAGCAGAGCTACGTGGCGCCCGAGTGGGGTTGGGCGTGGCCCGCGAACCGTCGCACGCTGTACAACCGCGCCTCGGCCGACCCGGACGGCAAGCCGTGGAGCGAGCGCAAGGCCTACGTGTGGTGGGACGCCGACGCGGGTGAGGACGGGGCCGGCCGCTGGGTCGGCCACGACGTGCCCGACTTCGAGGCGACCAAGGCGCCGGGCTTCGTCCCCGAGCCGGGCGCGACCGCGCAGGACGCCCTCGGTGGCGCCGACCCGTTCATCATGCAGCCGGACGGCAAGGCGTGGCTCTACGTGCCCTCGGGCATCGGCGACGGCCCGCTGCCGACGCACTACGAGCCGCCGGAGTCCCCGGTGCGCAACGCCATCAACCCGCAGCAGGCGAACCCGATGCGGCAGGAGATGAGCGCGCCCTACAACCGCTACCAGCCCAGCGGCGACGAGCCCGGCAGCGAGCTGTTCCCGTTCGTGTTCACCACCTACCGGCTCACCGAGCACCACACCGCCGGCGGGATGAGCCGCACGCTGCCCTACCTCTCGGAGCTGCAGCCCGAGTTCTTCTGCGAGGTCAGCCCGGAGCTGGCCGCGGAGCGGGGCCTGGAGCACCTGGGGTGGGCGACGATCACCACCGCCCGCACGGCCATCGAGGCCCGGGTGCTGGTGACGGAGCGGATGAGCCCGCTGATGGTGGGCGGCAAGCCGCTGCACCAGATCGGGCTGCCGTACCACTGGGGCAAGAACGGGCTGACCACCGGCGACGCCGCCAACGAGCTGCTGCCGGCGATCCTCGACCCGAACGTGCACATCCACGCGACCAAGGCCACGGCCTGCGACGTGCAGCCCGGACGGCGCCCCCGTGGGCCGGCCCTGCTCGAGCACGTGGCCGACTACCAGCAGCGGGCCGGCATCACGGCCGAGACCGGGACGGGCATCTGATGGACCGCAACAGCTTCTACGGGCCGGTCGACCCGGCCACCGACGCCGGCTGGGTCGACCCGCCCAAGCGCAAGGGCTTCTTCACCGACACCTCGATCTGCATCGGCTGCAAGGCCTGCGAGGTGGCGTGCAAGGAGTGGAACGCCGTGCCGGAGGACGGCATGACGCTGACCGGCATGAGCTACGACAACTCGATCGGCCTCGGCGCGTCGACGTGGCGCCACGTCGCGTTCATCGAGCAGCCGAAGTCGTTCGGCACGGCCGAGTCCGGGGTCATCCACAGCGTGGGCGACGACGTGGACGCGCACGCCGGCCTCGACGTGCTCGCCCTGGCCGGCGGCCAGGGGGCGCCCACCCCGCCGCCCGCCCCGACCGACCTGGGCATGCCGATGCCGGTGCTGCCGGGGGCGGGCGGGGAGGACTCGTCCGTCCCGTTCCGCTGGCTCATGGAGTCCGACGTCTGCAAGCACTGCACGCACGCCGCGTGCCTGGACGTGTGCCCGACCGGCGCGCTGTTCCGCACCGAGTTCGGCACCGTCGTCGTGCAGGACGACATCTGCAACGGCTGCGGTTACTGCGTGCCCGCCTGCCCCTACGGCGTGATCGAGCGGCGGGAGGGTCCCAAGGGCGACGCTGCGGTGGGCGTGGCCCAGAAGTGCACCCTCTGCTACGACCGGCTCGGCGAGGGCATGGAGCCCGCGTGCGCCAAGGCGTGCCCTACCCAGTCCATCCAGTTCGGCGACCTCGACGAGCTCCGCGAGCGCGCCGGGGTCCGGGTGGAGCAGCTGGTCGAGGCCGGGGTGGCCGACGCCCAGCTCTACGGTCACGACGCCGCCGACGGCGTGGGGGGTGCGGGCGCGTTCTTCCTGCTCCTGGACAAGCCCGAGGTGTACGGCCTGCCGCCGGACCCGGTGGTGACGACGAAGGACCTGCCCACGATGTGGTCGCGGGCCGCGCTCGCGGCGGGCACCTTGCTGGTGGGCGCGGCCGTGGCGTTCCTGGGGGGCGGGAAGTGACCACCGGGGACACCGCCGTCCCGGCCCGGGACGCCCCGCGCCGCAAGGGGGGTGGCCGTCGCGGTGGTGGTCGAGGTCGTGGCCGCGGCGAGCAGGCGGTGGTCCCGGACGCGGAGTTCACCTCCTACTACGGCCGCCCGGTCGTCAAGGCCTCCCCCTGGGAGGTCGACATCCCCATCTACCTGTTCCTGGGCGGGCTCGCGGGGGGTTCGTCGCTGCTCGCGGCCGGGGCCGACCTGCAGGGCAACGCGGCGCTGCGCCGGCCCATGCGCTGGACCGCGCTGGGCGCCATCACCGTGAGCTTCGCAGCCCTGGTGCACGACCTCGGTCGTCCCGAGCGCTTCCACCACATGCTGCGGGTGGCCAAGGTGACCTCGCCGATGAGCGTGGGCACCTGGATCCTCACCGTGTTCAGCCCCGGCGCCGGGCTCGCGGTGGCGGGCGAGCTGCTGCCGCTGCTGCCGGGGGCGTGGCGGCGCAGCACGATCGGCCGGGCCGTGCCCGGCCTGGCCCGGGCGGGTGGTCTGCTGGCGGCCGTCACCGGGACGGCGGTGGCGTCGTACACGGCGGTGCTGCTCTCGGACACCGCGACCCCGACCTGGCACGACGCGCACGAAGAGCTCCCGTTCGTGTTCGTCGGCAGCGCGGCCGCGGCGTCCGGTGGAGCCGGGATGGTGCTGGCGCCCGTCGCGGCGGCGGGTGCGGCCCGGAAGCTCGCGGTCGGCGGCGCCCTGCTGGAGCTGGTCGTCTCCGAGCACATGGAGCGCGGCATGGGCCTGTCCGCGGAGCCGCTGCACACCGGCAACCCCGGCACGATGATGAAGGCGTCCAAGGCCCTCACCGCGGCCGGGGCGGCGCTGACGGTGCTCGGCGGGCGGCGGCGGTCGGTCGCTGTCCTGGCCGGGACGGCGCTCATGGCCGGCTCCGCGCTCACCCGCTTCGGTGTGTTCTACGGCGGCCAGGCCTCTGCTCGGGACCCCAAGTACACCGTGGTGCCCCAGCGTGAGCGGGTCGACGCGGGCAAGGCGGTCCGCTCCGACCGCTGACCCATCCCCGGCCCGGCCGGGTCAGGCGAGCCGGTGGTGGCCCTCGTCGTCGCGCACGGTGATCCGGGCCCGTGCGAGGTGCTCCATGAGCGGCACGGCGACGCGACGGGTGGTGCCCAGCGCCTGGCGGGCCTCGCTGAGGGTGAACCAGGTGTCCAGCCCGGCGAGCATCGCCCGGGCGCGGGTCAACCCGTCGGGCAGCAGGTAGATCCCGTCACCGACCCGCAACAGCTCCTCCCCGCGGACCAGCAGCGCCAGCTGCTTGGGCCCCAAGCCGAGCCCGGTGAGCTGGTGGGCCTCGGGCGCGGCAAACGGGGCGTGGTGCAGCTGCGCCTGCAGTGCAGCGAGCGCGTCGCGCACCGCGGGGGGCAGCGCGACGACGTGGTCGCGGTGGTGGGCGCGTCCGTCGCGGACGAGCACGCTCGCCCCGGCCGGGTCCGCGAGCAGCGGCTCCAGCAGCCGGGCGTCGGGCAGGCCCACCGCGCGCCGAGCCGCCTCCAGGGGCAGCCCGTCGTCCAGCGGGTGCTCGGCGTGGTGGCGCGCGACGACCTCGGCGAGCTGGGCGGCGAGGCGACCCACGGCATCCCGGTCGACCAGCCAGTCGCCGCGGCGCGCGGCGGTGCCCGGCGGGGTGGCGCCCATCGCCAGCAGCTCGGAGTACCGCACCACCTCCCGACGGGCGAGCTCGGCGGCGCCGTCGGGAACCCCGTCGAGCTCGGAGAGCACCCCCGCCCGCACCGCGGCCGCGCCGCGTCGGCGCAGCGGGGCGGTCATCGGGTCGAGGACGGTGATCCCCGCGCTCACCCGTCGGGCACCGGGGTCGCGCAGCACCCCGCGGTCCCCGATCCGCACCGGCAGCGGGGAGTCCAGGGTGAGGCGGGCGGTGTCCTGGCCCAGCGGGCGCACCGACGCCTGCACCGCGGCCGAGCCGACGTGCAGCACCGCGTGGGTGGGGAGCTTCCGGGCCTCGCCGGCGGTGCGCCAACGGACGTCCAGCGTGCTCGCACCCCGGAAGCGACCGGGGGTGAGCAGCGCGTCCCCGCGGTGCAGCTGCTCCAGCGACACCCCGCGCAGGTTCACCGCCACCCGCGCGACCGCGGCCACCCGGTCCTCCGGCGCACCCAGGGCCTGGAGCGCCCGGACGGTCACCGTCTCCCCCGTCGAGGCGAGCTCCAGGGTGTCGCCGACCCGGAGCGTCCCCGCGGTGAGGGTCCCGGTGACCACGCTGCCCGCTCCGCGGATCGTGAACGCGCGGTCGATCCACAGGCGGACGTCGGCCCGCACCTCGGGCGGGGGCAGCGTGGCCACCAGCGCGGCCAGGGCGGTCCGCAGCTCCGCCATCCCGTCGCCCGTCACCGCCGAGACGCAGACGGCAGCGACGTGCTCCAGGCTCGTCCGGGCGAGGTGGTCCCGTGCGTCCTCCAGGGCCAGCTCCGGCTCCATGAGGTCGCTGCGGGTGATGACGAGCAGCCCGTGGGACACCCCGAGCGCGTCCAGGGCCTCCACGTGCTCGGCGGACTGGGGCATCCACCCACCGTCGGCGGAGACCACGAGCATCGCGGCCGGGGCGGGACCGACCCCGGCGATCATGTTGGGGACGAAGCGCTCGTGACCGGGCACGTCGACGAAGGCGACGGTCGGGCTGGCGGGCCGCGCCGGCTCGAGCCTCGTCCAGGCAAAACCCAGGTCGATGGTCATGCCCCGGCGCTGCTCCTCCGCCCACCGGTCGGGTTCCATCCCGGTGAGCGCGCGGACCAGCGTCGACTTGCCGTGGTCGACGTGCCCGGCAGTGGCGATCACGTGCATCAGCAGGCCAGCACCATCTCGGCCAGGCGCACGTCGTCGTCGGGGTCCAGCGCGAGCAGGTCGAGCAGGCACCGTCCGCGCTCCACCCGGCCCACGACGGGCAGCGTCCCCGCACGGAGCCGCGCGGCGTAGTCCTCGGGCAGCGAGACGGCCGCGCTGGGCAGCTCCACCCCGGGGGCACCGCCGCCGCCGACGGTCGCCGCGCTGAGCACCGCCCGCGCGTCGAGACCCGTCAGCCGCGCGACGACCGCCTCCGCCCGGGACAGCAGCTCGTCGACGCCGACCGAGAGCCCCCGCGCGGTGGGCGTCGGTGGCCCGGTGAGCGTCGCCTCGATCGCGGCGAGGGTCAGCTTGTCCACCCGCAGCGCCCGGGCCAGCGGGTGTCGGCGCAGCCGGGTGACCAGGTCGGCGTCGCCCAGCAGCAGCCCCGCCTGCGGTCCGCCGAGCAGCTTGTCCCCGCTCGCGGTGACGAGGTCGGCGCCGGCGGACAGCGTCGTCGTGGCGTCCGGCTCGTCGGGCAGGCGCGGGTGCGGCACGAGCAGCCCGGAGCCGATGTCGGCGACGACGGGCACCCCGAGCCCGGTGAGCTGCGCCGGTCCGACCGACGAGGTGAACCCCTGGACCACGAAGTTCGACGGGTGCACCTTGAGCACCATGCCCGTGTCCGGTCCCACGGCGTCGGCGTAGTCGGCGCGGGTGACCCGGTTGGTGGTGCCCACCTCGCGCAGCCGAGCCCCGGTGGAGACGAGCAGGTCGGGCAGCCGGAAGCCGTCGCCGATCTCCACCATCTCCCCCCGCGCGATCACGATCTCACGGCCCGCGGCCAGGGCGGTCGCGGCCAGGACCAGCGCCGCCGCCCCGTTGCCGACGACGTGCGCACCCCGCGCGGCCGGGCAGGCGGCGAGCAGCGCCTCGACGGCACCCGCCCCGCGCCGACCTCGGGTCCCGGTCGTGAGGTCGAGCTCGACGTCGGTGGTGCCCGCGGCCTCGCTCAGCGCGGTGATCGCCGCGGCGGAGAGCGGGGCGCGCCCCAGGTTGGTGTGCAGCAGGACCCCGGTCGCGTTGAGCACCGGCCGCAGGCTCGAGGCACTGGCGGGCAGGGTGGCGAGCACGACCTCGACGACGGCCCCCGGGGTGATCTCCCCGGTGCGGGCGCGGTCCTGGGCGGCGGTCACGGCGGCCTTCACGACGGTGCGTCCGAGGCGCTGCACCTGCGTGGCGACGGTCGGCTCCGCGAGCACGGCGTCGGTGCGGGGCACGTTCCGGCGGGGATCGGTCAGGGGAGCGGCCACGGAAGCGACGGTACAACCGGGGCGGAGGGGAGGTTGGCGGAGGCGGACGGGAATCGAACCCGCCTGACCGAGATGCTCGGCCACGTCGGTTTTGAAGACCGCGAGGGCCACCAGGCACCCTGACGCCTCCACCGGTCACGGTACGCGGCGGGGCCTACCGTGGGGCCAGTGACCACCTCCGGCATCCGCCCCCTCACCTCCTACGCCCGGGGCGGCGGCTGCGCCTGCAAGATCCCGCCCGGCGAGCTCGAGGCCGTCGTGGCCGGGCTGCGCGGCTCCCGTCCGGTCGACCCCGCCGGCGCGTTGGTGGTCGGCCTGGACGACGGCGACGACGGCGCGGTGGTCACCGTCCGGGACGGGCTCGCGATCATCGTGACGGCCGACTTCTTCACCCCCGTCGTCGACGACCCGTACGACTGGGGCCGCATCGCCGCTGCGAACGCGCTGAGCGACGTCTACGCCATGGGCGGCACGCCGGTCGTCGCGGTGAACCTGCTGTGCTGGCCGCGCGACCTGCTGCCGATGGAGCTGGCTGCGGAGGTGCTGCGCGGCGGGCTCGACGTGGCCGACCTCGCGGGCTGCCACGTCGCCGGTGGCCACAGCATCGACGACCCGGAGCCCAAGTACGGGATGGCCGTGACCGGGACCGGCGACCCGGACCGTCTGCTCCGCAACGACGCCGGGGTGGCGGGGATGCCGATCTCGCTGACGAAGCCGCTGGGCATCGGGGTGCTGAACAGCCGCACCAAGGCGACCGGCCAGCCCTCGCCGGAGGCGATCGAGGCCATGACCACCCTGAACCGGGACGCGGCGCGGGCCGCCCTGGCCGCGGGGA
>JBBSUN010000018.1:0-63459 GCA_038234335.1 Mycobacteriales bacterium
CCACGTGGGCGTGCTCCAGGGTCATGACGTGCTCGACGACGGCGTGCCGCCCGCGCACGAAGAACCCCGCCAGGGCGTCGGCGAGGCGCTCGGGCTTGCGCTCGTCGACCCGCAGCAGGCCCAGGTGCTCGACGAGCTCGGCGAGGTGGCGGGGGGTGGGGGTGAGCACGACCAGGGTGCCGTCGGCCCGCAGCACCCGGCGCAGCTCGGCCGGGGCGCGCGGGGCGAACACGGTGAGCGCGACGGAGACGGCGTCGTCGGCCACCGGCACGGCCCGCCAGGCGTCGGCCAGCACCGAGCCGGCCCTGGTGTGGCAGCGGGCCGCCCGCCGCGCCGCCGGCTTGGCCGCGTCCAGGGCGATCCCCACCGCGTCCGGGACGGCGTCGAGCGCCGCGGCGAGGTAGTGCCCGGTCCCGGCGCCCACGTCGAGCACGCACCCCACCGGGGCGCGCTCGGCCGCGCGCAGCACCTCAGCGGCGACGGCGGCCTGCAGCGGGGCGTAGTGCCCGGCGTCGAGGAAGGCGACCCGGGCCGCCACCATCCCCGCGGAGTCCCCCGTCGCGGGCGAGCCTCCGGGCGGGAGCAGGCTCACGTAGCCCTGCCGGGCGACGTCGAAGTCGTGCCCGTGCACGCAGCGCAGGCTCGCACCGTCCAGCTCCAGCGCACCGGCGCAGTGCGGGCACGCGAGCCGGTCCACCACGTCGGAGAGCACGGCGAGCAGTCTGCTACCGGACGCGGGCGGCGCGGACCCCGGCCAGCAGGGCGAGGGTGAGGAAGCCGCCGACCAGCGCGGTGAGCCCACCCCAGCCGTGGTCGGTGAACAGCGGGCCGCCGGCCCAGCCGCCGGTGCTGGAGCCGGCGTAGTAGGCCAGCAGGTACAGCCCCGAGGCCTGCGCCCGGGCCCGCCCGCTCGCCCGGGCGGCCACCCAGCCGCTGGCCGTGCCGTGCGCGGCGAAGAAGCCGCCGGTGAGCAGGACCAGCCCGAGCAGCACCACGGGCAGCGCACCGGCGAGCATGAGGGCCAGGCCGGTGCCGGTGAGCAGCACCGACCCGGCGAGGACCCGGGGTCGACCGAGGCGCGCGGCGAGGGCGCCCGCGACCGGTGAGCTGAGCGAGCCCACGGCGTAGGCCACGAACAGCAGCGCCACCAGGGCCGGCGGGACCGCGAACGGCGCGGCGATGAGCCGGAAGCCGAGGAAGTTGTACACGGCGACGAAGCAGCCCATGAGCAGCGCGGCCACCGCGTACAGCGCCCGCAGGCCCGGGTCGGCCACCGCGGCCCGCACCCCCTGGGCGAGCACGCGTGGCCGCAACGGCTGGGCCACGAACCGCCGCGACGGCGGCAGCAGGACGACGATGAGCGTGGTCGCGAGCACGGCCAGCAGCGCGTCGGCCAGCATGCCCATCCGCCAGCCGGCCACGTCGGCGACCAGCCCGGACAGCAGCCGTCCCGTCATGCCACCGAGGCTGTTGCCGGCGATGTAGAGCCCCATCGCCCCGGCGAGCGCGCCGGTGGCCATCTCCTCGCCGAGGTAGGCCATCGCGGTCGCCGGCAGCCCGGCCAGCGCGGCGCCCTGCACCGTCCGCAGCACCAGCACCACCCCGAAGCTGGGCGAGAGCGGCAGCAGCAGACCGACCGCGGTGGCCACCACCAGCGAGCCGATCATCAGCCGACGCCGGCCGACGGCCTCCGACAGGGTGGCCAGCGGCAGCACGGCCAGGGCGAGGGCGCCGGTGGCCACGCTGACGGTGAGGCTGGCCCGGGACGGGGTGATGGCGAAGTCGGTGACCAGCAGCGGCAGCAGGGCCTGCGTCGCGTACAGCAGGCTGAAGGTGGCCATGCCGGCGGCGAACAGCGCGGCGCTGATGCGGCGGTAGTCGCGGGAGCCCGCCGCCACCGCGACGGGGAGCCCGGCACCCTGCTCCTGCACCGCCGCGCTCCTCCCTCGCCCCCGTCTCGTGCGTCCGGTGCCGGGGGGTGCGGGGACCGGTGACGGCACCGGGCCCCGGCGACACGAGGTCGTCCGGGGCCCGGGGTGTTGCGGGAGCTAGCTGGAGACGCCCTTGAGCTCGTCGCCGAGCGCCGAGGCCTCGTCGGGGGTCAGCTCGACCACCAGGCGTCCGCCACCCTCCAGCGGCACGCGCATGACGATGCCGCGGCCCTCCTTCGTCGCCTCGAGGGGACCGTCTCCGGTCCGGGGCTTCATGGCCGCCATCGTCTGCTCCTCCACCTGTCTGCAGGTCCCCCTCGTTCACGCACCCCGCCGGGGCGGTGGCGCGGTCGGCACCGGGATCGGCGCCGGAAGGTGACCTTCGTGGACTCCATTGTTCCCCATCGCCGTTGCATCGTGAAACACCGGGCGCGAGACCGGGCGACCCGCTCGCCCGGGGACCGGCTCGCGGCCCGTGTCGGTCCGGGTCAGCCCGCCGAGCGCCAGCAGCCTGCGAGGTGGTCGTCGACCATGCCGGTGGCCTGCATCAGCGCGTGGGCCGTGGTCGGCCCGACGAAGCGGAACCCGCGCCGCTTCAGCTCCGCCGCCAGGGCGTGGGACTCCGGGCTCGTGGGGGCGACGTCCTCGAGCGTCGGCGGCTGCTCCCGTGCGCCGGCCGGCGCGAACGACCACAGGAGGCCGTCGAGGTCGTCGACCTCCAGCACGGCCCGGGCGTTGCCGATCGTGGCCGCGACCTTGAGCCGGTTGCGGACGATCCCGGCGTCGGCCAGCAACCGGGCGGTGTCGGCGTCGTCGAAGGCGGCGACCCGTTCGCAGTCGAAGTCGGCGAAGGCGGTCCGGAAGGCTTCCCGCTTGCGCAGGATGGTGATCCACGCCAGGCCCGACTGGAAGGCCTCCAGCGTGATCCGCTCGAACAGGGCGTCCCGCCCGTGCAGCTCGACCCCCCACTCCTCGTCGTGGTACCGGCGGTAGACCGCGGGTGCATCGCCCCAGGGGCAGCGGGGCCGGCCGTCGTCGCCGACGAGTGCGCCGGTCACCGCACTGCGGTGGTCACGGCGCGGGGGCCTCGCACTGCTTCGCGAGCTTGCGCAGGGAGTACCGGACGCCCCAGGCGAAGGGCACCTTGGCGACGGGCCAGGCGAGCCGACCCAGCGGCCCCAGCGGCAGGTCGAGCTCCTCGCGCCAGACGAAGGTCGATCGTCCGGCCCCGCGCTCACGGACGGTGAAGACCCCGAGGCCGCGCACCAGTCGGCCGGTGTGGCGGACCACGCACTGGTGCGGGGGGTCCCACTCGGTGATGACCATGGTGTCGAGGAAGCCCACCGGACCGACCCCGCTGCGCGCGGCGAGCTCGGAGCCCACGGACTGCCCGTCGCCCCCGCTGACGCGCACGTCGGTGCCGAGCATCCACTCCCCCTGGCCGGGCCAGTCGACGACGGCGTCCCACAGCACCTGGGCGGGCGCGTCGACGTCCTGGGTCAGCTCCAGCACAGCCATCAGCGGGCGTCCTCGCTCTCGTTCTCGGGGGTCTCGATCTCGGTCGGGTCGGGCTCGGGACCCAGGATGTCCGGTTCCCGTCCGGGGCGCTCGGCGGTCAGCCGCTCAGCCCCGGCGGTCAGCCCCTCAGCCCCGGCGGTCAGCCCCTCGATCTCGGCGTGCAGCCGCTCGATCTCGGCGGCGAGGCGCTCCAGGGCCCAGTCGACCTCACCGGCCTTGTAGCCGCGCACCACCTGCTGGAACCGGAGCTCGCGCACGTCGGTGCCGGTCACGTCGGTCGCGGGGAGCACGGTGGGCGTGGTCCCGGCCGGGAGCGGGGCCAGCTCCTCGCCGCGGCCGAACACCAACGAGGCGAGCAGGAACAGCAGCGCCCCCACCACGAGGAGGACGACCAGGTAGATCGCGAGCGTGGTCACGGCAACGATGCTGCCACGCGCCAGCTCCCCATCGGGGGACGGTCGGTGAGGTCGACGACGTGCTCCACCGCGGTCCACCGTCCGCCGGCGAGGCCGAACTGGGTCAGCGGCGCCCCCGCGTCGTCGATGCCGCACCGACGCAGCGTGACCCCGGTGAGCTGGCGGCTCATCACCCCCAGCTCGAGCAGCGAGCGGTGGCGGTGCTTGCGGACCCCGAGGTTGACCTGGGCGATCGCAGCGGGCCCGTGGGCGGCGTGGGTGTCCAGCAGCAGCCCGATCTCGACGCCGTAGCCCGGCGCGAAGGGGACGTGCTCCAGCAGCGCGCGGGTCGCGGCGTACTCCCCGCCCAGGGGCTGCACCACCCCGGCCAGCTCGGGGCGCAGCGCGGCCAGCAGCGGGCGGGCGACGAGCTCGGTGACCCGCCCGCCGCCGGTCTCGCCGTGCTCGCCCTCGACCCGGACGGGCCGGCGGTAGAAGCCCTTGACCAGCTGCACCACCGGGTCGGTGAGCAGCGGGCCGAGGAGCGCCGGGACGTAGCCGGGGTCGGGCTCGAGGAGGTCGGCGTCGAGGAACACGACGAGATCGCCGCTGGTGGCGGCCAGCGAGCGCCACAGCACCTCTCCCTTGCCGGGGCGCACCGGCTCCCCGGGCAGGGCGTGCTCCCGGCTCACCACCCGGGCCCCCGCGGACGTGGCGCGCGCCGCGGTGGCGTCGGTGGAGCCGGAGTCCAGCACCACCAGCTCGTCGACCAGGGTGCCCAGCAGCGGGCGGACCGAGGCGACGACCGCGGCAACGGTCTCCTGCTCGTCCAGGGCGGGCAGGACGACGCTCACGGTCCGGGAACCCTTGGCGTGCACCAGCTCCGGCTCGGCCCAGGTCGGGTCGTGGACCAACCTCACGGGATCACCGTGCGACGCAGGCGTCCAGGGCCGCCGACACGTCCCGGCTCCGCACCAGGTGGTCCAGGCCGCGGTCGGAGGCGAACCCGGTGCCGCGCAACCCGTCCAACCACGCGAGCAAGCCGTCGTAGTGCCCGTCGGGGTCGAGCAGCACCACCGGCTTGGCGTGCATGCCCAGGTAGCCCGAGGTCCACACCTCGAACAGCTCCTCCAGCGTGCCGAGCCCACCGGGCAGGGTCAGGAACGCGTCCGCCGCGTCGTCCATGGCCGCCTTGCGCTCCCGCATGGTCGCGGTGACCACGAGGGAGTCGGCGGCGGTGTCGGCGACCTCGGCATCCACCAGCGACTGCGGGATCACGCCGAGGGTGTTCCCGCCACCGACCCGCACCGCGGCGGCCACGGCACCCATCATCGAGACCCGGCCGCCCCCGGAGACGAGGTCCCAGCCCCGCGCCGCGATCGCCGTGCCGACCGCGGTCGCGAGCGCGAGGTGCTGGGGCGCAACCGCTCCGGAGGCGCAGTAGACCCCGACCCTCACGTGGGCTCCTGGTCGGTGGTGGGCTCCTGGTCGGTGGTGGGCTCCTGGTCGGCGGCGCGGACCAGCGCGACGGCCTCGTCGACGTCGTCGGTGCAGTGCAGCAGCGCGAGGTCGGCCTCGGCCACCTTGCCCTCGGCGAGCATCGTGCTGCGCAGCCAGTCGACCAGGCCGGACCAGTACGCGGTCCCGAGCAGCACGATCGGGAAGCGGGTGACCTTGCGCGTCTGCACCAGGGTGAGGGCCTCGAACAGCTCGTCCATGGTGCCGAACCCGCCGGGCAGGCAGACGAAGGCCTGCGAGTACTTCACGAACATGGTCTTGCGGGCGAAGAAGTAGCGGAAGTTCAGGCCCAGGTCGACCCAGTCGTTCAGGCCCTGCTCGAACGGCAGCTCGATGCCCAGGCCGACGGAGAGCCCGCCCGCCTCCTTGGCGCCCTGGTTGGCCGCCGCCATCGAACCCGGCCCGCCACCGGTGATCACCGCGTAGCCCGCGCGGGCCAGCGCCGCTCCGAGCTGCTCGCCCTGGGCGTGCTCGCGGTGCCCGGCCGGGGTGCGGGCGGAGCCGAACACGGTGACCGCGCGGGGCAGCTCGGCCAGCGCGCCGAAGCCCTCCACGAACTCGCTCTGGATCCGCAGCACCCGCCAGGGATCGGTGTGCACCCAGTCGGTGGGGCCGCGGCTGTCCAGCAGGCGCTGGTCGGTCGTCGTCCCGGACTGGCGCTGCGCGCCCCGCAGGATCACGGGTCCGCGGTGGGTGACGGGCTCGGCGGGGGTGCTGGAGGCCATGCGGCGCAGGGTATCCGGCGGCCGGGGCGCCGGGCCGCGAGGGTGTCGGGCTCCCGGGGCTCCTGGCCACCCCGGTTGCGGTCCGCCACGAGCAGGAGCACCATTACAGTTGAACATCCAACTATTATCGGAGGTACCGCACCATGGCTCTGCCCGTCTCACCCAAGGTCGCCGTCGTCTACTACAGCTCCACCGGCAACGTGAAGGTCCTTGCTGACTCCATCGTCGCCGGGGCCACCGCCGCCGGCGCCGAGGTGAAGCTGCTCAAGGTCGCCGAGACCGCCCCCGATGCCGCCGTGAACAGCAACGAGGCCTGGGCCGCGCACGCCGCCGCGACCGCCGACGTCCCCGTCGTCACCCACGACGACCTCCGCTGGGCCGACGCCATCTTCTTCGGCACGCCCACCCGCTACGGCAACATCTCCTCCCAGCTCGCCGCCTTCATCGACACCCTGGGCCCGCTGTGGCAGGCCGGCGAGCTCGTCGACAAGGTCTTCTCGGGCTTCGTCTCCACCGCGACCATGCACGGCGGCCGGGAGACCACGCTGCAGGCGCTCTACACCTCGGTCCAGCACTTCGGCGGCATCCTCGTCACCCCGAGCTACGCCGACGGCATCCAGTTCACCACCGGCACCCCGTACGGTCCGTCGAACGCCAGCGGCAGCGGCGACCCGATCGATGACACCACCAAGGCCGGCGCCGAGTTCGCCGGCAAGCGCGTCGCCACCGTCACCGCGCAGCTCGTCGCGGGCCGGGCCGCCACCTCCTGAGCGCACCGGGCCTGAGCGCGCCCATCCCTCGAACGCCGCGGGCCCCCAGCACGTGCTGGGGGCCCGCGGCGTGCCGACGGTGGGTCAGTCGGCCGTCTTGACGACCTGACCCTGACCCAGCTTGGCGTGCCGGTAGCCGTAGAGGCCGTAGACGACGGCCCCGAGGACGAACCACACCGCGAAGCGGATCCACGTCTCGATCGTCAGCTGGGTGACGAGGTAGAGCGAGAAGGCGATGCCCAGCAGCGGGGTGAACGGCATGAACGGCGCCTTGAACGTGCGCGGCAGGTCCGGCGAGCGGTAGCGCAGCACGATCACCGCGGCCGAGACGACGACGAAGGCGAGCAGGATGCCGATGTTGGTCAGCTCGGCGGCCGCCCCGATGGGCACGAGCCCGGAGATCGCCGCCGCCACGATGCCGACGATCCACACCGGCCGCGTCGGGGAGCCCTTGTCGTTGGTGTGGGTGAACCAGCCCGGCAGCAGTCCGTCGCGGGCGATGGCGAACCACACCCGGCTGGCGCCCAGGGAGAACGAGAACAGCACCGTGATGATGCCGACGATCGCGCCGACGGCGACGATCTTGGCGAACACGGGCTGACCCACGAAGCTGAACGCCTCGGCGAACGCGGCCTCCGGAGCCAGCTCGGTGTACTTGCGCATGCCCGTCAGCACGGTCGCCGCGAGCAGGTACAGCACCATCGCGATGGACAGCGACAGGATGATCGCCTTGGGCAGGTTGCGCTCGGCGTCCTTGCTCTCCTCGGCCGCGGTGGACATGGCGTCGTAGCCGAAGACGGCGAAGAAGACCGTGGCCGCACCGGTGGCCGCGCCGGAGAAGCCGAACGGGAAGTACGGGGTCAGGTTGTCGCTCTTGATGTAGAAGAACCCGACGACGATCACCGCGAGGACGATCGCGATCTTGATGAACACCAGGTACGTCTCGATGCGCGCGCTGGACTTGATGCCCCGGTTCAGCAGCGCTGCCACCCCGATGCACAGCAGCATCGCGATGAGGTCGACCCGGTGCCCGTCGCCGGTCCCGGGTGCGCCGAGCATCCACGCGGGCAGGTCGGCCCCGAACGCGCTGGTCAGGAAGCCCACGTACTGGCTGACGCCGATGGCCACCACCGCCACGATCGCGGTGTACTCCAGCAGCAGGTCCCACCCGATGAACCAGCCCACGGCCTCGCCGAGCACCGCGTAGCCGTAGGTGTAGGCCGAGCCGGCCTGGGGGATGAGCCCGCCGAACTCCGCGTACGACATGGCGGCGCACGCGCTCGCCACGCCGGCGATGAGGAAGGAGACCGACACGGCGGGTCCGGCGTCGGACCGGGCGACCGGCCCGGCGAGGGCGAAGATGCCCGCGCCGATGATCGCGCCGAGACCGATTGCGGTCAGCTGCCACAGCCCGATGCTGCGCTCGAGACCGCCCTCGCCGTCGTCGGCCAGGATCGGCTTCTTCCGCATGATGCCCGTCGTCCGGACATCCGCCCCGACCTTCTTCACGCCCTGTTCCGCCATGTGGTCGCCCCTTCGTCTCACCCGGTCGTGACGTGCGTCACTTGCACCCTCCCCGCACGTCGCCACCAGCGCAAACAGCGGAATTTTTGTCCGTTTCCGGGCGTGTCGACGACGATGGGCCCTTGCCTCAGGGACTCGGGTGGGGTCAGGAGGTGAGGTAGCGGCGCAGCACCGCGGTGCACGCGGTGATCTTCTCGACGACGACGTGCTCGTCGCGGGTGTGCGCGAGGTTCGGGTCGCCCGGGCCGTAGTTCAGCGCGGGGACCCCCAGGGCGGCGAAGCGCGAGACGTCGGTCCAGCCGTACTTGGCCCGCACCACGGTCCCGGCCGCGGCGACGAAGCCCTGGGCCGCGGGCGCGGTGAGCCCGGGCAGCGCCCCCGGGGCCAGGTCGGTCAGCACCACGTCGACGTCGAGCCCGGCGAACACCTCGCGGACGTGGGCCTGCGCCTGCTCCGCGCTCCGGTCGGGGGCGAAGCGGAAGTTCACGTCCACCTCGCACCGGTCGGGCACCACGTTGCCCGCGACCCCGCCGGTGACCTTGACCGCGTTGAGCCCCTCCCGGTAGGTGCAGCCGTCGATGTCCACCGTCCGCGGCGCGTACGCCTCCAGCACCCGCAGCACCGCGCCGGCGGCGTGGATCGCGTTGCTGCCCAGCCAGCTCCGCGCCGAGTGCGAGCGCACCCCCGTGGTGGTCACCCGGACCCGGAGCGTGCCCTGGCAGCCCGCCTCGACCAGGCCGTCGGTGGGCTCGCCCAGGATCGCGAGGTCGGCGTCGAGCCAGTCGCGGTGCTCGGCCTCGATGCGTCCGAGCCCGTTGCGGGCGGCCTCGATCTCCTCGCAGTCGTAGAACACCAGGGTCACGTCCCGGGTCGGCTCGGGCACGGTCGCCGCCAGGTGCAGGAAGATCGCGTCGGTCGACTTCATGTCCGTGGTGCCGCAGCCGAACAGGACGCCCCCCTCCGGGTGGCTGGGCACGTTGTCCGCGATCGGCACCGTGTCGAGGTGCCCGGCCAGCAGCACCCGCTCCGCCCGGCCGAGGTGCGTCCGGGCCAGCACCGCGTTGCCGCTGCGCACCACCTCGAAGCGCCCGAGCGCGCGCAGCGCGGTCTCCACCGCGTCGGCGAGGACGCCCTCGTTGCCGGAGACGCTGGGCACGTCGACAAGGGCGGCGGTGAGGTCGATCGGGTCGGCGGCCAGGTCGAGTGGGGTCACGAGGGTGCACGCTAGCGCCGGTAGGTTCGCACCCCATGAGCACAGGAGCTGAGTCGTTCGGAGCAGGGGCCACCGGAGCACGGGCCACCGGCATCGCCACCCTCACCGCCGACGGGACCGTGCTCGACACCTGGTTCCCCGCCCCCGAGCTCGCCTCGCCGGAGGCCACCGGCACGGAGCGGATCGATCCGCCCGCCGAGCTGGCCGCCCTCACCGGCGCGGACGCGGCCCGCGGGGTCACCCGGGTGGCCGTGCGCACCACCATCGCTGACCTCGCCGCGCCCGCCGTCGACGCCCACGACGTGTGGCTGCGCCTGCACCTGCTCTCGCACCGCCTCGTCGCGCCGCACGGGCAGAACATGGACGGCGTGTTCGACCTGCTCACCAACGTGGTGTGGACCAACCACGGCCCGTGCGCGGTGGAGGGCTTCGAGCTGACCCGGGCGCGGCTGCTGGCGCGGGGGGCCGTCGTCGTCGACGGGGTGGACAAGTTCCCGCGGATGGTCGACTACGTGGTCCCGGCGGGGGTGCGGATCGCCGACGCCTCCCGGGTGCGGCTGGGCGCGCACCTCGCCGCGGGCACGACGGTGATGCACGAGGGCTTCGTGAACTTCAACGCCGGCACCCTGGGCGCCTCCATGGTCGAGGGTCGGATCTCCGCGGGCGTGGTCGTCGACGACGGCTCCGACGTCGGGGGCGGCGCCTCGATCATGGGCACCCTCTCGGGCGGCGGGACGCAGACCATCTCGATCGGCAAGCGGTGCCTGCTGGGTGCGAACTCCGGCGTCGGCATCTCCCTGGGCGACGACTGCGTGGTCGAGGCCGGGCTCTACGTCACCGCGGGCACCAAGGTCACCGGTCCGGACGGGGCCGTGGTCAAGGCGCGCGAGCTCTCCGGCCAGGACGGGCTGCTGTACCGGCGCAGCTCGGTCACCGGCGTGGTCGAGGTGCTGGCCCGGACCGGGAACGGCATCGCGCTGAACGAGGCGCTGCACGCCAACTGAGTGGTACCGCTTGTGGTGCACCGAGTCGAGGAGGGCGCCGTGTCCATCACCGCGTCAGAGGCACGCAAGAACCTGTTCGGGCTGATCGAGCAGGTCAACGACGACCGCATCCCCGTGGAGATCGCGTCCCGTCGGGGCGATGCCGTCCTGCTCTCTCGTGCCGACTACGACGCGCTCGAGGAGACGGCACACCTGCTCCGAGCGCCCGCCAACGCCCGACACCTGCTGGACAGCCTGGCTCAGGCGAGGCGCGGCGAGATCGCCCCGCACGATCTCGAGCGGTGAAGGTCACCTTCACCCCCAAGGGCTGGGACGACTACACCCACTGGCTCGTCGCGGACCGAGCGATGCTGAAGCGGATCAACCGCCTGGTCGACGACGCGCGCCGCGATCCCTTCGCCGGCCTGGGAAAGCCCGAACCGCTGCGACACGCGCTCGCCGGGGCGTGGTCGCGTCGGATCAGCGAGGAGCACCGGCTGGTGCACCTCGTCGAGGACGGTCAGGTCGTGATCCTGCAGGCCCGGTACCACTACGACTGACCGGCGGGGTCCGCCCTCACCGCACTCCGCGGAGCCGGTGCTGGACGCTGATCCGCGGTCCGCACGGACGGGCCGTCTTGGGCACGGCGTGCTCCCACGTCCGCTGGCAGCTGCCGCCCATCACGACGAGGTCGCCGTGGCCCAGCTCGAGCCGCAGCCCCGAGCCGCCCGAGCGCGGCCGCAGCGCCAGCACCCGCGGCGCGCCCAGCGACACGATGGCGACCGCCGTGTCCTGGGTGGAGCCGCGGCCGACCGTGTCCCGGGCTGCGGCGCGGCCGATCGTGTCACCGTGCCAGGCCACGGAGTCGCGACCGTCCCGGTACAGGCACATGCCGACGGTCCGGAACGGCTCCCCCAGCTCTGGGCCGTAGTGCGCGTCCAGCGCGGCGTGCGCCCGGGTGAGCGCCGGGTCGGGCAGCGTGGCGCCCTCGTCGTAGAAGCTCAGCAGCCGCGGCACCGCGACGACGCAGTCGTACATCTCGCGGCGCTCGGCCCGCCACGGGACTGCGGTGAGCAGCCGGTCGAACAGCGCGTCCGCCCCGCCCAGCCAGCTGCGGCGCACGTCGAGCCACGCGCCGTCGGCCAGCTCGGTGCGCGCCACCGTCTCACCCAGGGCCCCGGGCCCGTCGGGGACCAGCGAGTCGAGCAGGGAACCCTGGAAGCAGTGCACGGGCCGAGCGTAATCGACCGCGCGTTCGAGGTCCAGGGGTGCCCGCCCGCCCCCCGGGTGGGCCCGTGCGGCACGCCCCCGCCCCCCGGCGCAGAATGAGCGCCCGTGGCGAGCGCCGAGCTCGACCCCCGTCGCTGGCGGGCTCTCGGCGCCGCCGTCACCGCGCTGTTCCTCACCCTGCTGGACCTGAGCATCGTCAACGTGGCCCTGCCGTCCATCCGCACCGGGCTGGGCGCGAGCACGTCGCAGGCCCAGTGGGTGGTCTCCGGCTACGCCCTCGCCTTCGGCATCGTCCCGATCATCGCGGGGCGCCTGGGTGACGACCGGGGCCGGCGCCGCGTGCTGCTGCTCGGCGTGGCCGGGTTCGTCGTGGCCAGCGCCGCGGTCGGCCTCGCCCCGAACCCGGACGTGCTGGTGGCCGCACGGCTGCTGCAGGGCCTGGCCGGGGGGCTGCTGAACCCGCAGGTCGCCGGGCTGGTGCAGCAGCTGTTCCCCCGGCACGAGCGGGGCCGGGCGTTCGGCGTCATCGGCACCGCCGTGGGGGTGGCCACCGCCACCGGGCCGGTGCTGGGCGGGGCGATCATCGGCCTGGGCGGCGAGGAGCTCGGCTGGCGGTACGCGTTCCTGCTCAACGTGCCCGTCGGGGTCGCGGTGATCGTCGCCTGCCGGCGGTGGGTGCCCCGGGACGGACCCCGCCGGGTCGACCACGGGCGCAGCCTCGACCTGGTCGGCGCCGCCCTGCTGGCGCTGGGCCTGTTCGGGGTCCTGTTCCCCGCCGTCCAGTACGACGCCGGCCGCGACGCTCGCCTGGGCCTCGTCCTGGTGCCGGCGCTGGCGGTGCTGGCCGGGTTCGTGCTCTGGGAGCGCGGCCCGGCGCGGCGCCGCGGGCACCCGCTGGTCGACGTGGAGCTGTTCGGCATCCGCTCCTTCGCCGACGGCCTGGGGGTGGCGCTGCTGTACTTCGCCGCCTTCACCGGCACCCCGCTGGTGCTCTCGCTGTTCCTGCAGGAGGGCCTCGGGTTCTCCGCGCTGCACGCCGGGCTCACCGCGTCGAGCTTCGCGCTGGGCTCCGCGGTCTCGGCGTCGATCGGCGGGCGCCTGGTCACCCGGATCGGGGGTCGGCTCCTCGTCGGCGCGATCGGGCTGTTCCTCGTCGGCATCGTCGCCTCGGTGCTGGTGGTGACCCTGCTGGCCGGTGACGTCACCCCCGACGTGCTGGCGCTGGCGCTCGCCGGCCCGCTGCTGCTGGCCGGGCTCGGCGGCGGCAGCGTCATCACCCCGAACCAGGCGCTCTCCCTCGCCGACGTCGACGTGGCGGGCGGCTCCACCGCGGGCGGGATGCTCCAGACCGCGCAGCGCGTCGGGTCGGCCTTCGGCACGGCCGTCATCAGCGCCGTCTTCTACGCCCGGGTCTCCGGGGAGGTGGCGGACAGCCGCGGAACCGCACGGACGGTGGGCTACGCCGACGCCTACGCCACCAGCCTGCTGGTCACCCTCGGCTTCGCCCTCGCCGCCCTCGGCCTGGCGGTGCGCAGCGTGCGCCGCAGCCGCCCCGGGGGCGCCGCGGTCGCTAGTGCTGCACCGGCACCCGCGAGCACGGCACCGCCACCCCGGCCGTGACCACGGCCGCGACCACGAGCACCAGCAGCGGCGCGGTGAAGCTGTCGGTGGCGTCGCGCAGCACCCCCATGCCCAGCGGCACCAGCGCGGCCCCCAGGTAGCCGATCCCCAGCCCGACGGCCGTCACCCCGGTGGCCGCGGCCGGGCTCGCGCTCTTCCACGCGACCAGGGTGAGCGCGAGCGGGAACCCCGCCCCCACCCCGAGCGCGATGAGCGCCACCCACGGCCACGGGCCGAGCGGGCCCGCGGGCCAGAGCAGCACCCCGAGCCCACCGACCAGCGACATGCCCACCGCGACCAGCACCCAGAACAACCACCGACGGCGACGCTCGGCGAGGGTGGGGAAGGTGAGCGCGGCCGGGATCTGGGCCAGGCTGTACAGGCTGAGCAGGACGGCGGCGTCCCGTTCGGAGAACCCCCGGTCGGTGAAGTACGGCGCCAGCCACGTCAACCAGCCGTAGAACTGGGTGGAGCTGAGCACCATGAACCCGGCGAAGGCCCGCGCCAGCGGCGAGGAGAACGGCAGCGTCACCGGCGTCCGCTCGGCCGGTCGGGCCACGCGCGCCACCACGACCATCCAGCCGGCGAGCGCCACCGCGGCGGGCAGGGCCAGGGTCGCCAGCGCCCGCGACGGGTTGCCCAGGGTGCCCGTGAGCCCGACGACGGCGGAGCTGGCCACGGTGGAGCCCAGCAGCATGGCGACGACGTAGAGCCCGCTGGCCAGCCCGGCCCGGTCGGCGAGGTGCTCCTTGACCAGGCCCGAGAGGTACACCCCGGCCAGCCCGATCCCCACCCCGAGGCCGACGCTGCCCGCGACCAGGGCCGTGAGGGTGGCGACCTCGCGCAGCGCGCTGCCCACGAGCAGCACCGCCACGGCCACCGCCATCGCGCGCTCGCGGCCGATCCGCGAGGTCAGGCGGACGGCGCCGAAGGAGCCCAGGCCCATCGCGACCAGGGCGACGGACTGCACCAGCCCGGCCACCCCGGCGGAGATCCCCAGCTCCTCCCGTACGGCGACGATGAGCGCTGGGTAGGCCGCCAGCCCGGCCCGCAGGTTCAGCGAGACGAGCAGGATCCCCGCCAGCACCACGCCCGGGCGGACGGCGCGGCGCGCGGCCAGGGTGCTCACGCCGACAGCCGTCGCACGGCCTCGTCGACGCGCTCGTCGGTGGCGGTGAGGGCGATGCGCACGTGCCGGGCCCCGGCCGGACCGTAGAACTCCCCGGGCGCGACGAGGACACCCCGCTCGGCGAACCAGTCGACGGTGTCGCGGCACGCCTCGTCGCGGGTCGCCCACAGGTACAGCCCGGCCTCGGAGTGCTCCACCCGCAGCCCGGCGGCGGCCACGGCGGGCAGCAGCCGCCCGCGCCGGGCGGCGTAGCGCTCGCGCTGCGCGTGCGCGTGCTCGTCGTCGCCCAGGGCGGCGGTCATCGCCGACTGCACCGGCCGCGGCACGATCATCCCGGCGTGCTTGCGCACCGCGACCAGCTCGGCGACCAGCGC
Source organism: Mycobacteriales bacterium (assembly GCA_038234335.1). GTDB lineage: Bacteria > Actinomycetota > Actinomycetes > Mycobacteriales > Mycobacteriaceae > Rhodococcus_D. The sequence goes on from JBBSUN010000018.1 coordinate 14,931, forward strand.
CGGGTCGCCGGTGACGAAGCCGGCGCGGTAGCCGGCCAGGTTCGAGGTCTTGGACAGCGAGTGGACCGCGAGCACCCCGTCGAGGCTGCCCCCGTGCACCCGGGGGTCGAGCACGGAGACCGGGTCGGCGTCCCAGGCCAGGCCCAGGTAGCACTCGTCGGAGACCACCACCGCACCACGCTGACGAGCCCAGTCGACGACCTTGCGCAGGTGCTCCACCCCGAGCACCTGCCCCGTCGGGTTCGACGGCGAGTTCACGTAGACCAGCGCGGCCCGCGCCGGTCCGAGGGAGGTCAGGCCGTCGGTGCGGACCACCCGGGCGCCCGCGATGCGCGCCCCCACCGCGTACGTGGGGTAGGCCAGCGCGGGCACCACGACGGTGTCGTCGGATCCGAGGCCGAGCAGCGTCGGCAGCCAGGCGATGAGCTCCTTGGAGCCGATCGTCGGCAGCACCGCGTCCGGGTCCAGCCCGGTCAGCCCGTGGCGCCGGGCGAGGGAGTCCACGACGGCCTGGCGCAGCACCGGCGTGCCCCACACGGCGGGGTAGCCGGGCACCGCCGCCGTCTCCACGAGCCCGGCGCGGACCACCGCGTCCACCGGGTCCACCGGGGTGCCGACCGACAGGTCCACGAGACCCCCTGCGTGCTCCCCCGCCCGGGCCGCAGCCGCGGTGAGGGTGTCCCAGGGGAAGTCCGGCAGCGCCAGCGGGGTGCGCCCCACGGCTGTGGCTCCTACGCCTTGTCGCCCTGCGGCGGCAGGGCCATCACGACCGCGGGGTCGTGGGCGGTGGCGCCGACCTTGGCCGCACCGCCGGGAGAGCCCAGCTCGAGGAAGAAGTCGGCGTTGATCTTGGTGTAGCCGGCCCACTGGTCGGGCACGTCGTCCTCGTAGTAGATGGCCTCGACGGGGCAGACGGGCTCGCACGCGCCGCAGTCCACGCACTCGTCGGGGTGGATGTAGAGCATCCGGCCACCCTCGTAGATGCAGTCGACCGGGCACTCCTCGATGCACGCCTTGTCGAGCAGGTCGACGCACGGCTCGGCGATCGTGTAGGTCACGGGGCTCCTTCAATCCTTCTGGTGTGCGGTGATCCTGGTGCGGTGGTCATCTTGCCTGTCCAGGCCGCCGGCAGCACCTCCGGGTGGCGCGCGCCTCAACCCGCCTCCCGTCTCAGCGCAGCGCCTTGCGACCGCCGGGGTTCTCCGCGATCCACGCCTCGGCCTGCTTCACGGCCTTCTTCAGCGCGCTGCGCTCGCTGACGTAGTCGCCCGCGATGCCGACGACGGGCAGCTTGCCCACCAACCGGGACAGGAAGCCCCCCTGCGGCCGCTTGTCGAGCTCGCTGACGATGCCGCGCAGCACCTTGCCGTAGCGCCAGAGGGCCTTGCCCGCGGTGACCACGGCGGAGCGGCCCGGCTCGCCCGGCGCGGCACCCGGCTCGTCGTGCTCGGCGGTGCCCTCGACGAGCTCGCGGGTCACCTCACGGCGGCACAGCACCTGGGCGAGCAGGCGGACCTGCTCGGTGGGGTCGGTGACGCCGTGGACCCGGGCGACGGCGCACAGCACCATGGCCTGGCTCGCCGCGCCGAGGGTGTCCTGGACGGGGAAGCGGTCGGCGACCACGCCGCCCAGGCCGGGCACCGAGACGACCAAGGTGGTGAAGCGGCCCACCCGGTCGACCCACCAGTCGCGGCGCTGCTCCTGCCCCATGCCCTCCCAGGCCGCGGTGCCCGGGAACTCGGTGTCGTAGAACGCGTCGACGGCCTTGCGCACCACCGTGTCCTTGACCTTGACGACCACGTTCCGGTCCGGGTCGGCGACCTCGACCTGCTCGGACCGGTCCTGGTGCGTGCGCTGCTTCCAGCCCAGCGGGTCGGTCTCGGTGAGCGCGTCGAGCACGGGACCGCTGCCGCGGACGACGAGCTTGAGGACGCTGACGACGCGGGCGTCGGTGATGGCCCCGGACGGGTTGCTCGCCACGGTGTCCTCTTCTCTCAGGCCGCCGGCTGGCGCGCGGCGTGGGTGGTGGTGCGCTCGCGCGCGGGGCGGCCGATCCCGGCGGCGATGGCCTGCAGCTCGGGCACGGTCATGGCCGAGCCGTGCTGGCTGCCGGCCATCCGGGAGATCGTCTCCTCCATCAGCGTGCCACCCAGGTCGTTGGCGCCCCCGTTCAGCATGGCTTGGCTGCCGGCGACGCCGAGCTTGACCCAGGAGGTCTGCACGTTCGGGATGCTGCCGTGCAGCAGCACCCGGGCCAGGGCGTGCACAGCCCGGTTGTCGCGCTGGCTCGGCCCCGGGCGCGCCGCCCCGGCCAGGTACAGCGGCGAGGACGTGTGCACGAAGGGCAGCGGCACGAACTCGGTGAACCCCCCGGTGCGGGACTGGATGTCGCGCAGCACCGTGAGGTGGGACACCCAGTGCCGCGGGTGGTCCACGTGGCCGTACATCATCGTCGAGGAGCTGCGCAGCCCCACCTCGTGGGCGGTGGTGACCACCTCGATCCACGACGACGTCGGCAGCTTGCCCTTGGTCAGCACCCAGCGGACCTCGTCGTCGAGGATCTCCGCCGCGGTCCCGGGGATGGTGTCCAGGCCCGCCTCGCGCAGCTCGACGAGCCAGTCGCGGATGCTGGCGCCGGAGCGGGCCGCCCCGTTCACCACCTCCATGGGGCTGAAGGCGTGGACGTGCATGCCCGGCACGCGGGCCTTCACCGCACGGACCAGGTCGGCGTAGCCGGTCACGGGCAGGTCCGGGTCGATGCCACCCTGCATGCAGACCTCGGTGGCGCCGAGCTCCCACGCCTCCTGCGCGCGGTCGGCCACCTCCTGCAGCGACAGGGTGAACGCGTCCGCGTCGCCCTTGCGCTGGGCGAAGGCGCAGAAGCGGCACCCGGTGTAGCAGATGTTGGTGAAGTTGATGTTCCGGTTCACCACGTAGGTCACGTCGTCGCCGACGGCGTCGCGGCGCAGCTCGTCGGCCAGGGAGCACAGCGCCTCCAGCGCCGGACCATCGGCCTGGGCGAGCTCGAGGTACTGCGCGTCCGACAGCCCGGCCGGGTCCTCCGACGCCGCGCGCAGCGCCGCCGAGACGTCCCCCGCGAGGACGGCCGGGGCCGTGGGCAGGGAGCGCACCTGCTCGCGGACGGACTCCCAGTCGCCGAACGCGCTGACGAGGTTCCCGGCACCGGAGTGCATGTCCGACCGGGTCTCGGTGGTGCGGCCGTCGGTGTCGATGGTGGTGTGCAGGTCGGTGCGCCCGGTGGAGACCCACTCCGGGTCGGGCTCCTGCCAGGGCCGTCCGACCGGCAGCGCGTCGGGGTCGGCCAGGCCGTCGGCCCGGGAGAGGGCGGCGACGTGCCCGGCGGTGCGAGGGTCGATCCACGGGGCCCCGGCGCGGACGTACTCCGGCTGCGCGGCGGTGCGCTCGGTCAGCGTCAACCCGGCCGCGGCGGTCACGGCGGCGAGGTCGTCGAGCTGGGGCCAGGGGCGCTCGGGGTTCACGTGGTCCGGGGTCAGCGGGCTCACCCCGCCGAAGTCGTCCACGCCCGCGCCGAGCAGCAGCGCGCACTCGGCGAGGTCCACCAGGTTGGGCGGGGCCTGCACGCGGACCTGCGGGCCCAGCAGCAGCCGGGTCACCGCGATGGTGGCGCGGTAGTCGTTGAGGTCGGCGTCGGGGGCGGCGCGCATCGCGGTGGCCTCCTTGGCCCGGAAGTTCTGCACGATCACCTCCTGCACGTGCCCGAAGGCCTTGTGCACCTTGCGGATCGCGAGCACCGAATCGACCCGCTCGGCCAGGGTCTCCCCGATCCCGACGAGGATCCCGGTGGTGAACGGGATGGACAGGCGCCCGGCGTCGGTCAGGGTGCGCAGCCGCACCTCGGGGTGCTTGTCGGGGCTGCCGTGGTGGCACTCACCGGGGGTCTCGTGCAGGCGCAGGCTGGTCGTCTCCAGCATCATCCCCATCGACGGGGCGACGGGCTTGAGCCGGCTCAGCTCCTCCCAGCTCATCACCCCCGGGTTCAGGTGCGGCAGCAGCCCCGTCTCCTCCAGCACCCGGATGCTCATGGCGCGCAGGTAGGCGTGGGTGGAGTCGTAGCCGCGGCTGTCGAGCCACTCCCGGGCCTCCGGCCACCGCGCCTCCGGGCGGTCACCCAGGGTGAACAGCGCCTCCTTGCAGCCCAGCGCCGCCCCGGCCCGGGCGATCTCCAGCACCTCGTCGGGCTCCAGGAACATGCCGTGCCCGGCGCGGGCCAGCGGGCCCGGGGCGGTGACGAAGGTGCAGTAGTGGCAGCGGTCGCGGCACAGCCGGGTCAGCGGGACGAACACCTTGCGGGAGTAGGTCACCAGGCCCGCCCGGCCGGCCGCCGCGAGGCCGGCGTCGCGGACCCGGGCGGCCGCGGCGCAGAGCACGTCGAGCTGCTCGCCGCGGGCGTGCAGCAGGGTCTCCGCCTCGACCGCGCTGAGGCTGACCCCGTCGGTGGCGCGGCGCAGGGCCCGGCGCAGGGCGGACTCGCTCGGGATCAGCGGGGTCTCGTTCACCGGGGCGATTGTGCCCCTGCTGCCGCGGTGCGCCGGGCGCCAGGGGGGCCACCCACCGTTGCGCCGCCCGTTCCGCGCCGGACGGCGTTGCGGCCCAGCAGCACGCCCAGCAGGATCGCGGGCGGCACCACGCCGCCCACCAGCAGGGCCACGGCCCGCCAGTCGTTCACCAGCAGCACGTCCCCGCCGGGCCCCGCGAACGCCGTCCCCAGCACGACGAGCACCCACGCGAGCAGCGGGGCCGCCGCGACCGGGGTGGAGGTGGTGCGCTCCCCGGAGGCACGCACCAGCAGCAGGTTCAGCCCGGCCGCGACCAGCGCCGTGACGGGCAGCGGGGCGCCCCCGGTCCGCACCGGCAGGTAGAGGACCTCCAGGACGGCGCTCAGCACCCCGAGGACCACCAGACCGGTCACCTCCACCGGAGCCGGCAGCTGCACGGGACGGCGCACCTCCAACCGCCTCACGCGAGGTCCGCCACGCCCGCGAACAGGTCGTGCTCCAGCCCGTCGGCGCCGACCGGGCCGCGCGCCCCGCGGGCGAGGACGAACTGCTCGTGGTCGAGCACCGGCTGGGCCACGTGGTTGCTCAGCGCGAAGGCCCGGTCGCCCGGGGCCACGGTCACCTGGGTTGCGTGCGCCCGCAGCGCGGCGAGCTTGGCCGCGAGCACCGGGCGCACGTCGAGCTCGGCGCTGAGGCGCTCGTCGGGCTCGCGCGGCAGCTCGTCGTCGGTGGGCAGGCGCCAGCCCGGCGGCAGCTGCCCCATGGCGGCGAGGCCGCGGGCCAGCGCCCCGGCCCCGGTCACGGTCCAGTACAGCTTCGGCACCGACCACGCCGGGCCCGCCCGGGGGAACGAGTCCGGATCGGCGGCGGCGGCCACCCCGTCGGTGGTGGTCCGGTGCACGCGGACGTGGTCGGGGTGGCCGTAGCTGCCCGCGGGGTCGTAGGCGACGACCACGTGCGGCCGCAGCTCGCGGACCACCGCCACCACCGCCTCGAGCACCTGCTCGTCGGGGGCGGAGACGAAGCTGCGCGGGTGCAGCGCCGCCGGGGCGCCGGCCATCCCCGAGTCCCGCCACCGTCCCGCGACCCCCAGGAAGCGGGGCCCGGTGGCGATGCCGAGCTCGGCCAGCGCCCGGGTGAGCTCACCGGCGCGGTGCCCGCCGAGCTGGTCGGCGTGCTCGGCCACCAGGTGGGCGAAGCGGGAGCCGATGACCTCGCCCTCCTCGCCGAGGGTGCAGGTCAGCACGGTGACCTCCGCGCCGAGCGCCGCGTAGTGGGCGATGGTGCCGCCGGTGGTGATCGTCTCGTCGTCGGGGTGCGCGTGGACGAGCAAGATCCTGGGGGTGGTGCCGACCGGGCTCACGGGCGCTCCCTCGTCCAGCCGTCCGCACCGGCGAGCGGTCCCTCGGTCAGGTCGGGGGCGGTGTCGACCCCCTGCAGCGTCGAGCGGACCGAGAGCAGGGCCGAGTCCTGGTAGAGCGGCAGCACGGCCCCCTGCTCCCAGAGCAGCGGCTCGAGCTCGGCGGCCACCTCCCCCGCGTCCCGGGTGCCGGTCAGCGCGGCGCGCAGCGGCTCCTGGACGGAGGCGTCGCACAAGCCCGAGACGTTGCCGCCGGCGGTCGGGGTGCTCCCGCTCGTCGGGGCCGGGCTCGTCGAGGCCGGGCTCGTCGGGGCCGGTCTCGTCGGGGCCGGGGGGTCGGAGGTCACCGCCGAGCCGGCCACCCCGGGTGCGCAGGCGAAGCGCGAGGTCATCGAGGTGGCGAGGTCGCCGCCGACCGCCACCCGCCCGACGACGAGATCGGGCGCGCCGGCGCCCGCGTACAGCTCGCCGGCCGGCATCGGGGTCGCCGTCGCGGTCACCCCGGCGACCACGAGCTCGTCGGCGGCCGCCTGGGCGACCGCGCCGGCGACGGGGTCGCGCTGGTCGGACCCGACGACCAGGACGAGCGGGGTGCTGCCGTCGAGGAAGCGGCCGTCGGAGTACCGGTAGCCGGCCTGGGCGAGCAGCTCCCGGGCCTGCACCACCGTGGGCCGGGGGGGCTCGGTGCCGGTGTAGCCGGGCTGCGAGGGGGCCAGCAGCTGGGCGCGGGCGACCAGCGCGGAGCTCGCGCCACCGGTCCCGATGGTGGTGAGCACGTCCCGGTCGAGCAGCCCGAGGATCCCGCGGCGGGCGGGCGCGCTGGTCAGCGACGGGCTCGTCGTGCGCACGGCCACCTGGACCACGCTGGCCAGCGGGAGCACCTGGGTGCCGATCCCGGGCACGGCGCGCAGCTGGGCGGTCGAGGCGGGGTCGGCGGAGACGATCGCGAGCTGGGCGTCGTCGGTGCGCAGCGACTCGGCGGTCTGGGCGGCGGAGCTGCTGCGCCGGAGCAGGATCTCGTCCAGCGCCGGCGGCCGGTCCCAGAAGCGGTCGTTGCGCTGCAGCAGGATCTCGCCGCGGTCGGTGTCCACCGAGGCCACCGCGTAGCGCGAGCCCGAGAAGGTGATGGCGTCGTCCAGGGCGCCGGTGAAGCCGCCCGGCGCGTCCTTGAGCACGTGGCTGGGCAGCAGGCCGGCGAACAGCTGGGGCCAGGCCGGGTAGGCCGCCGAGAACCGGACGGTGACCGTCTTGCCCCCGGCCGACGAGCTGACGTCGTCGACGAGGGAGTACCCGGCCGGGTCCACCACACCGGGTTGGGTGGTCATCTGCTCCCACAGGTAGCGGAAGTCCTCGGCCGCGATCGGCGCCCCGTCGGACCACTGGGCCGCGTTGCGCAGCACGTAGGTGACGGTGAACGGGGCCGTCGCGGTGACGCGGGCGGAGACCGCGACGGAGGTGTCGAGGCGGGGCGTGCCGTCGGAGGAGGGTCGGAACACGCTGGGCAGCACCAGGTCGGAGACCGCGGTGGCCACCGGGGAGAGGTCGGCGAGCAGGTGCGGGTTGAAGCCCTGTCCCAGGTCGTCGACCGCGACGGTGACCGTCCCGCTGCTGGCGTCCGGCGCGGTGGTGGGCACGGCCTCGCTGGTCTGCTCCACCGGCGGCGCGGCCAGCGTGCACCCCGACGCGACGACGACGAGCGCCAGCAGTGCGGGCACCAGCCGTCCCCGTCGTCGTGGCCGCACCGTGCCCCCTCCCGCGCCGTCCCGGAACCGCCATGCTGCCACGGCGGCCCCGTGACGGGAGCGGGACCGGCTCACGACGCGGCTCAGGAGACGGCGCGGTCCCGAGCCTTCGCGCGGGACTTCTCGCGGCCGCGCTCGGTGGGGTCGAGCACGAGCTTGCGGACGCGGACGACGTCGGGGCCGACCTCGACGCACTCGTCGACGTTGCAGAACTCAAGGGCGCCCTCCAGGCCCAGGACCTTCGGCCGGGCCAGGGTCTCCATCACGTCGGCCGAGGACTGCCGCATGTTGGTGAGCTTCTTCTCCCGGCACACGTTGATGTCGAGGTCCTCCGAGCGCGGGCTCTCGCCGACCACGTGCCCGGCGTAGGTGGCGGCACCGGGCTCGACGAAGAACGTGCCGCGGTCGGCCAGCTGGATCATGGCGAACGGGGTGATGGAGCCGACCCGGTCGGAGACCAGCGACCCGGAGTGACGGCTGCGGATCTCGCCGGCCCAGGCGTCGTAGCCCGCCGAGTAGGTGTTGGCGATGCCGGTGCCGCGGGTGTCGGTGAGGAACGTGGTGCGGAAGCCGATGAGCCCGCGCGCGGGGACGATGAACTCCATGCGGACCCAGCCGGTGCCGTGGTTGACCATCTCCTCCATGCGGCCCTTGCGGGCGGCCAGGAGCTGGGTCACCGCACCGAGGTGCTCCTCGGGGACGTCGATGGTGAGGTGCTCGTAGGGCTCGTGCACCTTGCCGTCGACCATGCGGGTGACCACCTGCGGCTTGCCGACGGTGAGCTCGAAGCCCTCACGGCGCATCTGCTCGACGAGGATGGCCAGGGCCAGCTCGCCGCGCCCCTGCACCTCCCAGGTGTCCGGGCGCTCGGTGGTGAGCACCCGCAGACTGACGTTGCCGACGAGCTCGGCGTCCAGCCGGCTCTTCAGCACCCGCGCGGTGAGCTTGCTGCCGCCGTTGCGGCCGGCCATCGGCGAGGTGTTGATGCCGATGGTGACGGAGATGGCGGGCTCGTCGACGGTGATCCGGGGCAGCGCGACGGGGTTGTCGACGTCGGCCAGGGTGTCGCCGATCATGATCTCGCCGATGCCGGCGATGGCCAGGATGTCGCCGGCCTCGCCGAACTCGGCGGGCACGCGGGCGACGCCCTCGGTGCGCAGCAGCTCGGTGATCTTGACCTTGGTGATCTCTCCGTCGCCGTGCATCCAGGCGACCTGCTGGCCCTTGCGGAGCTCACCGGCGTGGATGCGGACCAGCGCGAGGCGGCCCAGGAAGCTGGAGGCGTCGAGGTTGGTGACGTGGGCCTGCAGCGGGGCGTCGTGGTCACCCGTGGGCGCCGGGACGTGCTCCATGAGCAGGTCGAACAGCTCCTGCAGGTCCTCGGCGTCGGGCACCTCGCCGTCAGCGGGCTGGACGCGGCTGGCCTTGCCCGCGCGGGCGGAGGCGTAGATGACGGGCAGGTCCAGGGCGAGCTCGGCGGCGTGCGCAGCCTCGTTCTCCAGGTCGCTGGCCAGGTCGAGCAGCAGGTCGTGGACCTCCTCGACGACCTCGGTGATGCGCGCGTCGGGCCGGTCGGTCTTGTTCACGACCAGGATGACGGGCAGCGAGGCCGAGAGCGCCTTGCGGAGCACGAAGCGGGTCTGCGGCAGCGGGCCCTCGGAGGCGTCGACGAGCAGGACGACGGCGTCGACCATGCTCAGCCCGCGCTCCACCTCGCCACCGAAGTCGGCGTGACCCGGGGTGTCGATGACGTTGATGACCACGTCACCGTCGGGCGTGGAGCGCCGCACCGCGGTGTTCTTCGCGAGGATGGTGATGCCCTTCTCGCGCTCCAGGTCGCCGGAGTCCATCACCCGGTCCACCAGCTCGGCCCGCTCGGCGAAGGCGCCGGACTGGCGGAGCATGGCGTCGACGAGGGTGGTCTTGCCGTGGTCGACGTGCGCGACGATGGCGACGTTGCGGAACACGGTCCGGGCGGTGGACACGGTGGGGGCACTCACGGGGGGCAGGTCTCCTGGTCTCGCGGGGTCTCCTCGCACGGGGGTGAGCCGCGGTTCGGACGGGTGGGCCTGACGGGGAGCACCGCACGCCGTACATCCACACGCTGGACATCCACGCAGCAGTGCCCACGCGCGCGTCGGCCCCGCACAGACTACAAGGCGCGGGTGCACCCCCGGCTCGTCCGCGGTGTCGGACGCGACACACGCGCTACCGTCCCGGCCGTGGCGAAGAAGAACCGGACGTGCTGCCACTCGACTCCGCGGTGCGCCGAGTGCCCCGTCCTGCGCAAGAAGAAGCCCCGGGCCGCCTGAGCCCGGCGGCGTGGGTCCTGGCGGTCACCGGCTCAGCCCAGCACCGCCACCCGCCGCGGGTCCAGCACCACGCCGACCCGGGTGCCCACGACGACCTCGTCGTCGGCGACCGCGCCGCGCACCGCCCCGTCGATCAGCACCCCGAGCACGCTGGAGCCGTCGGGCTGGCCGAGGACGGAGACCACCTCGTGCTCGCCGGGGCCGCCGGCCACCAGCGACTCCGCGCGCAGCGCCAGCCGGGCGGGGCCGTCGGGCACCGCCACCGCGACCTCCCCGAGCGCGGTCCGCGCGCGCCCGTCGCGGACCCCGGCCTCGATCGACCACGGGTAGCCGAGGAAGGCCGCGACTCGCTCGTCGGCCGGGTGCCGCCACAGCTCGCGCACCCCGGCCTCCTGGCGAACGGCACCGGCGTCCATCACCGCCACCCGCTGGGCGAGGGCCGCGGCCTCGGCGTGGTCGTGGGTGACCAGCAGGGTCGGGGTGCCGGTCGTGGTGAGGACCCGGGCGAGGTCGGTGGTGAGGCGGTCGCGGAGCTCGCGGTCCAGGGCCGAGAGCGGCTCGTCGAGCAGCAGCAGCCGCGGCCGCGGCGCGAGCGCGCGGGCCAGCGCCACCCGCTGCGCCTGCCCGCCGGAGAGCTCACCCGGGGACCGCGCGCCCAGGCCCGCCAGCCCGACGAGCTCGAGCAGCTCCGCCACCCGGGCCGCCCGCGCCGCCGAGCCCCACCTGGCCATCCGCAGCCCGAAGGCGATGTTGCCGGCCACGTCCAGGTGCGGGAACAGCTGCCCGTCCTGGAACACCAGGCCGAACCCGCGCCGGTGCGCCGGGGTGCGCGCCAGGTCCTCGCCGTCCACCAGCACCCGCCCCGCGCTGAGCGGCTCCAGCCCGGCCACGGCGCGCAGCAGCGTCGACTTGCCGCACCCGGACGGGCCGAGCAGGGCCACCACCTGGGCACCATCCCCGCCCACCCGCAGCGTCACGTCGTCCACCGCCGTGGTGGCGCCGTAGCGCACGACCACCCCGTCCAGCTCGAGCACTAGAACTCCCCCAGCTCGCCGATGCGGACGGTCTCCACGACCGCGACCACCGCCGCGGTCGCCACCACGAGCAGCGTCGCCGCGGCCAGCGCGCTCGCCGCGTTCTCCGCACCGGGCCGGGAGATGAGCTCGCCGACGAGCACGGGCAGGGTGGGGGCGTCGGGTCGGGCCAGGAACGAGGTGGCCCCGAACTCCCCGAGGCTGACCACGTAGGAGAACCCGACCGCCCCGGCCAGCGCCCGCGCCACCAGCGGCAGGTCGACCTCCCGCCACACCCGCCACGGCGGCGCGCCGAGCACGGCCGCGGCCTGCTGCAGCCGCAGCGACACCGAGCGCAGCGCGGGCAGCAGCGTGCGCACCACCAGCGGGGTGGCCACCAGGGCCTGGGCCACGGGCACGAGCAGCGGAGAGGTGCGCAGGTCACCGGGCAGCGAGCCCAGGGTGATGAGGAACCCGAAGCCGACGGTCACCGCGCTCACCCCCAGCGGCAGCATGAGGAACCCGTCGGCCACCCGCCCGCCGCGGCCGCGGGCCCGGGAGACGGCCACGGCGGCGAGCACGCCCATGACCACCGAGATCACGGTGGCGTCGGTGGCGGTGCGCAGCGACGTGCGCAGCGCGTCCCACCCGGTGGCCCCGTTGAACGGCACCGACAGCCCCCGGTAGGCCGCCAGGCTCCACCCGGCCACGGAGAAGCTGCGCAGCACGAGGACGGCGGGCGGAACCACGAGCAACCCGGCGACCAGTGCGAGCGCCCCGGCCACCCCGAACCAGGTCCGACCGGAGGGCTTCCGTGCGGTGAGCGCCTGCGGGGCCAGCGCCAGCGCCCGCTCCCGACGGGCCCGCGCGCGCCCACCGAAGCGCAGCGCCACCACCACGGCGACCAGCTGCAACAGGCTGAGCGCGGCTGCGGTGCGCAGGTCGAGGAAGGTCACCGTCTGGGTGTAGATCTCCGTCTCCAGGGTGCGGAACCGGCTCCCGCCGAGCACCAGCACCACCCCGAAGCTGGTGGCGCAGAACAGGAACACCACGGACGCGGCGGAGACCAGCGCGGGGGCGAGCGCCGGGAGGGTGATCCGGGTGAAGGCCCGCAGCGGGGAGGCCCCGAGGCTGCGGGCGGCCTGGGTGGCCCGCGGGTCCAGGTGCGCCCACGAACCCCCGACGGTGCGGGCGACCACCGCGGTGTTGAAGAAGGCGTGCGCGAGCAGGATCGCCCCCAGGGTGCCGTCGAGGTGCAGCAACCCCAGCGGGCCGCCGTCGCGCAGCAGCACCCGGAACGCCACCCCGACGACGACGGTGGGCAGCACGAACGGCACCGTCACCACCACCCGCAGCAGGGTGCGCCCGGGCAGGTCGACGCGGGCCAGCAGCCACGCCACGGGCAGGCCGACCAGCACGGTCAGCACCGTGGACGCCGCCGCCTGCCCGAGGGTGAACGCGGCGAGGGTGAGGGTGTCGGACCGGGTGAGGACCGCCAGCGTGCCGGTGGGGTCGAGGGCCCCGGCATCGTCGAGCAACCCCCGGCGCAGGATCGCCAGGACGGGCCAGGCGAAGAACACCCCGAGGAACAGCACCGGCACCGCGCCGAGCAGCAGCGGCGTGGCCCGACCGCTCAGCCCTGGACGAGCGAGCGCCACGTCTGCGTCCAGCTCTCCCGGTTCGCGGCGATCTCGGCGGGGTCCACGCTGAGGGGCTTCTCCGGCTCCGGTGCGTACTGCGCCCAGTCCGCGGGCAGCGGGGTGCCCTCCTGGACGGGGTAGACGTACATCGCCCCCGGTACGTCGGCCTGCACCGCGGGGCTGAGCAGGAAGTCGACGAGCTGCTGCGCGGCTCGCTCGTGCTGGGTGCCGGCGACCACGCCCGCGTACTCGACCTGCCGGAAGCAGGTGTCCAGCAGGGCCTTCGTCGGGGGCGCGGCGCCGTCGACGCTCTCCGCGGGCGGGGAGGAGGCGTAGGAGACGACGACGGGCTTGGGGCCGTTGCCGGAGGAGCCGGAGAAGTCGACCGTGTAGGCCTGGGTCCAGCCGTCGGCGACGGCGACGTCGTTCGCCTTGAGCCGGCGCCAGTAGTCCTGCCAGCCGTCGGGGCCGTACTTCGCCACCGTGGCCAGCAGGAACGCCAGCCCCGGGGAGGAGGTGGCCGGGTTCTCCACCTCGGTCAGCCCCTTGTACTGCGGCTGGGCGAGGTCGTCCAGGGTCGCGGGGACGGCCAGCCCCTTGGCGGCGAAGTACCGGGTGTCCACGTTGACGCACACGTCGGAGACGTCGACCGCCGTGAGCGCGCTGCTCCCGGGCACGGCGTACCGCGCGGCGCCCTGAGACGCCGCGGGCGAGGTGTAGGGCGCGAACACGCCGGCGTCCAGGGCGCGGGAGGCGAAGCTGTTGTCCACCCCGTAGGCGACGTCGGCGATGGGGGCGTCCTTGGTCAGCACCAGCTGGTTGGTCAGCGCGCCGGCGTCGCCCCCGGTGCGCAGCACCACCTGGATGCCCGTTGCCTGCGTGAACTGCGCCAGCACCCCGTCGGACAGGGCGAACGAGTCGTGGGTGACGAGGGTGACCTTCTCGCCTCCCTCGCCCGACGCCGACGCGGTGTCGGAACCCCCGGCCAGGCTGCACCCACCCAGGGCGGTGGTCAGCGCGAGCAGCAGCGCGGTCGTGACGTGACGTCGCAAGGTCTCTCCCGTGTGTGACGGGTGCGCGCGCCGGCGTGCGTCGAGCCGTGACTGAGACGTTCCTCCACCGGCATGACCCGGATCAGGTTCGACGGTCGGGGGCTGGCGCGCCCACCCTCTCAGCCCTGCGCCGCGCCCGGGGTGAACCAGGGCGGAGAAGGACTCCCGTGTCTGTACCGGGCAGACCCTAGCCCGTGGCGCCGGACGTCGCCGAGACCGGGGCCGAGACCGGGGCGCGCCGGCTGCGGCCGGGGTCGACCACCGCCACCTGCGCCGGGGCACGTCGGGTCATGAGGGCCAGCACCGCGACGGCCAGCACCGGGTACACCGCGGCCGCGAGCGAGAGCTCCAGCGGGCGGGCGAAGTCCCAGATGCTGGGCTGCTCCTCGACCAGCGGCGTCACCACGTCGGCGAGGAGCACCCCGAGCACCACCACGGCGAGCAGCCGGGCGCCGGCCCCGCGCGCCCGCGGGCCGTGGACCAGCCACAGCACGGTGGGCACGAACCACACCCAGTGGTGGCTCCAGGAGATCGGGGAGACGAGCAGGCCCAGCAGCTGCACCGCCACCAGCACCCCGAGCCGGTCGTCGCGGCCGAGGCGGCGGACCGCGAGCAGGGTCAGCGCGGCCGCCGCTGCCACCGCGGCCAGCCACAGCGGCCCGGTGCCCACGTCGTGCCCGGCGAAGCGGCTGAGGACGCCGCGCAGCGACTGGTTGATGGCCGAGCCGACCGGGCCGACCCGGCTCGGGTCGAGGCCGACGCCGGTGAAGTACTCGCGCGTCGCGGCGGGGGCGACGGCGACGCTGAGGACGACGGTGCCCGCGAACACCACGGCGGAGGCGACGGCCGCGCGGAGGTCGCGCCGGGCCAGAAAGTACAGGCCGGTGATCGCCGGGGTCAGCTTGATCCCGGCCAGCACCCCCACCAGCGCGCCGGCCCACCACCAGCGGCGGGTGCTCGCCGCGAGCAGCACCCCGAGGACGAGGAACACGTTCAGCTGGCCGAAGTCCAGGGTGGTGCGCACGGGCTCGAGCCACAGCCCGACCGCCGTCCAGGCGAGCACCGCCACCGACCAGCCGGGCCGGTGGACCCGGGCGCCGAGCAGCAGCCCCAGGCTCAGCCGCACCACCCCCAGCAGGGCGGCGGCCGTCGCGAGCTGCCACACCACGGCGACCACGGTGAAGGGGAACAGGTGCAGCGGCAGCAGGACCAGGGCCGCGAAGGGCGGGTAGGTGAACGGCAGCGGGAAGCCGGGGGTGAAGTCGGCGAACCGGAAGGAGTACAGCGAGCCGTCCAGCAGCGAGGCGGCGCCGAGGTCGTAGACGCGCAGGTCGACCAGCTGCAGCCCGTCCGGGGCGCCGAGGGTGTGGACGAGGCGGGCGCCCACCGAGGCCACCAGGAGCAGGACGGCGAGGACCCGCACGCCCGCCCAGGTCCGGCTCATGCGCCCACGGTGGCGTTGAAGCGCGCGAGCAGGGCCCCGAAGTGCTGCACGTCGGACGGGTCCCAGCCGGAGAGCAGGTCGCCGAAGCGCTCCCGGCGGTCGGTCCGGGCCCGGGCGAGGCGGGCGGCGCCGTCGTCGGTCATGGAGAGCAGCGCGGCGCGCCGGTCCTCGGCGTCGTGGCCCCGCTGCACCAGCCCGAGGCGCACCAGCAGGGTGACCTGGCGGCTGACCGTCGGCTTGCCGATGCCGAAGAAGCTCGCGAGGTCGGTCAGGCGCACCTCGCCGAGCTCGGCGACGCGCACCAGGAGCGCGTAGGCAGCGGGCTCCAGACCCGGGTGGACCTGGCGCGCGATCTCGCCGGAGAAGCCGCGCGCACGGCGGAAGAGCACGGCCAGCTCGTGCTCCACCGCCTCGTGCGGGGCGTCCACCATGCGGCCAGGGTAGTGCCCGGCGCACACTGGCCTGCGTGCTGCTCGCCGCCGGCTACACCGGTCCCCCGGAGCTGACCCTGTCGCGGGTGCTCACCTCCTGGACCCTCGACGTGTCCACCGTGCTGGTGGTCGTGCTGCTCGGCGGGCTCTACGCGGTGGGGGTGCGGCGGGTGCAGGCCGCCGGTGGTGCGTGGGCGCCCCGGCGGACCGTGGCCTTCGCCGCGGGGGTGGCGCTGCTCGCGCTGCTCGGGCTGAGCTTCCTGGGGGTGTACTCGCCCGTGCTGTTCTGGGTGCGAGCCACCCAGAACATGCTCGCGCTGATGGTGGTGCCGCTGTTGCTGGCGCTCGGTGCGCCGCTGACCCTGGCCCTGGCGGCCTCCCCGACGGACGTGGCGGCGCGGCTGCGGGCACTCGGACGCAGCGCCGGGCTGCGGGCGCTGACCTTCCCGGCGGTGATGACGGTGCTGCTGGTGGGGCCGCTGCTGGTGCTGTACCTGACCCCGCTCTACGAGCAGACCCTGCGTCACGCGCTGCTGGGGACGCTCGTGCGCCTGGGTCTCACCGGGTGCGGGTTCCTGTACTTCTGGACGCGGTTGCAGCTGGACCCGACCCCGCGCGGCGGCTCCCACGTGGTGTCGTTCGCGATCAGCCTCGGCGAGGCGGTCGCCGACGGGGTGCTCGGCGTGGTGCTCTGGCTGGGTCCGACGGTGGCGCCGGCGTACTACGCGGCGGTCGCCCGGCCGTGGGGTCCGAGCGGGTACCTCGACCAGGTGTTCGGGGCCGGGGTGCTGTGGATCGGCGGCGACGTCGCCGGGCTGCCGTTCCTGTTCGTGCTGTTCCTGCGCTGGATGCGCGACGACGAGCGTTCGGCCTCGGTGGTGGACGCCGAGCTGGACCGGGCGGAGCAGCTGGCCGCGCTGCGCGCCCCGCTCGCCGACGACGGGTCGGACGTGCCCCCGACCCGGCCGGGGCTGTGGTGGGAGCACGACGAGGGCCTGGCCGACCGCTTCACGCGCGGCTGAGCATGCCCGAGCGCTCCCGGTCGATCGCACGCACGAGGAAGTCCACGAGGAGCTCGTGGTCCGCGTCGGAGAGCGGGTCGACGGTGGTCGCACACGGAGGTCCGCACACGGACGACGTCGAGGTCGCCACGCTCCAGGGCCGAGCGCACCCCGGGCCCCTGGGTGACGTGCCCGCCGCACGGCCGAGGGCGCTGGCGGCGGCACCACCGATTGCAGTCGCTCCTCGCCTGCGGCACGACACCGCTGCGGCGGGGTGGAGCGCCCACCCCGCTCAGTCCAGCGCGCGCCGCAGGAACCCACGGATCCCGGTGCCCATCAGCAGCGCGCCGAAGCCCAGCAGGGCCAGGAGGCACAGCCAGGCCGGGATGTGCGGCACCTGGGGCACCATCACCCCCCGCACCCCCTCGCTGACGTAGGTCAGCGGGTTGCACGCGCACACCACCTGGAACCACCGCAGCCCCGTCAGCGCCCGCCACGGGAACTGGGTGCAGCCGGTGAACAGCAGCGGGGTCAGCACCAGCGCGAAGACGATGTTGATCTTCTGCGCGGTGACCAGCGTCCCCAGGGTCAGCCCGCCCGCGGCCCCCACCACGGCCCCGAGCACCAGGAAGCCGGCCACCGTCGGGACCGCCGACCAGGTCAGGGTGAGCGAGCCGAGCACGAGGTAGCCCAGCGGGAACATGACCACGGCAGCGATGAGCGCGCGCAGCGTCGAGAACACCACCTTCTCCACCGCCACCAGGGCCACCGGCAGCGGCGCGAGCAGCCGGTCCTCGATCTCCTTGGTGAACGAGAAGTCGATGACCAGCGGCAGGGCGGTGTTCTGCAGCGCCGTGAGGAACGCGGTGAACGCCACGATCCCGGGCAGCAGCACGGCGGCGAAGTTGCCCTGGGTGTAGCCGAGGTCGCCCAGCACCCGCCCGAAGACGAACAGCAGGAACAGCGGCTGCAGGATGACCTGGGCCAGGAAGCTCGGGAGCTCCCGGCCGGTGACGAACACGTCGCGCCACAACAGGGCCGCGAACGCCCTGCGCACCGGAACCACCCGCACCGGAACCGGAACCGGAACCACCGTCATCGCAGGTCCCGTCCGGTGAGGTGGATGAACACGTCCTGCAGGCTCGGCTCACCGAGGTCGACGGCACCCAGGCGCCCGCCGCGGGCCGCGAGCAGGGCGCTCACCGGGGCGACGACGGTGGCCGGGTCGACGGTGAGCGCCAGGTGCACGCGGACGTCGCCAGCACCGTCAGCCCTGCCCTGGCCGACCCGCTCGGCCCGTTCCACCCCCGCGATCCCGCCCAGGGCCGCGACCGCGTCGTCGGGGGTGTCGGCGTCGGCGAGGGTGGCGCTCAGGTCGAGCCGTGCGCTGCCCTGGAGGCTGCGGGTCAGCTCCGCGGGGGTGCCCAGCGCGAGCAGCTGCCCGTGGTCGACGATGCCGACGCGGTCGCTCAGCTGCGCCGCCTCCTCCATGTCGTGCGTGGTGAGCACCACCGTCACCCCGCCGGACCGCAGCGCCCGGACCTGGTCCCACACGAACAGCCGGGCCTGGGGGTCCAGCCCCGTGCTCGGCTCGTCCAGGAACAGCACCCGGGGGCGGTGCATCATCGCCCGCGCGATGAGCAGCCGCTGGGCCAGGCCGCCGGAGTAGCTGTCCACCTTGTCGCCACCCCGGTCGCCGAGGCCGAACTGCTCGAGCAGCTCGTCGGCCCGCCGACCCCGCTCCCCGCGCGCCATCCCGTGGTACGCAGCGTGGAAGACGAGGTTCTGCCGGGCGCTGAGCGAGCGGTCCAGGTTGCTGCGCTGCGGGACCACGCCGAGGCGGGCGCGGGCCGCGGCCGGATCTGCGGCCACGTCCACCCCACCGGTCCGAGCCGTGCCCGAGGTGGGCCGCACCCGGGTGGTGAGCACCCCGATGGTGGTCGTCTTGCCCGCCCCGTTGGGTCCGAGCAGCCCGAACACCTCCCCGGTGGCGACCTCGAACGACAACCCGTCGACGGCGTTGGAGGGGCGCTTGGGGTACCGCTTCACCAGCTCGGTCACCTGCACGGCAGGCTCGGTGGTCACGGGGTGCCACGCTAGCCCGGTGAGCCCCGCCCCCCTGCCTGAGGACGCCGTCCGCACGGCGACCGCCGCCGACGTGCCCGCCGTCGTCGCCCTCGTCCAGCTCGCCTACCGCGGCGACGACAGCAGGGCCGGGTGGACGACGGAGGCCGACCTGCTCGCCGGGCAGCGGACCGACGCCGACGAGGTGGGAGCGGTCGTCGCCGACCCCGGGTCCCGGCTGCTGCTGCTGGAGGTGGGCGGCGTGCTCGTGGCGTGCTGCGCCCTCTCCCCCACCGGTACGACCGCCCGCGTGTACCTGGGGATGCTCGCGGTGGACCCGCAGCGCCAGGGCGACGGCCTGGGCTCCGCGCTCATGGCGGCGGCGCAGGTGGTCGCGGTGCGCGAGCTGGGGGCGCGCACCGCGGAGATGACCGTCATCGCCCAGCGGTCCGAGCTCATCGCCTACTACGAGCGGCGTGGCTGGCGGCGCACCGGTCAGCGGCGCCCGTTCCCGTCGGACGACCCACGCTTCGGGGTGCCCCTGCGGGACGACCTCGAGTTCGTCGTCCTGGCGCGGGAGCTCTAGGGCGCGGGCGCCTGCAGCACGTGCGGTGCGAGCAGCCGGAACGAGCTGTTGTGGAACACGAGCGGCTCCACGTCGTGGGTGCGCAGCGCGTGCACGTCGAGCAGCACGATGGTGTGGTCGCCCGCCGGCACCTCCTCGCGCACGGTGCACTCCAACCAGGCCGCCGAGCCGTGCAGGAACACCGCGCCCGACGGGTCGAGCTCGAGCTCCAGCCCGGCGAAGCGGTCGCCCGTGCGGGCCGCGAGGCTGCGCGCCGCACCCTCGTGGCCCTCTCCCAGCACGCTGAGGCCCAGCCGCGGCAGGCCCGTCAGCCGGGGCCACGTGGACGAGCCGTGCTGCACGCAGAACGCCACCATCGGCGGGTCCAGCGACACCGGCACGAAGGTGCTGGCCGCGAACCCGACCGGCACCCCGTCGACCTGCCCGCACACCGAGACCACGCCGGTGGGGAAGCGGCCGAACGTGGTCCGCAGCAGGGCCGGGTCGAGGGTGGGGACGGGGTCAGGGCTGGTCACGCCCCCGAGGTTCGCACACCTCAGGGGCGGCCGGTGAGCCGGGCGAGGAGCTCGTCGACCTCGGTCTCGTCGTAGCCCCGCTTCCCGGTGGGCGGCGTGCCGAAGGCGACGTCGTGGATGTCCTTCGGGGTGATCACGGCCTGGTCGTCACACGGGACGGACCCGTCACGTGCGCCGTGCACCCGGACGGGACACGATGGATCCCATGACCACTCCCGACGCCACCCGAGCCGGCACCGCCTCCCTCGGCCCCGCCACCGTGCAGCGGATGGGCTACGGCGCGATGCAGCTCGCCGGGCCGCACGTCTTCGGTCCGCCCGCCGACCACGCCGCCGCCGTGGGCGTGCTGCGTCGCGCCGTCGAGCTGGGGGTGGACCACGTCGACACCAGCGACTTCTACGGCCCGCACGTGACCAACGCGATCCTGCGGGAGGCCTTGCACCCGTACGAGGGCGTGACCGTGGTGACGAAGATCGGCGCCCGCCGCGACGCCGAGGGCGGCTGGCCGGCCGCGACGACCCGCGGCGAGCTCACCGCCGCGGTGCACGACAACCTCGCCAACCTGGGCGTGGAGCGCCTGGACGTGGTGAACCTGCGCCTGCCCGACGGCTGGGACGGTGCGCTGGAGGAGCCGTTCACCGTGCTGCGCGAGCTGCAGGAGCAGGGCTTGGTCACCTCGCTCGGGGTGAGCAACGTGAGCGCCGCCCAGGTCGACGAGGCCCGGGCGCTGGGCGAGGTGGTGTGCGTGCAGAACGCCTACAACCTGGTCACCCGCGCCGACGACGCGCTCGTGGACCACTGCGCCGAGGTGGGCGTGGCCTACGTGCCGTTCTTCCCCCTCGGCGGGTTCAGCCCCCTGCAGTCCGACGAGCTCAGCGCCGTGGCGCAGCGCCTCGACGCCACCCCGATGCAGGTGGCGCTGGCGTGGCTGCTGCAGCGTTCTCCGGCGATCCTGCTCATCCCCGGCACGTCGTCGGTGGCGCACCTGGAGCAGAACGTGGCCGCGGTGGACCTGGAGCTGGGAGACGCGGACGTGGCCGAGCTGGACGCGCTGGCTCAGCGGTAGCGCGCCACCACCTCGCGGGTGCGGGCGAGGTCGCCGCCGGTCAGCGGCCGCGACGACAGCTCGACCTCAACCACGTCGGGGGTGCTCCAGCAGGCCCCGGCAGCCGTCCTCCACGCGGTCGAGCACGTCGGCGAAGCCGTCCGGGCCGCCGTAGTAGGGATCGGGGACCTCCGGGTCGTCGCGGTGGCGCTCGCCCAGCTCGCCGAGCAGCACGACCTTGGCGCGCTCGTCGTCGTCGCGGGCCAGCGCGAGCAGGTCGTCGCGGTGGGTGGCGTCCATCGCGACCACCACGTCCAGGCGCGCGAAGTCGTCCGCGTCGAGCTGGCGCGCGGCGTGGCGGGGCACGTCGTACCCGCGCGCGACGAGCTCGGCCCGGGAGCGGCGGTCCATGTCGTCCCCGACGTGCCAGCCCCCGATCCCGGCCGACTCCACCTCGACCTCGACGCCCGCGCGCTGCGCCATCGATCGCAGCACCACCTCGGCCGACGGCGAGCGGCAGATGTTGCCCGAGCAGACGAAGCAGATGCGCACCGGTCGAGCCTGCCGCACGGGCTACCGTCGTCGTGTGACCACCTCCAGCGACACCACCCGACCGGCCGACATCAACTTCTACTTCGACCCGGTGTGCCCGTTCGCGTGGATGACGAGCAAGTGGGTGCGCCAGGTGCAGTCCCAGCGCGACTACACCGTCGACTGGCGCTTCATCTCGCTGCGGCTGATCAACGCCGACGTCGACTACGACGCGCACTTCCCGGTCGGCTACGAGGACGGGCACACCGCCGGGCTGCGCCTGCTGCGGGTGGCCGCGGCGCTGCGCCGGGAGCACGGGCGCGACGCCGTCGGCCGGTTCTACGAGGCCGTGAGCGGGAAGATCTTCGACCTCCCACCGGCGGAGACCGAGGACGGCGCGGGCCGCGGGCGCCCGGAGTTCGTGGTGCCCGTGCTCGAGTCCCTCGGCCTGCCGGCGGCGCTGGCCGACGCCCTGGACGACACCTCGCTCGACGCGGAGATCCAGGCCGAGACCGACGAGGCCCTGGCGCTCACCGGCAAGGACGTGGGCACGCCGATCCTGCACTTCCAGCCCCCGGCGGGCGTGGCGTTCTTCGGGCCCGTCATCAGCCGCCTGCCCAGCGAGACCGACGCCGCGCAGCTGTGGGACCACGTCGTCGGGCTGGCGTCGTTCCCCGGCTTCGCCGAGCTGAAGCGCAGCCTGCGCGAGCTGCCCCAGCTGCGGGCGCTGGGCGTCACCGAGGAGGAGGCCGGGGCGACCGAGGACTGGCACGGGGGCAGCCGCCGCCAGAAGAAGTAGCCGCGACCCCGCGTGTTCACCCGGGCGTCACCGCGGCTCCGCTCCGGTGACACCCCGTGGTCGTCGTGGTTGGCTGTGCTCTCGATGTCTGCCGGTCGCGCCGCGAACCGGGGGCACGTCGTTGTGGAGGATCCGTGGCCCGCACCACCGTCCGCGCCCTGTCCGTCGTCGCCCTCGTGGGGGTGCTCGCCTCCGTGGCCGCCTGCGCGCCACCGAGCTCCAGCTCCGGATCCACCACCGAGAACGGGGTCGACCTCGCCACCGTGACCAGCGCCGAGGCGGCGGGCGGCATGGACGCCCTCGTCACCGCGGCCAAGGCCGAGGGCACCCTCAACGTGATCGCCCTGCCGCCGGACTGGAGCAACTACAGCGAGGTCATCTCCACGTTCGAGTCGACCTACGGCATCAAGGTCACCTCGGCGCAGCCCGACGCGTC
Source organism: Mycobacteriales bacterium (assembly GCA_038234335.1). Taxonomy (GTDB): domain Bacteria; phylum Actinomycetota; class Actinomycetes; order Mycobacteriales; family Mycobacteriaceae; genus Rhodococcus_D. The sequence goes on from JBBSUN010000018.1 coordinate 37,440, forward strand.
CAGCGCCGACGAGATCACCGCGGCCAAGCAGCTCAAGGGTCAGGACACCGCGCCCGACGTGTTCGACCTCGGCCAGTCCGTCACCGACGCCAACACCGCCCAGTTCGCGCCGTACAAGGTGGCCACCTTCGGCGACGTGCCGGACAACCAGAAGAACGCGGACGGGCTCTGGGTGAACGACTACGGCGGCTACATGTCCATCGGCTACGACTCGGCCAAGGTGCCCGCCCCCACCACCGTCAAGGACCTGCTGGGCGCGCAGTACAAGGGTGCGGTGGCCCTGAACGGCGACCCGACGCAGGCCGGGGCCGCGTTCAACGGCGTGATGATGGCCAGCATCGGCAACGGTGGCTCCGCCGACGACATCAGCAAGGGCGTGGACTTCTTCAAGAAGCTGAAGGCCGCGGGCAACTTCCTGCCCGTCGACCCGACGCCGGCCACCATCGAGTCCGGCCAGACCCCGGTGGTCATCGACTGGGACTACCTCAACGCCGCGGAGGCCACCAAGACCGGCGGCCTCAGCACCTGGAAGGTCGTCGTCCCGGCCGACGCGGTGGTCTCGGGCTACTACAACCAGGCGATCAACGTCGACGCCCCGCACCCGGCCGCAGCCCGGCTGTGGCAGGAGTTCCTCTACTCCGACGCCGGCCAGAACCTGTGGCTGAAGGGTGGGGCCCGCCCCGTCCGGGCCGAGGCCATGGTCAAGGCCGGCACCATCGACGAGGCGGCCTTCGCGAAGCTGCCGGTGGTCTCCGGGACGCCCGTGGTGCTGACCGACGCGCAGAGCAAGGCGGCGGCGGAGACGCTGAGCAGCACCTGGGCCCAGGCCATTGGCTGACCCGGCGGTCGCGTCCGACCCGGCTCCGGGTCGGACGCGCCGTCGGCGACCGTTGCTGCGGCGGGCGGCCCCCCTGCTGGGGGTGCTCCCGTTCACGGTGCTCGTCGTGCTCTTCCTCGTCATCCCCACCCTGGTGGTGGTCATCGGCTCGCTGCTGACCAAGGACAACGCGTTCACCACCGAGAACCTGGCCGCGCTCGGTGATCCGGCCGTGCTCACCGCGTTCCGGCGCAGCATCCTGCTCTCGGCGTCCACCGCGGTGATCGGCGCCGTCCTCGGGGGGCTGCTCGCCCACGCGGTGAGCACCGCCCGCCCCGACGGGCTGCTGCGCCGCTCGGTCACCGCGCTCGCCGGGGTGCTCGCCCAGTTCGGCGGGGTCACCCTGGCCTTCGCGTTCCTGGCCACCATCGGGCTGCAGGGCGTGGTCACGGTCTACCTGCAGGACGTGTTCGGGCTCGACATCTACGCCGGCGGGGTGTGGCTGTTCGAGCTGCCCGGCCTGGCGCTGGTGTACAGCTACTTCCAGATCCCGCTCATGGTCATCGTCTTCCTGCCCGCGCTGGACGGGCTGCGCGCCCAGTGGCGCGAGGCCTCCGACAGCCTGGGCGGCTCCACCTGGCAGTACTGGCGGCACGTGGGCGCACCGCTGCTGCTGCCGTCGTTCCTCGGCTCGACCCTGCTGCTGTTCGCCAACGCGTTCTCCTCCTTCGCCACCGCGGCCGCGCTGGTCAGCCAGGGCTCGATCATCGTGCCGCTGCAGATCCGGGCGGCGCTGAGCAGCGAGGTGGTCCTCGGCAACGCCGACCTGGCCAAGGCCCTCGCCCTGGGGATGATCGTCGTGGTCGCCGTCGTCATGACCGGCTACGCGCTGCTGCAGCGCCGGACCTCGCGGTGGTTGTCGTGAGCCGGATGGCCGCGCGGCGGCGGCGACGGCAGACCGTGCAGCGCACCGTCGTGCTCACCGTGCTGGGGATCTTCTTCGCGGTGCCGCTGCTGGGCATGCTCGACTTCACCACCCGCGACCCCGTCTCCGGGGCGCGCACCGGGCGGGTCTGGGCGGCCCTGGTCAACCCGACCGACCTGCGCACCACCTACTCCGACCTGCTGGTCGGGGTGCGGGCGTCGCTGGTGCTCGCGGTGCTCACCGTCGTGCTCATGCTGGTGTTCCTGGTGCCCACCATGGTGTGGGTGCGGCTGCGGCTGCCGGGGCTGAGCCGGACGCTGGAGTTCCTGTGCCTGCTGCCGCTGACCATCCCCGCGATCGTGCTCGTCGTCGGCCTCGCCCCGGTCTACGCCTGGGTCTACTACTTCTTCGGCAGCAGCTCGGCCACCCTCGCCTTCGTCTACACGATCCTGGTGCTCCCCTACGCCTACCGGGCGCTGGACGCCGGGCTGTCCGCGATCGACCTGCGCACCCTCGCGGAGGCGGCCCGCAGCCTCGGCTCGGGCTGGCTCGGCGTCATCGGGCGGGTCGTGGTGCCGAACCTGCGCTCCGCGCTGCTCTCGTCATCGTTCATCGCGGTCGCGGTGGTCCTGGGCGAGTTCACCGTCGCCTCCCTGCTGGCCCGGGTGAACCTGCAGGTCGCGATCAACTTCCTGAGCAAGCGGGACGCGGCCGCGGCCGTCGCCGTCTCCCTCGCCGCCATCGTCCTGGCCTTCCTGCTGCTGCTCGTGCTGTCGCTGGTGGGCTCGCGCCCACGGCGCAGCACGACCCCGACACCCCTGGGAGCCCCCACGTGAGCACCGCCCGCACCTCCACCGGCACGGAACGGTCCACACCCGTGCACCTGGACGGGCTGACCCGCACCTTCGGGTCCGTCCGGGCCCTGGACGAGCTCGACCTCGAGATCGCCGCCGGGGAGATGGTCGTGCTGCTGGGGCCCTCGGGCTGCGGCAAGACCACGGCCCTGCGCGCCCTCGCGGGCCTGGAGGACGTCGACTCGGGGCGGGTGCTCGTGGACGGCCGCGACGTCACCGAGCTGCCGACGAACAAGCGTGACATGGGCATGGTGTTCCAGGCCTACAGCCTCTTCCCGCACCTCACGGCGCTGGACAACGTGGCCTTCGGGCTGCGGCTGCGCAAGGTGGCCACCGCCGAGCGACGCCGCCGCGCCGGGGAGGTGCTCGAGCTGGTGGGGCTCTCGGCGATGGCCGACCGGTACGCCAGCGAGCTCTCCGGCGGTCAGCAGCAGCGGGTGGCGCTGGCCCGCGCCCTCGCCATCGAGCCGTCGGTGCTGCTGCTCGACGAGCCGCTGAGCGCCCTGGACGCGAAGGTGCGCACCCAGCTGCGCGAGGAGATCCGCCGCATCCAGCAGGAGGTGGGGACCACGACGCTGTTCGTCACCCACGACCAGGAGGAGGCCCTCGCCGTGGCCGACCGCGTCGGGATCATGCGGGCCGGGCGGATCGAGCAGATCGGCGGGCCGGAGGACGTCTACTCCCGACCCGCCACCGCCTTCGTCGCCGACTTCATCGGCCTGTCGAACCGGCTGCCCGGCACCGTCGCGGACGGTCGGGCCCACGTGCTGGGCGCCGCGCTGCCCCTGGTCGACGCGGCCTTCGAGACGGGCACCGCCACCGGCGAGGTCACCGTCTACGTGCGCCCCGAGGACGTCGCCCTGGTGCGCGACGACGACGGATCCGCGACGGTGACCCGGGCCAGCTTCCTCGGTGCGGTGCGCCGCACCACCGCCACCCTGGCCGACGGCACCGAGCTCGTCAGCCAGGCCCCGGAGCCGCTCACCCCGGGGACCCGGGTGCGGGTGGAGCTGGCCCCGGTGCCGGTGGTCTGCGCCCCGCGCCCGGGCTGAGCACGGCTCAGGAGAAGTCGAGCACGATCCGTCCGCGGACGCCGCCGCCCATGAGCAGCCGGTGCGCGTCGGCGGCCTGGTCGGCGGGGAAGGTCTGCGCCACCCGCAGGGTGACCAGCCCGAGCTGGACCTGCTCGCGCAGCGCCAGCAGCTTCGCCGTGTCGCCGACCGAGTCGAACACCCACACCGGGTGCACGGCGATCTCCCGCTCGGCCGGCCCACGCCAGCCGCGGATGGTGGCCAGCGCGCCGCCGTCGCGGATCGCACCCAGGATCTTCTCGTCGAGGACCGCGCCGTCGGCGAGCGCGTCGACCCCGTCCGGGGCGAGCTCGCGGATCCTCGCGACGACGTCGTCGCCCCGCTCGACGACCTCGTCGGCGCCGAGGCTGCGGACCAGGTCGACGTCGGAGTCCTTCGCGTCGGCGATCACGGTGAGGCCGTCCGCCTTGGCCAGCTGGACGACGTAGCCGCCGAACGAGCCGGCCGCGCCGGTCACGGCGATGGTGCCGCCGGCGGGGACGGCCATCGCGTCCAGCGCGAGCCGGGCGGTGAGCGCGTTCATGAGCAGGGTCGAGGCGGGGACGAGGTCGACGCCGGCGGGCACGAGCACGACCTGGGCCTCGGGCACGACGACCTCGTCGGCGTAGGCACCGCCGGTGTCGCTGCGCGGGCTCAGCACCACCATCACCTCGTCGCCGACGGTGAAGCGGCTGCCCGCGGTGACCTCCGCGACCACGCCGGCGGCGTCCATCCCGGGCACGTAGGGGCCGGGATGCACCTCGCCGGAGCGGTGGTACGCGCCGCGGATGTAGGCGGTGTCGGTGGGGTTGACCGTGGCCGCCTGCACCCGGATCCGCACCCGGCCGGGCGAGATCGCCGGGGCGTCCACCGCCAGCTCGCGCAGGGTGGACTCGTCGCCGAACTCCGTCACGCCGATGGCTCTCATGGCTGCTGCAACGCGCACGCTCCTCGACCCATGCCCGACGCCGTCCTAGGGTGATCCCCGTGCTGGAGCGCAAGCTGGGGATCATCCTCCTCGTGGCCACCTCCCTGCTGGCCGTGGCCAACCTCGTCACGGGGCAGTACTGGACCGCGGCCCTCTCCGCGGCGGTCTCCGGGTACCTCATCTGGCGCATGCGCACCGACGGGCCCCGGAAACGGGCGGCGGCGGCCGCGAAGGCCCGCTGGAGCCCGGAGCGGGTCCGTGAGGCCACCGCCGGTGCGCAGGGTCACGTCCCCGCCGTGAAGGCCCTGCGCGAGGCCGACCCCGCGCTGTCGCTGACCGACGCCGATCGTCTCGTGAAGGCCGCTCGGCCCACCTGAGCAGTGTGGTCCACGGAACAAGTGGCCGGCCCCGGGCGTTGTGCGGGGAACACCCACGCACGACGAGAGGGGCACACCGCAGTGACCAGCACGTACCAGGTCGTCAATCCCGCCACCGGCGAGGCAGGCCAGTCCTACCCCGAGGCCACCGACGCCGAGATCCAGGACGTCCTCGCGCGCTCCGACGCCGCTTACACCTCGTGGCGCACCACCGAGAAGCCCGAGCGCGCGAAGATCCTGAACAAGGTCGCCGACCTCTACACCGAGCGCATCGACACCCTCGCCGAGATCATCGGTCGCGAGATGGGCAAGCGCACCGCCGAGGCCAAGGGCGAGCTGCAGCTGGTCATCAGCATCTACCGCTACTACGCGGACAACGCCGAGAAGCTCCTCGCCGACGAGGCCATCAACCCGGCCATGGGCGGCAGCGCGATCGTCCGCAAGGAGGCCGTCGGGTCGCTGCTCGGCATCATGCCGTGGAACTTCCCGTACTACCAGGTCGCCCGGTTCGCGGCGCCCAACCTCATGATCGGCAACACGATCATCCTGAAGCACGCCCCGCAGTGCCCCGAGTCGGCCACCGCGATCGAGCAGCTCTTCCACGACGCCGGCCTGCCGGCCGACGCCTACATCAACGTGTTCGCCACCAACGACCAGGCGGCGACGATGATCGCCGACCCGCGCCTGGTGGGCGTCTCGGTCACCGGCAGCGAGCGCGCCGGTGCGGCCGTGGCCGCCGAGGCGGGCAAGAACCTGAAGAAGGTCGTCCTCGAGCTGGGCGGGTCCGACGCGTTCATCGTGCTCGACGGCAACAACTTGGAGAACACGATCAAGGCCGCGGTCACCGGTCGCATGGGCAACGCGGGTCAGGCCTGCAACGCGGCCAAGCGCTTCATCGTCCTCGAGGACGTCTACGACCAGTTCGTCGACGGCTTCACCCAGGTGATGTCCTCGCTGAAGCCGGGTGACCCGTTCGCCAAGGACACCGACTTCGGTCCCCTCTCCTCCGAGGCGGCCGCCAAGGGTCTCGCCGCGCAGGTCGACGACGCCGTCAGCAAGGGCGCGACCGTGCGCACCGGCGGCAAGCGCGTCGAGGGCAAGGGCGCGTTCTTCGAGGCGACCGTCCTCACCGACGTCACCCCGGACATGCGCGCCTACACCGAGGAGCTGTTCGGTCCGGCCGCGGTGATCTACAAGGTCGCCGACGTCGACGCCGCCGTCGAGATGGCCAACGCCTCCGCGTTCGGCCTCGGTGGCGTGGTCTTCGGCTCCGACGACGCGCTGAACGCCGACGTCGCCAACCGCCTCGACACCGGCATGGTGTGGATCAACAGCGCGCAGGGCAGCGCCGCGGACCTGCCCTTCGGTGGCACCAAGCGCTCCGGCGTCGGCCGCGAGCTGGGCACGCTGGGGATCGACGAGTTCGTGAACAAGAAGCTCATGTACACCCCGAAGGGCTAGTCACCCCTCGACGCGACGACCCCCGCAGCTCCGGCTGCGGGGGTCGTCGTGCTTCACGCACCCGCCGACGGGTCGCGGCGACCGAGGCGGGCGAGCACCCGGGCCAGCGGTGCACGAGCACGTCGAAGACGGAGAACCGGACGAAGGTCTCGCCGGAGGGTGGTGACGGGACGCCCACCACGCCGGGCGACACCGACCGGTGACGGGTCCGACGGCCACCACCGCAGCTCAGCCCAGCCACTCCCGCAGCAGCGAGGTCACCGCGCCGGGCTCCTCCCACGCGCTCAGGTGCCCGCAGTGCTCCAGCACCTCCAGGCGCGCGCCGGGGATCTCGGCGGCCATGAGCTCGGAGCCCTCCAGCGGGGTGATCCGGTCCTCCCGGCCGCAGACCACCAGCGTGGGGCAGGTGATCCCCGGTAGCGACGGGACGCTGTCGGGACGGGCGATGATCGCGGCCTGCTGACGCAGGAACGCCGCCGGACCCACCCGGTGCGCCATGGCCGTGAACTCGCCGGCCAGCGCCGCGACGTGGTCGGGGTGCACGGTGAGCGGCACCAGCGCCGCCACCACCTCGGCGAAGTCGCCCTCGCGCACCTGGTCGATGAAGCCCCGCCGTCGCTGCGCCTGCTCGTCGGAGTCGGGGCGCGGCTGGGTGTCGACGAGCGCGAGCCTGCTCACCCGCTCCGGCGCCTGGCGCACGATCTCCAGCGCCACGTAACCACCCATGGAGAGCCCGGCGAGCGCGAACGGTCCGTCCACCGCGGACAGCGCCGCGTGCGCCAGCGCCTCGATGCTGTCGTGGGAGTCCACGTCGGCCACCACGCACTCGACGTCGGTCGACAGCGCGGCGACCTGGTGGCGCCACAGCTGCTCGTCGCAGAGCAGCCCGGGGACCAGCAGGAGGGTGGGACGCGGCTCGTTCATGCGTCCGACCCTAGGGCGCGCCCACCGCCGGCCCGCGGATCACCCGCCCTCGGGCAGGAAGCAGCCGAGGGTCGTCAGGAGGGAGGTGTTCACCTGGGTGCTCATGCTCGCCACGGTGCCGTCGTCGGGGTTGACGAGGCGGACGGCGTGGTCGTCCTGGCGGTCCTTGATGACGGCGAGCTCGGTCAGGCCGTACCCCGTCGCCACGGTCCTCGCCGCCGCCTGCACGGCGCTCCACCGGTCGTCGGGCACGCCGCCCTCGGCGCCCCACAGCTCCAGCAGGGTCCTCTCACCCCCGAGGTTGCTGAACGGCTCCCCGCAGCCGGAGTCCAGCCTCGTCCCGACCACGCGCCAGCGCACCGAGGGGGCGACGGCGGTGACCGCGTCCCGGATCTCGCGGTTCATCTGCGTGTAGGTCGTCATGGCCTGCTCGTAGCTCGGCCGGGCCTGAAGCACGCCGAGCGGGTCCGCCCGGGGTTCTCCGTCGGTGGTGGTGCACGACGTCACGAGCACGAGCACGAGGGCGAGGGCGAGGGCGCGACCACGCACGTCCACGCCTACCCCGTCCCCGGGAGGTGCTGCAGGTAGTGGCCCAGGCCCCACAGGTCGCCGGCGTCGACACCACGACCGCGCACCGCGTTCTCCGGCAGCCCCGCGATGACCGCGGCCTGGTTGTGCTGGGCCATCGAACCGTCCACCTCGTACTCGGAGTGCCCCGTCGACCCGCTGCTCTCGACGCCGTCGGGGCTGCGTCCGGCCTCCACCGACAGGCCGGTCACGCCGTCCAGGGTGTTGGGGTCCAGCCCGAAGCGGCCGAGGTCGGCCACGAGGTCCCCCGGTGCCTCCTCGACGTAGACGTGTCCGTCGGGCAGGCCGAGGTCCTCGACGCGGCTGGTGCCCAGACCGGGCGAACCGAAGAACACGGCGTCGTCCACCCCGGTGCCCCGCTGCAGCGCGAGGCCCGTCGTCGTCGTGCCGTAGGAGTGCGCGTTGGTGGTGAGGTGCGGGTCGTCGGTGCGCGCGGCGTCGATGCCGTTGAGGAACGAGGCCAGCGGACCCGACCCCTGGACCGCGGTCACCGGGGAGGCGGCCGTGTCCGAGTAGTCGGCGTCGTCGTTGAGCTCCGACCACTGGGGCGCCTCGTAGCCGAGCCAGCTGACGACGGCGACGGTCTCGTCTCCCCGACCGGCGGCCCACAGCTGGTCCTGCACGTGCCCGGCCAGCAGCGCGGCCTGGTCGTCCTTGCCGGCCAGGCTCCGCTGGACCGTCGTCGTCATGCCGGGGACGTCGACGGCGACGTGGTCGGCGGTGTCGACGTCACCAACCGCGACGGCCGCCTTCACCATCTCGCCGTGGGGGTCGAGCACGAGCAGCGTGCGCCCGTCCCGCTCGAGGACCCGTTGGATCGCGGTCAGCGCGTCGCGGCGGGCGAGGGCCTCCTCGAACCACCCGGACATCGCCAGGTCCGCCGAGCGGTCGGTCGAGGTGCCGGTGCCCAGGCGGGCCCGCGCGGCGGCCGCCACGGCCAGGTCGTCCTGGGCGCGGGCCAGCTCGCCCGGCAGGCGCGCCCGGTTCGCCCGGTCGCGGACGGCGGCGGGCAGGCCGTCGGTGCCGCCGAGCCAGTCAGGGTGGCGGGCGAGCAGCGCGGTCCGCTGGGCGGGGGTGAGGCTGTCCCACCACGCGTTGTTCGCCGCCGGGGAACCACCGGCCGGCGGCGTGGGCAGCGTCGGGTCCACGCCCTCGGCGAGCCCGCGGAACGCCGCTGAGGCAAGGCTCGCACCGGGGCCGTCGTCGGTGGTGCCCTGGACGGCCGCGGTCAGCACCCGGGTGAGCTCGTCGTCGATCTCGGCTGCGACGCGCACCACGGTCGCCGCCCTGCTCTGCACCTCGGCGAACACCCGGAGGCGATCGGCCGCGAACGCCGCGTCGGTGATGAGCCCGCCGTCGGGCAGCGCGTCGCGGACGGCGCCGTCGTCGCCCAGCCGGAACCAGTAGCGCCCCGCCAGCTCCTCGGTCTCGCGCAGGGCGGCGTGCACGGCCAGCACCGACTCCCCCGCCCCCCGGACCGCGGTGGCCACGGCCTGCACCTGGGCCACCACCCGACGCGTCCGTCCGGTGAGCGCGTCCCGGTCCTCGCGGGCGGCCGCGGCCCCGTCACCGGCCCAGCCCGACGGCTGCGCGGTGGCGTCGAGGGCGTCGGAGGTGTCCAGCAGGGTCCGTTCCTGGCGCTGGAGGTCGGCGGCCACGGCGTGCAGGCCCATCGGTCCCCAGCGGCGCACGTCCCCGACCGTGATCACCGCCCGGTCCGTCCGAGGACGCCGGCGGCGGCCGCGTCGGCGCCGGCGTAGCGGTCCGCGGCAGCGGTGAGCCGCTGCGCGTGGGTGTCGACGTCGGAGGCGAGCAACCGGGACCGCGTCGTCCACGCATCCCCGAGGGTCGACGCGACTCCGGCGGCGCGGGCGCCGGGGAGCCAGCGGGCCGCCTGGTCGGCCGGTGATCCCAGCGTGAGCCCGCCGAGCACCGTGGCCACCTCCGCCGCGGCGCGTGCGCACGCCCGCAGCTGCGCGGGCACCACCTCGGTCATCGCCGTTCCCCTTCCGTCCGGATCCACGGTGGTGGGACGCACGCTGCCGCCGGACGGTTCCCCCGGTCGGCCACACGATCGGGGCATTGTCCCCGGCGTGGGACGGTCCTACCCTTCGGCGGCCACGAACTCCAGGGGGGACCCCACGTGCCTGACCTCACCAAGCCCGGCGACGACCAGCAGCCGTACGGCCGCACCGACCACCCGCCCGCGCCGCAGCAGGGCTGGCCGGCGCCACCGGCCACGCCGCCCGCCGTGTGGCAGGGCTACCCGCCGGGGTACCAGCAGGGCCCTCCCCCGCCGGTGCAGGACGGTCCGATCGGGCAGGTCCGCGGCACCGGCACCGCCATCCTGCTGACCATCGTGACCGTCGGGATCTACCCGCTGTACTGGTACTACGTGGTGCACGAGGAGATGAAGCGGCACACCGGGCAGGGCCTCGGCGGTGGGCTCGCGCTGCTCATCGCGTTCCTCGTCGGCGCCGTGCAGCCGTTCATCACCTCCCACGAGGTCGGGGAGCTGTACACCCGCCGCGGGTGGCGTCCGCCGGTCAGCGGGCTCACCGGGCTCTGGTACTTCCCCGGCATGGTCATCCTGGTCGGGCCGCTGGTGTGGTTCATCCAGACCAACGGCGCGATCAACGACTACTGGAAGGCCCTCGGCGCGCGCTGAGGTCGCACCCTCACACCAGGGCGGTCCCGATGAGCCCGCGCCGGGTGACCAGCGCGGCCAGCGCGGCCTCGTCGAGACCGTCGGTGCCGGCCGGACGCCGGGGCAGCACCATGTACCGCGACTCCGCGGAGGCGTCCCAGACCGTGATCGCGGTGCGCTCGGGCAGCGCGACGTCGAACTCGGCGAGCACGGACCGCGGGTCGCGCACCACCCGCGAGCGGTAGGCCGTCGACTTGTACCAGCTCGGCGACGGGCCCAGCAGCGCGATCGGGTAGCAGCTGCAGAGGGTGCAGACCAGGACGTGGTGCTCGTCGGGGGTGTTGGCGACGACCTTGAGCCGCTGCTCCTGGAGCCCACCGGCCATGGACAGCCCGACCTCGGGCAGGGCCGCGTTCGCGTCCGCGAGCAGCCGCTCCCGGAACCCGGGGTCGACCCAGGCGCGGGCGACCACCCGGGCCCCGTCGGCCGGGCTGCCACCGGCCGCGAGCTCGTCGATGCGGCGGTCGATCGCCCCCTCGGCCAGCAGCCCCCGCTCCTCCAGCAAGGTCTCCAGCTGCCGCACGCGCGCGGAGATGGTCGAGCTGGCGTGGTCACCGCTCACGGTCGTCCTCCGGGTGCTCAGCGTCGAGGTGGTCGTGCCAGAGCTCGATGACGACGGTGTGGTCACCGCGGCCGAAGAGCTGCTGGGCGTCGAAGCGGACGTGGTACACGGGCTGTGCCGGTGGGCTCTCCCCGCGGGCCCGGGCATCGGCGAGGGGGTGGTGGCCCGCGACCTCGACGACCACGCCGCGGGCACCACGGGCGTAGCGCGGCAGCCGGGTGTGCCCGTCGGGGTCGACGGTGCGGGTGCGCACGACGTCGCCGGGGGCGTGGGGTGTCACGGGTGCTCGTGCCCGGGCGTGGGTTCCAGGTCCGCCGTGGTCAGCACGCCCTTCTCCACCAGCAGGGTGCTGATCGCGGCGAACCAGCGCTCGTAGTACGAGTCGGCCAGGGCGCGGGCCACCGGCAGCCGCTCCTGCGCGTCGCGGAACTCGTCGAGGTTGTAGACACCCGCCTTGATGAGCGCCCCGTTCAGCGCCATCACGTGGGCCTCCCAGTCGGCGTGGAACGGCGGCTCGTCGGGCTCCTCGACGATGGGCGGGAAGCCCGTCATGCCCCCCACGTCGTTGATGCGGCTCACCCGCTCTTCCTACCGCGGCGCGCCCGCCGGCGGTAGGCCGGGGACGGCCGTCGCTCAGGGCTCGCCGTCGTACGGGTCCCGGGTGGGCGGTTCCGCGGAACCGTTCCGGATCACGGCCGGCTCCGGGGCCGTGCCACCCCGCCCCCCGGCTCCGTCACCCGATCATCCTGTCGTGTCCCGCTCCGCCCCGGGACAGAATGGCGCCATGACCGGCCGGATCGTCGTGCACCGCCCCCGCCGTCTCCAGAACTCGGGCGAGCGCTACCTCGTGGAGGTCGACGGACGGAAGGTCGACGAGGTGCGCTCCGGCGGCAGCTGCACCGTCGAGGTGCCCACCGGGGGGTGTCAGCGGCGCTGGGGGTGGGACGCTGGCACGGTGAAGCTCGCATGGTGAACGCGGTGCGCACCGCGTGGAACGAGGACCGGCTCCAGCTGGTGCTGATCGTCGTCCTGCTCGGCCTGGGCGCCGTCATCGTCCTCAACCACCCCAACCTGCTGCTGTGGCTCGCGGCGGCACTGTTCCTGGTCAGTGCGGTCTGGCAGGGCTACGAGGTCTTCGAGCTCCGCCCCCGCCGGTTGGCCGCGACGGGACGACGGGCGAAGCCCGGCCGACCCGACAGCTGACGACGCGCGGCCGTCACGGCGCTCCCGCCGGGGTCGTGGTCACGGCACGAGGTCGACCGAGCCCGGCACGGCCTGCGCCAGCCCCTCGTCGAAGGTGGCCAGCCGGGCGGAGCGGGACGCGGCCAGGCTGACCAGGTACGCGTCGGTCACCTGCCGGTGCCCGCGCACGTGGGCGAGGTCGGCGTCGACGTAGGAGATGCCGTCGGACCAGAACTCACAGGCCGGCATCGCGTGCACGGCGCGGAGCACCGCCGTGGCGGTGGCCGCGCTCTCCCCCGCCCGGAGCAGGTAGCGGACCAACGACCCCTCGACGACGGCGGCGAGCGCGAGCCGCTCGACGGTGGTCGACCACGCCGACGCTCGATCGTGGTGCTCGTGATCGGCGACGACGAGCGCGATGAGCACGTTGGCGTCGAGCAGGGACGTGGTCACTCGTCGTCGAGGACCTGGGCGACCTCCGCCGCCGTGACGCGACGGCCGAGGGTGACCACCGGGAAACCCGACACGGGGTCGGTCGAGAGGACGACGGGCTCGTCGAGCTGGCCGAGCCCGCGCGTGGTCAGCTCGGCCACCACCGAGGACAGCGACGTGCCGCGCCGGGCGGCGAGCTCACGGGCCCGGCGCAGGACCGCGGGCGGCAGGTCGACGGTGGTGCGCACGCGGTGCATCGTAGCTGCATCACCAGAGATGCAGCGTCGGTCGTTGGCGCACGGCGGTTCCGTGGAACCGTCCGTCCGCCTCAGGTCGCCCACCGTGACCGGGTGCACCGTGTCCTCCAGGTCAAGCCCCACCCCGCCGACCTCCGGCGGTTCCCTTCGAGCGCCCGCTCCCGCAAACTGTGACGCGCAACACATCCGCTCGCGACGAGAGGAACCCCCACCATGAGCACCCCGACCACCAGCCGCACCGAGGCGATCGCCGCGGCCGCCGACGCCGTCGTCCAGCGGGTCGGCAACGACGTACCCGGTGTCGTCGCCGGCGTCATCGACCGGGACAACACGCTGTACCTGGGCGCCGCCGGCTCCCGCGACCTCGGCACGGCTGAGCCGATGACCACCGACACCGTGATGGCCATCTTCTCCACCACCAAGGCCATCACCGGCACCACCGCCCTGCAGCTGGTGGAGCGCGGCGAGCTCGACCTCGACGCCCCCGCCTCGACCTACGTGCCTGCTCTCGGGGACGTGCAGGTGCTCGACGGTTTCGACGACGCCGGTCAGCCGGTGCTGCGCGCCCCCAAGTCAGCCATCACCACCAAGCAGCTGCTGCTGCACACCGCCGGCTTCGGCTACGACTTCTTCAACACCCAGTACCACCGGATGGCCACCGAGCACGGGCAGCCATCCGTCGTGTCCGCCTCGCGCCGGGCGCTGCAGACGCCGCTGCTGTTCGACCCGGGCACCCAGTGGGAGTACGGCAGCAACATCGACTGGGCGGGTCAGGTCGTCGAGGCCATCGCCGGCCAGCGCCTCGGCGAAGTGATGCAGGAGCGGGTGTTCGCGCCGCTGGGCATGACCGACTCGGCGTTCACCCTCACCGACGCCACCCGAGCGCGCATGGCCACGATGCACCAGCGCGGCGAGGACGGAACGCTGGAGCCGACCGACTTCGCGCTGCCCGAGCCGGAGGTCGACATGGGCGGGCACGGGCTGCTCTCCACGGTGCCGGACTACCTGCGCTTCATGCGGATGTGGCTCAACGACGGCGCCAGCGAGTCCGGCGAGCAGGTGCTCAAGCCCGAGACGGTGCGGATGGCCGAGGCCAACCAGCTGGGCGACCTCAAGATCAAGCCGCTGCCCGGGGTCATTCCCAGCCTGAGCAACGACGCCGAGTTCTTCCCCGGCATGCCCAAGTCCTGGGCGTACACCTTCATGATCAACGACGAGGACGCGCCCACCGGCCGACCGGCCGGGGCCCTGGCCTGGGCGGGGCTGGCGAACCTCTACTACTGGATCGACCGCCGCAACAACATCGCCGGGTTCTGGGGCACCCAGATCCTGCCGTTCGTCGACGGGCCCTCGGTCAGCGGCTACCTGGAGATGGAGACCGCGGTCTACGACGCGATGAAGGGCTGACCCTGCGGAGCAACGGCCGCTCGCGCCGGACGGTCCCGCGGGACCGTCCGGCACGGGCGATCTCCGTGGTGTTCACGCACCGTCGAGCCAGGGCGTGGTCATCTCCGTCATGGCGTCGGTGAGCGCCGCCTGCAGCGTCGGGCCGTAGGTGATGCGGCCGACGCCGAGGCGGGCGAAGCGGGCGAGGTCGTGGCGCACCGGGTGCGCGGTGCAGTTCACCGGCACGGTCATTGCCGCGACCACGGCGGCGATGAGCTCGTCGTCGTCCTGGATGCGCACGGGGTAGACGCTGCTCGCGCCCGCCTGCACCAGCGCCTGCATGCGGGCGATGGCCTCGTCGGCCACGGCGTGCGCGTCCTCGGCGTGCAGGAACAGGTCGGTGCGGCCGTTGATCCACACCGGCACCCCGTGGGTGTCGGCCGCGGCACGCAGCCCCGCGACGTAGTCGGCGTGCTCGGCGGTGGAGCGCACCCGCCCGCCTTGCGAGTGCACCGTGTCCTCCAGGTTCAGGCCCACCCCGCCGACGTCGAGCAGCCCGGCCACCAGATCCGCCGGGGCCTGGCCGTACCCCGCCTCGAGGTCGACCGAGACCGGGACGTCGACGGCGGCGATGATCGGCCGCACCGCGGCGAGCACCTCGTCGAAGGTCTGCCCCTCGTGGTCCTCGGCGCCGCGGGAGTCGGCCAGCGGGTGGCTGCCGATGGTCAGCGCGGTGAAGCCGGCGGCGACCATCGTCTTCGCCGACCACACGTCCCACACCGTCGGCAGGACCAGCGGGTGACCGGTGGCGTGGAGGGTGGCGAGGGTGTTCGCGCGGGCGACGAGGGTGGTGGTGTCCATGACCGTCACGCTAGGCCGCGGGACTGACGGTTCCGCGGAACGGTCAGCTCATGGAGTCCGGAAGACACCGTGGTCGCCAATCCGTCGCCAGCGGCACCGCACCTCGCCCTCCACCTGCACCAGCTCGAACGTTGCCCGCCCGTCCGGGCTCGCGAACGACCACGTCATCTCCCAGATCCCGGACGTCCCCCGCATCGGGGAGACGCGGAGCGCGGCGGGCCACCGGTAGCCGGGGGTAGCGGCGTACTGGTCACAGGCGACCACGAACGCCGGCACCACGTCCCGGAACGCGCGCTGGTGCTCCGGCTTGAGACGCCGGTAGTCGGTGTCGAACGATGGCGTGGTCTCGAACTTCACCGATGAGCTCAGTCCGTGGACACGGCGTCGGCGCCGGTCGCACCGAGGTGAGCGAGGAAGGCACCCGCGTCGTCGTGCGTGGTGACCCGCCCGGCGGCGACGTGCTCGTCGACCTCCCGCTCACGCTGCTGCCACTCCGGAGTCCAGAACCAGGCCTGGGTGGCGGGCACCGCCACCGCGGGTCGCACCTCGATGACGCCATCCTCCCGCTCGGTGATCTCCACCTGCGCCCCCGGCTCGTCCAGGTGGTACTTGCGACGGAGCGCCGACGGCAGGGCAACCGTGCCCCGTCCCTGGACGCCGACGAAGCCGTGGAAGATGCTCATACCTCTAGCGTCCGCCGCCACCGTGATGCCGTCAAGCCGCAATGCAGCTTCACCGCAGAGACGGCTTGGTTCGGTGTTCGGTGTTCGGTGTTCGGTCAATACCGAACGTCGAAGACTCCCACCGTGGGCATGGGTTCGGCGCACGTCACGCCCCCGAGGACGACGCTCCGTCCTCATTCGTCGTGCTCCGTCCGGTGAAGCGCTCGTCGACCTCACGCTCGAGTGCCCCGCACGTCCTTGCGGTGTGCGGCCTACCGGGAGGTCCTCAGCACCACCGCGATCGCGATCGAGCTGTCGCCGCCGGCATGCGCCTCGGCTACAGCACGCTGCCAGGCGGCCTCGGCCGCCTCCACCTCGGTGAGCGCCCGGCCGGCGGAGGGTAAACACGTCGGTACCTCGAGAATGGGAACGGCGGCGCCGTTACGTCATACCATGAGGACACGAGAAGTGCTGGTGTCGCTCGTGCTGATCACCACGTCGGCGTGCGGCAACAGCACGACCGCGGAACCCGCCGGGGACGCCTCACCCACCTCGTCGACGAGGGCTGCCGCGAGCAGCAGCACGCGTCCGGCCGGCACGACCACGGTGAGTTCTGCGGCCACGACGACGCCAGAACGGCCAACGACCACGGTCGCGCCGCCGCTCACATCCGCGCAGCCGCCGTTGGTGGCGTCGTCGATCCCGCGCCCGGACGCGGCGCAGGCACAGGCGCTCTACGAGGGACTGCTCCAGATCGAGCCGGGACTCGCGGTGAAGAAGCGGGACACGTTGATCGGCCGCGCGCGCGACGAGTGCACGAGCATCCTGGGAGGAGTGCCGGAGGAACGCATCGTGTCCAACGCGATCGCCCGGTTCACCACGCCGGACATCGAGGCGGTGAGCGTGCAGCAAGGCACCGAGATCGTGGACCTGATCCGAAGCGGCGGGTGGTGCCGCTGACAGCGGCTACCGGAGGGAGCTGGCGCCCTCAGGGCAGTCCGGCGGCATTCTCTTGGCACCACGCTCGTCGGACATCGGCGAGTGCCTCGTCGGGGCCGATGGTCAGGCGGGTCTGACCGGCCAGCTCGACATGCCAGTCTTTGGAGGTCGGCGCCGTCCGGAACATCCACGCCGACGGTGGCCCACCAGTGGGTCCGTGACGGACGAACAGCGCCCGGGCGGCCGTGAGGTCCACCGGTGCGGAGCGCAGCAGCCACAGGTCGTAGAGGTCCCGAGGCGCACTGCGGTCGGCCCAGGCGGCGAGCTTCATCGCGGCGAACGCCTCGAGCGTGGGCACCAGCATCTGCACCTCGGGTGCGTCGACGAACCGCCGGTGCAGGGCACGCGACTCGAGGGGCCACCGCGGGTACCCGACGGAGGAGAGGAGCTGGATCCGAACGGCCAGCCCGTCGGCGGTCCGCAGCACGCTGGCCTCGGTGTCGCGTCCACCGGTGAGCGGCGTGTCCCAGGTGAGCCGACCGTGGCTGCGCAACAGGGCGGACGGCAGGGCGGAGTCGAGCGCAGCCGCAACTGGACGTCGACCGCCCAGCGCGATGAGGTCGATGTCCTCGCTGAGGCGACCGGCGGGGAGGTGGGTGAGGGCCAGCGCGGTGCCCCCGAAGACGAACAGCTCGTCGGCGGCGGTCTTGCTGATCGCCCCGAGCAGGTGCGCGATGAGGTGGTCCCGGAGCACCTGGGGCGTGGAGACCCCGAACGCCTCCGCCACACCGGCCACCTCCTCCGGGTCAAGCACCCCGGCCGACCCAGTCGTCGAGGCGGCGCAGGGTCGCCCCGAGCCGCTGCTGTCCGGCGATGCGGTCGAGCTCGGCGGGTTCGCAGCGGGACAGAAGCGCGCGGGCTGCGTCTCGCGCCACCTGCTCCGACGTGCCAAGGGTGGGCCGGTGAGCGAGGTCCAGCACCGTCTGCTCGGGGGTCGTGACGAGGACGCGGCCGAGATCCGTCCCCACCAGCTCCGCCGCGAGCCGGGCCACGTCGCGCCGCACGAAGACGACGTGCGCGTCGCGGTCCCGCAGTCGGAGCGCGGCCCGCTGCCGGGGCACCGCGACGACGGCTCGGCCGAGCGCCCGCGGGATCGCGTGGTGCAGCCGCGCCGCCGAGACGCCCATGACGACGGTCTGCTCGAGGCCGACGTCCGACACGGAGATCGCCGCTGCCGCCGCCTCGAGCGACGGGAGCCATGCCGTGCCGACGTGCTCGTGGGGCACCACCACGTAGTGCCCGTTCGCGATGCGGTGGAGCACCCCGGCCAGCTCGAGCCGTGCGAGCTGCTGGCGTGGGTGGGCGTAGACGGCGGCGGCATCCGCCGGGCGAACGGCGTGGAGCGGCCGGCGTGCCAGCACCGCCGGCAGCCCGACTGCGTCCCGTACCGATGCGACCACCCGTGAAGAGTATCGGAAACGTCCCGTGCCAGGTGACGTTCTCGCTACCTGTGGCGTCTCAGCCCTTGCACGCACGACACTCTCGCCAACCTGCGTTGGAGAGCGCACGCGTAGCCCCAAGCCAGAGGGGCCCGGCGTTGGAGCTGTCGTGGCAACCGCACACACAACTTGGAACCTGGGGCAGGAGTTCCAAGTTTGCGGCGGCTTCCGTTGTAGTTTTTCGCAATGGGCCCTGCGCGGTACTCGTGGATGCGCTCTCACAGGCCGACGCCGCCCTCGGCCAGCTGCAGGGACTCGGACGGCTGGTCCGCGATCCGGAGCTGCTGATCGGCCCGTACGTCAGACGGGAGGCCGTCGCGAGCTCGCGGATCGAGGGCACCGAAGCGTCGCTGTCCGACGTCCTGCGAGCCGAGGCCTCCGGTGAGGACGCCGCCGACGAGGGGATCGCCGAGATCCAGCGGTATCGTCTCGTCTGCGAGGTGCACGAGGTGCTGCTCCGCAGCGTGCGCGGTGAGGAGAAGCTGCCCGGGCAGTTCCGGACGAGCCCGGTCTGGGTGGGCTCCACGACCGACGGCCCCGAGACCGCAACCTTCGTCCCTCCGCTTCCCGAGCTCATCCCCGAGATGTTCGCCGACTGGGAACGGTTCGTGAACGAGCCGTCCCGGCGGCCCCTGATCCAGGCCGCGCTCATGCACTACCAGTTCGAGACCATCCACCCGTTCCTCGACGGCAACGGTCGCGTGGGGCGGCTGCTCATCGGCCTGCTGCTCAGCGCGGCGGGCCGGCTGACGTCACCACTGCTCTACCTCTCGGGCTACCTGGAAGCTCACCGACGGGAGTACTACGACCGGCTCCAGGCGGTCCGCGAGCGCGGTGAGGTGCAGGAGTGGCTGCAGTTCTTCCTGACGGCGGTCACCCGACAGGCCGAGGACGCGGCCGCACGGGCGACGGCGCTCATCGACCTGCGTGAGCGGTACCTGGCGGAGGCGGCCACCTCCCGGTCCCGACTCCCCGCCGTGGTCGACCTGCTGTTCGCCAACCCGTTCATCACGGTGACCCGCGTCCAGCACGCGCTGGGCGTCACCAACCAGGGTGCACGCAACATCGTGCTCAGCGCGGTCGAGCGCGGCTGGCTGACGAAGCTGGACGGCCGAGGGCGCGGTGGCCGCGACTACTGGTTGGCCCAGGGCGTGTTCGACGCCATCGAGGCACCGACGGGGCGTTGATGGTCGTGCGCGGTGCCGGCGCGTCGAGCTGACGTCGACGTGAAGGATCGTCTGCGCCCGAGGGCCTCGGTCACTCGTCGTCCACCTCGACGCCGTGCCGGCGGGCGAGGTCGGCGAGTCCGGTGTCGTAGCCCTGCCCCACGGCGCGGAGCCGCCAGGCCGCGCCCCGCTGGTAGAGCTCGACGAGCACGAGGGTCTGCTCCGTGGTCGCTGCGTCGACCACCGCGGTGGCGAGTGCGCGGTCAGGCCCCTCCACACTCAGCGCGATCGCTCCCACGTCGCCGAAGGTGCGCTCGCCGACGAGGGCGGCGGCCACGTGGACGCGGGCGTCCTCGGCCAGCAGCCCGAGCTCGATGCGCACGCTCTGCTCGCTCGTCCCGTCCACGGTCAGCTGCACCGCGCCGTCCTGGCTGAGCGGCTGGTTGTAGAACACCAGGTCGCCATCACCACGGACTTGCTCGTCCGGCCCCAGCACGAGCGCCACCACGTCGACCTCGTCGGGCGAGGGGTCGACGGCGCGCCAGGTCGCGCCGATGGTGAGCACGGTCAGGTCGGCCGGCAGGTCAATCACGGCTCCGCGGGCGAGGACCGGCACCACAGCTGCTTCCGGCGCGACAACCTCGCCACCGTCCGCGCGATCGCGCGGCGGGCCGGGGTCGACCCCTCCCTCGTAATCCAGTACTACGGCTCCAAGGCCGACCTGTTCGCCTCAGCCATCCGGCTCAACGACGCCGACGACCGCGCCCCCCACCTCGACGACGTACTCGACAAGCGGCTGGGCGAGCTACCGCCGGAGACCCGCGCGCCGATCCGCTCGATGCTCACCTCCCCCGAGGCCGCAGCGTCGATGAAGGCCTACCTCGACGAGCGGGTGGCCAACCTGGCGCGCGCCGCCGACGGGCCGGACGCCGAGCTCAGCGCCGCCCTAACCGTGAGCAGCATCCTGGGCCTCACCATCGCCCGGCACTTCCTGGCCCTGGACGCGCTGGCCGACATCCCCGAGCAGCAGGTGGAGACCGTGGTGCGCCCGTGGCTCACCGCCGGCGGCGGCACGTAGCGCTAACGTTGGCGCGACAGGTCCTACCGTCTGCGAGTATGTCGATCACGATCCACTGCCACCTAAACAGGAGTTCGCGTCCGATTCGCGATAGTCCGGGAAGCTGACAGCTTTGACCGCCGCCGAGCCACGACCTGGGTAAGCAATTGCATCACGACATTGGAGCCGACTTGAAGAATTTCGACACCCGTACTTACAGTGTATCCGACTTGTCCGAGTGGCAAACTTCCGGCCTTTTGCGACTCTCGCCAGAGTTTCAGCGTCGAACAGTCTGGACAACTAAGGCTAAATCTTACTTGATCGACACACTTCTTCGAGGCAAGCCGATGCCGAAAGTCTTGATAACTCAGCGGCTGATCGACGGCCGGAATATCCGAACTGTCGTCGATGGACAGCAACGCCTCCGTGCAATTCTGGAATATCTTGCAGACAACTTCTCGGTCATGCGGACGCATAATCAAGACTACGCCGATAAGCGATACTCCGAGTTGCCCGAAAGCGTGCAGAGAGATTTCTGGCAGTACGAAATAGGTGTAGATGTACTATTTGACACGGAATTGAATGAGCTTCTTGATATATTTGCGCGTCTGAATACGTACTCAGTGAAGTTGAACAGTACCGAATTGCTAAACGCTACCTACCTGGGCGCCTTTAAAACCACCGTGCACGAACTCGGGCACAACTACGCACACTTCCTGCTTGAGTCACACGTGCTTACGAACGTTCAGGTCGCACGTATGGGCGAGGTCGAACTTGCGGCAGACCTCTTGGGCGCACTTTTGGACGGGATCTCTTCACGTAAGGCAATTCCGACGTTCTACAAAAAATACGATGATGATGAAACTTCGGTACGCAGCGCAGCGGGCATATTTAGACAAACGATGGATTTCTGGGGTGAGGTTTACGAACCGGCCGACTTAGCCTCCTCCAACTTCCGGCGGGCTCACCTCTTCTATTCCGCCTTTCTCAGCGTGGCAAACCTTATCAGTGGTAAGCCCAAGATCGATGGGCTTATTTCGAGCACGACGATCACACCGTCAAGGGCAAGAATAGTGTTCGACGACATATCAGCGAACTTCGACGATTTTACTCAGAATCGTAAGCCCGCGGCAGTTTACACCGAGGACTTCGAACGATTTGTGGACGGTTCGAGAAGAGCTACAACAGATCAACCAGTTAGAGTGAGTCGGTCGAAGTACCTCTCCCAGCAGCTGACTGGGCGTTAATGGTGCCTTCCGCGGAACACGTTCGATTTTTGGTAGACGAGATAGCTTCGTGCGAACAGCTTAGGCTCCACGCACTCGAACTCGAAGAAGGTTCAAGTGCGATAATTTACGAGGCGCTACTCCTCCGGGCGTTCCGTGTTTACGAGAACTTCGTTGAACGCTTATTTTTCTCAGTTCTCTCGGGCGAGCCCTTGGTGAACGGAGCAACAATTGACTCCTGCGTCAGTCCACGAGACGAGAGTCATGCTCGGAAGTTGGTAGGTTCAGCGGCCGCAACCCGTTTTCTGGATTGGTCGGAGCCAAAAACTGTTCGCGAGCGATGCGACATCTTTCTGGAGGCTGAAAACTCCCTAGGCCTGGCAATAGGCGGGAAAACGACGGAGATTACCTGGATGAGGAAAGTCCGAAATCACGTCGCACACAATAGCGTGGAGAGCGCCTCGCAATTTTCGGGCGTACTGCAGACCGTCCTGCTAACTATCCCAGAGTCTCTGCCGTCCCCTGGAATATTTCTGCGACAAATTCCGAAGAAGGGTCCTGTCAAGGATCGAGAAGTACTAGCCTTTTTTCTCGATGCGGTGCTTGAATGTGCAAAAGTCGCCGCAGGCCAGGACACCTAGGCGCTTAATCCAGAAAGCGGCTCGTTAGCGGAACCCCCGACTCAATCGAACATTTAATTCGGAAGGTCATGAGATGAGGAATGAGTTCAAAAATCTGTGGTTCGGCGAGGCCTCCGCAGAAACTGAGGCACTGAAAGCACCGCAACGCTTTGTCGATTCTTACTATGATCTGAGTGACGCGACACGGCGCATTTGTGATGGAGATGCGTTCTTGCTTATCGGGCCCAAAGGGTCTGGCAAGAGCACCTTCGTCGAGTACATGCGTCTAGCAAGCTCGCCGATCGGTGGTTCTGCGAAAAAGACGACAATCATCGACCTGGGAAGTCAGCGAAACTCGCTGACGACCACTATGGCAGACGGTGGACAAGAACTAGTCGAACTTTCGTGGAGACTTTGGCTTTGGTGTCAACTCTTCTCGAACATGGTAAAGGATCCCGAGTGTTCTCTTAGCACTGACTGGCGCGCTACAAATCTGCACCAGCAGTTGCAGGATTCCGACCTACTTAGTGGTGCGTTCTCGTCCGTTCATCAGGAAGTTCGACGTAAATCACATACATTCAGGGTATTCAACTTCTACGAATACACGCGCGATCGCACCACCAAGCGAACAGCTAATGCGCAAGAACTAGAGGCATACCTGGCAGGCGCCGTTCTGACCGCGCAATCTAAGATTGGACACCTACTCGCGATCGATGGTCTTGATAGCGCTTACATCGGCACTTCCACCTATTGGAGGCAGCTAGCCTCCCTGATTCGTGCGGCGCAAACTATTCACCGCCAGCTACGGTCTTCAGCGTCTTCCACACGTATATGTATTTTGTGTCGTAGTGATGTGTTTTTGAGGGTTCCTCTAGCCGACTCCAATAAGATCCGCTCGGACTGGGGCGTCGAGTTCGATTGGTCATACGGACTAGATACTCCCGCCGATTCGTTCTTGTGGGATCTGCTTGAGCGAAAAAGTCGTACGACAGGACCCGGTCGTTCAGGGCTTCTGGAAGATTATTTTCCACCCACTATGGCTTACGGCCAGCGGACCAACACCCGCGAAGAGTCCATGCCGCAATATCTACTCAATCTCACCCGCGGTACGCCGCGGGACGGAGTTATGTTGATGAAGAAAATTCAATACTAATGCGGACTTAATACATTCTTAGACGTGAAGCGGGTCAGGGCTGGTGTGAACGCTTACTGCAAGGAATACTTCAGCGGCGAGATTGCAGACGAACTCGTCGGCATGACGGACGAATCCGTTTCATCGACTGCTATTGGCAAGTTGTCCCAGTTGCCCATGCGACGGTTTACTCGCCTGGAATTCGCGGTCGTTTTTGAAGCAGGATCAGCTTCTTCGACCGTTGATATCGACTCGCTGCTGCAGCAGCTGTTTCTTTGTGGAGCTCTGGCCAACATAGTTTCCGGTGGGAGGCAAGAGTATATTCGTTTTTACCATCGACGGAACCACGCGGAACTAAATACTAAAGGTCCGTTCGTTCTGCATAACGCGATGGCACTTTCTCTTGGCGTTCACTGGTCATAAAACGACTTGCCTATACGTTGAAGCGGAACTCCACCACGTCGCCGTCGGCCATGACGTAGTCCTTGCCCTCCATACGGACCTTGCCGGCCTTCTTGGCCGCGGCCATGGAGCCGGCGGCCATGAGGTCGTCGTAGCCGACGATCTCGGCCTTGATGAAGCCGCGCTCGAAGTCTGTGTGGATGACGCCGGCGGCCTGGGGGGCGGTCGCACCCTGGGGGATGGTCCACGCGCGGCTCTCCATGGGCCCGGCCGTGAGGTAGGTCTGCAGGCCCAGGGTGTGGAATCCGGTGCGGGCCAGCGCGTTCAGCCCCGGCTCGCTCTGCCCGATGGACTCCAGCAGCTCCAGGGACGACTCGTCGTCGAGCTCCAGCAGCTCCTGCTCCACCTTGGCGTCGAGGAACACGCAGTCCGCCGGCGCCACGGCCGCAGCCAGCTCGGCGCGGCGGGCCTCATCGGTGAGCACGGCCTCGTCGGCGTTGAACACGTACAGGAACGGCTTGGTGGTGAGCAGCGTCAGCTCGCGCAGCAGGGGCAGGTCCACCTCCTTGGGCGCGGAGATGAGGGTGCGGCTGTCGCTGAGCACGGCCTCGGCGGCCTTAGCAGCGTCGACGACCGCCTTGCGGTCCTTGTTCGTGCGCGCCTCCTTCTCCAGGCGCGGCAGGGCCTTCTCCAGGGTCTGCAGGTCCGCGATGATGAGCTCGGTCTCGATGACGGAGATGTCGGCCAGCGGGTCGATCTTGCCGTCCACGTGCACCACGTCGTCGTCGGCGAACACCCGCACCACCTGGCAGATCGCGTCGGCCTCGCGGATGTTGGCCAAGAACTTGTTGCCCAGCCCCGCGCCCTCGCTGGCGCCCTTGACGATGCCGGCGATGTCCACGAACGACACGGTGGCGGGCACCAGCTTCGCCGAGCCGTGGATCTTGGCCAGCTCCGCCAGGCGGTCATCCGGCAGCGCGACCATGCCGACGTTGGGCTCGATGGTGGCGAAGGGGTAGTTCGCCGCGAGGACGTCGTTGTTGGTCAGCGCGTTGAACAGGGTGGACTTGCCGACGTTGGGCAGGCCGACGATGCCGAGGGTGAGGCTCACGGTCGGTGGAGTCTACGGACGCCCAGCGCCGCCGCCGTCGACGCCAGGTCTCGCTCCCCCGTCGCAACCGCCATGACCAGCTCGAACGCGCCGTCGTTTTCGAGGCTCGTCTCGTGGCCGTTGAGGTCGAGGAAGACGACACAGGCGAACCAACCGAGGCAGGTGTTGCCACAGTGCCGGGCGACCGACTCGAGCAGTGCCGCGGCCTTGAGGCCCAGGGTCGGGTACGCGTCCTGGCCGAACGCCGAGGATCTCGGCCGAGCGACGGCCGAGTCCAGCAGGCCCACGTCGCGCACCGGGCCGGCGGCGAGACGCCGCGTCAGCTCGAGCAGGTCCTCCAGCTCGAGGTAGTGGGTGCTCAGACCGACCCCAGCCGGTCGAGCACGTCACCCCAGCGCTGCTGCAGGCGATCCGCCGACTCCGCCACGCGACTGGCGTGGCCCTCGCGCTCCCACATCTGCAGCACCGCGGTCCGGAGCACGTCCTGCATCGACGTGTCGTGGGCATCCGCCAGCTCGCGCAGGGCGTGCT
The DNA here is from genome assembly GCA_038234335.1 of Mycobacteriales bacterium. Classification (GTDB taxonomy): domain Bacteria; phylum Actinomycetota; class Actinomycetes; order Mycobacteriales; family Mycobacteriaceae; genus Rhodococcus_D. The sequence continues at coordinate 63,116 of JBBSUN010000018.1, forward strand.
GCATCGTCTCGTCGGGACGCACGGTCATGGCCATGGGTCCGATGGTACCAAGTCGGTATCTCCTGTCGAGTTGCCCCGTCCGCGACAGGCGCCCACAGTCGCGATCATGGCGAAGAGCGACGACGAGGTCCGCACCGAGTTCGACGAGGCCGTGAACATGACGGCGTCCGACCTGCGCGACTGGCTGGAGACCGACGAGTCGCGGTCGGTGGGCCAGGGGGCGGAGGCAGGGCCCCGGCAAAGTCGGCTCGTGGGCCTGTGACCTGGGCGTCCGTTGTGCCGTGACCGGTGTGTCGTGTGGGGCGGGTGTGGCCCATCGGGCTTGAGTGGTGGTTCTGACACGA
>JBBSUN010000019.1:0-61669 GCA_038234335.1 Mycobacteriales bacterium
CCATGAGCCCGATCGCCGGGTTGTCGGCCTGGATGAGCACGATCGCCCGGGTGGCGACGTGGGCGAGGTAGGCCTGGGAGTCGGGTGACTCGGTGTCGTCCTCGCCGAGGGAGTCGGCCTCGGAGTAGTAGGTGCCGTCGACGACCCAGCTGCGCACGATGGTGCCGGCGACGGGGCTGTGCCAGCGGTGGTAGTTCGTGGCGCTGAGGAAGGCCTGGTAGACGGTGCCACCGGCGAACTGCGGGGCCGCCTGGTCGTGGTCGAGCAGGTCGTGCAGGGAGTAGGGACCTCCGGAACGGGGTGCCTCCGGTTCCACGCCGGAGAGCGGCCCGTGCGCGGGTGCCCTCGGTGGCCGCCCGTCCGTCGAGCTCGAGAAGGATGGCCGGGCCGTCAACCGGGCAGGCTGACGCGGTGGCCTCCACCGTCTACGACCGCCTCGGCGTCGGGTACGCCGACCAGCGCCGCCCCGACCCGCGCTGGCAGTCCGCGATCGACGCCGCGCTCGGGCGCGCGGAGACCGTCGTCAACGTCGGCGCCGGCACCGGGTCCTACGAACCCCGGCACGGTCGCGTGCTGGCCGTGGAGCCCTCCGCCACCATGATCGGGCAGCGCGGTCCCGGCGCGGGGCCCGCCGTCCGGGGCTGGGCCGAGGCCCTGCCGATCGGGGACGCGCGCTTCGACGTCGCGCTGGCGACGGTGACCCTGCACCACTGGCAGGACTGGAGGGCCGGGCTGCGCGAGATGCGACGGGTGGCCCGGCGGTTGGTGGTGCTGCACTTCGACCCGGTCCAGCACGGTGACTTCTGGCTGGCGCGCGACTACCTGCCCGAGCTCGCCGAGGTGTGGCGCGACGTCCCGCGGACCGACGACGTCGCCGCGGCGATCGGTCCGCGCACCGTGGTGCAGCAGCTGCTGGTCCCGTCCGACTGCGCCGACGGCTTCCTGCCTGCCTTCTGGCGCCGCCCCGAGCGCTACCTGGACCCCGCCGTGCAGCGGTCGATGTCCGGGCTGCAGCTGCTCGACCCGGCGGTCCTCGCCCGCGGCACGGCCCGGCTGCGCACCGACCTGCAGGACGGCACCTGGGAACGCCGGCACGCCACCCTGCTCAGCACCGACGTGCTCGACGTGGGGTGGCGGCTGCTGCTCGACCCCGTCCTCGACCCGGAGCCCACCCCGGACGAGCAACCTCGAGGATGGGGGGCATGACGGCAGCGCAGCCGTGGAGCGGCACCCGAACCCTGGGACGGTCGGGCCTGGAGGTGAGCGCGCTGGGACTGGGTGGCTGGGCCATCGGCGGCGCCATGGCCGTCGGCGGGCAGGAGCTCGGGTACGCCTCGTGGACGACGACGAGGCCCGGGAGGGGATCCGCCGTGCCGTCGAGCTCGGCGTCACGCTGTTCGACATCGCCGACGTCTACTGGGCCGGGCACAGCGAGCGGCTGCTCGGCGAGGTGCTGCACGACGCCCCCCGACGTCCGCGTCGCCACCACGTTCGGCAACACGATCGACGAGACCAGGTGGGGCGTCAGCACCGACGACCCGGTCGTGGCCCGCCGCTCCGCCGACGCCCCGCACTGCACGGCGATGCAGCTGGGGCTCAACGTCCTGGACGACAACCCCGCGATGCTGCAGGTCTGCGACGACCACGACCTGGCCGCGCTCTGCCGCTCCCCGCTCGCCATGGGTCTGCTCGGGGGCCGCTACGGCGCCACCAGCACGGTGCCCGCCGGTGACATCCGGGCCGCCCAGCCCGGCTGGCTGCGGTGGTTCGCCGACGGCCGGCCCGAGCCCGCCTACCTCGCTGCGGTCGACGCCGTCCGCAGTGCCCTCACCGAGGACGGACGGTCCCTGGCCCAGGGGGCGCTCGGCTGGATCTGGGCGCACCACCCCCGCGCGATCCTGCTGCCCGGCTTCCGCGACACCACCCAGGTCGACGACAACGCCGGTGCGCTGGCCCGGGGTCCGCTCGAGCCCGATTCCTACGCGGCCGTCCAGGTCGCCCGGCCCGGCGCAGCCGCTGACGGCAGCACGAGCGGATGACCCACCCGTCGGACGACCACCTCACCATCGGCGGAGCCGACCCGGACCTGACCATCGGCGGAGCCGACCCGGACCTGGACGCCCAGCTCGACGCGGGGCTGACGGCGTTCGACGTCGGGGCCACCGGGGAGCAGGATCGGGCACGTGGGGAGTCGCTGGGGTCGTGAGGGGCCGCCGCCGGAGGCGTACAGCCGGGCGCCGTGGAGGTGCTGAACCTCGTCCCGGTCGACCCGGCAGCTGCCCCGGTCGCCATCGTGCTCACCTCGTTCCCGGGCCTGCTGGTCCGGGCCGGCCGGACCTCCAGCACACCGATCCCGTCCTGCGGCTGCGATGCCTGCGACGAGACCCTCGACGACGGCGCCGTGGTGCTGGCCGACCACGTCGAGGGCATCGTGACCTGCGGGTTCACCGAGCGTGTCGTCCGCAACCGCGGGTGGTGGCACGAGCTCCACGATCCCGGTCCTCACGGGTCGAGCAGCGGACGCACCCTGCTCCACGGCGTCCGGGTCTCGGAGCTGCGGATCCTGCTGCCCGGCCCCGGCATCTCGTGGGCACCGTGGACCCACCGGGCACCGGTCCGTCCGTAGCTCCACGCACAGCACGTGGTCGCGGTTCGCTCGGCACGATGGTCTGCTGGCTCGCGGCACAATGGTCGGATGCGTCTGGCCACCTGGAACGTGAACTCCGTGACCGCCCGCCTGCCCCGGCTGCTCGACTGGCTGGAGACGGCCCACCCCGACGTGCTGTGCCTGCAGGAGACGAAGACGTCGGTCGAGGCCTTCCCCGCCGCCGAGATCGAGGCGCTGGGGTACGAGTGCGCCGTCGTCGGGCAGGGGCGGTGGAACGGGGTCGCGATCCTCTCCCGCGTCGGCCTGGACGACGTCGCCGAGGGCTTCGCCGGGCAGCCGTCGTGGGACTCCGGCACCGCGGCCGACGCCGTGTTCACCGACGGTGCGGGCATCGTCGAGGCCCGGGCGGTCGGTGCCACCTGCGGCGCGCTGCGGGTGTGGTCGCTCTACGTGCCCAACGGTCGCGAGCCGACGCACCCGCACTACGCCTACAAGCTGGCGTGGCTGGAGGCCTACCGGACCGCGATCGCCGAGGAGGTCACGGCCGGCCCGTTCGCCGCCGTCGGCGACTTCAACGTCGCCCCCACCGACGACGACGTGTGGGACGTGACGGCGTTCGTCGACTCCACGCACGTGACGCCCGCCGAGCGCGCAGCCCTGGCCGCGCTGCGCGCCCTCGGCCTGACCGACGTCCCGACCCGGGCGCTGAAGCACGACGTCCCGTACACGTACTGGGACTACCGGGGCGGGGCGTTCCACAAGAACCTCGGGATGCGGATCGACCTCGTCCACGCCAGCGCGCCCGCGGCCGCCGCGGTCACCGACGCCTACGTCGACCGGGACGCCCGCAAGGGCACGGGGCCCTCCGACCACGCCCCCGTGGTCGTCGACCTCGACCTGTGACGAGGACCTGCGACCGGGCGGGGGCTGGTGCTCGTGGTCGGTGCCCTGCACCTCGGGGTGCGGCGCCTCGGCGGACCCACCGTGGTAGCCGCCGGGGTGGCCGGTGTCCCCGTCGTCCTGGCGCTCGCCGCGATCGCGACCACGCCTCCCGCAGCGCCGGGGGTGGTGAGTCCCGTGACGCTCAGTCCCGGGCGCTGCCCGAGAAGCTCCACGCGGCCACCCAGACGCTGCCCACGGTGAGCACCAGGGCGCCGGGGACGTGGATCCACAGCTCCTCGTAGTTCCCCGTGGAGGCCTGCACGAAGGTGAGGACGAAGACGACGGCGGCCAGCACGGTCGGCCACAGCGCCCCACCGCTGCTCCGCCACAGCAGGAACGCGGCGATCGCGGCGAGCCCGCTGAGCACGTGCAGCACGATCGCACCGGCCGCGTGGAGCTCCACGCTGGCGCCCTCGGGGAACAGCTGTCCGGCGGTCACGAACTGGTAGGCGAGGTTCGCCACGGTGAGGCCCGCCGTCACCTGCAGGCCACGCAGGACGGTGGTGCCGGCGGGCTGGGTGCGGGTGGTCATGCAGCGATCGTGCGGCACGCGGTGGGCACCTGCCAGGTGACGCCGAGCCCGGCTCTCAACCTCCCCTCAACAAGTCCCCTCGACAGGGCCCCGCAGCAGCTCAGCCGCGGAGGGCGTCGAGCAGCTCGGGGTGGCGCTCCAGGGTCTCGCGCAGGCTGCGCGGCGCGTGCCCGGTGAGGCGCTGCACGCCGTCGCTCACCGTCGCCATCTCCCCCGCGGCCATCGCGGTGTAGGTGGACACCCAGCCGTCGACCTCGTGCTCGGCAGCCCCGAGGTGGGCGCGGGAGGCGTAGGCCTCGTCCACGGTCTCCCGCTCGTAGCGGACCGGCCGCCCGCTGAGCTCGGTGAGCACGGCGGCCACCTCGTCCAGGGTCAGCGCCTCGGGCCCGGACAGGTCGACGACCCCGTGGATCGACTCCTCGCCCAGCGCGGCCACGGCGGCCTCGGCCACGTCGTCCACGGCCACGGCGGCCACTGCCCCGTCCCCGGCCGGGCCGCGGAGCACCCCGTCGGCACCGACGAAGCCCGGCAGCACGTCCTGGTAGAACGCGTTGCGCAGCGCCACCCAGCTCATGCCGGACTCCGCGAGGATCGCCTCGGTGTGGAAGTGGTCGCGGCCGAAGGTGAACGTGCACTCCTGCGCCGCCCCCAGGAACGACGTGTAGACCACGCGCTGCACCCCCGCCTCCAGCGCCGCGGTGATGGCGCTGCGGTGGTCACCCACCCGGTCGTCCGACTCGCGGCCCGAGACCAGCAGCAGCGTGTCGACGCCCTCCAGGGTGGCGCGCATGGCGGCGGTGTCGGCGTACACCGCGGGCAGGCCGGCGACGGCGCCCGGCAGGTCGTCGGGCAGCGCCGACGGGTCGCGACCGACGAGACGGGTCTGCGCCCCGGCGTCGGCGAGGGCGCGGGCCACGCGGGAGCCGACACGGCCGGTGGTGCCGGTCACGGCGGTGATGCCGGGGAAGTCCATGCCCCTGCCAACCCGGCGGTCGGGTGATCCGTTCCCCGCTACCGTCACCGGCATGCGAGTCCTGCTCACCGGAGCCGCCGGGTTCATCGCCGGCCACGTCAGCACCGCCCTGCTCGAGGCCGGCCACGAGGTGGTGGGCGTGGACGCGATGCTCCCGCTGGCCCACGGCGAGGACGCGACGCCGCCCGAGGGTGTCCAGCGCCTCGACGTCCGTGACGCCGACGGTCTCACCGCGGCCCTCGCGGGCATCGACGTGGTGTGCCACCAGGCGGCGATGGTGGGGGCCGGGGTGGACGCCGCGGACGCCCCGCTGTTCGCCGGCCACAACGACCTCGGCACCGCGGTCCTGCTCGCCGCGATGGCCACCACGGGCGTGCGTCGGCTCGTGCTCGCCAGCTCGATGGTGGTCTACGGCTCCGGGCGCTACACCTGCCCGGAGCACGGCACCGTGGAGCCCGCGCCCCGCACGGCCGCCGACCTCGACGCCGGCATCTTCGACTCCACCTGCCCGCGCTGCGAGCGACGGGTGGCGTGGGCGCTGGTCGACGAGGACGCCCCGCTGCGCCCCCGCAGCACTTACGCCGCCTCCAAGCTCGCCCAGGAGCACTACGCCCTGGCGTGGACGCTGGCCACGGGTGGCGCGGTCACCGCACTCCGGTACCACAACGTGTACGGCCCCCACATGCCGCGCGACACCCCCTACTCCGGGGTGGCGGCCATCTTCCGCAGCTCCCTGGAGGCCGGGGCGGCGCCGCGGGTCTTCGAGGACGGCGGGCAGGTCCGCGACTTCGTGCACGTCGCCGACGTGGCCACGGTGAACCGTCTGGCCGTGGAGCAGGAGCTCGACGGGTTCGCGCCCCTCAACGTGTGCTCGGGGACCCCGGTGACCATCGGGGAGGTGGCGGCCACGCTGTCCCGGGCGGCCGGGGGTGACGTGCCGGTGGTGACCGGGCAGCACCGATCCGGCGACGTCCGCCACGTGGTGGCCGACCCCGCCCGTGCCACCGAGCGTCTCGGCTTCCGGGCGGCCGTGGGCCCCGAGCAGGGGATCACCGACTTCGCCGACGCACCCCTGCGGCCCAAGCCCTGAGCCCCCGTCAGGCGGGGGCGGGCCGGGCCCCGGAGGCGCTGCTGCCGTGGTCGGCGTCCCGGGTCGCGTCGGGCTCGTCGGGCTCGTCGTCGGGGTGCGACGGCCGGTCGTCGTCGTGCACCGTCTCGTCGCCGGTCCGCTCGTCGATGCGCTCGCCGAGGTAGCGGCCCACCTCCCACAGCACGCCCACCACCGGCACGGCCAGGAACGCGCCGACGATGCCGAACAGGGCCGACCCGCCGGTGACCGCGAGCAGCACCAGGCCGGGGTGCAGGTTGAGGCTGCGGCTCTGCAGGACCGGCTGCAGCACGTTGCCCTCGATCTGCTGCACCGCGAGCACCACGACGAGCACGAGCACCGCGGTGCCGAAGCCGTTGGTGACCAGGGCGACCAGGACCGCGAGCACCCCGGCGATCACCGCGCCGGCGATGGGGATGAAGCTGAACAGGAAGGTGATGACGCCGAGGCTCAGGGCCAGCGGGACCCCCAGCAGCACCAGGCCGAGCCCGATGAGGGTCGCGTCGACCGCAGCCACCAGCACCTGCACCCGCACGTAGCCGCTGAGCACGTGCCAGGCCCGGCCCAGCACCGCGCTGAGGTGGACCCCGGCGCGGCGGCCGGTGACGCCCTCGACGAAGGGCAGGAACCGCTGGCCGTCCTTGAGGAAGTAGAAGGCGAGCACGAGCGCGAGGACGGCGGTGACGGCGAGCGAGCTGACCGTGCTGACGCCGGTGAAGACTCCCGTCGCGATGGTGCCGGCCCGCGACTGCAGCTCGGCGGTCACCGTCGTGACCGCGTTGTCGATCTGCGACTCGGCCAGGTTCAGCGGTGGTCCGGTGAGGAAGTCGCGGACGGTGGAGAGCCCGAAGGAGGCCTGGTTGGCGACGTCCTGTATCTGGTTCACCACCGACTCGACGACCAGCACGACGAGCCCGGCGAGCACCGCGATGGCGACCACCAGCGTGAGCGCGGCCGAGAGCGAGCGCGGCAGGTGCGCCCGGCGGTGCAGCCACTCCGACACCGGGTCGAGCACCGTCGTCAGCAGCAGGGCCAGGGCCACCGGGAGGATGACCACCCACAGCTGACCGACGACGTACCCGACGAGCACGGCGCCGGCGGCGACGAGCACCAGCCGCAGGCTCCAGCGGGCCAGGAAGGTGAACCCGGCTGCGATGAGCTGCCCACGGTGCACGGGCCCGTCGTCGACGTGGTCCAGTCCGCTCGTCACGGGCCACACCCAACCACGCGCGCCCGACGGGGTCAGATCGAGATCGGCGCCGCTGCGCGGGCGGGGCGGAACCGGTCCACCACCGCCGCCGCGCCGTACGCCGTCGCGGCCACGGCGATGATCCCGAAGCTCGGGGGCACCTGGGGGACCGCGACGCTGAGCATCAGACCCAGCACCATGGACGCGACGGCGGTCCCGGCCGACAGGGCCAGCGCCACCCACGGCCGGTCGGTCAGCCGGCGGGCCGCCCCGGCCGGGGCGGCGAGCAGCCCCAGCAGCAGCAGCGCCCCCACCGCCTGGGTGGCCTCCGCGGCCGTCAGCCCGACGAGCACCAGGAACCCGACGCCGAGCACGCGCACCGGCACCCCCCGTGCGGCGGCAACCGCCTCGTCCAGGCTCGCGAACAGCAGGGGCCGGGCGATCGTGAGGACCACGGTCAGCAGCACCAGCGCCCCGCCGGCCGCGACGAGCGCGTCGGTGCGGCTGAGCCCGAAGATGGAGCCGAACAGCACGTTCACGCCCTGGCCGCCGTTGGTGGCCCCGGCCCCGCTGGCCGCGTACACCGACAGTGCCAGCACCCCCAGGCCCAGCACCCAGGCGAACACAGCGCCCACGACCACGTCGTCGGCCCGGCCCCGGTTGCCGAGCAGACCCAGCGTCAGCCCCACGACGACGGTGGCGACCAGCAGCCCGAGTCGGGCGTCGATGCCCAGCGCCAGCGCCCCCAGCGCGCCGGTGAACGCGACGTGGCTCAGCGCGTCGCCGGAGAAGACCTGGCTGCGCAGCACCATGAAGTAGCCGACCACCCCGGACAGCGCCGCGATCGGCACCCCCGCGAGCAGGGCCAGCCACACGAACTCACCGATCACGCCCGGGCCCCCGCCCGCGCGTCCGCCCGGGTGCCCGACCACGCCCCCAGCCGGGTCACCCCGACGGCGAGCACGTAGACGGCGAACGCGGCCGAGGTGAGCAGGAAGCCCAGCGGCACGTCCACGTAGTACGCGGTGAGCAACGCCCCCCAGGTGAGCCCGACCCCGAGGACGACGGTGATCACCACCGACACCGCCGGGCGGGCGGTGAGGGTCTGGGCGGTGGCGGCGGGCACCACGAGCAGGGCGAGGACCAGCAGGCTGCCGGTGATCTGGCTGGCCCCGGCCGCGGCGACGCCCAGCAGCACCAGGAACCCGGTGGACAGCGCCCGCACCGGCACGCCCTGCGCGGCAGCGACGGCGGGGTCCACCGAGGCGAACAGCAGCGGGCGGGCGATGACCAGCAGCACCACCAGCACGAGCACGGTCGCCACCACCAGGGTGCGCACCTCCGCGGTGGTGATGCCCAGGAACGTGCCGAACAGCAGGGCGTTGGCGCCGCCGAGGTTGCGGCCGTACAGCGTCGTGAACAGGAACCCCGCGGCCAGGGCCAGGGCCTGCACGGTGCCGGTGACGGCGGCCTCGTCGCTGTACCCGCGGGCGCCGGGTGCCCCGCCGGGGACCAGCCCGATGACCAGGGCCGCCACGATCGCGAAGGTGAACAGCCCGGAGGTGGCGCTCACCCCCACCAGCACCGCCCCGGCGGCCCCGGGGAAGCTGACCACGGCCAGGGTGTGCCCGGCGAAGCTCTGCCGTCGCAGCACCATGAACCACCCGACGCAGCCGCTGAGCAGCGCGACCACCGCGCCCGCGCGGAACGCGTTGACCATGAACGGGAACTTCAGGGCCTGGTCCACCAGCGTGACCAGGTTCCAGGTGAGCTGCGGGTCGTTCACGGGTGTCTCGGACTGTGCACGTGCGCTGGTTCGGGCTGCCCGACCACGACCAGCCCCCCGTCGGCGGTGGTGAGCACCTCCACCGGGGTGCGGTAGAGCCGGGTCAGCGTGTCCGTGGTGATCACCTCCGAGGGGGGGCCGGAGGCCGCGCCGCCCTCGGCCAGGTAGATGACGGCGTCCAGGTAGCTGAGGATCGGGTTCACGTCGTGCGCGACCATGAGCACGGTGACGCCGTCGACCTCGCAGATCCGGGCGACGAGGGCGGCCACCGCGGCCTGGTTGGGCAGGTCGAGGGAGTCCAGGGGCTCGTCGAGCAGCAGCAGGCGCGGGCGGGCGACGAGAGCCTGGGCGATCAGCAGGCGCTGCTGCTCACCGCCGGAGAGCTCGCCGATGGGGCGGTGGGCGTACGCGGTGGCCCCGACGAGCTCGACCACCTCGTGGACCCGGGCCTGCGCCGCCCGGGCGCGGGCGCTGAACCGGCCCGCGAGCGGCAGCGGCACCCCCCAGCGCGAACCGTCCAGCCCGAGGCGCACGACGTCCAGCCCGCGCACCCGCAGCTGGGCGTCGAAGCTTCGCCGCTGCGGCAGGTACCCGATCGCGGGGTTGCCGCGGCGCACCGGCGCGCCGAGCACCTCGGCACTGCCCTCGGCGAGCGGCACCAGCCCCAGCAGGGCCTTCACCATCGTCGACTTGCCGACCCCGTTGGGCCCGAGCACGGCCACCAGCTTGCCGGCGCCCACGCTGAGGTCGACCCCGCTCCACAGGGTGCGGCCCTCGATCCGCGCCCCCGCGCCGCGCAGCACGAGCACGGGGGTGTCCTGCTCAGGGGTGGGCACCGGAGCAGCCTCCCAGGTCGGACGGATGAGCGTGCTCACGCGGCGGCCTGGGCCAGTGCCTTCTCCAGCTCCTGCAGCTGGGCGGTCTGCCACTGCTCCCAGGTCGCGTCGCCGGGCACCATCGTCTCGGTGATGGAGACGACCGGGATGCCCTTCGCCTTCGCCGCGTCCACCTGCGCCTGGATGTCCGGGGTCGCGTTCTGGCTGTTGTAGAGGTAGACCTTGATCTCGCCGGAGCTGATCTGGGTGTCGATCGTGGACTTGTCGGCGGCCGTCGGGTCGGTGCCCTCGGTGATCGCGGTGAGGAAGTCGCCGGGCGTGACGAGATCGAGGCCGAGCGCGGGCGCGATCATGGAGACGATGCTCTCCGACGCCCCGATCTTGACCCCGCTGTACTTCGCCTTGATATCGTCGATGACCCCCTTGTAGTCCGCCAGCGCAGTGGTGTTGAAGGTCTTCCGCTGGGCGTCGAAGTAGTCCGCGTCGGCCGGGTCGCGCTGCTTGAGGTCCGCCGTGATCGCCCCGACGACCTTGTCCACGTCGGCCGGGTTGTACCAGCGGTGCGGGTTGTCACCCTCGGTCGCGCCCACCACGTCGCCGACGACGAGGTCGGTGCGGGTGTCGGACGGGTTGGCCCGCGCGAGGTCGCTGGCCCAGACGTCGTAGCCCACGCCGTTGGCGATCGTCATGTTCGCGGTCGCCACGGCCCGGCCGTCGGACGCAGTGGCCTCGTAGTCGTGCGGGTCGGCATCGGGGGAGCTGATGATGCTGGTGACCTCCACCTTGTCGCCGCCGAGCTGGCTCGCGATGCTGCCCCAGAAGTTCTCCGCGGCGACGATCGTGATGGTTCCCGCGGAGGCCGACGTCGACCCTGCCCCGCCGGGTTCGGTGGCGGCGGCGGGGTCGGCGGTGCTGCACCCGCCGACGGACAGGGTGACGGCGAGCAGGACGAGCAGGGGGGTGGTGGTGCGCACGGGATTCTCCAGACCGGGACGAGGGCCGAGCTCTTGATGGAAACGGTAACCACAACCAGCTGCGACCAAAAGTCGTCGAGCGCGCATGCGTGGCCTGCCGTTCCTTCGTCGCAGCCGCCTGGGCGGCGGTATCCTGGCGCCATGACGACGACGTGTGATCCGGGTGATCTGCGCCTCGACGACCGGCTGTGCCTGGCCCTGTACACGGCCTCCCGGGCGATGACGGCCCGCTACCGCCCGGCGCTGGCCGGGCTGGGGCTCACCTACCCCCAGTACCTGGTGATGGTGCTGCTGTGGGAGGACGGTCCGAGCTCGGTCGGGCAGATCGGTGGGCGGTTGAACCTGGAGTCGAGCACCCTCTCCCCCCTGCTCAAGCGGCTGGAGGGGCTGGGGATGCTCACCCGCACCCGTGACGAGCGCGACGAGCGCACCGTCGTGGTCGACGTCACCCCCGCCGGGGTGCGCCTGCAGGACGCCGCGAAGTCGGTGCCGATCGAGATCTGCGACGCGACCGGCCTGAGCGCCGACGTGCAATCCACCCTCGTCGCCCAGCTCCGCGAGCTCGCCGACACCCTGGAGGGGTGAGCCGGCACCGCCCGCCACTCCTGTCTCTGGCGCAATAAAGTCGCGCGCGACAGGGTTGTGGGTGGTGCACGACCTGACCGCACGCTCCACCACCCCCTGGAGGACCCCATGGCCACGATCACCGTCGGCACCGAGAACGGCGCCCCCATCGAGCTCAGCTACACCGACCAGGGCGAGGGCAAGCCCGTCGTGCTCATCCACGGCTGGCCGCTGAGCAAGCGCTCCTGGGAGGCCCAGGTCCCCGCCCTCATCGAGGCCGGCTACCGCGTCATCACCTACGACCGCCGCGGCTACGGCGAGTCGTCCCAGCCGTGGAACGGCTACGACTACGACACGATGACCGCCGACCTGGACGCGCTGCTCGTCCAGCTCGACCTGCGCGAGGTCACCCTGGTGGGCTTCTCGATGGGCGGCGGCGAGGTGGTGCGCTACATCGGCACCTACGGCGAGGAGCGGATCGCCAGGGCCGTGCTCGCCTCGGCGGTGCCCCCGTACCTCTACAAGACCGAGGACAACCCCGACGGCGGGCTCGACGACGCGACCATCGCGAGCTTCCAGGACGGCGTCACCGGTGACCGGCTCGCCTTCCTCGAGGAGTTCACGACCAGCTTCTTCTCCGTCGACGGCGAGATGAAGGCCAGCGAGGCCCAGCGCGCGTACCACCAGCAGATCGCCGCGTTCGCCTCGCCCCAGGGCACGCTGGAGAACATCGCGGCGTTCGCGAAGACCGACTTCCGCGGCGACGTCGCCAAGGTGACCGTGCCCACCCTCGTCATCCACGGCGACTCCGACGCCGTGGTGCCCTTCGAGGTCAGCGGCAAGCGCACCGCCCAGGTCATCCAGGGCTCCACCCTCCACGTCGTCGAGGGCGGCCCGCACGCCATCAACGCCACGCACGCCGAGGAGTTCAACCGCACGCTGATCGCGTTCCTGCAGGGCTGACCTGCTGCTCGTCGGCGATCCGCAGGACGGCGGCCGCACCCGTGCGGGTGGGGCCGCCGGGGGCTACGCCCGGAGCTTCACGCCGGTCGGGTGTCGAGGTGCGCGGTGAGGGCCTGGAGCGTGTCGCGGAGCGCCACGAGCTCGGCGTCGTCCAGGCCGGTGGAGCGCACCACGGACTGCTGCGCATCGCGCGCCCCGGTCCGCAGCTGTCGGCCCCGCTCGGTGATGCTGACCTGCACGGTCCGCTCGTCCTCGCTGCGCCGGGCCCGGGTGAGCAGACCGTGCTCGTCGAGGCGGCGCAGCAGCGGGCTGAGCGTCCCGGAGTCCAGTCGAAGGCGGCGGCCGAGCTCACCGAGCGTGATCGTCTCCTGCTCCCAGAGCACCAGCAAGACCGCGTACTGGCTGTAGGTGAGGCCCAGCTGGTCGAGCAGGGGGCGGTAGCAGCCGGTCACGGCCCGGGAGGCGGCGTGCAGGGCGAAGCACAGCTGCTCGTCGAGCACGAACCCGTCCGTGGGAACGTCCGGCACCGCGTCTCCGAGAGTGTCCATCAGCGCACTCTACGACGACCCGACCTGCTGGTGAGGACGCGAGCCGCCAGCACCACCGCGGTGGCCGCCGTCGCCGCGACCAGGCTGGTCCGCCCGATCCGGTGCACGACGACCCCGGCCACGGTGGACGCACCGGCCAGGGTCGGTCGGAACGCCAACCCGTCCCCCACCCGGCACACCGAGGCGAGCTCGCGCCCCCCCGAGCGCACGCTGACCCGCAGGTCCGGTCGCAGGCCCGCGGGCAGGTTCCCCGGGGCGGACCGGACCAGCCGCACCAGGGTGCGCAGCCCCGGCGACGCCGCGAGCACCGCCGCCGGGTCATCGACCTCGACGACGAGCTGCTGCGGGCCACCGCTGAGGTGCACGTGGGTGAACCCGGCCGGCCCGTCGATCTCCAGGTGCAGCTCGGCGAGCAGGTCGACGGTCCGCGCCGGTTGCTCAGGCACCGTTGATGGCGCCCTTGCTGTCCTTGTCGGACGTGGTGATGCGCAGCGTGCCGTTCAGCTTCCACGCCGCGCGCGGGCTGTCGGCACCGGTGGTCTTGGGGACCTCGACGGTCATGTCGACGAACGTGTAGTCGATGGTCGCCTCCTGGCCGGTGAGGTAGGACCACAGGTCCTTGCCCAGGTCGGTGAAGGAGGTGGTGCCGCTCTCGGTGCTGCTCATGGGACTCCCTGGTTCGTGGGTTCGGCTCGTGCCGGGAACGCCCCGAGTCTGGCGGCGGTGGCCCGGTCCCGCAGCACGAGAGCAGGGCCACAGAGTGTGGCGGCCGTGTCGCCCTGCGCCCACCGTCCCCGTCGGTCACGCTGACCGGCGTGAGCACACCGGACCCCGCGACCAACCCCGACCCCGCCAGCACCCCGGGCCTCGAGCCGGGCGGCGGGGTGCGGCCCGGGGACACCCCGCCCGCCGAGGCCTCGGCCACCGCCGGTCTCGCCGGGTCCCAGGACCCGCCTCCGACCAGCGGCGGCGGCACCTTCCGGACGCTCGGCGTCGTCTTCGGCGTCCTCGTGGTGGTGCTCGTCGTCGGGGTGCTCGTGTGGGCGTTCGTCCTCGGCTGAGCCGGCCGGCGTGGGCGCGCCCCCTCGGGTCGTCAGCCGCGGGCCATGTTCGCGAAGCGTGAGTAGTGCAGCTGCGGCACCACGGTGATCGTGTCCGTGGGTCCGTTGCGGTGCTTGCCCAGGATGAGGTCGGCCTCGCCGGCCCGCGGGTCGTCCCGGTCGCTCGCGTCGGGGCGGTGGATCAGGATCACCATGTCCGCGTCCTGCTCCAGCGAGCCCGACTCGCGGAGGTCCGACAGCATCGGCTTCTTGTCACTGCGCTGCTCCGGGCCACGGTTGAGCTGGCTGATGGCCACCACCGGGACCTCGAGCTCCTTGGCCAGCAGCTTGAGGTGGCGGGAGAACTCGCTGACCTCCTGCTGCCGGCTCTCCACCTTCTTGCCCGAGCTCATCAGCTGCAGGTAGTCGACGACCACGAGCTTGAGGCCGTGCTTCTGCTTCAGCCGTCGCGCCTTGGCTCGGATCTCCATCATGGTCAGGTTCGGGGAGTCGTCGATGAACAGCGGCGCCTCGCTGATCTCGCTCATCCGCCGGGCCAGACGGGTCCAGTCGTCGTCGGTCATCTTCCCGGAACGCATCGCCCCCAGCTGGATCTGCGCCTCCGCCGAGAGCAGCCGCATGACGATCTCGGTGCGGCTCATCTCCAGGCTGAACACCACGCTCGGCATCCCGTGCTTGATCGAGCACGAGCGGACCCAATCCAGTCCGAGGGTGGAGTTGTGGGTCGGCACCATTGCGCGACCGGCCAGGTAGAGATGGGCGGCGTTATCCACCTCGACGCACCGCACGGGCACGCTGGTCACCGGCGTGACGGCGACGACGAACCTGGACCTCGACCGCGCGGTGCTCGTGCCCGCCCGCCGCTCCTTGTGCGCGAGCTGCTTGCGGTGCAGACCGAAGACGACGTCGTCGGTGGCGAAGGTGAGCGTGTACGCCGTGGAGCTGGACGGACGGCGGCCCGCGACGACCTTCGTGCTCACCTGGCACCGGTAGCCGAGGCTGACCACGAGCTCCTCGACGCCGCGGGCGAGACGCTCGCTCGTGATGCAGAACTGGGCCGAGCCGCTGGCGGTCACGGTGCCGTCGGTGTCCAGCAGTCCCGCGAGCAGCGCACGCCGCTGGGTCTCGGAGCCCCGCAGGTAGTGCTGCGGCACGTGCTTGTCCCCGAGCACACCGAGCGTCCTGAGCCGGCCCTGCAGGGTGCCCACCGCGTGGTGGCAGGCCTGGCACCGGCGCAGGCCGCACGAGGGGCCCCCGCACTCGACGCAGGTGGGAGCGAGCACGGGCTCGGCCACCAGCTGGACCTGGGCACCGCAGGTGCGTCCGCAGCTGCGGACCTGGCTCGTGTGCGGGGTGAACAGCGACCCGCAGACCACACAGCTCCGCTGGGCGACGGGAACGGGGGGAAGCAGCTGCAACCCGTACCGCAGGTTGCCCAGCGGGACCACCACGACACCCTCGCCCTCGATCCGCGCCAGGATCTCCGGGTCCGCCGACGTGACTGACGCCGCGGCGGAGGTGCCGTCACCCAGCCACGCGCCCAGCGTGTACGGAGGGACGAGGAGATCCTGCGCAGGCAGCTGCAGCGCAGCGGTGGTGCGGACGGAGTGGTTGGCCCGGCCGTCGGCAGTGCCGCACCGCACGGTGGTCGCTAGCTCCGCGGTGGTGCGGACCTCGGGGACCCCGCGCCGGGCTCGTCGCGACGCCCTGGTGTCGGTGAGCCACTGGTGCTCAGCGTCCGCGACGAGCACGGTCCCGTCGGAGAACCTGACCTCGTAGCACGGCCGACCTGCCATGACCTCCGTCGCCTCGACCACCCGGGTCGCGCGGCCCTCCGCGTCGAGGATCTCGTCCCCCACCCGGACCGCACCCATGGTCGTCCACCCGCCCGGGGTGGCCAGGGGCGTGTCCACCGCGAGTGCCTTCCCGACCCCGGGCCGAGCCGCGACGATGATCATCTGACCGGGGTGCAGGCCGTTGGTGATGGCGTCGAAGTCGTCGATGCCGGTGGGCACGCCCAGCGACATGCCGCCGCGGCTGGCGATGAGGTCGATCTCGTCCATGGTCGGCTGCAGCAGGGCCTCCAGCGCCACGAAGTCCTCGCTGGTGCGGCGCTCGGTGACCTCGTAGACCTCGGCCTGGGCGCGGTCCACCACCTCGGTGACGTCCTGGCCGTCGGCGCCGGAGTAGCCGTACTGCACGATCCGGGTGCCGGCCTGCACGAGCCGTCGCAGGATCGCCTTCTCCGCGACGATCTGGGCGTAGAAGCCGGCGTTGGCCGCGGTGGGGACCGTGGCGATCAGGGTGTGCAGGTAGGGGGCACCGCCGACCCGACGCAGCTCGCCGCGCCGGTCGAGCTCGGCGGACACGGTCACCGCGTCGGCGGGCTCGCCGCGGCTGTACAGGTCGAGCACGCAGTCGTAGACGGCCTGGTGGGCCGGACGGTAGAAGTCCTCCGGGCCCAGCTCCTCGAGCACGTCGGCGATGGCGTCCTTGCTCAGCAGCATCCCGCCGAGCACCGACTGCTCCGCCGCGAGGTCCTGTGGCGGCTGGCGGCCGAAGTCCTCCCCCGGGGGGGGTTCGGACGCCCCGCGGGCCTCGATCGCACCACGGGTGCCCCGATCGTCCACCACTGCCACGTGCCCACCTCATCCTGTCGATCCAGTGCTGCTGCACACCGGTCTAGCTGCCACCCCCGACAGAACCGGGGAACCACCTGCGACCGGACGCTAGGGCTCCGGCGCCACCCCGCCCAACCGCACCTGTGGGTGCGCCTGGGGACGGAATGTGGAGCACGTCGTGCCACCTGCGACGCTGCGACGAGCAGCTGTGGACAACCTGGGGACAGCTCGGCGTCGTTGCCCGCAAAGCCCAGGTGCGACGGGGGTTTCGGCTTCCCGGGGCTGTGGAAGAAAACCCGTGCGGCGTGTCGTCGGGGTTGACACGTCGGGCGTGTCCGGTGAACTCCCCGTGGCGCGACGGCGATCCACGACCGTCACGGTCGTCCCCGGGTCACCGCCATCCACAGGACGTCCCACGACGACGGAGGCCCCCACGACGGTGCGTCGTGGGGGCCTCCGGTGGTGCAGGTCGAGACAGGAGCGGGATCGTGTCAGCTGGCGGCGACGACCTCGACCGTGAGCGCCGCGGTGACCTCGGGGTGCAGGCGCACCGCGATCTCGTGGCTCCCGGTGTTCTTGATGTGGTCGGCCGGCAGCGAGATGGTGCGCTTGTCGAGCACCGGGCCGCCCGCGGCCTTCACGGCACCGGCGACGTCGCCGACGGTGACGGAGCCGAAGAGCTTGCCCGAGCCGGCAGCGGCCCGGACGGGCAGCTGGACGGTGAGGCTCGCGAGCTTGGTCTTGACCTCGTTGGCGTGCTCGAGACCCCGGATCGCCCGGACCTCCTGCGCGCGGCGGATGGACTCGACCTGCTTCTCGGCGCCCCGGGTGGACCGGATGGCCATCTTCCGGGGCAGCAGGAAGTTGCGGCCGTAACCGTCCTTGACCTCGACGACGTCCCCGGGCTCGCCCAGGTTGGCCACGTCGGTGGTGAGGATGAGCTTCATGGTGTGTCTCCCTCTCCCGCTCAGCGGCCGGTCGTCGTGTACGGCAGCAGGGCGACCTCGCGGCTGTTCTTGACTGCCTGCGCCACCTTGCTCTGGTGCTGGACGCAGTTGCCGGTCACGCGGCGCGAGCGGATCTTCCCGCGGTCGCTGATGTACTTGCGCAGGACCATCGTGTCCTTGTAGTCGATGTCCTTGACCTTCTCCTTGCAGAAGGTGCAGACCTTCTTCTTCATCGGCTTCTCAGGCGCCTTGGCCATGAGGTTCATCTCCTGGTTCTGTGTGCGTCACGTGGACGCAGGATGTGACGTGCGAGCGGTCGGCGCGTGGGTGACCACGCGGTCGGTCGCTCAGAAGGGGGGCTCGTCGTCCGAGCCGCCACCGAAGCCCTGGGAGCCGCTCCCCTGGGAGCTGCCTCCCGAGCGCGGCGCGGAGCCCCACGGGTCGTCCCCGCCGGAGAAGCCGCCGCCCTGGGATCCGCCGCCGCCGGAGCCACGGCCTCCGCCCTGGTTGCCGCCGCCCTGGTTGCCGCCGCCCGAGAAGGAGCCGCCGTCACCGCCGCCGCGACTGACCTTGTTGACCTTGGCCGTCGCGTACTTCAGGGACGGGCCGACCTCCTCGACCTCGAGCTCGACCACCGTGCGCTTCTCCCCCTCCTTCGTCTCGAAGGAGCGCTGCTGCAGCCGACCCTGGACCACCACGCGGGCGCCCCGGGTCAGCGACTCGGCCACGTTCTCGGCGGCCTGCCGCCAGATGTTGCAGCGCAGGAACAGCGCGGTGCCGTCCTCCCACTGCGACGTCTGCTGGTTGTAGCGACGCGGTGTGGAGGCCACGGTGAACGTGGCCACCGCGGCACCCGACGGGGTGAAGCGCAGCTCGGGGTCCGCCGTCAGGTTTCCGACGACGGTGATGACGGTTTCGCCGGCCACGAGCTCAGGCGTCCGTCCGCATGACCTTGGTGCGCAGCACCGACTCGTTCAGGGACAGCTGGCGGTCCAGCTCCTTGACCGTGGCCGGGGTGCACGCGAGGTCGATGACCGCGTAGATGCCCTCGGCGTGCTTCAGGATCTCGAAGGCGAGGCGGCGCTTGCCCCACACCTCCACCTTGTCGATGGAGCCGCCGTCCTTGCGGACCACGTTCAGGAACGTGTCCAGGGACGGGGCGACGGTGCGCTCGTCCAGGTTGGGGTCGAGGATGATCATCAGTTCGTAACGACGCATGGGACCTCACCACCTCCTACGGTCTCGGTCGGCTGCGGGCTCTCCGCAGCAGGAGGGTCGTTGCGTCAGCAACTCTGTCAACGTACGCGAACACCCCGTGACCAGCGAAATCCCCGGGTCGGCGGGTGCCGTCGTGGGTGGGCCGGAGGCGCCCGCGGCGCACTCCGGCCGAGCCGACCGCGTGTCGAGCAGATCGCCCCGCTCGCGCACGACCTGAACCGTCCGCACCGGTCCTGTCGGACCCGGCCCATACCCTCCTGGTCATGCGCATCGGAGCCCACGTCCGCGACGACGACCCGGTGGGCACCGCGGCACGCCTGGGCGCCGAGGTCGTCCAGCTGTTCGTCACCGATCCGCAGGCGTGGAAGAAGCCGGAGCCGCACCCGCAGGCCGCGGCGCTGCGGGCCGCCGACCTCACCGTCGTCGTGCACTCCGCCTACGTCATCAACGTGGCCAGCCAGAACAACCGGATCCGGATCCCGTCGCGCAAGGCGGTGCTGCAGCAGGCGCACGCGGCGGCCGAGCTCGGCGCGATCGGCCTGGTGGTGCACGGCGGTCACGTCCGCGCCGGGGAGGACGCGGCCGACGGCGTCGCCAGCTGGCGGACCATGTTCGCCCGCCAGGCCGACGACGGGGGCTTCCCCGTGCCGATCCTGGTCGAGAACACCGCCGGCGGCGACCACGCGATGGCCCGCCACCTCGACGAGGTGGCCCGGCTGTGGGACGCGATCGGCGAGTTCGGTCCCGGCTTCGTGCTCGACACCTGCCACGCGTGGGCCGGCGGCGAGGCCTTGGAGGGCGTGGTGGAACGGGCCCGGACCATCACCGGTCGCATCGACCTCGTCCACCTGAACAGCTCGCGCGACGGGTTCGACTCCGGGCGCGACCGGCACGCCAACCTGGCCGACGGGACGGTCGACGCCGACGTGCTCGTCCAGGTGTGCCGCGACGCGGACGCCCCCGTCGTGCTGGAGACCCCGGCCGAGGGCGTCGCCGACGACCTCGCGCACCTGCGGGGGGCTTTGCGCGCCTGACCCGGAGCCCCGAGCCGAGCCGGTCAGCCGCGGTCAGGGCGCCGCGGTCAGGGCAGCCTGCACGGCGCGGCGGGTGTCCGGGCCCACCACCCAGGTAGACGCCGAGATCCTCAGGTCGCCCCGGCGGACCACCCCGGTCGCGGGGCCGTGGAAGCGCTGCTGGGACGCACGCGTCGCGGCCTCGGTCTGCGCGCCGAAGATGCCGTCGGACGCGACGGGAGGGCCCAGCAGCGCTCGGAGGGTGAGCTGCCACGCCCGGACGTCGTCGCTGCGGACGCCCCGCGCGAGCATCACCGGGCCTTGCGTCGTGGTGGTGGCGGTCCTGCCTGGCACCACCTGGACGCACGGCGGCGCCGGGAGGTTGCGCTCAGGCCGGGACCGGTTCCACCACGGGTGCGCGCGCGAGACGGGGCCGCAGCCACCCCGGCAGCCACGGCGGCGGTGCGTCGGGTGCGGCGTCCAGCACCCCCCCGGCGGGGTCGTCGACCCCGGGGGCGCGCACCAGGTCCCGGGCCGGCTCGAGGATCTCGCGGACCACGACGACGCACAGCACCACCACGGCGACGTCGCGGAGCACCACCGCTCCGGTGAAGTACTGCTCCGGCAGCCCCTTGTTCGCGGTGCCCAGGTAGTAGTACATCCGCGGCACCCAGACCAGCGCGTCGAGCACCATCCACACCAGCAGCAGCCGCACCCGGGGCAGCGCCAGCACGGCCAGCGGCACCAGCCACAGCGAGTACTGCGGGCTCCACACCTTGTTGGTGAGCAGGAAGCCGGACACGAGCAGGAAGCACAGCTGGCCCACCCGCGGGCGTCGCCGTGCCCGCAGCGCCAGCACGGCCACGCCCACGCAGACCAGCGCGAACAGGGCCAGGGTCACCGCGTTCAGCGTCGTCGGCGCCTCGCCCGGCACCAGCGGGCCGTCGAACCCGGTCCATCCGGTGAAGGAGGAGATCACGTTGTAGAGCGAGTCCGGGTCCTGCGGGCGCGTCGTGTTCAGCCGCAGGAACTCCCCCCACCCCGTCGGGTAGAGCAGGTAGATGGGTGCGTTGACCACGATCCACGCCAGCGCGGCCGCCACCGCCGCGCGCCACCACTCGCCGAGGCGCCCGGAGCGCAGGCAGAGCACGAGCAGCGGGCCGAGCAGGAACAGCGGGTACAGCTTGGCCGCCCCGCCGAGGCCCAGCAGCACTCCCGCGAGCACCGGCCGCTTGCGCGACCACGCCAGCAGACCGGTGGCGGCGAACGCGGTCGCCAACGGGTCGAAGTTGGTGAACGCGTGCACCGCGACCAGCGGTGAGACGGCGACCAGCGCGGCGTCCCACACCCGGCGCCCGGTGACGGCGAACGTCGCCCACACCGTCGTCAGCCAGGCCAGCGCCAGCCCCAGCGCGACGACGGTGAAGTAGACGACGACCGGGATCGCCGTGGGCAGCGGCGCCCGCTCCGCGGCGTGCACCCAGGCTCGGGAGATCGTCGACGCCCCGTACTGGTAGAGCCCGGTCAACACGGGGTACTCCATGTAGCGGACGGTGTCGGCGGACTCCCCGGGGTCGACGATCGCCGTCTTGTAGGGGAAGGCACCCACGTCCAGGCGCTCACCGCCGTACAGCGGCACCGTGTCGGAGTAGCACATGGCCACGTACTGCCGGCTGCCCTGCCAGTCGAGGAAGGGTGCCCCCCCGTCGGTCTGGGTCTGCTGGAGGCACGCGGCCTTGCTGCCCCACCCGAGGGCGAGGAAGACGACGGCGAGCAGCAGCACCACCCGCAACGGGGTGAGGAACAGCCCGCGCCCGACGAGGGCGTGCCGCCCGACCGGACCCCCGACGATCGTCGAGGCGCGGGCGAGCAGCGGGTCCTCCAGGCTCGGTGCGGGCCGACCGGAGCCCGGCTCGAGTCCGCGACGGGCTCGTGCGGCCCGTACCGGGGAGACGAGCACGGGTGCATCGGAGGCCCCCGGGGCGTCGGGGTCGGCCCTGGGTTCGTCCACGGCTGGTGAGGCTACCGAGGTGCCGGTGAACCGCGGGTCAGCCGCCCGGCGCCACCGGGGCGCCCGTGCGCGCCGCTGCCGTCGTCGTCGGGGCCGGGGTGGTCGGCGCAGCCGTCCGGGTCTTCCGCGGCGGCGCCGAGGTGGTGGTGGGCGCCGCGGTCGGGCTCGGCGCTGCGGTCGGGCTCGGCGCTGCGGTCGGCGCCTCGCTCGAGGACGGCGCGGGCGCCTGCGTGGTCGTCACCGGTGCCTCAGTGGTGGTCGCGGGGGCCTGCGTCGACGGCTCGCCCTGGTTGGCGCTCCCGTTCCCCCCGTTCCCGTTGCCGTTGCCGTTCCCGTTGCCGTTGCCGTTGCCGTTGCCACCGCTGGACCCACCGTTGCCGCCGCTGGACCCACCGCTGCCGCCGACCCCGGCCCGACCGTTGAGCCTGGGGGCGTCGGGGAAGGTCTCCTCGGGGGTGCCGGAGAGGGCGCCGTCCATCGTCGACTTCCAGATGTCGGATGGCAGACCCGAGCCGTAGATCAGCCGCCCCGTACCGGTCTGGGCCGGGGTCTGGTCGCTGGTCGTCACGACGCTCGCGGTGCACAGCGACGGGGTGCAGCCGATCATCCACCCGTTGGCGTTCTGGCCGCTGTCGGCGAGCTGGGCCGTCCCGGTCTTCGCCGCGGACTGCCGGCCGTCGGCCAGGCCGTGGTTGCGCGAGGAGGCCGCGATCGGCTCCATGGCCGCGATGACGTTCTGGGCCACGTCGGCGTCGATGGCCTGGGTGCCCGCGGTGGCGCCGGAGCTGCCGCGGTCCAGCAGGACCCGGCCGTCGGCGGTGGTCACCTTCTGGACGAAGTACGGGTCGTGCTGCACGCCGTTGTTGGCCAGCGTGCTGTAGGCCCCGGCCATGTTCAGCACCGGGACCTCGTAGGCGCCGAGGGCGATGCCGTCGTTGGTCTTGCCCGTCTTGACGTCGGCCAGGCTGTCGCTGCCCGCGTACCGGCCCCCACCGACCTTCACGGGGATGCCGGCGGCGTGCGCGGTGTCGGCCACGTTGGTCGCCCCCACGTCGTCGGTGAGCTGGTAGAACACGGTGTTCAGGGAGAGCTTGAGGGCGGTGGGCAGGGTGCACCGGCCGCACGACTCGCCGTCGGAGTTGGCGACCTCGGTGCCGGCGATGGTCTGCGGGGACGAGCCGTCGAAGCGCTCGGTCAGCGAGACCCCCGCCTTCAGCGCCGTGGCCAGGCTGAACACCTTGAATGAGCTGCCGGGCTGGATGCCCCAGGAGCTGGCGTAGTCGAACCCGCTGCCGTCGGCGTTGCCGTAGTAGGCCCGCACGCCCCCGGTGCGCGGGTCGACCGAGACCACCGCCGGCGCCAGGTTCGCGGGCTGGTCGGCCAGCGTCTGCGCGACCGCACCCTCGGCGGCGTCCTGGTTCTGCTTGTTGATCGTCGTGGTGATCTGCAGGCCCTCGGTGTTGAGGTCCTGCTCGGAGACCCCGTTCGCCGCGAGCTCCTGGGTCACCTGGTTCACGATGAGGTTCTCCGGGCCCGTCGTCGTGGTCCCGGCCGCGGTCTCGGCCTTGGGGCGCACGGTCGGGTAGGTCAGCCCGGCGCGGTCGGCCTGGGTGATCCAGCCCTGCTCGACCATGGCGTCCAGGACGAAGCCCCACCGCTCCTGCGCGACCTCCGGGTGGGACTCGGGGTCGTAGGCGCTGGGGCTGCGGATGGAGCTGGCGAGCACGGCGGCCTGGGGCACGGTGAGGTCGCTGACCGACGTCCCGAAGTACGACTCCGACGCCGCCGCCACCCCGTAGGCGCCGCGCCCGAAGTAGATGGTGTTGAGGTAGGCGGTGAGGATGTCGTCCTTGGAGGTCTGGCGCGACATCTTCGAGCTGATGACGAGCTCCTCGAGCTTGCGGGTCAAGCTCTGGTCGTTCCCGGTCAGGGCGTTCTTGACGTACTGCTGGGTGATCGTCGATCCGCCCTGGGTGTCTCCCCCGGAGAGGTTGTTCAGCGCCGCCCGCGCGATGCCGGCGACGGAGAACCCCGGGTTGGTGTAGAACGTGCGGTCCTCGGCGGCGAGCACGGCCTCGCGCAGCTGGACCGGGATCTGGTCGATGGTGACGTTGGTGCGGTTGCCGTCGGGCGGCACGATCGTCGACAGCGCCGTCGACCCGTCGTCGTAGAAGACGGTGGCCACCTGGTTGGTGTTGAGGTCGCCGGGCTGGGGGACGTCGATGGCGACGTAGGCGACCATGAACGCGACGATCGGGCCGATGATGCCCAGCGCGACGAGGGAGTAGACGGTGCGGCGCGCCCGGCGCCAGCCGCGCTGGCGGCCGGTCAGGGGCTTGCCGGTCCGTCGGGACACCGGACCCGCCCGGCGCGGGGAGGAGCGGCGGGATCCGGGCGGGGGCGTGGTGCTCACGGGGTGGTCTCCAGGGGATCGTCGCCGCGGCCGGGGCGGGGGCGGGCGCCGGCGGGGGCTCGGCGGCAGGTCGGGTCGGGGGGGCTCACTGGGCGGACGTCCACGGACGGGGCGTGCGCCGACGGGAGCCGGGGGCGGCAGGTGCGCCCAGGACGTAGCTCTGCACCAGGTGGTTCCAGCTGCAGGTCCGGCACACCTCGACGACGTGGACGGTGAACTCGTCCTGCGTCGCGGCCAGGCGGACCAGCTCCTCGGTGGAGCGCGCCGAGCCCGAGATCGGGCCGAGGCACTCGCCGTGCACCCAGGAGACCAGGGTCAGCGGCTCCTTGCGGCAGACCGGGCAGGTCGTGGTGCTCGGTCGCCCGTGGAACGTGGCCGCCCGCAGCAGGGTGGGGGTCGCGTCGCAGACCGCGGTGACGCCGGTGCGGCCGGAGTGGAGGTCGGCGAGCAGCGACCGGCGCTGCAGCGCGTGGTCGACCACCTGCCTCTTCACGTCCACGGCGGTCAGCGTACGTGCGCGCCCTGAGCGTCCCCGGGACTCGCCGACGCCGAACCCGGCCTCGGATGTATCGGTGCGATACAGTTCGTCCACACATCACGGTGGTGTCCGGGAGATGACGAGGAGGTGGACCGTGCTCGAGCTCGCCGTGCTCGGCCTGCTGCACGAGTCACCCATGCACGGCTACGAGCTGCGCAAGCGGCTCACCAGCCTGCTGGGCGCGTTCCGCGCCTTCTCCTACGGCTCGCTGTACCCGGCGCTGCGCCGGATGCAGCTCGACGGCCTGATCGTCGAGGACGCCGATCCCGAGGGCAGGGGGGTGGACGCCAAGCGCCGCGCGCGCCGGGTCTACCAGCTCACGGCCGCGGGCAAGGAGCGCTTCGCCGAGCTGGTGGCCGACACCGGTCCCCAGACCTTCTCCGACGACGGCTTCGGGGTGCACATGGCCTTCTTCAGCCGCACCCCCGCCACCGCCCGGATGCGGATCCTGGAGGGCCGTCGTCGCCAGGTGGAGGAGCGCCGGGAGGGGCTCCGCTCCCAGGTCAGCCGGGCCGGCACCAAGATCGACCGCTACACCGACCAGCTCCACCGCCTCGGCCTGGAGACCAGCGAGCGCGAGGTCCGCTGGCTCAACGAGCTCATCGCGGCCGAGGCCGACCCCGAACCTGATCGCGCCGCCCCTGCGGCGGGATCGACCGAACCGACCCACGAACCGACCGATCGAGGAGAACACCGGAATGGCTGACGACAACCGCACGAGCGTGCGCGTGGCGATCGTGGGCGTGGGCAACTGCGCCTCGTCCCTGGTCCAGGGCGTGCAGTACTACGCCGACGCCGACGAGAACGCCAACGTGCCCGGGCTCATGCACGTGAAGTTCGGCCGCCACCACGTCCGCGACGTGGAGTTCGTCGCCGCGTTCGACGTCGACGCCAAGAAGGTGGGCTTCGACCTCAACGAGGCCATCGTCTCCAGCGAGAACAACACCATCAAGATCGCCGACGTGCCGCCCACCGGCGTGCTCGTCCAGCGCGGCCCGACCAACGACGGGCTCGGCAAGTACTACTCCGAGACCATCACCGAGTCCGACGCCGAGCCGGTCGACGTGGTCGCCGCGCTCAAGGCCGCCGACGTCGACGTGCTGGTCTGCTACCTGCCCGTCGGCTCCGAGATCGCCGCCAAGCACTACGCGCAGTGCGCCATCGACGCCGGCGTGGCCTTCGTCAACGCGCTGCCGGTGTTCATCGCATCAGACCCCGAGTGGGCCCAGAAGTTCACCGACGCGGGCGTCCCGATCGTCGGCGACGACATCAAGAGCCAGGTCGGCGCGACCATCACCCACCGCGTGCTCGCCAAGCTCTTCGAGGACCGCGGCGTGCAGCTCGACCGCACCATGCAGCTCAACGTGGGCGGCAACATGGACTTCAAGAACATGCTCGAGCGCGAGCGCCTGGAGTCCAAGAAGATCTCCAAGACCCAGGCCGTGACGTCGAACCTGCAGCGCGAGATGGGCGCCAACAACGTCCACATCGGACCGTCGGACTACGTGGCGTGGCTCGACGACCGCAAGTGGGCCTACGTCCGCCTCGAGGGCCGTGCGTTCGGCGACGTGCCCCTGAGCCTGGAGTACAAGCTCGAGGTCTGGGACTCCCCGAACTCGGCCGGCATCATCATCGACGCCGTCCGTGCCGCGAAGATCGCCAAGGACCGCGGCGTCGGTGGCCCCGTGTTCGCCGCCGCCAGCTACCTGATGAAGTCGCCCCCGCGCCAGCTGGCCGACGACGTCGCCCGCACCGAGCTCGAGGCGTTCATCGCGGGCTGATCCCCCTCGCCACCGCGGGCAGCGGGCGGTTCTCGCTCCAGCAGGAGCGCGAGCCGCCCGTTGCCTACGTGCGGGAGACCGCGCCGGGATCAGCTGGAGCGGGCGGGGAAGCGGGCCCGCAGGAAGCAGTACCCGCCGTAGGCCAGGAACCCGAGTGCCACCAAGGTCAGCAGGATCCGCCCGAACGGCGCGGAGAGGATGGTCTGCATGGCCCCGCTCAGGCCCCGGGCCTTGGACGGGTCGAAGGTGATCGCGGCCCAGCCGAACAGCCCGCCGACGACGGCCAGGGCGAAGCCCTTCACCGCGCCGCCGACCGTGCCGAGCCGTTCGGTGAGCGTGCGGGCCTGCGACGAGGCGGTGGCGAGGTCCACCTCGTCGAGGAAGTCCCGCTTGACCGCGTTGACGATCTGGTAGATCCCGACGCCGATGACGACCAGGGCGCCGATCCCCACGATGATGCGCCCGCCGGGCAGCCCGAGGACTCCGGAGGTGCCCTGCTGCTGCGTCGAGCTGGAGCTCTGGGTCCCGCTGCCGAGGGCGACCTTGCCGGCGGTGACGGTGAGCGCCGCGTACACCACCACCCGGGCGCCGGCCCCGACGAAGCTCCGCACCGCGTCGGTGCGGTCGTCGCCGGAGCGCTCCCCACCGGTGAGTCCGTCGACGTGGTGCAGCAGCTCACCGGCCTGCCACAGTGCCAGCGCGGCCAGACCCACGGTCAGCAGCCACAACAGCGGGCGGCCCCCGGGCTGGCCCGCGAGCTTCATCAGGGCCCCGGTCTTGCTCGCCGAGTCGCTGGCGCCCCCCGCCCACGCCAGCTGCAGGGCGAGCCAGGCGATGAGCGCGTGCACCACGCCGTACGCGACGAGACCCACCCGCGCCACGGCCTGCAGCGCGGTCGAGTCCGCGGCCTGCCGGGCCTTCGAGCGGTCAGTCATGAACATCCTCCACACCGGGTGCCGCGAACCCTCCCACAGGAGGGCGACGCCGGGGCGCGCCGCTCACCGGCGGGGACGAGGCGGTACCGGCGGCGGCTCGCCCGGCAGCGTGGTCCCGGGGCGTGCGGTCCCGGGGAGTGCGGTCCCGGGGAGTGCGAACCGCTCCTCCACCCGGCCGAGCTTCCAGAACCCGACGGCGAGGACCCACACCACCACGAACAGCCCCACGACGATGAACCCGACGTTGCCGAGGTCGACCGAGGCGATCGCGTTGGTGACCGGGTCGTCGAGGGAGAGCTTCTCGTGGAGCACCGTGACCAGCTCCATCCCGCCGATGATCATGGCGACGGCGACGGAGAGGCCGGTGATCGTCAGGTTGTAGTAGATCTTGCGGACCGGGTTCGCGAAGGCCCACCGGTAGGCCACGGTCATGAACGTGCCGTCGAGGGTGTCGAACAGGGTCATGCCCGCGGTGAACAGCAGCGGCAGCACCATGACCGCGTACCAGGGCAACCCACCGGCCGCGCCGGCCCCGGCGAGCACCAGCAGCGTCACCTCGGTGGCGGTGTCGAAGCCCAGGCCGAACAGCAGGCCGATCGGGTACATCTGCGCGGGGTGGCGGATGGAGCGCATGAGCGGCCGCAGGATCCGGGTGATGAAGCCCCGGTCGTCGAGCGCCGCGTCGAGGGCGGCCGCGTCGAAGCCCTCGACACGGGCGCGGCGGTAGACCCGGACGATGCCGATCATCGCGACGAGGTTGACCAGGCCGATGACGAAGAGGAAGAGCCCGGAGACGGAGGTGCCGACGACGGCGAGCGTCTGGTGCAGGCCGGAGTCCTTCGCGGTCAGCGTCCCCACGACCTTCGCGCCGACGGCGACCAGGGCGGCGAGGACGATGACGATGGTGGAGTGGCCCAGGGCGAACCAGAAGCCGACGGAGACCGGTCGCGTGCCGTCGGCGAGCAGCTTGCGGGTGGTGTTGTCGATGGCGGCGATGTGGTCGACGTCGAAGGCGTGACGCACCCCGAGGGTGAACGCGGTGACGCCGAGCCCGACGCCGAACACCTGGGCGCCCAGGGCGAGGTTCTGGGGCACGACGACGCCGACCAGGACGCCCCAGGCGACGACGTTCATGACGACCACCACGCCGAGGACGACGACGACGCCGCGCCACTCCGGGCGGCTCAGGCGTGCGGACGGGACGGTCGGGACAGCGGTCAGCGACACAGGAGTTCCTCTTCCAGCACCTCGTGGACGGGATCGAGCGTGCCCCGGCCGGTCTCCTGGCTCGCAGTCGTCGGAGGTTCGCTCCGCTGCCCGGACCGCCTTCCCAGGTCGTGGTGACCCAGTGGCGAGATGGTCCGAGCTCGTCTGCTCACAGTGGCGAGGGCCGCTCCGGTGTCCCACCGGATTCCCGAGCACCGAGGCGCGACGAACGTAGCGCCGTCCGCCGACGGTCGCAAGGTTGCGCAGTCGTTCAGACGTTCAGGCGTGCGCCCCGTGCGGGGTGGGCTGCGACGTCGCACCCATGGCGTGCAGCAACGCTTCCACGGCCGGGTCGACGAGACGGTACAGCGCACGGCGGTGCTCCCGGCGGACCTCGACCACACCGTCGGCGCGCAGCAGCCGCAGCGCGTGGCTGGTGGCGCTCTCGCTCATCTCCGCCGCGGCCGCCAGGTCGGTCACGCAGATCTCGCGGTCGCAGTGCATGGCCAGGCACAGCCGCAGCCGGTGCGGATCGGCCAGCAGCGCGGCGCGCTGCGCCCACGTCGCCACGTCGACCCCACCGCCGCGGATGCGCGAGACCGCGTCGCAGACCCGGCCGGCGTCGAGCACCCGGGTGTCGGCGAGGTCCGCGGTGAGGTGGTGCACGGGCCCAGACTGCCACGCACGGGGTCCTAGGCGGAGCCGCCCAGCAGGACCAGGGCCACCCGCGCCGGGTCGTCGGACATGGGGACGTGGCCCAGCCCCGGCAGCACCACGTGGGTGGCGCCGGGCAGCTGCCGTCGTGCGTTGCGGACCTGGTGCACGGGCAGGACGAGGTCGCGCCGGCCCCACGCGACGGTGATCGGCACGTCGACACGGGACACCACGGGAGCCTCGTCCAGCCCCCGGTCGAGCACGGGGTCGATGACGGCGTTGTCGAGCATCCCCAGGGCGTCGATCGTGGCGGCGGCGGGGTCGACCTTCCACGGCCGACCGAAGAACGGGAACAGCGAGACGGTGCGCCCCACCGGGTTGCGCAGCGTCGCCGGGATGTGCCGCTGCTGTGCGCGGGTGACCGCCCGCACCGTCCGGAAGACCCGTGCGGTGTACGCGGCGTCCCAGGCGCCGCTGGCGAACCCGGCCGGGCTCAGCGCCGTGGCGCTGGCCACCCGCCCGCGCCCGGCGAGCTGCAGCGCGACGAGCCCGCCGAGGGAGTTGCCGGCCACGTGCACCCGCCCAGGTCCGTCATCACCGTCGGGGGTCAGCCCGTCCAGCGCGTCGTCCACGGCGTCGACGAGGGCCGCCACCGGGTCGGCGCACTCCGGCAGCGGCGGGGAGTCGCCGTGTCCGGGCAGGTCGACCGTCACCACCCGGCGGTGCGGGGTCAGCAGCGGCAGCACCGGGTCCCAGGCGTGCTGGCGGTGGGCGAGACCGTGCACGAGGACCAGCGTCGGGCCGTGCCCGTGGACGGTGTGCGCCAGCGCCATGGACGCATCCTGCCGCGCCGCAGGTCCGCCCACGCCAGCCGGGGCCGCCCACCGGATCGGTGGACGGCCCCGGCTGGGTGGGGCTCCTGGCGCGCGACCCTGGTCAGGTGTGCGGGAAACCTCGCCGCCTGGGTCCAGGAATCACGCACGAGGGCGTCAGCCCTTGAGGGCCTTGGTGAGCGCGGTGACGTTGAGGCTGCCCAGGCCGGTGGTCTGGTCGTACCCCCTGGTGGTGGTCAGCGACGAGTCCTTGTCCAGCGAGACGAGGAACGTGTTGCCCGACCTCCGGCTGGTGTAGACCACGGCGTTGGCCGGCGTCTGCGGCGTCACGTCCGTGACGATGGACCGGTCCTGCTGGTAGCCCGCGTACAGCGCCGGGTTGGCGAACCCGACGACGCGCCCGGAGCCCTGCTGCACCAGCGCGACCTGCGCGGCGGTGATCGGGCTGGCCAGGCTGGTGCCGCCGAAGGTCGCCTGGGCGTAGGCGTCGGTGGTCTGGGCGGCGTCGTCGTTGATCGCGCTGTAGCCGATGAGGAAGCCGGTGTACGGGTCGGCCAGCGCCGCGACGTCCGGCGAGACCCGGGCCGGGCTGCCCTTGCTCCTGGCGAGCCGGTTCGGGACCACGCCCCGCTGGTACGCGGGCTGGGCGAACTGGTCGCTCACGCCGCCACCGGCGCCGCCGGAGAACGTGCCCGGCAGGGTCTGGACGTAGGCACCGTCCTTGATCTGGTCCACGGTCGAGCCCCAGCCGGTCTCGCCGAGGTACTGACCCCGGTTGCCGACCTTGAGGCTGGTGCCCCCGACGGAGGTCACGTAGGGCGAGCTGGCCGGGAAGTCCGGGGAGACGTAGCCCAGGCGGGTCTTCTCGTCGCCGCTGTCACCGCTGGAGAAGTAGAGGCCGATGCCCTCGGCCGCCGCCTGGACGTGCTGGTTCTCCGCCCCCTGGATGACGCTGGAGGGGACGGCCTCCCCGGCGTAGCCGTAGGAGTTGCTCACGATGGTCGAGAGCTTCCTGTCCAGGATGGTCGAGAGCGCGAGGTCGAGCCCGCCGCCGCAGTTGGTGCCGCCGACGTAGAGGAGCTTCGCGCCCGGGGCGACGCCGTGCGCGGACTGCACGTCCAGGGTCTGCTCGCCCTGCCAGCCCGCGGTGCCCCCGCACGCCTCGGCGTCGGTGTACTCGGACACCGTGGGGATGATCTGGCGGTAGGTGCTCGACGTCAGCGGCTGGCTGCCGGTCTGGCGGGCGTAGGTGTTGGTGTCGCTGACGATCGTGGGCGAGGCGTAGGCGTCGACGATCGCGACGGTCTGCCCGGCCCCGTTGGTGCCGGCGTTGATCGACTTGGTGAGGCCGTAGGCGCTGCGCAGCTGATCGGGGACGTAGCCGCAGATGTTGGTCGGGAAGGTGGTCTGGCCGTAGGCCTGCGGCACCGTCTGGGTGTTCTCGCCGAAGTAGGTCGAGCACGGCGCGGGCGGCGGGGTCGCGGCTCTCGCGGTGGGCCGGGACGAGCGCGCGCTCGGGCTGGCCGGCAGGTCGTCGCCGGCCTTGATCGACGACGGCCGGGTGAGCGTGCGGCCCTGGTCGATGGTGATGCCGGCGACCTTGCTTCGCACCGTGGCGGGGAGCTCGGGTGCGGTGGCGGGCGCCACCAGGTCCTGACCGGCGTAGCTGTAGGTGTGCAGCGTGGTGTTGAACGCGGCGGACATCGTGTCCGCGGGGCCCCGGAAGACCACGTACCCGCGGCTGGCGGGGGTGCCGGTGACCGTGAGGCCCTGGGACTTCACGTAGTTCAGGATCTCGCGGTAGTCCCGCCTCGTCGGCGCGTAGGTGTTGATCCACTGCCGCGGGGTCAGGTACTGCTGGTACGAGGGGCTGCCCGGGGTCGACACGGCCGTGGCGAACGCCTGGGCGCCCGCCGCGTCCCGCAGGGGCAGGTAGATCTCACCCTCGACGGTGGTGTCGGCCGCCGCCACCCCCTGGTCGTTGCTCGAGGTCGCCCAGCTGGGCACGGAGCCGGAGACGGCTTCCGGGGAGGTGGCGGCGGACGCCGGGGAGGCGGCCAGGGCCAGCGCAGCCGCGGTGGTGACCACGGTGGCGGCAGCGAGGGCGGCGGCGCGACGGGTGCGGCGCGCGCCGGATGACGGTGGACGAGACAAGGGTCCTCCTGGTGTCAGCAGCCTGCTGAGGCGTCAGCAGTCGGCCATGAGTACCACTCGTTCGAGTGACGAACCACTCATTCGGAAAACTTTTGGATCATGCGTGAGGAGCCTTGTCCGAGGCTTTGCCGGATGCCACGCACCGTGCTCGCCGGAGCCGTAACGTGACGCACCGTGAGCAACCCAGCACGACGACCGCACGCCCTCGTCACCGGTGCCTCCCGGGGGATCGGCGCCGCCGTGGCGCGTGCGCTGGCCCCCACCCACGACGTGCTCCTGGGCGGCCGGGACGCCGCGTCGCTGGAGGCGCTGGCCACCGCGCTGCCCGGGTCGACACCGTGGCCGGTGGACCTCACCCGCGTCAGCGCGGCCGACGTGGCCCGGGTCGGCTCGCTGGACGTGCTCGTGCACTCCGCGGGGGTCGCCCACCTGGGGACCCTCGCGGAGAGCACCGCGGCGCAGTGGCGCGACACCCTGGCGGTGAACGTGGTCGCGGTGGCCGAGCTGACCCGGCTGCTGCTGCCGGCCCTGCGCGCCGCCGGCGGGCACGTGGTCCTGGTCAACTCCGGGGCGGGGCTCACCGCGAAGGCGGGCTGGGGCTCCTACGCGGCGAGCAAGTTCGCGCTGCGGGCGCTCGCCGACTCCCTCCGCGCCGAGGAGCCCGCCCTGCGGGTCACCTCGGTGCACCCCGGACGGGTGGACACCGACATGCAGCGGGGCGTGGTGGCGCACGAGGGTGGTGAGTACGACGGCAGCGCGTTCCTCACCGTCGGGTCCGTGGCCGCCGCCGTCCTCGCGGCCGTGCAGGCCGGCCCGGACGCGCACCTCACCGAGCTGGTGCTGCGGCCGCGCTGAGGGCCCCCA
The DNA here is from genome assembly GCA_038234335.1 of Mycobacteriales bacterium. Lineage (GTDB taxonomy): Bacteria > Actinomycetota > Actinomycetes > Mycobacteriales > Mycobacteriaceae > Rhodococcus_D. The sequence goes on from JBBSUN010000019.1 coordinate 33,273, forward strand.
CCCGCGTCGGGCCCGGGGCTCACACCACCAGGTTGACCAGCCGCCCGGGCACCACGATGACCTTCTTCGGCTCCCGGCCGGCCAGGAGCTCGACCACCTTGGGATCGGCCAGCGCGGCGGTCTGCACGTCCTCGCGGCTCGCGTCGGCCGCCACGGTGATCTTGCTGCGGACCTTGCCGTTGACCTGGATGGGGTAGTCCACCGTGTCCTGCACCAGCCAGCGCGCGTCGGCGGTCGGGAACGGGCCGTGGGCCAGGGACCCCCGCGCCTCACCGACACCGTGGCCCAGCCGCTCCCACAGCTCCTCGGCCACGTGCGGGGCCAGCGGGGCCAGCATGAGCACCAGCGCCTCCGCGACCTCTCGCGGCGCCCCGTCGGGGTGCGCCTTGGTGAGGTGGTTGGTCAGCTCGATGAGCTTGGAGGCGGCGGTGTTGTTCCGCAGCGCCGCGTAGTCCTCGCCGACCCCGGTGATCGTCCGGTGCAGCACCCGGTTCGTCTCGTCGGGCAGCACTGCGTCGGTGACCCGCAGCGCGCCGGTCTCCTCGTCGACCACCGCCCGCCACACCCGCTGCAGGAAGCGGTGCGAGCCCACGACGTCCTTGGTCGCCCACGGCCGCGAGGTGTCCAGCGGGCCCATCGCCATCTCGTGCACGCGCAGGGTGTCGGCGCCGTAGGCCTGCGCCATCGCGTCGGGGGAGACGGAGTTCTTCAGGCTCTTGCCCATCTTCCCGTACTCGCGGGTGACCTGGTCCTCGCCCAGCCAGTACCCGCCGTCGCGCTCGACGACGTCGGCCGCGGGCACGTAGATGCCGCGGGCGTCGGTGTAGGCGTAGGCCTGGATGTAGCCCTGGTTGACCAGCCGGCGGTACGGCTCCGACGAGCTGAGGTGACCCAGGTCGAACAGCACCTTGTGCCAGAAGCGGCTGTAGAGCAGGTGCAGCACGGCGTGCTCCACCCCGCCGACGTACAGGTCCACCCCGCCCGGGTCGTCCGGGCCGTGCAGCTCGGGGCGCGGGCCCACCCAGTAGGCCTCGTTGGCCGGGTCGACGAAGGCCTCGGTGTTCGTCGGGTCGACGTAGCGCAGCTGGTACCAGGAGCTGCCCGCCCACTGCGGCATGACGTTGGTGTCCCGGCGGTAGTGCTGCAGCCCGTCGCCCAGGTCGAGCTCCACGTCCACCCAGTGGGTGGCCTTGTTCAGCGGGGCGTAGGGCTCGGTGTCGGCGGCGTCGGGGTCGTAGCTGACCGGCGCGTAGTCCTGGACCTCGGGCAGCTCGACGGGCAGCGCGGACTCGGGCAGGGCGTGCGGCACGCCGTCGTCGTCGTAGACCACCGGGAACGGCTCGCCCCAGTAGCGCTGCCGGGCGAACAGCCAGTCGCGCAGCTTGGTGGTGGTGCGGCCGGTACCCGTGCCGTCGGCCTCCAGCCGGGTGATGGCGGCGGCCTTCGCCTCCGCCAGCCCCATCCCGTCGAGGAAGCCGCTGTTGACGCACGCGCCCACCCCGGTGAAGGCCGCCTCGGCCACCGAGGTCGCGTCCGGCCCACCCGAGACGACCTCGATCACCGGCAGCCCGAAGACTCCCGCGAAGTCGTGGTCGCGCTGGTCGTGCGCGGGGACGGCCATGATCGCGCCGGTGCCGTACCCGGTGAGCACGTAGTCGGCCAGGAACACCGGTACCGGGGCACCGGTCAGCGGGTGCGGCACCGTCGCGCCGGTGAAGACACCCGTCTTCTCCTTGTTCTCCTGGCGCTCCAGGTCGGTGCGGTCGGCCACCATCGCCCGGTATCCGGCGACGGCCTGCGCCGGGGTGTCCGCGCCCCCGGTCCAGCGTGGGTCGGTGCCCGCGGGCCAGGCGTCGGCGGTGAGCGAGTCGACCAGCTCGTGCTCCGGGGCGAGCACCACGTAGGTGGCGCCGAACAGGGTGTCCGGGCGGGTGGTGAACACCGCGACGGGTCCGAAGGAGACCTCCGCACCGTGGCTGCGCCCGATCCAGTTCCGCTGCATGGCCTTGACGCTGTCGGGCCAGTCCAGGTGGTCCAGGTCGTCGATGAGGCGGTCGGAGTAGGCGGTGATCCGCATCATCCACTGCCGCAGCGTCTTGCGGAACACGGGGAAGTTGCCGCGGTCGCTGCGGCCGTCCGCGGTGACCTCCTCGTTGGCCAGCACCGTGCCCAGCCCCGGGCACCAGTTCACCGTCGAGGAGCTGAGGTGGACCAGGCGGTGCCGGTCCAGCTCGGCGGCCCGCTCCGGCGCCGTCATCTCCGACCAGGTGCCCTGGGTGGGGGTGCGGGAGCCGTCGGCGAACGCAGCCGCGAGCTCGGCGATCGGGCGGGCGCCACCGGCCTCGGTGTCGTAGTGGGCACCGTGGATCTGCAGGAAGATCCACTGCGTCCAGCGGTAGAACTCCACGTCGGTGGTGCGGACGCGGCGGCGCTCGTCGTGGCCCAGGCCCAGGCGGCGGATCTGGGCCAGGTAGCGCTCCACGTTGGTCTCGGTGGTGGTGCGCGGGTGGGTGCCCGTCTGCACCGCGTACTGCTCGGCGGGCAGGCCGAAGGAGTCGAAGCCCATGGTGTGCAGCACGTTCGCGCCGATCATGCGGTGGTAGCGGGCGTAGACGTCGGTGGCGATGAAGCCCAGCGGGTGGCCCACGTGCAGGCCCTCGCCGGAGGGGTACGGGAACATGTCCTGGACGAACAGCTTGTGCTTGTCCAGCGCCCCACCCGGCCCCGCACCCCCCGCCAGGTCGCCCACCGGGTTCGGGGCCTCGAAGGTGCCCCGCTGCGCCCAGCGCTGCTGCCAGCGCGCCTCGACCTGCCCGGCCAGCGCGGCGGTGTAGCGGTGCGCGGGGGTGGTGTCGGTCTCGGGGGCGGTGTCGGTCTCGGGGGCGGTGTCGGTCTGGGGGGCGTCGGACTGCGGGGTGCTCACGGCGGGGTGTTCTCCTCGGTCGGGCCCGGACAGCAGGAAACCCCTCCGCCCGTGAGCGTGAGGGGTGGCCGCACTGACAGGGTCGTCGGTCAGCGCGGCTGCTGGAGCAGGAGCCCGCGGTTCATCTGCCGATCCTAACCGCCGCTGGAGGTCACGAACAGCACGACGACGAGCAGCGCCAGCGCGACGACGGCCGGGAACAGCGCACGGCTGCCCGGGCGCACCCAGGCGGCGGCGGCGATCCCCAGGCCGAGGACCACGGCCACCACGGCGGCGAGGACCTGCACCGCCCCGGGTGCTCCCACCGGGCCCAGTGCGGCCACCACCGCGCCGGCGGCCAGCGACCCCCCGAGCAGCAGCGCGGAGGCTCGCGGCCCGAGCCGGTGCGGGAGCCCGCGCACCCCGGTGGCGACGTCGTCGGCCAGGTCGGGCAGCACGTTGGCCACGTGCGCGCCGAGGCCCAGCAGCGCCCCGGTCACCGGCGCCCACCCGGGGACGTCGACGCCCGCCGCCAGGTACACCCCGGCCGGCAGGGCCCCGAAGCCGATCGCGTACGCCGCCCCGGAGAGCCAGGTGCCCTTGACGCCGAGGTTGTAGACCCACCCCGCCGCGGCCAGGACCAGCAGCACGAGCCCGGCCCCGACCCCCAGCGCGAGCGAGAGCACCACCGCGGCCACCCCGGCCACCGCCGCGCTGCGCCCCAGCACGCCGCGGGAGACCGCCCCCGCAGCGGCCGGCTTGTCGGTGCGGCCGGTGCGGACGTCGCGGTCGGCGTCGACGGCGTCGTTGGACCAGCCGACGGAGAGCTGTCCGGCCAGCACCGCCGCGCCCAGCAACACCAGCCGTCCGGGCCCCGCGCCCGCCCCGGCGCCGAGCAGCACGGCGAGCACGGTGACGGCCGCGCTCGGCCCCGGGTGGCAGGCCCCGACCAGCGCGCGCAGCACCGGCCGACCGTAGCCGGACGTTGCTACTGACACCCCGCGCACGGCAGTACGAAGTCTGAGGGAAACGTCTGAGTCCGTACTGCTCGGCACGCAACCCGGTGGTCACGGGCGTGCGCCCGTACGGTCACCGGCGTGACGACTCTCGCCGCGGTGCACGCCGTGCTCCCGCAGCACCAGTACCCCCAGGCCGAGCTGACGGCCGTGTTCACCGAGCTGGCCCTGCCCGAGGGGCCGCAGCGCCGGGTCGCGGCGCGCCTGCACTCCAGCGCCCAGGTCGCCACCCGCCACCTCGCGCTGCCCCTGGAGCAGTACCGGGCCCTGGACGGCTTCACCGCGGCCAACGACGCGTTCATCACCGCCGCGGTCGACCTCGGGGCCCGGGCCGTGGCCGGTGCCCTGACCGAGGCCGGGCTCACCCCCGCCGACGTCGACGTGCTCGTCTCCACCACCGTCACCGGCCTGGCCGTCCCGTCGCTGGACGCGCGGATCGCCGGGCGCCTGGGCATGCGCACCGACGTGCGGCGGCTGCCCCTGGTCGGGCTGGGCTGCGTCGCCGGGGCGGCCGGGCTGCGGGTGCTGCACGACCACCTGCGCGGGGCGCCCGACGAGGTCGCGGTGCTGGTCAGCGTCGAGCTGTGCTCGCTGACGCTGCAGCGCGACGACCCGTCGGTGGCCAACATGGTGGGCTCCGGCCTGTTCGGCGACGGGGCGGCCGCCGTCGTCGCGGTCGGGGCGAACCGGGAGGCGGGTCTGGACACGCACGGCCCCCGGGTGATCGACACCCGGGCGCACCTGTACCCCGAGACCGGGCGCGCCATGGGCTGGGACGTGGGCAGCACCGGGCTGAAGATCGTCCTCGGCGCCGAGGTGCCGGAGCTGGTGCACGCCTACCTGGGCGACGACGTCCGCGGCCTGCTCGAGGCCCACGACCTCGACCTCGGCGGCGTCGACCGCTGGATCAGCCACCCCGGCGGACCCAAGGTCATCGAGGCCATCCAGGAGGTGCTCGGGGTGGGGCGCGACGCCCTCGCCCTGACCTGGGAGTCCCTGGAGCGGGTGGGCAACCTCAGCTCGGCCTCGGTGCTGCACGTCCTGCGCGACACCCTCGACCAGCGCCCGTGCGACCCCGGTGACGTCGGCGTGCTCATGGCCATGGGCCCCGGGTTCTGCTCCGAGCTGGTGCTGCTCCGGTGGTGAGAACGCCGTGGTGACGCTGTACGTCCTCCTGGTGCTCGCCGTCGGCCTGGAGCGCATCGCCGAGCTGGTGACGACCACGCGCAACCACGCCTGGGCGATGGCCCGCGGCGGCCGGGAGACCGGGTCCGGCCACTACCCGTTCATGGTGGTGCTGCACACCGGGCTGCTCGCCGGCTGCGTGCTCGAGGTGCTGCTCGCCGACCGCCCGTTCCTGCCCGCGCTGGGCGTCCCGATGCTGGTGCTGGTGCTCGCCGCCCAGGTCCTGCGGTGGTGGTGCATCACCACCCTCGGGAAGCAGTGGAACACCCGTGTCGTCGTCGTCCCCGGGATGGCACTGGTCACCGGCGGCCCGTACCGCCTGTTCCGCCACCCCAACTACGTGGCCGTCGTCGTCGAGGGGTTCGCGCTGCCGCTGGTCGGCTCGGCGTGGATCACCGCGGTGGTGTTCACCGCAGCCAACGCCGCGCTGCTCACCGTCCGCATCCGCGCGGAAGAGCGCGCCCTGAACCGGGCGTCGCTCGATGCGTGACCTGCTCGTCGTCGGCGCCGGGCCCGCGGGCCTGGCGACGGCCCTGCACGCCGCCCGGGCGGGGATGAGCGTCACCGTGCTGGAGCGGCGCCCCGGCGACGGCGACAAGGCGTGCGGCGAGGGCCTGATGCCCTCGGCGCTGCGCGAGCTGGCCCTGCTGGGGGTGGACCCGCCCGGGCACCCGATCACCGGCATCACCTACCGGCAGGGCGACCGGGTGGCGCGCGCACGGTTCCGCACCGGTCCGGGCCGCGGGGTCCGCCGCACCGCGCTGCACGCCCACCTGCACCGGGCCGTCCTCGACGCCGGCATCGAGCTCACCCGGGGTGACGGCCGGGCCCCGGTGCAGCACCCCGACTACGTCGAGGTCGACGGCCGCACCGCCCGCTGGCTCGTCGGCGCCGACGGGTTGCACTCCCGGGTCCGCGACGCCGTCTCCCCGGCCCGGCCCTCGCGCGCGCCCCGGTGGGGGCTGCGCCGGCACTTCGCGATCGCGCCGTGGACCAGCTCGGTGGAGGTCACCTGGGCGGGCCGCCGGGAGGCGTACGTGACGCCGGTCGGGGACGACACCGTCGGCGTCGCCGTCCTCACCGACCGGCCCGGCGCCTGGGACGACCAGCTGGCCGACTTCCCGGCGCTCCGGGACCGGCTCGACGGAGCGGACGCGGTGTCGACGGTGCGCGGGGCCGGTCCGCTGCGCCAGGCCGTCCCCCGGCGGGTGTCCGGTCGGGTGCTGCTCGTGGGCGACGCCGCCGGCTACGTCGACGCCCTCACCGGCGAGGGCCTCGCGGTCGCGCTGGCCTCGGCCCGCGTGCTCGTCGCGGCGCTGGCCGACGGCGCCGCGGAGCGCTACGAGGCCGACTGGCGACGGGTGACCCGCGAGCCGCGGCTGCTCACGGCGGGGCTGCTCGCCGCGCGCCGCGCACCCGGGCTCGGGCGGGCCGTCGTCCCGGCTGCAGCCGCCCTGCCCCGGGTGTTCGGCGCGGTGGTCGGCCGGCTCGCGGGATGACGCAGGACCTGGGCCCGGACGCGGGCGGGAACCCCGACGTGGTCGTGGTGGGCTCCGGGCCCGCCGGGGTGGCTGCGGCGCTGGCCGCCCGCCGGGCCGGCGCCGACGTGCTGCTGCTCGACCGCGCCGAGTTCCCCCGCGACAAGGTGTGCGGCGACGGGGTGGCCCCGCAGGCGCTCGACGTGCTCGCGGTGCTCGGGGTGGACGTCGACGCGCTCGTCGCCGGGTCGGTTCCCATCCACACGCTCGCGCTGGAGTCGCCGCGGGGGATCTCCGCCCGGCGCCGGACCACGCGACCCGGGTGGGTCGTCCCGCGCGCGGTGTTCGACGCCCGGCTGCACGCGCGCGCCCTCGCCGCCGGGATCCGCTTCCGCCACCACCGGGTCCGGGCGGTGCGCCGGGTTCCCGGCGGGGTCGACGTCGACGGCACCGTGGCCCCGGTGGTCGTTGCGGCCGACGGTGCGGAGTCGGGCGTGCGGCGGGCGCTCGTCGGCACGCCCCGACCCGGGACGGTGGCCCTGGCCATCCGCGGGTACGCGCCCTGGGACGGCACCGGCGAACAGCTGCTGCGCCTGGTCGAGCAGCACTTCCCCGCCTACGCGTGGGCCTTCCCGATCGGCGACGGCCGCGCCAACGTCGGCTACGGCGAGGTGCTGACCGGCGCACCGCCGACCCGGGCGCACCTGCTGGAGCGGCTGCACGCGCTGCTGCCCGGGCTCGACGTGCGCGCCCTGCGGGCCCACCGGCTGCCGCTCTCCACCGGCCGGGTGGCCAGCCCGGACGGGCGGGTCCTGCTCGCCGGGGACGCCGCCGGGCTCATCAACCCGGTGACCGGGGAGGGCATCTACTACGCGGTGCTCTCCGGGGCGCTGGCCGGCGCGGCCGCGGTCGGCGGGGGTGACCCGGGCCGTGCGTACCGCCGGGCGTTGCGCGGCGCACTCGGAACCCACTTCCGGCACACCGACGCCCTGGCCGCGCTCTCCCGCCGCCCCGGGCTGCTCGAGGCCGGCCTGGCCGCCGCCCGGGACGACCAGCGGGTGTTCGACGACGTCGTCGAGCTGGGCCTCGGGGACGGGCGCCTCGGCCCCCGGACGGCGGTGCGGGTGCTGCGCGCCGCCGTCGCCCGTACCGGCAGCTGATCCGCCAGGGCTAGGCCCGCGACGCGTAGTACGCCGCGACCACGTCCTGTCCCGGCTTGGCGTACACGCAGTAGTCGTCGTTGGTGGCGGCGTCGGCGGGGTCGTACAGGTGCACCGGCCAGTCCCAGAGGGCGAAGCCGCCGACCCAGCCCCGGCCCCGGCAGGCCTCGAACATCTCCGCCAGGTAGTCCGCCTGAGCCTGAACCGACGGCGATCCGACCAGGGTCCAGTCGTTGGGGCGGGCGGGAGAGGTGTCGCGGCTCGGGCAGCCGGCCTCGATGAACAGGAACGGCTTGCCGTGCTCGCGCGCCACCTGCTCAACCCGGTCCAGCTGGGTCTCCCACTCACCGGTCGGGTAGTAGCCGCTGGCCGAGATCACGTCGACGGCGTCCCACCAGGTGAGCCTGTCCTCCTGGTACTTGTCGCAGTTGTAGGTGACCACGCCGGTGTAGACCTGGCGGACGGCGGCGACGAGCGCGCGCCACTCGGCCTCCCGTGGGTCGGCCCGCACCATCTCGCACCCGATGCAGAGCATCTCCGCGCCCTCCTGCTCGGCAATCGTCGCGAAGTGCACGATGTACTCCTGGTACGCGGCGAACCAGTCACCCCAGTGCGCCTCGCCCGGCACGTCCCAGTCGAAGAAGCCGATGTAGCCGCGCCAGATCCCGTCGCGGCAGTTCACGGTCGGCTTGAGGCACGCCTTCCAGCCGCGGTCGTGCACCGCACGGACGGCCCAGCGCACCTCGTCGTCAGTCGGGGCCGGATCATCACGCCACCCGATCTCCGTGGAGACCACCGTGTCCTGCAGGGCCGCGAAGGCCAACGTCACCCAGCTCAGGTTCAGCGGCTCCATCGCGTCGAGCGAGCGTTCCGCCTCGGGCGTGCCCCAGGTGCCCCGGTCCCCGGTCCACCCCCAGGTCATGGACGAGAAGTGGCCGTCGAGCACGGACAGGTCGGGATGGGTCACGAGCGGTCTCCTGGTGCGTGGTCGAGCAGCGCGTTCGCGCTGCGCAGGACGTCGGGGGCGCTGAACCGCGCCGGGTCCACCCCGGCGGTGGTGCGCACGGTGAACGTCGCGCTCTCCCCCGGCAGCAGGGCCACGAGCATGTCGTCGACCTCCGCGTCCGGGTCGGCGACGTCGGCCAGCAGCGACAGCTCCCGCACGAGGGCGCGGGCGGTGACCGTGACGGCCACCCCGCCGTCCACCCGCTGGGCGTCGAGGTCCAGCTGCTCGGGACCCAGGGTGGAGTCGCGGAGCTCGGCGAAGAACCACAGGGCCCGCTGTTGGCCGGCGACCACCCGGACCAGCTCGGAGGTGACGTCACCGGCCTGCGTCACGTCGGTGGCCAACGACACCGACGCCGCCCCGCGGGCCGGCACCCGGACCTCGTGCTCGGCCGTGGCCAGCACCGCACCGTCGTAGGACAGGCGCTGCACCTGCACGGTGGTGGCCCACTCCTGCGCGGTGTCGTTGACCAGGGCGGCGTGCAGGCCGTCCCCGTCGGGCTGCACCGTCACGAGACGGTCGGCGTAGGCCGCCCGCAGCGCGTACCACAGCGGCTTGAGACGCCCCTTGCCGTCCACCGCGGCCCACGAGACGACGGGCCAGCAGTCGTTGAGCTGCCAGACGATCGATCCCATGAGGTGCGGCTGCAGCGAGCGGAAGTACTCGACCGCCGTGCGGATCGCGACGGCCTGGTTCAGCGACATGGCCCAGTGCCACTCGGGCATCGTGTTGGGCAGCGGCACGTGCGCGACCAGCCCGTCGGTCAGCTTGACGTTGCCGTCGGCCGCCTTCTGGTGCACGAGCATCCCCGGCGATTCCGGGGTCAGCGGCTCGTCGGTCAGCGACTCGGTGAGCGTCGACCAGGTCGGCGGACCCTGCCAGCCGAACTCGGAGACGAAGCGGGGTCGCTGGTCGCGGTACGTGGGGTGGTCCAGGACGTTCCACTGCTCCCACAGGTGCATGGTGCCGTGCAGCTCGGCGTTGGACGCGTGCGCCGCATCGACGGAGAACGGGCTGCCCGGTGTGTACGCCACGTGCGGCGCCAGCTCCGCGACCAGGCCGGGGAACACGTCGAGGTAGAAGCCCGCACCCCAGGTGCGACCCTCCAGGCGGGCCGCCCAGCCCCACTCCTCGTGGCCCCACAGGTTTTCGTTGTTGCCGTTGAGGATCACCAGCGACGGGTGGGAACCGAGCCGGATCACGGCTTCCCGCGACTCCGCCTCGATCTCGTCGCCCAGCAGCGCCTCCTCCGCGTACGCAGCACAGGCGAGCAGGAAGTCCTGCCACACCAGCAGGCCCATCTCGTCGGCGAGGTCGTAGAAGTCCTCGCTCTCGAAGATGCCGCCACCCCAGATGCGCACGAGGTTGACGTTGGCCTGCGCGGCCTGCTGCAGGCGCTGTTCGCAGCGGGCGCGGTCCACGCGGTGGGGAAAGGCATCGTCGGGGATCCAGTTGACACCCTTGACGAAGACGGGCTGGTCGTTGACCACCACGGTGAACGGGGTGCCAGCCGTGTCCGGTGTCATGTCGAGCTCCACCGAGCGGAAGCCGATGCGGCGCTCCCGCACGTCGAGGACGTCCTCGCCGGAGACCAGCTCGACTCCCAGCTCGTAGCGCTCCTGCTCGCCGTAGCCCCGCGGCCACCAGCGGCGGACGTCCTCGACCTGCAGGGTGAGGTGCGCCGCCCCGCCCACCACTGCTGCCGAGGCCGTGACGCTGGCGATCCCGGCGCGGACCGTGAGCGGGGTGTCACCGGTGGTCTCGACGACGATCCGCAGGTCGACGGTGCCCGTGCTGCCGGCCACCGTCGGCGACACCACGAGCTCGGCGATCCGGCCGGTGGACCACGACTCGAGCCGGACCCCGCGCCAGATGCCGCTGGTCGCCGTGTCCGGGCCCCAGTCCCAGCCGTAGCTGCACGCCATCTTCCGGATCGCGTTGTACGGGTGGTGGTTCACGTGCGGGCGGTAGCCGAGCTCCAGGCTGCGGCGGTCGGCCTCCGGGACGGGCGCGGCGAAGTCGACCTCCAGGGTGGTGCTCCCGGACAGCCGCCCCGTGACCGGGACACGGTAGGAGCGGTGCTGGTTGCAGCTGCTCAGCACCAGCTCCCCGTCCAGCCGCACCGAGGCCACGGTGTCGAGGCCGTCGAAGACCAGGTCGGTCCGCTCGCCCTGGTCCGGGACGGCCGCCACCACGGTGGTGTAGCGCCACGACGTGCTGCCGATCCACTCCTGGGCCTTCTCGTTGGTGCCGAGGTAGGGGTCGTCGATCAGCCCGGCCGCCAGCAGGTCGGTGTGCACCGTGCCGGGCACGGTCGCCGTGACGGGCCCGGCCTCGCGCACCTCGCGGGGCACGCCGTTGCCGGTAGTGGCCTCGACCTGCCATCCCTGGTGCAGGGGCGTGCTCACGACGTTGCTGGTCGTCACTGCGGTGTTCCTCCGGTGCTCGGTTGCTCGGACGGGGCTGGTGGCGCCGTGGCGAGCCCGGCGCGGGCGGTGTCCCACGAGCGGAGCTGAGCCCGGACGTCGTCGCGGGCCTCCTCGACGAGCGCCGTGGCGTGGGCGTCCTCGAGGACGTCGGCGAGCACCACCGTGGCGCCGGTGTTCTTCGACCGGATGGCCGCTTCCACCATCACGGTGCTCATCAGGTTCTCGTGGATCTCCCCGTGCGGACGGCTGCCGTTGCGCAGGGCGGCGACGAACGCCGCCAAGGCACCGGAGAGGCCCTCGGGGCCAGGGTTCACGCCACCCGACGGGTCGGGAGGTTGCGCGGGATCGCCCGTCGCTGCCGGGTCGCTCGTGGGGAGGGTGTCGCCGTCCCACAGCACGGTGCCGGCCTCTCCGGAGAGTCGCCAGCTACCGTTCCACGACGTCTCCGCCCCCGGGCTGCACCAGCTCCCGGTGTAGACGAAGCGCTGTCCGTCCGGGAAGTCGAACACCGCGGTGGCAGCAGCGTCGCCGGCGTACCAGCTCCACGGCGGGTTGAACGAGTCGCAGTAGACCGAGACCGGGTCCGCACCCACCAGGTGGCGGACGGTGTCGAACGGGTGGATGGCCATGTCCAGCAAGAGCACGTCGTCCATCTCCTCCCGGAACCCACCGAAGTGGGGGGCGCGGAGGAACTCACAGGTGATGATCCCGGCGCCACCGAGGGCCGCCACCTGCTCGCGCAGCGCAGCGACCTGGTGGTTGTACCGCCGCGACTGGCTCACCATGAACAGCCGGCCCGTCAGCTGCGAGGCCGCGACCAGCGAGAGTCCCTGCGCCACCGACGCGGCCGCCGGCTTCTCCCCGAGCACCGCCAACCCGGCGAACAGGGCCTGCGTCGTCACCGGGTGGTGCGCCGCGGGCACGGTCACGTCGACCACCGCGTCCGCATCGACCTCGGCGAGCACCGCGGCCAGGTCGTCACCGGTCGCCACCTCCCCGCGCACCAGTGCGGCCCCGGACCGGGCGGCGGCGAGATCCACGTCGACGACAGCGACCACCTGGACGTCGGCCGACGCCGCTTCCGCCTCCAGCCACGACCGGCCCATCGCACCGGCCCCGACGTGCACCACGCGCACCGGCCCCACCGGACGGGCGCTCACGGTTCCGTTCCCCGGCTGCCGTCCGGGTCCAGGTACTCCTGCAGCTGGCCGGACTCGTGCCGGTGCAGCTCGGGAAGCCCGCGTTCCCGCTCGGGCCGGGCCCACTCCACCCCGTTGGCGATCACACGCCGGATGTCGGGGTGGTGGTAGATCGGGAAGTCCTGGTCGCCGGGGCTGAAGAAGAAGATCTTGCCAAACCCACGACGGAAGGTCATGCCGCTGCGGAACACCTCCCCACCGCTGAAGCTGCTGACGAAGATCAGCTCGTCGGGGGTGGGCACGTCGAAGTACTCGCCGTACATCTCGTGCTCGTCCAGCACGATCGGGTGCGGGACCCCTCTGGTGATCGGGTGCTGCGGGTTCACCGTCCACAGCAGCTCCCGGTCGCCGGACTCGCGCCAGCGCAGGGTGCAGGTGGTGCCCGTCAACCGGGTGAAGATCTTCGACCAGTGCCCGGAGTGCAGCACGAGCAGACCCATGCCGCCCAGCACGTGCCGATGCACCCGGTCCACCACCGCGTCGTCGACGGCGTCGTGGGCGACGTGTCCCCACCACGTGAGCACGTCGGTGCGGCTCAGCACCTCCTCGGTGAGCCCGTGCTCGGGCTCCTCGAGGGTCGTGGTGGTGACCACCGCGTCCCGCAGGTGCTCCTGCACCCCCGCAGCGACCGCCCCGTGCATCCCGTGCGGGTAACGCGCCGCCACCGTCTCGTCGGTGCGCTCGTGGCGGTTCTCGCCCCACACCAGGACGCGCAGCGGATCGGTCGGGCTCACGTGTTCGCTCACTTGGTCGCTCCCTGGGTGATGCCGTTGTAGATGAACCGCTGCAGGGCCAGGAAGATGGCCAGCGTCGGCACGATGACGATGACGACGCCCGCGGCGATGACCTCCTGCTGCCCGCCGAACGGACCGGTGAACCGGAACAGTGCCGTCGAGATCACTGACTTGTCCTGTGAGGGCAGGTAGAGGAACGGGATGTAGAACTCGTTGTAGATCGCGATCCCCTTGATGATCACCACCGTCGCGATCGCCGGCTTCAGCAGCGGCAGGATGATGCGCCAGTAGATGGTGAAGCGGTTCGCCCCCTCGAGCGTGGCGGCCTCGTCGAGGCTGCGGGGGATCGACTGCATGAACTGGATGAAGATGTAGATGCTGACGATGTCGGTCCCGGAGAACAGGATGATCGCCGCCCAGTAGGTGTCCACCAGGTGCAGGGAGTTCACCACCTGGTACGTCGCTACCTGCGTGGTCACCCCGGGGACCAGGGTGGCCACCAGGAACATCCCGAAGATGACCCGCTTGAACCGGAACTCGAACCGGTCCAGGGCGTAAGCGGCCATGGTGCCGATGAGGATGGTGGCCACGATGGACACCAGCAGGATGAAGCCGGTGTTGAAGAACCCGCGCAACATGTTGCCGTCGACGAACGCCTGCCTGAAGTTGCTGAGGTTGAGGAAGCTCGACGGCGGCGCCAGGGGCGAGCTGGTGAGGTACTCCTTCTGCGACTTGAACGCGGAGAACAGGATGATCACCAGCGGCACCAGCAGCATGAGGCAGAAGATCGTCAAGGTGCCGTACTTGCCTACCGCCCCCGCGACCTGGCCGGGTGTGGGAGACCGCCGTCCCTGGTCACTGGTCGGGGGCCCGCTCGCGCCGGCGGCGAGGTCCTGCTCGATCGTCGTCACGACAGTGCCACGCTCTCGTCTGGGACCAGCTTGCGCTGGATCGCGGTCACCACGAGGACTATCAGCAACAGCACCACGGCCATCGCCGAGGCGAAGCCGACGCGCTGGAAGACGAACGCCTGCTGGATCGTCGTGGTCACGAAGGTGCCGCTCTCGTTCGCCCCCCCGGTGATGATGAACGGCAGCTCGAAGACCGACAGGGACCCGGCCACGGCGAGGATGAACGAGAGGCTGATGATGCGGCGGATACCTGGAGCGATGATGTAGCGGAACTTCTGCCACTGGCTCGCACCGTCGATGTCCGCGGCCTCGTAGAGCTCGCCCGGGATGGACTGGATGGCGCCCAGGAACAACACGAAGTTCAGGCCGGTGTAGCGCCACACGGACGCTCCTGCGAGGGAGAAGTTGACGAAGTCCGGGTTGCCGAGCCACAACGGGTAGGAGCCCTTCGTGCCGATCCCCAGCGCCCCGAGGGCGGCGTCGAGCGTCCCGCCGGGACGGAAGAAGAACAGGAAGATGAAGCCGATGGCCACGCCGTTGATGAGGTAGGGGAAGAAGATGATCCCCTTGAACAGGCTCTTGAACCGGGTCTGGAAGCTCAGGATGGTCGCGAGGTAGAGCGCGAGCGCCATCTGGGCGAACGAGGCGAAGAAGTAGTACAGGCTGACGAAGAACACCTGGAAGTACCGCGGATCGGTGAAGAGGCTGATGTAGTTCTTCAGCCCGATGAAGTTCTTGTCCTTGTCGATCCCGTCCCAGCTGGTGAACGAGTACCAGATCATGTTCACCACGGGGTAGTACGTGAACGCGACGAGCAGGGCGAGAGGTACGAGGAGGAACAGCAGCGGCGTCATGCGCAGGTTGCCCTGCGGCCCACGCAGGCCGCGCCGCCAACCCGGACGGGTGGCGACGCGGCGGCCCCCCTCGAGCCCCACCGGTCGGTCGATGGCGCCGATGGTCTCGGTCATGCCTGTACCTCTCCGGGACCCGAGGCCCCTGCCTGGCTGCTCACGTGGCGGTCGGTGGGTCCCGGACCCGCAGCTGCTAGCCGCTGGAGGGTGCGTCGGCGATGCCAGCAGCCCATGCCTTGTTCAGCGAATCGAAATACGACTGCCGGTCCCCGGACGCCGCCCCGCGGGCCACGTCGACCAGCTTCTGCCGGTAGATCCCGCCGGTGAGGTCGATCTGCGAGGCCTTGACGATCTCGGTCTGCAGGTTCTCCTTGCCGTCGGGCGCAGGCTTGTCCTCGACGTAGTTCACGCCCTGGTCCGCGAACTCCTTGAGCTGGGGCGGGTTCTCGCTGTCCTTCTGCGCACCCACCCCGCCGTTCAGCGCGGCGTAGCCGGACTTCGTGGAGAACCACGTGATCCAGGCGTCGGCGGTCGGCTTGTTGGCCGAGGACTTGGTCACGGCCTGGTAGAAGTCCGGTCCCAGCGTCGCGTAGGCCTTGCCGTCGACCCGGTACGGGAACGGCATGAACCCGATGTCGTCGGCCGACTTGCCCGCGGCCTTCGCCGCCTCCTGCATCTGGACGAGCGCCCAGGAGCCCAGGAACATCGAGGAGATCTTGCCGGTGGCGAGGTAGGCCTTCGAGCTCTCCCACGACGTGGTGGTCGGGTCCTTCTCGCTCAGGCCCTGGTTCACGATGTCGAACAGGAGGCCGTCGGAGACGCCGACGTAGCTCTTGTCCCCGCCCCACGGTGCCTTGTCGGTGTTGAGGTCGTTGCTGGCGTTCGCGTTGTCCAGCACGCCCAGGTCGCCGTTGAACTGCGACAGCGGCCACTGATCCTTGTAGTTCGTGTAGTAGGGCGTGGCCGAGGTCTTGTCCTTGACCTGCTTGAGGTCGTTGAGGAACTCCGTCGGCGTGGTCGGGATCGAGGTGATGCCCGCCTGCGCCCAGACCGGCTTGTTGTAGACGAAGCCGATGGTGTTGCCGAAGGTCGGGATGCCGTAGGAGCTGCCGTCGTAGGACTGGCCCGGGATGAAGCGGTACTCCTTCTCCAGGTCCGCCTGCTTGCCCAGCGGCACGAAGAACTGCTGCAGCTGCTTGCGGCCGACGCCGGCCGGGATCAGCGCGACGTCACCGGCGTTGCCGGAGCTGAGCCGCGTCGTGACGTCCTGCTCGTAGTTGGTGATGGCCTCGAACTTCACCGACGTGCCCGGGTAGAGCTTCTCGAACTCGGGTGCGTACTTCTTGCGCAGCACGCTGTCGACGATGTCCGTGCGGTTGGTGAGGACGGTGATCGAGCCGGTGACATCACCCTTCAGGGCATCGGCACCGGAGCTGGACGAGTCGCCACCGCCGCTGGAGCACGCGGTGGTGAGGCCGGCCGCGAGAACCAGTGCGCTGACGCCGGCGATGGCGCGCCGCATCTTCATGTGCTTCTCCTAGATCGTCATTGACCGCTGGAGCCGCGTGGCGCGGCAGGTGTGCTGCGGCCGGACGGTACACAGCCGGTGGTGGTCGGTCAAGAGATTGACCGTCGTTGTCATGACTGTTGACCGCGCACATCCCGGTCTAGATTCCCCATTCGATAGGACTCTTTCCTCCTATCGACCGTTCGAGGACCGATCCGCGTCCCGTAGGCTGACATCGTGGGTCACGATCATTCGGCCGTGCTGCCGCTCCCCGTCCCCGTCGACGGGGACGGCCCGCTGCGAGGTCTGGTCCGAGCCCTGCGCCCTTCGTCGCGCCGACTCGCCCTCGCCGTCGTCGCCTACCTGGTGAAGGACAGCCCGGTCTGGGTCCTGCCGGTCATCACCTCGGCCGTGATCGACACCGTGGTCGCCGGCGGCCCCTCGTCGCGGCTCGTCGTGCTCGGTGTCGCCGCGGTGGCGCTGGTCGCCGTGAACTACCCGGTCACGCAGGTCTACGTCCGCTGCTACATGGCGACGGTGCGCGACCTGGGCGTCGGGCTGCGCAACCGACTCGCCCACCGGCTGCAGGAGCTGTCCATCGGCTTCCACAGCCGGTCCAGCGCCGCGGTGGTGCAGACCAAGGTGGTGCGTGACGTCGAGAACGTGGAGCTCATGCTCCAACAGGGCGCGAACCCACTGCTCAGCGCGATCGGTGCCATCACCGGCGCCCTCGTCGTGATCGCGGTGCAGGTGCCGTTGTTCCTGCTGCTGTTCGTGCTCGTCGTGCCGGCCGCGGTCGTCCCGGTGCGGCTGGCCCGCGCCCGCTCCGAGGAGCGCAACGAGCGGTTCCGGCGCGACGTCGAGGAGCTCTCCAGCCACGTCGGCGAGATGGCCTCCCTGCTGCCCATCACCCGGGCGCACGGGCTCGAGGCCGTCGCCACCGACCGCGTTGCCACGTCGGCCCGCAGCGTCCGCGATTCCGGGCTGACCCTGGACCGCCTCAACGGGCAGTTCACCGCGGCGGCGTGGGTCCTGTTCCAGCTGCTCTCGATCGCCTGCCTCGTGGGCGCGGCCCTGATCTCGGTGGGCGGCCTGCTCCCGATCACCGCCGGTCAGGTCGTGCTGCTGAGCACCTACTTCGTGATGGTGACGAACGCGGTGGTGAACCTGTTGAACCTGGCGCCGCTGGCGACGCGGGGCCGGGAGTCGCTGCGCTCGATGTCCGAGCTGCTCACCGAGCCCGACGTGGAGCGAAACCAGGGCAAGCACCGGCCGGCGACCGTCGTGGGCCGGCTGACCTTCGAGGGCGTGGACTACCGCTACGACACCGCGGGAGCGCTCGCCGTGCAGGGCCTGCACCTGGACGTCCAGCCCGGGGAGACGATCGCCTTCGTCGGGCCGTCCGGCTCGGGCAAGTCCACCGTGCTCAACCTCGCGCTCGGCTTCCTGCGCCCCACCGGCGGGCGGCTGCTGCTCGACGGCGTCGACGTCGACACCCTCGACCTACGTGCCGTGCGGAGCCACGTGTCCGTCGTGCCGCAGGAGTCGGTCCTGTTCGCCGGGTCGATCCGCGACAACGTGACCTACGGGATGCCGGACGCGACCGACGACGAGCACGTCCGGGCGGCGCTGCACGGGGCCAACGCGCTCGAGATGGTCCTCGCGCTGCCCAACGGTCTCGACACGGTGCTGGGCGAGCGCGGGGCTCGGCTCTCCGGAGGACAGCGGCAGCGGATCTCGATCGCGCGCGCCCTCATCCGGGACCCCCGGATCCTGCTGCTCGACGAGGCGACCAGCGCGCTGGACGGGCAATCCGAGCGTCTCGTGCACGCGGCGCTGGCCACGCTGCGTCGGGGCCGCACCACCCTCGTCGTCGCCCACCGGCTCTCCACGATCCGCTCGGCCGACCGCATCGTCGTGCTCGAGGGTGGCCGGGTGGTCGAGGTGGGCAACCACGACGCGCTGCTCGCGCACGGCGGTGCCTACACCCGGATGCGAGCACTCCAGGCGACCTGAGGAGACGGACCGTGCCCTTCTACGACCTGCCCCGTGCCGAGCTCGAGACCTACCTCCCCGAGCGGGACGAGCCGGCCGGGTTCGACGCGTTCTGGGCGGCGACGCTCGAGGCCACACGGGAGCACCCACTCGAGCTGAAGCGAGAGCGGGTCGACGCCGGGTACCGCGAGCTGGTGACCGAGGACATCAGCTTCGCCGGGTTCGACGGCGAGCGCATCAAGGGCTGGTTCGTGGCGCCGGCACACCGGCCGGGCCCGCTGCCGGTGGCGGTCTCCTACCTCGGCTACGGCGGGGGTCGCGGGCTGGCCGGGTCCTGGTCCCAGCTACCCGCCGCCGGGATCGCACAGCTCGTGATGGACACCCGCGGTCAGGGCAGCCGCTACCGCCCTGGTGACACCCCCGACGGCGACCTCACCGGTCCCCACTCCGGCGGGGTCATGACCCTCGGCATCGACGACCCCCACACCTACTACTACCGGCGCGTGTTCGCCGACGCGGTGCGCGCGGTCGAGGCGGCCCGGGCCCACCCGCTGGTCGACGACGAGCGGGTGGTGGTGCAGGGCGGCAGCCAGGGCGGCGGGATCGCGCTCGCCGCCGCGGGGCTCGCCGGACCTCTCGCCGGGGTGGTCGCCGACGTGCCCTTCCTCAGCTGCTTCCGCCGCGCCACCGGTCTCGTCGACACCGACCCGTACGGCGAGATCGTGCGGTACCTCCGGGTGCACCGCCACGCGGAGGAGCGCGTGTTCCGCACGCTGTCCTACTTCGACGCGGTGAACTTCGCGGCCCGCGCGAGCGCCCCCGCGCTGTTCTCCGTCGGCCTGATGGACGAGGTCTGCCCGCCGTCCACCGTCTACGCCGCCCACAACCACTACGGCGGCCCGAAGCGGATGGTCGTCTACCCCTACAACGGGCACGAGAACGGCGAGGAGCTGCAGGCCCAGGAGACGGTCGAGTTCGTGTTGTCGGTGACCGCGTGAGCCGGTCAGATGCGTCGTAGGAACCGTTGCGAGTCGCGCAGGACCAACGTGGTCGGCAGCACCAGCTGCTCGAGCGGTCCATCCAGGTCATCGATCCGGCGCAGCGCCAGCATCGCCGCCATCCGACCCATGTCCCGCGGTGCGTGACCCACGACCGTGATCCCGAGGGACTCGGCCAGGTCGAAGTCGTCGAAGCCCACGAGACCGGTCGCGGTCCCTGCCCGCTCGATCGCACGGAAGGCGCCGAAGGCAGCGCGGTTGTTCGCGGCGAACACCGCCTCGGGTGGATCGGCCAGGCCCAGCAGCTCGCTGGTCGCCCGATCTGCGGTGTCGATCGCGTCGGCGTCCTCCCGGACCAGGGCGGGATCGTCGTCCAGGCCTCGAATCATGAGCGCGTCGCGGTAGCCGAGAAGCCGCTCGCGGTGGGTGTAGAGCCCGCTCGTGCTGCCCACGAACGCGACTCGGTGGTGGCCGGCGTCGGCGAGGGCGAGCACCCCCGAGCGGGCGCCGCCCCGGTTGTCGAAGATCACCGAGTCGCTCGCGGCGTTCGACAGCGGGCGGTCCACGGCGACGATCGGCGTCCCCAGCTGGCGCTCGCCCTCGAGGTAGGCGTGGTCGGAGGCGATCGGCACCAGCAGCAGCGCCAGCACGCGGCGCTCGAGCATGCTGTCCACCGCCGGTCGCTCCCGCGACTCCTGGTCGTCGGAGGCGGCCATGAGCAGGGTCAGGCCCCGCTCGCTGGTGGCGGCGCTGACCCCCACGGCAACCTCGGAGTAGAACGGGTTCGTCAGGTCGCCTATCACGAAGGCCACCGTCGTCGCCCGACCACCCCGGCGCAGGTCCCGCGCCATCGCGTTGGGCCGGAACCGCAGCGCCGTCGATGCCTGGGTGACCCGGGCCCGAGTGGAACCCTTCACGTTCGGGTGGTCGTTCAGGGCCCGTGACGCCGTCTTGACGCTGACCCCGGCCAGACGGGCGACGTCGGAGACCGTGGCCCGGGTGCCCAGCGGGCGGGTCGGGGCCGCCCCGTTGTCCTGGCCGGTCACGGACGGAGCATAGGGGCCTGATCATCACCTGGTCCACCGTGCAGAACCCCCGGGAGAGTCGATCCACGGGCGTCACCCGTCCGCCTCGCCCGTATTGACAACGTGGGACACCGGCCAGGACACTCTGCACGGGCTGGAGGAGCGCTCGTCCCTCCCCGACGAGCACCGCAGTCCGGTCGTCGCTGTGGAGGAAGGTCGGAGAACGTGATTGCGGGCATCGAGACCGGTGGGACCAAGGTCGTCTGTGGCGTGGCCCGTCGGAGCGCGCCGCACGAGGTCGTGAGCAGCCGTCGGTTCCCGACCGGCACCCCGGCGCAGACCCTCCGGCAGATCAACGCGTTCCTGACCGAGGCGGCGGCGCAGGAGCCGCTGGACGCCCTGGGGATCGGCACCTTCGGCCCGGTCAACGTCGTTCCCGAGCTGGCCGGGTACGGCTGGATCACCGGCACGCCGAAGCCGGGGTGGTCCGACACCGACCTCCTCGGCCGCATCGACCTCGCCGCGCGGGTCCCCACCGCACTGCTCAGCGACGTCAGCGGAGCCGCGCTGGGTGAGCAGCGGTGGGGCGCCGGGGCCGGTATCGGATCGCTGGCCTACGCAACCTTCGGCACCGGGGTCGGGGTGGGTCTGGTGGTCGAGGGGCACGTCCTGCACGGCAACGGGTACCCGGAGCTGGGTCACCTGCTGGTGCGGCGCCACCCGCTCGACGACTTCGTGGGGTGCTGCCCGCTGCACGGTGACTGCGTCGAGGGTCTGGCGTCCGGACCGGCGGTGCTCGCGCGGTGGGGTGTCGACGCGTCGTCGCTGCCGGGGAACCTGCGGGTGCAGGCCCTCGAGATCCTCGGCTTCTACCTGGCGCAGGTCGCTGCGGCGGCGGCGTACGCCACGGGCTCCGAGCGGGTCGTGCTCGGTGGTGGCGTGCTCAAGGCGCCCGGGGTGTTCGAGGCCGCGGTGCAGCAGCTGCCGATCGTGACCGGGGGCCGGGGCGCCGGGCACGCCGCCTCGCTCGACGAGCCGGAGTTCCTCCGGCGACCGGCGCTGGGTGAGCTTTCCGGTCTGCTCGGCTCGATCGCCGCGGCCGCCGACCTGCTGCCCGCCCGGTCCGCCGATCGCGTCGTCTGAGCCGCCAGCCCCTACCGCACCGGTACCCCGAGCGGGGGCAGCGCCAGCAGCAGCACGTCCGGCGCGCCGTCGGGAAGCCAGCCGAAGCGGGAGCTGCCGATCTCCTCCCAGCCGCGGTGCCGGTACACCGCGAGGGCGGTGCCGTGCAGGGGGACCACGTCGAGCACCGGCACGCGACCCTGCGCGCGGGCCCACGCCGTGGCCGTGTCCAGCAGCCGGCCACCCACCCCCGTCCCACGCACCCGTGCGGCGGTGAACAGCACCGAGACGACCGCCGGTTCCGCACACCCGGTGGCCGAACGGAACGTGTCGCCGGCCTCGCCCGCGGCGGGTGCGGGGCAGACCGACACGTGGCCGACCACCGCCCCGTCGAGCTCGGCCACCCACGCGACCTGCTCGTCGGCCCGCACCAGGAAGTCCTCCACCGCGAACGGCAGCGGCCACCGCATCGGGTAGCCCGAGGTCGGCTGCTGCTCGGCGAGCAGCTCCGCGAGGACGGGAAGGTCCGCGTCGCGGCGGCACCGGGTGGTCGGTTCGCTCGGCGGGCTCACCGGTCCTGGGCGGTGCACACGCAGACGCGGTTGCCCTCGGGGTCGGCGAGCACGGTGAACGTGGGTGCGGCCCCGTCGTCGACCATCGTGCCGCCCGTCTCCAGGGCCCGCGCGATCCGCCCGGCGGCCACGTCGACCGGCAGCCACAGGTCGAGGTGGAAGCGCTGCTGACCGGGGGCGGCACCGGCACCCTCCGCGTCCTGGAACCACAGCAACGGCAGCCGGCCACCCGGGTCGCGCACGTCCTCGTCGACGAACGCCACGGTGCTCCCGGTGAGCAGCGCCGACCAGAACGGGCCCTGCGCGGCGAGGGCGGCGGTGTCCAGCGCCACCTCCAGCTCGGCGAGCGCGGACGGGTCGGCGACGACGCCCTGCTCGGCGGCGATCACGCTGGTGCGACGGGCCAGCTCGACGTCGCGCCGGGTCACCGCGCCCACGTCGTGGCTGTGCAGGGCCACGTCGACGAACGGGTACGTCAGGGTCACGTCCGGGTGGTGGTCGAGCTCCTCGGCGGCCGCGGTGATCGCGGTGACGAGCCGGAGCCCGGCGGTGAAGCTGCCGGTGCGGAACCGGGCGTGCAGGGCCCGCTGCAGCAGCCGCCAGTCGTCGATCCCGGCCGCCACCACCTGGTCGCTGGTGATCCTCGTCCTGTCCTGGTCGTCCGGGGCGCTCATGGCGGTGAGTCTGCTCCTACACTCGGGGCGTGTCCGTGCTCGCGCTCGTCGTGGTCGTCCTGCTCGTCGTCGTCGGGGTGGCGCTCGTGGTGCTGGGTCTGCTCGGCGTCACCGAGCGGCTGCCCCGCAACCGCGTCGTCGGGGTGCGCACGCCCGCCGCGATGTCGTGCCAGGAGGCGTTCGCCCTGGCCAACAAGGTCGCCGGGCTGCCCACCGCCGCCGCGGGGGTGTTGTTCGTGCTGGCCGGGGTCGCCGTCGCGGGCCTGGACGGTGCGGACGCGCTCGTGGTCGCGCTCGTCGGGACGCTCGGGGCCAGCGGTCTCGTCGTGGCCGCCGGGGTCCAGGGTTCCCGGGTCGCGACGGCCCTGGCCCGCAGCGAGGCCGCCGTCGGCCCCGACGCGCGGTGCGCGGACTGCACGGGGTGCGACCTCATGGCCAGCCTGCGTCCCTGAGCACCGAGCCGGTACCTCACCAGCCCGGTGCCCTACCAGCCCCAGGTGCCCGGCTCGCCCTTGAAGGGCCCGTCGAGCTCGGCGGTGATCCAGCCGCCGTAGAAGCCGCCGGGCTGCGGCACCACCTGCTCGCCGTCGACGAGGATCTCGTCCAGCGGAGCGGGGTAGAGGGCGACCCGGTCGGTCAGGTCCGGGTAGCGGGCGTCCGGCGTGGGGTACCACCAGCCGATCTCGTCGAGCGCGGGTACGCCGGGCACCCGCAGGTCGACGTAGCGGGCGGTGCCCTTCCACTCGCACATCGTCTTCCGGCCCGTCGGGTGCAGCAGGCCCTCGGCGAACGCGGCTCGCGGCAGGTAGTACGTCGGCGGGTGGGAGGTCTCCAGGACGCGGACGACGTCGGTGGTGTCGAGCACCGTCGTCCCGCCGTGCCGGACGACGACGTGGGCGTCGACGGCCTCCAACCGGGGCGGGCGGGGGTAGTCCCACACGGACTCGCGCTGCTTCTCGGCCATGCCCCGACGGTAGGCCCGAGCGGGACCGGCGGCTGGTCGCGTTGTGCGCGCACGACGTCGTTCCGCGCGCGATCGTGGCGCGTTCTGCACGCAGAACGCGGTTCCGGGGGGGCGGTCAGCTGGCGTCGAGCGCGGCCAGCTCCGCCGTCGTCAGCTCCAGGTCGGCGGCAGCGGCGGAGTCACGGATCGACTCCGGACGCTTGGCCCCGGGGATGGGAATCACCACCGGGGACTGCGCGAGCTCCCAGGCGAGCGCCACCTGCTGCGGGCTCACACCGCGGGCACGGGCCACCGCGGCGAACGCGGGGTGCTCGTCGGCCAGGCCCTTGGCGCTGCCCAGGCCCCCCAGCGGGCTCCACGGCAGGAACGCGAGGCCGAGCTCCTCGCAGACCGCGATCTCCGGCGCCGACGAGCGGTACCCGGGGGAGAACTGGTTCTGCACGCTGACCAGGGCATCACCGAGGACCGCGTGCGCCGCCCGGATCTGCTCGGGGTCGACGTTGGAGAGCCCCACCCGGGCCACCTTGCCGGCGTCGAAGATGTCCTTGAGCGTGCCGATCACGTCGTCCTGGGGCACGTCCGGGTCGGGGCGGTGGTGCTGCCACAGCGCGATCTGCTCGACGCCGAGCCGACCGAGGCTGGCGTCCACGGCGGCGTGGAGGTGCACGGCCGAGGAGTCGGTGGCCCAGCCACCGCCCTCGGTCCGCACGTGGCCGCCCTTCGTCGCCAGCAGCACCTGCTCGCGGAGCCCGAGCTGGTCGAGCAGGCCCGCGACGAGGCGCTCGTTCGCACCCTGCGCGTCGGCCCCCAGCTCGTCTCCCGGTCCGTAGGCGTCCGCGGTGTCGAACAGGGTCACGCCGTGGTCCACGGCGACCCGCAGCGTCTCCAGCAGCTGGTCGCGGGGCTGGGCGCCGGTCTGGTCGAAGGTCATGCAGCCGAGGCCGATCGCCCCGACGGTGGTTCGTCCGACGGTGTCGTTGCCGATCTCACGGGTCTTCACCCCCCTTGTCTAGCGCACCGGCGTCGCCGGTGGAGCCCCAGCGTGCACAACCGGGTTGTGCACTCTTGACGTGGCCACGCCGGCGCTGCACAGTGACCGGGAGCACGTGACGGTCACCACACCGACGTGGGACCACCCGGTCACCGACGAGAAGGAAGCCGACCATGAGCGAGACGATCCAGAGCGAGGCCCACCCCAGGCCGAAGGACGTCAACGAGATGGCCCAGCAGGCCGCGACGCCGGGCTCGCTGTACGACCGTCTCGGCGGCACGTACGGGATCGCGGGTGCGGTGGACATCCTGGTCGACCGGCTGTTCGCCAACGTCGCGGTCAACGCGAACGAGAAGGTGCACGTCCACCACGGCAACCCGGCCAACGCGCCCGGCTACAAGTTCCTCGTCACCGCCTGGTCCATCGAGGCCGCCGGGGGGCCGAAGTGCTACCCGGGCATGGACATGCTCGCCGCGCACGACGGCCTGGCGATCGACACCAAGGGCTTCAACGCGGTCTTCAAGGAGATCGCCGCGACCCTGGACTTCCTGGACGTGCCCGAGCACGAGCACGACGAGTTCATGGCCCTGATCGAGCGGTACCGTCCCGAGGTCGTCGAGCAGCGGCGGGTGGACACCGACCAGCCCGGGATGGCCTGAGTCACCTCGCCGCTCCGGCCCACACAGCCCCAGGGCCCTCAGCCCCGGTGCGCGGCCATCTCGTCCGAGATCGCCGCGGCGAAGGTGTCCACGTCGGCCTCGGTGGTGTCGAAGCTGCACATCCAGCGGACCTCCCCGGTGGCCGGGTCCCAGGTGTAGAAGCGGAAGCGCTGCTGCAGCTTCTCGGTCACCGCGGACGGGAGCACCGCGAACACGGCGTTGGCCTGCACGGTGCGCTGCACCTGCACGCCGGGGACGTCGCGCACGGCGGCGTCGAGCCGGGCCGCCATCGCGTTGGCGTGGGACGCCGAGCGCAGGTACAGCCCGTCGGTGAGCAGGGCCAGCAGCTGCACGGAGGCGAAGCGCATCTTGGACCCGAGCTGCATGGACGTCTTGCGCAGGCGGACGAGCTCACGAGCGGCGTCCGGGTTCAGCACCAGCACGGCCTCGGCGGCCAGCGCCCCGTTCTTGGTGCCCCCGAAGCTCAGCACGTCCACGCCCGCATTGGTGGTGAACGCCCGCAGCGGCACGTCCAGGGCCGCGGCGGCGTTGGACAGGCGCGCGCCGTCCATGTGCAGGGTCATGCCCAGGGCGTGCACCCGCTCGGCGATCGCCGCGACCTCGTCGGCGGTGTAGAGCGTGCCCAGCTCGGTGGACTGGGTGATGGAGACGACCTGGGCCTGGCTGCGGTGCTCGTCGTCGAAGTCCCGCGCCTCGGCGAGCAGCAGCTCGGGGGTGAGCTTGCCGTCCGGGGTACCGATCGTGAGGAGCTTGAGCCCGGCCATCTTCTCCGGCGCACCCCCCTCGTCGACGTGGATGTGGGCCGAGTCGGCGCACACGACCGCGCCCCACCGGCTGGTCAGCGCCTGCAGTCCGGTGACGTTGGCGCCGGTGCCGTTGAACACCGGGTACGTCTGGGTGCGCTCGCCGAAGTGCTCGCGCATCGTCTCGGCCAGGCGGGCGGTGTAGACGTCGGCGCCGTAGGCCGGCTGGTGCCCACCGTTGGCCGCGGCCAGCGCGGCCAGCACCTCCGGGTGCACCCCGGAGTAGTTGTCGCTGGCGAAGCCTCGGACCTCGGGGTCGTGCAGGCGGGTGTCGTGCTGGCGGGTGTCGTGCTGGCGGGTGTCGTGGAGGCGGAGGTCCGGCAGCACGGGGGAGGTCACCGCTCCACGGTAGCCGTGCCACCCCCGCCCGACCTGGTCACCGGTCCGGCAGCCGGGCCGCGGCACTCACCCGGGGATGACGACGCTCAGCCCAGCCGCGGGTCGGCCGCGGTGATCCCGGCGGTGGAGTCGACGACGCCGCGGAGCTTCTTGGCCAGCGCCTCGAAGAACATGCTCAGCGGGAACTCGTCGGGGTGCACCAGGTCGACCAGGCCCTTGGGCGGTCCGTCCAGCGGGAGGGTGCCGTGCGCCCAGGTCGACGCCGGGTGCGGGGTGAGGATGCTGGCGACGAGGGCGTGCGCAGCCAGCCAGTGCGCCACCTTGGGTCGGTCGATGCTGCGCCAGTAGAGGTCCTCGATGCGCTCCAGCAGGGCGAGGACGGCACCGGGCAGCGCGTCCCAGTCCACCCGGAGGGCGTTGTCGGTCCAGTGCAGCACCCGCGCCTGGTGCAGGTGGGCGAACAGCAGCTGCCCGGCGACCCCGTCGTAGTTGCGGACCCGGGAACCGGTCAGCGGGAAGCGCAGGCCCCGGTCCAGCAGCATCGCCACCGGGACCAGCTCGGCCTGGGGGACCCCGTCCGCCGCCAGCGCCAGGCTGGCGCGGAACGCGGTCAGGTCGCAGCGCAGCTCCTCCAGGCTGTAGAGGAAGAACGGCATCCGCTGCTTGATCATGAACGGGTCGAAGGGCAGGTCACCGTGGCTGTGCGCGCGGTCGTGCACCAGGTCCCACAGCACGAACGTCTCCTGCGCCACCTGCTGGTCGGTGAGCAGCGTGGCGGCGTGCGCGGGCAGCTCCAGGTGCGTCGTCTCGCACACGGCCTGCGAGATGACGCGAAACCGGGCCGACTCCCGGTCGCAGAAGATCCCGCCCCAGCTGAACACCGGGGTCTCGCGCACCGCGACGCTCTCCGGGAACAGCACCGCGGAGTTGGTGTCGTAGCCGGGGGTGAAGTCCAGGAAGGTGATCGGCACGAACTTGGGGTTCTCGTACCCGTCCTGCTCCACGGCCGCGAGCCAGTCGGGCCAGAACACCTGCAGCAGGACGGCCTCCAGCTTGCGCTCTCCCGAGCCGTTCTGGGTGAACATGGGGAACAGCACCAGGTGCTCGAGACCGTCGGTGCGGTCCCGCTCGGGGCGGAAGGTGAGCAGCGCGTCGAGGAAGTCCGGCACGCCGAGGCCCCCGGCGACCCAGCGCCGCAGGTCGGTCGCCACCGCGGCCAGGTAGGCCGCGTCGTGGGGCAGCAGCGGGGCCAGCTCCCCGACCGCCACGGCCACCCGCTCGACCAGCGGTGCACCGGTCGCGAAGTCGGCCACGGCGCCGTCGGCGGCCTGCAACGGCTGCAGCGCGGTGGCCGCGGCCTTGAGCTCGGCCCAGGCGGGGTGGTCGACGGGAGCGGTGCGGGTCGTCTCGTGCAGCGCGGTCACGGGTGTGCTCCTCCCGCCCCGGGGGTTGGTGGGGCAGCTGGTGTGGCGATCGGCGCGGGTGGGCGCCGTCCGCACAGGTTCTCCCGCCGGGGGTTCCCGCGGCAAGCCGAGGCGCCGGTCGGGGCGCGGCCCGACTCACCTCAGCTCCGCTCCACCTCGAGCGGGTGCGTCGCGAGCAGGGCCAGCGGCATCGGCTGGCGGCGCAGCACCCGGGCCCACAGGTCGCCCCGCCCGGGGTCGAGCACGTCGCTGGGCAGCGACGCCACCACCAGCCAGTCCTCCCGCGCCAGCTCGTCGTCCAGCTGCCCCGCCGACCACCCCGCGTAGCCGCTGAACACCCGCACCCCGTCCAGCACGGTCGACAGCGGGGCCGGATCGACCTCCAGGTCGACCAGCACCACCCGGCCCTGCACCCGCCGCAGCCCCGGGACG